>CACZNA010000035.1:0-52922 GCA_902782455.1 uncultured Bacteroidia bacterium | reverse complement strand
AAGGGTGCTAACATCGCTGGCTTCATGCGTGTTGCCCACGCCATGATGGCTCAAGGTATCATCTAATTCCAGAGCTAAAAGGTTTTTGCAAGGCGGTCAGGTTTGGCCGCCTTGCTTTTTTGCTATCTTTTTTGAAAAATTACGTAAAAACCGTTACGTAAAATACGTAATATTTGAAAAATGTGTATTTTTGCGGGGTGAAATGAAAATGAACGATGAAAAATCCATTTGTCACATCGGGCTATGAAGGGCCTGAATATTTCTGCGACAGGGAAGAGGAAACCGCAAAACTGATTCGGCAGTTGACCAACGGCAACAATGTGGTGCTGATGTCGCCGCGCCGCATGGGGAAAACGGGACTTCTCTACCATGCTTTCCAGCAAGAGGAAATCCGCACGGAATACCATACATTTATCATCGACATCTATTCGACCAAAAACATGAACGAAATGGTTGCGGAGATGGGGAAGGTGATATTGAACACGCTCCAGTCGAAAAGCAAGAAGGCATTCGATAAGTTTGTCAGAATAGCCACTTCGCTTCGTCCTGGTGTGAGTTTCGACCCGTGGGGAAACCCGACTTGGAACGTAGAAGTGGGAAACATCCAAAACGCCGATAACACCTTGGACCAGATTTTCGATTATATCAGACAATCAGACCAGCCTTGCCTCGTTGCCATTGATGAATTCCAGCAGATTGCCTATTATCCCGAAAAGAACGTCGAGGCCATTTTGAGGACTTATATCCAGCATTGCAGCAATGCCAATTTCGTGTTTTCCGGATCGGAGCGGCATCTGCTTGCAGAGATGTTTTCTTCCCCGGCTCGACCTTTCTACGCTTCCACTTCAACGCTCAATTTGGAAAGTATCAATCCGTTAAAGTATGACGAATTTGCAAGGACTCATTTCGAAAAGGCGGGAAAACAATTGGAATCGGGAGTTGTGGAGGAGATTTGGAATAGGTTTGAAGGCGTTACATGGTATATTCAGAAAGTGTTGAATTACCTTTTTGCCGATACCGCTTTGGGCGAAACATGCGGAATGGACTTGATTGATGTTGCGGTGAATGAGATTGTGAAAGACAATGGCACAATTTACGCCGACTTGCTTTACCAACTGACGGCCAAGCAAAAAGAACTGTTAGTGGCGATTAACAAGGAGGGAAAAGTCAAGGCCGTCACAGGGTCGAAGTTCATCAAGAAGCACCATTTGACGGCTGCGAGTTCGGTTCAAACTACAATTAAATCACTGATGGATAAGCAATTGGTGACGTGTCATCTCGGTATTTATGAAGTTTATGACAAGTTTTTCAGTATTTGGCTATCAAGACTATGAAACAAACTACACTTTGCTATTTAGAACGCGGCAGCCAATACCTCATGCTACACCGCACCAAGAAAGAGAACGACCTCAACCACGACAAATGGCTTGGCGTGGGCGGCAAGTTCGAAGAGGGTGAAAGCCCTGAGGACTGCATGTTGCGCGAGGTGTGGGAGGAGACCGGCTTCACCGTGACGAAATGGCGCTACTGTGGCATCGTCACCTTTGTACACAACATCTACGACGACGAGCACATGCACATTTTTGTCTGTACCGACTGGACGGGCGACCAAATCGTCTGCAATGAAGGCGACCTTGAATGGATTGAAAAACAGCGACTTCTCGAACTTACCATGTGGGAGGGCGACAAGATTTTCCTCCGCCTCATCGACGAACACAGGCCTTTCTTTTCGCTGAAACTGACCTACGAATATGACACACTGAAAGAAGCGATATTGGACGGAAAGGATAAGCTTGTGTAATTGGAAAAGCCGTATCTTTGCCATGTGTCAATAACAATTCAACAATTCAACGATTAACAACTCAACAATATGAAAAGAGGATTTGGAAGCGACAACCATTCGGGCGTGTGCCCCGAGGTTTTGGAGGCCATCGCCCGCGTGAATAAGGACCACGCTGTGGCATACGGCGATGATGAATATTGTGCTGCAACGGAAGCGAAGTTCCGCGAGCAGTTTGGCGAACAAGCCCGCGTGTTTTTCGCCTTCAACGGCACGGGCTGTAATACTTTGTGCATTGATGCCATGACACACTCGCATGAGGCCGTGGTCTGTGCCGAGACTGCCCACATCAGTGTGGACGAATGTGGTGCGCCGCAGCGCATTGTGGGCTGTCGTCTGTTGACGGTGGCCACACCCGACGGCAAACTGACGCCTGAATTGGTGAAAACGCGTCTGCATGGCTTTGGCTTCGAGCACCACTCACAACCCAAAGTCATCAGCATCACACAGCCGACGGAGCTTGGCACTCTGTATTCTTTGGACGAAATCAAGGCTTTGGTGGCTTTGGCGCGAGAATACAACATGTACGTCCACATCGACGGTGCCCGCTTGGGCAACGCTGCCGTGGCCTTGGGTTGCACTTTCAAGGAGATGACCACCGACCTTGGTGTGGATGCGGTCTCGTTTGGCGGCACCAAAAACGGCTTGATGATGGGCGAGGCGGTCGTCCTGCTCAATCCCGACCTCTGCCCCGAGTTCAAATACCGCCGCAAGCAGGCCATGCAACTGTGCTCGAAGATGCGCTTCATTGCGGCGCAGTTCGACGCCTATTTCGAGAACGGCCTCTGGCGCCGCAATGCCGAGCACTCGAACCGTATGGCGCAACTGCTTTACAAGGCCGTGAAGGACATTCCTGGCGTGAAGGTGGTCTATCCCGTGCAAGCCAATGGCGTGTTTGCCCAGCTGCCCCGCAAGGTGTGGAAAGAGCTGCAAAACCATTATTTCTTCTACGATTGGGACGAAGATGCCGACGTGGTGCGCTGGATGTGCGCATTTGACACGACGGAGGAGGATATTGATCGTTTCGTCGCGTTGTTGAAGGAACTGATGACGAAGGAATAACAAACCGTCGCACCACCGTCGACATCGGCGGTTTCGTGTGTTCCCCATGTAGGGGCGGACCCATGTGTCCGCCCTTAATAATTGTGTCCGTCCTTAATAATAGCGTGTTCAATTCCAAAAATTTATTTGCGCCATCATCATTTGTGTCATGGCGCACACATGGGTTTATGGTACACAAAATGGATTAGGGTGCACACATGGGTGCACCCCTACAGCGGCGCACGTTCCCGCATTTTTCCAAATGCTATGGAAATGGTTGGGCATGACCGCTATTTCACGTGGTGATGGTTGGGACTATTTTGGGGCAAGATTAAGGTTGTTGAAAAAAACGAGGCAACCGAAGTCGCCCCGTCCTAAATGTTTTCACAACGGAATAATCCTTATTGTGAATTGCTGCATATCTTGTGCTGCAAAAATACAACTTTTTTGGATTGTGCAATTGCTTTTTGAAAGTTTTTTGTATTTTTGACGAATGTTTTTCAATTCCGAAATTAATACAATTATGAAGAAGATATTAGGACTCGATTTGGGCACCAACAGCATTGGTTGGGCAGTGGTGAATGCGGAAGAAACGATCCGCGAGAATGAAACATCTTATCTGAAACCGACAGGCATCAGTGCGGCAGGAAGTAGAATTATCCCGATGTCGGCAGACATTTTGGGTGATTTCGAAGCTGGCAATTCTGTGTCGCAAACGAAAGATCGCACAGACAAAAGGGGGGCACGTCGCCTATTGGAACGATACTTACTTCGTAGGGAGCGCCTCTTGCGTGTTCTTAAACTGATGGGCTTTTTGCCAGAACATTTTGCCAAACAGATTGATGAAAACGGAAAATTTATCAATCATAGTGAGCCGAAGTTGGCTTGGCGTAAAGATGAACAAGGCAAGTTCGAGTTCGTTTTTAAAGATTCGTTTGAAGAAATGTTGGAGGATTTTGCACAACATCAGCCACAACTTGTGGCCGATAGCAAGAAAGTTCCCTACGATTGGACTATCTACTACTTACGTAAGAAAGCCCTGACGCAAAGACTTACAAAAGAGGAACTTGCGTGGGTTTTGTTGCAGTTTAACCAAAAACGTGGTTATTACCAACTGCGTGGCGAGGATGAAGAAGAGAAAACGACATCTAAGACGAGGCAATATTTTGATCGGCAAATTATTGCTGATATTATTGATACAGGACAGAAGTATAAGGAGTTGAAAGTTTTGAATATAGTTCTTCAAAATGGTGATGTAGGGAAAATTTTCAAGAAAGAAGTTCCGAATTGGATAGGTCAAGAAAAAAGTATCATTGCTATTGTCGATATTGACAAAGACGGGAATGATAAATATGATGAGAATGGGCAAATAAGCAGAAAGTTTAAAATCCCAACTGAGGCAGAGTGGGATAGTGAGTGGAAATTGATAAAAATGAAAACCGAAGAAGACCTCAATAATAGCCACAAAACCGTCGGTTGTTACATTTATGACAATCTGTTGCAAAAGCCCAACCAGAAAATCATCGGCAAGTTGGTTCGCACGGTCGAGCGCAAGTACTACAAGGAGGAATTGCGGCAGATTCTCGAAACGCAAGTTGCCTTAATACCTGAATTGAAGGATGCCACTTTGTATAATAGGTGCATCGAGGAACTTTACCCCAACAACGAGGCGCACCGCAACAACATCGCCAAACCTGACTTCGCTAACCTGTTCATCAACGACATCCTGTTCTACCAGCGTCCGCTGAAGAGCAAGAAGTCGCTCATCAGCGACTGCCCGTATGAAAGCCACTTCGACAAGGACGGCAACGAGCATCCTGTGAAGTGTATCGCCAAGTCGAATCCGCTGTTCCAAGAGTTCCGCCTTTGGCAGTTCGTTCAGAATTTGAGGATTTACCAACGAGAAAGAACCGTAAGTGACGGCCAATTGGACTTGTTCGGAAACCAATCGGCAGGGAAACTCCAAACTGATGTGGATGTAACCAACGAATTGCTGAAAACCGAAGAAGATTACGTAAAACTCTTCGATTGGCTCAACGACAGGGCTTCCATCAAACAGGACACGTTGCTCAACTCGTACTTCAAGTTCAAGAAAGAGAAGGGTAAAGACCAATATCCTTACCGTTGGAACTACGTTGAGGACAAGGATTATCCGTGCAATAAAACACGTGCTGCCATATTGGCCAAATTAGATAAAACAGAAAAAGAAAAACTCTCGTCAGAACTTACATTTAAAATATGGCATTTGCTTTATTCCGTGTCAACAAAGGCTGAAATTGATTCAGTCTTCTCGGAATCCAAAAGAAACAAACAAAATCGCCATAAAAACGGGACAACTACCGATGGTGTTTATAAAATACTGTTGGATACAGGTTTTTCTTCAGAAACAATCAACAAACTGAAAAATATAAAGTTTGACGAAAAAGACTACGGATCGTATTCCGAAAAGGCCATCAAGAAGTTGCTGCCGCTGATGCGGATGGGCAAGTATTGGAGTGTTGAGGCCATTGACGACAGAACGAAGGAGCGCATTGATAAAATTTTAACAGGCGAATACGATGAAAACATCAAAAACCGAGTACGCGAAAAGTCAATCAATCTGCCTGACATCACCCATTTTAGAGCTTTGCCTGTTTGGTTGGCTTGCTACATCGTCTATGACCGCCATTCGGAGGCCAAGGAAATAGGGAAATGGGAGAAGCCCGAAGACATCGACCGTTATTTGAAGGACTTCAAGCAACACTCGCTGCGCAATCCCATTGTGGAACAGGTGGTTACGGAAACCCTACGAACCGTCCGCGATATTTGGAAACAGGAAGGACAAATCGACGAAATCCATTTGGAACTGGGGCGTGAGATGAAGAATCCCGCAGACAAGCGGAAGAAAATGACAGAGCGCATATTGGAAAACGAGAACACCAATCTGCGCATCAAGGCTTTGCTGATGGAGTTTATGAACGACCCGGAAATTGAAAATGTACGCCCATATTCGCCAAGCCAACAGGACATCTTGCGCATTTATGAGGAAAACGCACTTGACAATCTGACCAAAAACGACAAGGATTTTGATTTCGTCAGCAAAATTTCCAAGTCAGCACAACCTTCAAAGGCTGACATTACAAGGTATAAGTGTTGGTTGGAACAAAAATACCGCTCACCCTACACGGGCGAGATGATTCCGCTTGCCAAGTTGTTCACGTCGGCTTACGAAATAGAACACGTGATTCCCCAATCGCGCTACTTTGACGATTCATTCAGCAACAAGGTAATCTGTGAGGCCGAGGTGAACAAACTCAAAGACAGACAGTTGGGATTTGAGTTTATCAAGAACCATAAAGGCGAAAAGGTTCAAATCAGCCAAGGCAAAGTGGTTGAAATTCTGTCGGTTGAGGCATACGAAAAGTTCGTGAAAGACCATTATTCCAGCAATCGTGCGAAAATGAAGAAGCTGCTGATGGACGACATTCCCGACGGTTTCATCGAAAGGCAGTTGAACGACAGCCGCTATATCAGCAAACTGGTGAAAGGCTTGCTGTCGAACATCGTCCGCGAGAAACTCGAAAATGGCGAATACGAGCAGGAAGCCGTATCAAAGAACCTGATTTCGTGCAACGGCTCCATCACCGACCGTCTGAAAAAGGATTGGGGAATGAACGATGTTTGGAACAGCATTGTTTTGCCGCGTTTCCGCCGTTTGAATGAACTGACGGGCAAAATAAGTGACGATGAACTTGTAGCCGAATTTAAACGTCTGTTTGAAGAACAGTTGATTGTCTGCTCCAAGTCAAGAAATGAATCGATAAATAGTTCTTATACAGATTATTATAAATCATTAGGTGAAAAAGAGCAGAAAAAGGTTATTGACGAGGTAATGAAGAAATTGCCAATCAAAGAATCATTTTTGTCAGTAAACAACGAGGGACATATAATTCCAAATATGCCGCTCGAACTGCAAAAGGGCTTCAATAAAAAGCGCATCGACCACCGCCACCACGCTATGGATGCCATCGTTATAGCTTGTGCAACAAGGTCGCATATTCAGTATTTGAATAATGAAAGTGCAAAAACTGAAAACCGAAAATTACAAGTTGGATTGGCTAAACAACTCTGTTCTTTCAAAGAAGTTGAGTATAAGAAAAAAGTAAAAAATGAAAATGGCGTTTGGGTAGAAAGTGAAGAAAAGATTAAAAAGAATGTACCTGATAAGTTCTTAAAGCCTTGGGATTCGTTCACTACGGATGCCAAACACGCATTGGAGAACATTGTCGTAAGTTTCAAGCAGAATTTGCGTGTTATCAACAAGACCACAAACAGTTACCAGCACTACGATGAGAATGGCAAAAAGGTGATGGTGAAGCAGAAGAAAGGCGACAGCTGGGCAATTCGCAAGTCGATGCACAAAGACACCGTTTTTGGCGAGGTGAATCTGCGTTTTGTAAAACAAGTTCCTTTAAATGAGGCAATTAAGACCCCAAAACGTATCGTAAACAAGGATTTCAAAAAGAAAGTAATCGAGTTGTTGGATGCAGGCCGCGATGCCAAATACATCAAGAAATATGTGGAGGACAACAAGGATATTTGGTCGGATATTGATGTCAAGAAAATAGCAATTTACTATTTCTCTCAAGAAATAAAAAATGAAAACGGAAACGTAAAAGAACGCTATTTCGCTTCTCGTTTCGGAAATGATTTAGTTTCTGTATTCAAAGGAATATCTGATGTGGAGACAGCAAAAGAAAAAATCAAGAAAATTACTGACACGGGCATACAGAAAATCCTGTTGGCGCATTTGGAGGCCAAAGGTGGAAATCCAGAACTCGCGTTCTCGCCCGACGGTATTGATGAGATGAATCGCAATATTGTTGCGCTCAACAAAGGTAAGTTCCATCAGCCGATTGTGAAAGTGCGTGTATATGAGAAGGCCGAAAAGTTCGCTGTTGGACAAAACGGGAACAAGGCTACAAAATACGTTGAGGCCGCCAAAGGCACCAACCTTTTCTTCGCCATTTTCGGGACAGAAAAGACGAACAAGGAAACTGGCGAAACGGAAACCGTTCGCTCTTATCTGACCATTCCGCTCAATGTGATGATTGATTGCCAAAAGAAATACGGTTCGCAATGGCGCAACTGCATCGAAATCTATCTACAAGAGCAGCAATTGGTTACATCCGATGCCAAACTCTTGTTCATCCTTTCGCCAAACGATTTGGTTTATCTGCCGACGAAAGTTGAATTGAAGGAAGGAATAAATTCGATTGATAAATCAAAGATTTACAAATCAGTTAGTTTTACAGGAAGTAGATTGTATGCAATTCCTTTTTCGGTGGCAAAAGTTATTGTCGATAAGACGGAGTTTACGCAATTAAACAAAGTGGAATTTACAGACGATAAGTCGTCAATTAAAGAAACCTGCTTACCCATCAAAGTCGACAGATTAGGTAATGTTATTGAACTAAACGGAAAGAAAATTGAGTCGTAACCAATTTGGGTACAACTTAACAAACTAAAACAACCATGATCAAACGAACCCTATTCTTCGGCAATCCGGCCTACCTATCGCTGAAAAACGCGCAACTCGTTATTAGGCTTAACGATGCCCAAACGCAACAGGAAGTGACCAAGACTGTTCCCATCGAGGACATCGGCGTGGTGGTTTTAGAAGACCGGCAAATCACCATCACCAACGGGGCGATGGATGCCTTGCTGCAAAATAATTGCGCCGTGGTCACTTGCGACGAGAAGCACATGCCGGCGGGTTTGTTGCTTCCTTTAGAAGGCCATACCGTGCAAAGCGAGCGTTTCCGTTGGCAGATTGAGGCTTCTCTGCCATTGAAGAAACAGCTTTGGCAACAAACCGTCCAAACCAAAATCCGCAATCAGGCCTCGGTGCTGAAGCGGTTGAGTGGGGCAGAGGTGGGCTGTATGATAGCTTGGGCCAACGATGTGAAGAGTGGCGACAGCGAAAACCTTGAAGGTCGAGCGGCAGCCTATTATTGGAAGTCAGTTTTCCCAGAAATGGAACGTTTTGTGCGCGACCGCGAGGGCGATGCACCCAACAACCTGCTCAACTACGGTTATGCCATCGTCAGGGCGGTGGTGGCGCGGGCTTTGGTGGCCAGCGGATTGCTGCCCACCTTCGGCATCCATCATCACAACCGTTACAATGCCTTTTGTTTGGCCGACGACATCATGGAACCGTATCGGCCTTACGTTGATGAGTTGGTGATAGAGATTTTGCGCAGTGGCGCGGATTGCAGCGAACTGACCACCGATTTGAAGCGGCAATTGTTGGGCTTGCCCGTGAAAGAGGTCGTCATCGACGGAAGGCGCAGCCCGTTGATGGTAGCAGTTACGCAAACCACGGCCTCGCTTGCCAAGTGCTTCGGCGGAGAGTTGCGCAAAGTGGTGTATCCGATAATGGAATTATGATGGACCGTTTCAGCGAATACAGGATTATGTGGGTGCTTGTGCTTTTCGATTTGCCGACGGAAACGAAAAAGGAGCGCAAGGCCTACGCCGATTTTCGCAAGCGCATCATGGCCGACGGCTTCACGATGTTCCAGTTTTCCATCTACTTGCGGCATTGTCCCAGCCGCGAAAACGCCGAGGTGCATATTAAGCGGGTGAAGTCGTTCATGCCTGAGTTTGGCGACATTGGGATATTGTGCATCACCGACAAGCAGTTTGGCGAAATGGAGATTTTTAGCAACTGCAAACCCAAGGCGGTGGACACTCCATGCCAGCAATTGGAGCTGTTTTGAATGGGAAAAACTGCGGAAACAAAAGAAAAATCCCGCTCGAAAGGGCGGGATTTTTCTTTTCTGAAACAACTTTTAAATCGTTGTGGCTCTTCTTGTTACACATATCGTGTTGTTTCAAAGAGCAAAGATACAAGATAAATGCAAGCAATTCACAACTGCAAGTGATTGGCTTTGATTTCCAAGGATGTTGTTTCAAAGAGCAAAGATACAAGATAAATGCAAGCAATTCACAACAGACCAACAAGGGACGTTGGGGAATCTATTGTTGTTTCAAAGAGCAAAGATACAAGATAAATGCAAGCAATTCACAACGACCAACGGTTACATCTACTACGACAAGGGGTTGTTTCAAAGAGCAAAGATACAAGATAAATGCAAGCAATTCACAACGAATAACGTTGCCGTTGTCGTCAATGGCAAAGTTGTTTCAAAGAGCAAAGATACAAGATAAATGCAAGCAATTCACAACCCAAAAGGCTCTGTTACCTGCCCGTTTAGGGTTGTTTCAAAGAGCAAAGATACAAGATAAATGCAAGCAATTCACAACTGTCCTGTCGTCGTTGGCGAGCGTGACGACGTTGTTTCAAAGAGCAAAGATACAAGATAAATGCAAGCAATTCACAACGACTATTACAAGCCTGTTTTCGGACTTTTAGTTGTTTCAAAGAGCAAAGATACAAGATAAATGCAAGCAATTCACAACTATTGACACCAAGGCTGCCCGCGCTGAGAGTTGTTTCAAAGAGCAAAGATACAAGATAAATGCAAGCAATTCACAACGTGTATGTTCCGTTGGGTGTGGTACCGCCAGTTGTTTCAAAGAGCAAAGATACAAGATAAATGCAAGCAATTCACAACGCACATAGTACGGGCACTTGTCGGGCATGAGTTGTTTCAAAGAGCAAAGATACAAGATAAATGCAAGCAATTCACAACGAACTGCTGCTGCGAGAACAGACTTCTCACGTTGTTTCAAAGAGCAAAGATACAAGATAAATGCAAGCAATTCACAACCTTCCCAACAGTCTGCGTATGGCTGCGTGTCGTTGTTTCAAAGAGCAAAGATACAAGATAAATGCAAGCAATTCACAACCTGCTGCAACTTGGGTGTTGCTCAAATACTGTTGTTTCAAAGAGCAAAGATACAAGATAAATGCAAGCAATTCACAACAACACCATACTTGGAGTCAAAAGCCTCTTTGTTGTTTCAAAGAGCAAAGATACAAGATAAATGCAAGCAATTCACAACACTCCGTGACTGTTTTTTTAGCGGTATCAGGTTGTTTCAAAGAGCAAAGATACAAGATAAATGCAAGCAATTCACAACGAGAAAGCCCATGGCAATACCAAAGAAATGGTTGTTTCAAAGAGCAAAGATACAAGATAAATGCAAGCAATTCACAACTCTTTTGTTAGTTCTTGTCCGTTGAATATTGTTGTTTCAAAGAGCAAAGATACAAGATAAATGCAAGCAATTCACAACATTGAGTTGCCTTTAACTTCTATTATTGAAGTTGTTTCAAAGAGCAAAGATACAAGATAAATGCAAGCAATTCACAACTCTCGCGGCTTGTTTCATCACTGAAATCGAGTTGTTTCAAAGAGCAAAGATACAAGATAAATGCAAGCAATTCACAACGTCACAGTTATAGGTGAGGGCATGGATTCAGTTGTTTCAAAGAGCAAAGATACAAGATAAATGCAAGCAATTCACAACAATCCCAACGCTGAGTAATCTTGTTAATATGTTGTTTCAAAGAGCAAAGATACAAGATAAATGCAAGCAATTCACAACGCCTCTGCACAGCTTCTTAACAATGTGAGGGTTGTTTCAAAGAGCAAAGATACAAGATAAATGCAAGCAATTCACAACATCTGAGAAGCGTACCGAGATAGAGCAGGTGTTGTTTCAAAGAGCAAAGATACAAGATAAATGCAAGCAATTCACAACCGTGGTCTGACATTGCAGAATGATTCTGCTGTTGTTTCAAAGAGCAAAGATACAAGATAAATGCAAGCAATTCACAACCCTATGAGGACAATGGTGAGCAGATCTACCGTTGTTTCAAAGAGCAAAGATACAAGATAAATGCAAGCAATTCACAACATCGATTTTTCTAAACATGTGCCATTCGTCGTTGTTTCAAAGAGCAAAGATACAAGATAAATGCAAGCAATTCACAACCGTTGCCTTCAAAATCATAACTATCGTACAGTTGTTTCAAAGAGCAAAGATACAAGATAAATGCAAGCAATTCACAACTACCTCAATCTCAAGGTATTTATTCAATTTGTTGTTTCAAAGAGCAAAGATACAAGATAAATGCAAGCAATTCACAACTAAGTTATTCATTTTCAGGTGTGTTAAGTTGTTGTTTCAAAGAGCAAAGATACAAGATAAATGCAAGCAATTCACAACGAGAATTGGAATGATGCAGAGATGACGCGCGTTGTTTCAAAGAGCAAAGATACAAGATAAATGCAAGCAATTCACAACCAAATAAAAAATACTAAATGAAAACTATGGTTGTTTCAAAGAGCAAAGATACAAGATAAATGCAAGCAATTCACAACATCGCAAGTTAGCCGTGTATGACCGCTGGCGTTGTTTCAAAGAGCAAAGATACAAGATAAATGCAAGCAATTCACAACAGTGACCGTGATACCATTGATTTTTCATTGGTTGTTTCAAAGAGCAAAGATACAAGATAAATGCAAGCAATTCACAACAATTCGTCTACGTGTGTGTGGACAAGAAATGTTGTTTCAAAGAGCAAAGATACAAGATAAATGCAAGCAATTCACAACGCCGCATTATATGGAACAAAAAATAGTTAGGTTGTTTCAAAGAGCAAAGATACAAGATAAATGCAAGCAATTCACAACGCGAAGCGCTGCCCATCACAGGCTGTTGCAGTTGTTTCAAAGAGCAAAGATACAAGATAAATGCAAGCAATTCACAACATTATTATTAGGGATACTTTATAGCATTTGGTTGTTTCAAAGAGCAAAGATACAAGATAAATGCAAGCAATTCACAACATCCAAAAGATATAAGATATTTTTTGGAAAGTTGTTTCAAAGAGCAAAGATACAAGATAAATGCAAGCAATTCACAACATCACTCGGTCGCCACATATGCCAGCTAAGTTGTTTCAAAGAGCAAAGATACAAGATAAATGCAAGCAATTCACAACTTCAGGGAGTTTGTGCCACGGTAGTTGTATGTTGTTTCAAAGAGCAAAGATACAAGATAAATGCAAGCAATTCACAACGAGCTTCGATTTCCCAATCAAGCATTGAAGGTTGTTTCAAAGAGCAAAGATACAAGATAAATGCAAGCAATTCACAACTGGTGAAGAACTGAATTATCGTGAAGTATGGTTGTTTCAAAGAGCAAAGATACAAGATAAATGCAAGCAATTCACAACTACGATGCTACTTTCTTACGGTATTGACCGTTGTTTCAAAGAGCAAAGATACAAGATAAATGCAAGCAATTCACAACTAAACCTCTTCCCTGATGTTGACCAAACCCAGTTGTTTCAAAGAGCAAAGATACAAGATAAATGCAAGCAATTCACAACTCTCAAAGAGTATGTAAATATGTCTCCAAAGTTGTTTCAAAGAGCAAAGATACAAGATAAATGCAAGCAATTCACAACACGTCTAAATATGTCATTGACAAACCGCGTGTTGTTTCAAAGAGCAAAGATACAAGATAAATGCAAGCAATTCACAACCGTACTCGGATGATTTTGTTCCGCGTCTTTGTTGTTTCAAAGAGCAAAGATACAAGATAAATGCAAGCAATTCACAACAACCGAAGCGGATGCCTCAACCAAAGGGGCGTTGTTTCAAAGAGCAAAGATACAAGATAAATGCAAGCAATTCACAACAATCGTTGTCTTGTCTCTGTTGGTAGTTTTGTTGTTTCAAAGAGCAAAGATACAAGATAAATGCAAGCAATTCACAACGTTTGTGTTGGTTGCTCCTAATCGTCTTGCGTTGTTTCAAAGAGCAAAGATACAAGATAAATGCAAGCAATTCACAACAGCGTCCTTTGGGTGTAGGTTCTCAATGTCGTTGTTTCAAAGAGCAAAGATACAAGATAAATGCAAGCAATTCACAACGATGAACAGAGGAAAGCCACACAAGTTCTGTTGTTTCAAAGAGCAAAGATACAAGATAAATGCAAGCAATTCACAACAAACAAGTTAAGCACCCCTATAGTTACTGGTTGTTTCAAAGAGCAAAGATACAAGATAAATGCAAGCAATTCACAACTTAGAATTGTTTATTTTGTAAGTCATAAAGTTGTTTCAAAGAGCAAAGATACAAGATAAATGCAAGCAATTCACAACTATCCGAGTTGTTCGAATATTTTAATACAAGTTGTTTCAAAGAGCAAAGATACAAGATAAATGCAAGCAATTCACAACCCAACAAAAAGAGTTGCTTGGTACTGAGCAGTTGTTTCAAAGAGCAAAGATACAAGATAAATGCAAGCAATTCACAACGACAAAATTTTGACAACGAAAATTACTATTGTTGTTTCAAAGAGCAAAGATACAAGATAAATGCAAGCAATTCACAACAGCCCTTCCCATACAATGTCCACTACGGCGGTTGTTTCAAAGAGCAAAGATACAAGATAAATGCAAGCAATTCACAACAGCCATTCGATGGAGAGGCCTCCGCTGGCGTTGTTTCAAAGAGCAAAGATACAAGATAAATGCAAGCAATTCACAACGTGGTGGACTGGCGTGCAGCAATGGCTGAAGTTGTTTCAAAGAGCAAAGATACAAGATAAATGCAAGCAATTCACAACTGTGGAATAATACATAAGAAAATGTTGTAGCGTTGTTTCAAAGAGCAAAGATACAAGATAAATGCAAGCAATTCACAACGACATTCAGCCACGGCGCGACCGACCCCGTGTTGTTTCAAAGAGCAAAGATACAAGATAAATGCAAGCAATTCACAACTGCCGAGCCTTCAAATCCTTCCCAAGCCCAGTTGTTTCAAAGAGCAAAGATACAAGATAAATGCAAGCAATTCACAACGAACGTAATAGGTTGGCGGCACGAGTCAGGGTTGTTTCAAAGAGCAAAGATACAAGATAAATGCAAGCAATTCACAACTATTCTACAGAAGTTTCTACGAGGCCATCAGTTGTTTCAAAGAGCAAAGATACAAGATAAATGCAAGCAATTCACAACAACCTGTGGGCTGGTTGCAACCTCTTTGGCGTTGTTTCAAAGAGCAAAGATACAAGATAAATGCAAGCAATTCACAACAATTTCGGGTTTATAATTTTGGCACAAACCGTTGTTTCAAAGAGCAAAGATACAAGATAAATGCAAGCAATTCACAACGCTGTGCTTTTGTGTATTTCATTTCTTCGGGTTGTTTCAAAGAGCAAAGATACAAGATAAATGCAAGCAATTCACAACTATAATTGCATGGTTCCTTTTGTAGCTTCAGTTGTTTCAAAGAGCAAAGATACAAGATAAATGCAAGCAATTCACAGCTTCCAAATCGCCTCCACCTTCAAATCTGTCTTATGATTGCACTTGATGAGCGTCAGGCCGCTGCTGATTTCGTCGCGGTCGTTGTAGATGGTGCTGCCGATGCGGGCGTAGAGCGTCAGGTTGTTGAATGGCTTCCATTTTCCTAACAGATACACCCTCATGCCCTTGCCGTAAAGTGCTGGCACCGAGAAGGAATAGAGCACGTCGCTCTCGTAGGCATAGACGCGGGAATCGTAGTCGTCGGTGTCGAAGATGGCGTAACGGAAGGTGAGGCTGAACGGCTTGTTTTCAGGCTTGTAGGCCACATCCTGACAGATGAAAAAGCCGTGGCTGTTGCTGCCGTCGTCGTTGCGGTAGTGGGCGTATTCGGCCTTGTTGCTGAAATGGAAATCCCTGCCAATCTGATAGTTGATGTTGAACCGCACGGAGTTTTTCGTGTAGAAAACGGGGTAGTGGCTGAAGACGAAAGCGTCGGTCGAGTTTTTCATCTTGGTCTTTGAACGGATTTGCAGGTAAGCGTTTGTCCGCCTGTTGAAGCTATGGCTGAGGCGCATGTAGTAGTCGTGGCCCCAACTCGGCGCGTTGACTTGCGAGGTGAGCCAAGTAAACTGGAACTGGTCGGCGTAGAGCAACAGGTTCCAATATGGGGCTGGGGCAACCTCCGCGCCCAAATAGATGCCGCGCTGGCCTTGGTTGCGGCTGCCTTCGCTGAAGGCATTGGAATAGAGGTTTTGATAGGCCTTGCCATAATCGCGATAGAGCAGGGTAAAATTCAGATAACCAGCGGGTTTTATGGTCATCCCAACCAAACCGGCAAAGCGGGAGAGGGCTGAAGTGCCTTGCAACGAAAGCGTATCAGGATTGATGCTCATGGCACCCTCGCCGAAGAAAGCGAACTTGCCCTTAACATATTTGAAATCAATGCCTTGGTTGGTGAGTTGTTTGCCTTGGAAATAAAAATGGTTGTAGTTGGTGGGCCGGATTTGCAACGGCACGTTGAGCCAAGTGTGGTGCAAGGTGTAGCCAACCTCAAAATGCGCGATGGCGTAGGACAAATGTCCGCCCACGACTTGCTGACGAATGGCATGGCGGTCTTGAAGCTCTCCTATAGTGCGGTGATAACCAGTCTCTTGCAGGCTGCTGACGAGTTCCACATCGTCCAAGCTATCGGCCACGCTAATGTTGGCATCAACCAAACGGTTGGAATAGAACACCGTGCCCCTGAACGGACCTTTACCAAGGGTGGCCGCCGCGCCGCGCATGAACATTGTCTCGTTAGCGGAGGTTTTTGGACTGATACCGCGTCCTTGTTTCATCACACTGCTGCCCGTACCCGCCTTGCCGAAACTCATCCCCGACCACATCGTAAGCCCTTGACCGAAAGCCAATTGGTAATCGCCAAGCGCAGCAGCCTTCACGATGCCCAAATCCTTGACATAGAGATGAAAACCTACGTAATCGAAGCCGCGTTGGTAGTTTTTGCCAAGCAGTTTTTGGATGGTGTCGCTCACTTTGTCGGTGAAAAACATCTCGCCTGGGTCTTTCTCCAACACGAAACCTGCGCGAATCTTGTTCCTGTAATTGTAGGTGTATTTCAGTTGGTAGCGTTGCGGACTGCCCAAAAACCGCGAGTTGGGTTTGGCTAACAGTGCCGAGTCGCTGATGTCGTCGTAACCTGCCTGTCGCTCAAGGATTTGCTCGTAACGGCCCAAGATTTGATGCTTGCCGTAACGCGCCAATTTGTCAAAAGTGATTTTCTCTTTGCCTCTGTCTTGTCCGATGTAGACGATTGGCGCGATGATGCTGATGGTCAGCGCGTCGAAGCCTTCCACCATCTCCAACTCCTCAAGAAACAGAAAATCACCGTAATAGCGGCGGTATTTCTGCAATTCCTCGAATTGGAACACGTTGAGCAGCCGCAGCTCCACCAATTGCATCACCTCGTCGCTGTTGAGGTTGACGGGGTTCTCGCTGTAGAAGATGTAGTTCTCCAAAAGGTCTTCAAAATCAGTGTCTTCGTCGCTGTCTTCGGCCAAGCGTTCTATCTGCTCGATGAGCAGTTCGTTCAAGGCGTCAGTACTCAAGGTGTCAATGGCGATTTGTGCCTTCGCGAAAAGGCAGGAAACAAGAATCAATATGGTGAAAATCAGTCGTTTCATGGTCATTTACCGATACTGAAAATCATGCCGATTTGGATGGAAGAGCCGAGTTCTTGATGCAATTGTGCCGCTGCGTCGATGCTGACGAAACTGAACGCATAGCCGAGACCAAAAGTCAAAATACCAGGGTTCGATTGCACCCCTGCGCGGAGGTAGAGGTGTTTCAATGCCTCAAACTCCAAGCCTCCGCGCAGGCTGATGCCCTCGCGTTCGGTGTTTTTCTCGATTTCGCACTGCCCGACGAAGTCCTTGGTGAACTGGTAGGCGGCACCGAAACGGAACACGATGGGCAACTTTTCTTGGTTGAGACTTTGCTGCAAACGAAAACTGACGGGATTGAAAATGTATGTGCCAAGTCGCAGCTTTTCAGTAACTTGCGACTGAATGCCCAACTCAAAGGTGATGGCACTTTGTCGACCGTATGTTTCGCCTTGGCTAATCAATAGGTAATCCAACTGTAAACCCATTTGGAAGTAAGGACCAAAGTTCTTGGCATAGGCCAAACCGAACTTGTTTTCACTGTATTTCGACGAGCCAAACTGGTTGAAACTCAATCCCAAGCAGCCGAATTTCGTCGGCAGGGTGATGGCTCCACTTTTGTAGGCCGTTTCGGGCAGGAACCATCGGTTTTCATAATACAGCCCGAAGCTGAACTTCTCTATATTGGCCATGCCAGCGGGGTTGTTTTGCATCGCCCACAGCCCGCGCGAGGCCACCGAACTGCCACCCATCGCCGCTGCCCGTCCGCCAATGGGACTGATGAAATCGTGGGCGAAAGCGGTGGAAACGGTGAAACTTATTAAGATAAGGAGTAGAAATCTTTTCATGTGCAGTGTTTTGATGGTGCAAATGTAGTGGTGTTTTGCAAAAAATCAAAGTTTTTGGCGCGGCAGGTGGCAAAATTTCCTATTTTCGCGAACTAAAACCGATATTATGAATGTCGTTCTCATCATTGCGGCCATCTTGCTCGTCCTTCTTGGATTGGTGGGTTCCATCGTGCCGGGCATCGTAGGGCCTCCGTTCAGTTTTCTCGGACTTTTGGCGTTGTCGTTTGTCGACGGGATAGTGTATTCTGCAAGTTTTCTGTTAGTTATGGGTATTATTGCAGCCATCGTTTTTGCTTTGGATTATGTGGTGCCCTCGTGGGGAACGAAGAAGTTTGGCGGCACGAAAGCGGGAGTGCGCGGCAGCACTATCGGCCTGGTTTTGGGACTGCTTTTCACTTTGGTTTTTCCGATAGGTTTCATTGCGGTGCTACTCGGGCCGTTCATTGGAGCGTATATCGGCGAGACCTCGGCGGGGACAGAAAGCGATAGGGCATTGAAGGCGGCCTTCGGCTCGTTTTTTGGCTTTTTGGTCGGCACAGGCTTGAAAGTGATTTACGCCTGTGTTTGTATTTTTTACGTGGTAAATGATTTAATCGAATTGATATGATAGGATTGCAAGGTTTGGAAGGAAAGGCGAAGCACATTCGCAAACTGATTTTGACCGCTTTGGCTGAGGCTGGCTCAGGACATACGGGCGGCTCCTTGGACTTGGTTGACATCTTCACAGTGTTGTATTTCAATCATTTGCGCCATAATCCACAAAATCCCCTTTGGGAAGGGCGCGACAAGGTGGTGCTTTCCATCGGACATACGGCTCCTGTGTTGTATGCAACTTTGGCTGCGGCGGGATATTTCCCTGAAGACGAGATGCTTACGCTCCGAAAATTAGGCAGCCGACTTCAAGGCCATCCAAGTTATGAGTTCCGTTTGCCGGGCTTGGAAACTTGTTCGGGAAGTCTCGGACAAGGTCTCGGCGTGGCACTCGGCATGGCGTTGGCAGCCAAGATGGACGGCAAGCCGAACCGCATTTTCTGCATCATGGGCGACGGCGAGCAACAGGAGGGAAGCGTGTGGGAAACGGCAATGGCTGCGGCACACCACAAGGCGGACAACCTCTGCGCCATCATCGACCGCAACCGACTGCAAATCGACGGCGGCACGGAAAAAGTGATGGCCATCGACCCGCTGCGCGACAAATGGAAGGCCTTCGGATGGCATGTGATTGAAATCGACGGGCACGACATGGAACAAATCCAAATGGCCTTGGAAATAGCTGACAAAGAGCAAGGTAGGCCGACGGTCATCATTGCCGACACCATCATGGGCAAAGGCGTGAAAAGCATAGAAAACAACAACCAATGGCACGGCAAAGTACCGACCAAGGAACATTTGCAGGGATTTTTGGATGAGTTGAATAGTTGACAATTGGACGCGCTTCGCGTCATTGCGAACGTAGTGAAGCAATCTAAGCATAAAATCACAAGTTGACAACGTCGTTCCTCGAAGTGACGCAAAGCGAATCTGAACTTGAAATCTTGAACTATGAAATACGAAAATAAAGGCAACAAACCCACAAAAACAGGCTTCGGCGAGGGCGTTCTCGCTGCGGCCCAACAAGATAGCCGCGTGGTCGGTCTCGGTGCCGACATCACCAATTCAGTAGGCATGAACCTCTTTGCCGAGGCTTTCCCTGAACGTTTTTTCTCCATGGGAATCGCTGAGCAGGATGCCGTGGCAACTGCCGCTGGCTTGGCCTTGAGCGGCAAGATTCCCGTGTTCAGCACCTACGGCGTTTTTGCGGCGCATCGGGCCAACGACCAGATTCGTATCTCGGTGTGTTACAACAATGTGCATGTCGTCATCGGCGGTGCCCATGCTGGTGTTTCGGTTGGCCCTGACGGAGCCACGCATCAGGCTTTGGAGGACTTTGCCACCATGCGTGTGTTGCCCAACATGACGGTCATTTCGCCCTGCGATGCCACACAGGCCAAAATCGCTACTGAGAAAGCCATTTTGGAATGTAATGGGCCGGTTTATATTCGGTTTGGACGAGAGGCCGTTCCGGATTTCACTGCTGAAAACCAGGAGTTTGAGATTGGGAAGGCACAACTGATGCGTGATGGCTCAGATATTACCCTCGTCGCCACGGGCCACGAGGTGTGGGAGGCACTTCAGGCGGCACACATGTTAGAGCGCATGAATATTTCGGCACGTGTCATCAATATGCACACTATCAAGCCGTTGGATTGCAAAATTCTTGCCAAGGCTGCCGACGATACTCGAATGATTTTCACCATCGAAGAGCACCAAAAAGCTGGTGGCTTAGGTGGTGCGGTGGCGGAATTTTTGGCTGAAAACCATCCCATTCGCATGTGTTGCATTGGCATGGACGACCGTTTTGGCGAGTCGGGGCAGGCATCCGCTTTGATGCACAAGTTTGGCCTTGATGCTGCGGGTATCGTCCATCGTGTGATGGAAATTCTGTCCAACGACGACCTCAGCCTTTATTTCCGCAAAATGGGCAAGCCTTTTGATATCTATATTAAAAAGCTGTATAACAGTGAGAAACTGTATGAGGGCTATGATTACCACGATGAATCCACTTTCTCGAATTGCCACGACATGAAGGTCTATCAGCATTATCTCGCCCAAGGCAAACGAGGCCATGAAGTGGTGGAAACATTGGCGCGTGCCCTTCACGACCATTTCATCACGTATCAGCTCTACAAGATGCTTGATTTATACGATGAAAAGGACGTCATCGGCATCATGGGTGGTCATGCCAAGCGCCGCGACGACCCACAATACCGCCAAATCGTGTTTTTAAGTAAACGGCTGACTGAAATGGGTCGCCTGATGGTCACGGGCGGTGGCCCTGGTGCGATGGAGGCAGCACATCTTGGGACTTGGATGGCGGGTAGGAGCGAGGCCGAAGTGGATGAAGCCATCGACATGCTCATGCCCTCGCCGACTTACAAGGACGAAGGCTGGCTGCGTTGTTCTTTCGAGGTGATGGAGCGTTTCCCATTGAAAACCGACTATCGTAGCCTCGCCATCCCGACATGGTATTACGGTCACGAGCCGACCACGCCTTTTGCCACCGACATCGCCAAGTATTTCGACAATAGTGTGCGCGAAGACGGTGTCGTCACCATCGCGAAGGGTGGCATCATCTACACCCCCGGCAGCGCAGGCACCATGCAGGAAATCTTCCAAGATGCAGGCCAAAACCACTACGAGAGCGAAGGCTACGCCAGCCCAATGATTTTCATGGGCAAAGACTATTACACCAATGTCATTCCGGCATATAAGCTACTTAAAGACCTAAGTGACAAAGGGTTGTATAAGAATATGATTCTCACCATTTCCGATGATAATGATGAGATTATCGAGGCGATTGTGAGGTTTAGGGAAAAGAAGTGAGTCATAGCTTTCAAAAAGTTGGAAAAGTGTCAAAAATGCCCCAATTTTCCATTGGAAAAGTGTAATAAAATGCCTGTTTTAGCATTGGAAAAGTGTAAAAAATAGGTCGATTTTATGTTGGATAATGTAAAATTATCTATTTTTGTGCTTGGATTAAAAAAGGATGATGAAATGATTAATCGCAAGAAACACAATGTAATACGAGAGTTTTTACTGCAAGACAAACGTGCACTATTAGTTACAGGTGCTCGTCAGGTAGGAAAAACCTTCTCTATCCGTCGTGTTGGGAAGGAATGTTTTGAGCATTTCGTGGAGATTAATTTTGTGGATAAGCCCGAGGCATTGGCATTGTTTGGCGAGGCAAAGAGTGCCGAAGACCTGTTGATGCGTTTGTCTGCGTTCACGAATCGGCGCTTGATTCCCGGCAAGACTCTCGTTTTTTTTGATGAGGTGCAGGAATGTAAGGAAATCGTGACTGCCATAAAATTCTTGGTTGAGGAAGGCAGTTACCGTTATGTGATGAGTGGCTCGCTGTTGGGGGTGGAACTTAAGGACATTCGCAGTGTTCCTGTGGGGTATATGGATGAGATGGAAATGTATCCACTTGATTTGGAGGAATTTGCTTTGGCAATTGGCGTTGGAGAAGATGTGTTGACGCATTTGAAAGAGTGCTATGAACAACGTAAACCCATGGATGGTTTTATCCATAGGAGGATGCTTGAATTAGTGCGTCTTTATTTGTTGATAGGTGGAATGCCTGCCGTGGTGCAGAAGTATCTTGATACCAATAATTTAAAACAAGTCCTTGAGGAACAGCGAGGTATCATCCGAACATATAAGCGTGACATCACGAAATACGATCCTGAACACAAGTTGCAGATAGAGGAAATCTACAACCTGATTCCTTCTGAACTTGATGCGAAGAACAAACGCTTTATCCTGAAGGAGTTGAGTGAGAAGGCTCGCTTCAACCGATACGAGAGTGGCTTTTTATGGCTGAAAGAAGCGGGTGTGGCATTGCCCACCTTTAACGTGGAAGAGCCTCGTGTGCCATTGTTGTTGAACAAGCAACACAACTTGTTCAAGTTGTTCCTTAATGATGTGGGGTTGCTGGCGGCTATGTATGGGGGCAACATTCAGTTGCAACTTCTTGGCAAAGATACGAACATCAACCATGGAGCCATTTTTGAAAACCTTGTCGCACAAGAATTTTACGCGCATGGCTTTGCAGTTGACCACGGCCTGTATTATTTCAATAGCAAGAAGCAGGGCGAGTTGGATTTCATTTTGGAGAAAGATGGTTCTGTGCTTCCTATTGAAGTAAAATCGGGCAAGGATTATGAGCGGCATCGTGCCCTGTCAAATGTCATGCAGAATCCGAAATATGCCATCCCTCAAGCGATTGTGTTTTGTCAGGACAATGTCAAAGTCGTGGAAAAGACATCCTATCTTCCCATCTACATGCTGATGTTCCTCCAACAGCCGAAGTTGGTCGACTTGATTGTAAAATTTGACTTGAAGGGGCTTAATTCGGCCTCCTGAACCGTTCTCCCGTCTGCTCAATCACGGCCTTTTTCCATGAATCGGGGTAGCCGGGCTGCTTGGGCCGGACAGGATAGCCGTAGCCGTTGCGCTTGAATTGTCCGTTTTCCTCTTGCTTTATGTTGCTATCCAAATACTTGACTAACAAATAGTTGCTTAATTCCTTCCAACGTGCCACGGTTTGATGTCCCGCTTGGTTGGAAAAATAGGTGAGGTAATTAATGGCCTGTTTTGGGTCTTGGCCATAAAGATTCAAGGCGAGTTTGTCGGCCTCTTTCACTTGCTCTTGATAGCCGCTTTCCAACTCGTTCTGCACGGCCTGAATGTCGCCGATAACGCGATTATAAAAGAGGTACTTGAAATGCGCCAAGCGGTTGAAGACCCAGAAGGCGGCGTTGTCGCTGTAGGTCAGCATATCGCCGTTGCCCACGCGGTATTCAATCGGCACCTCAGTAATGGAGCAGTAGAAAGGTGTATAAACTGTTGAGTTAGTGTCGTCCACACCAAACCAAATGATGCCGCCGATGGGATTGGGCAGCCAGTTTCTGCTCTGCGCGATGAAAGAAAATCCTGTTTGTACCACTTCAATGCTTCTTTCATTGAGGTAAGGCTTGCCCTCGTATTCCCAATAATGCGGGTTGAAACGGAAGGGCGAACCGAAGGGACCTCCGCCTACGTCTTTGGTTTTGTCCAATTCCGTGCCTTGGAAATGGTCGCGCTGGAAGGCCATCATATCACTGAGGCTGATTTTCTGCTTTGGCTTGACATACAGCGGCATACGGTGACTCAAATCCTTACCAGTGACATAATCCCAATATGCATCCATGCCGTCGCAAACCTTGTTGAACATCGTCCAAACGCGGAGGTCGCACACACGGGCCGCGCTGAAATCGACGGGGGCGTAGGCCGCCGAAAAGTCGAAGTCCTTGTCCTTGCCGCTGAAATATCCCTTGCGACGGGCGAAGTCGATGATGTCGTGCTTGTAAATGACCTCAACTTGCTCATTGTAAAGTTTTTTCCAGTCCTTGTCGGTGATGGAGGTCTTGCCATCGCGCAAGGGGAAAGTGGTGATTCTCGCTGCGTTGGCGTGACCGCTCACGTAGCCGTCGGGGATGCGGATGGCCACCCACACCGCGCCACGGTCGGCATTGATGGTGTCGCCGGTCTTGGTCACTTGCGGCGTGTAGCCTTTGGGCATGATTTCCATGTACCAAACCTCGTTGGCGTCGCTGATGCTGAATGACTCACCGTCAGAGCCGTAGCCATATTCTTCCACCAAGTCTGCCATCACTTTGATGGCTTCGCGGGCCGACTTGCTGCGCTCCAAGGCGATGAACATGAGGCTGCCGTAATCCACGATGCCCGTTGGGTCCATCAGTTCCTCGCGACCGCCGAAAGTGGTCTCACCGAGAGCCACTTGGAACTCGTTGATGTAGCCCACAACTTGGTAAGTGTGAGGCGGTTGCGGTACACTGCCTCGTGGGGCGTTGGTGCCACGGTCGTAGCACACGCGCATACTGCCCGCCGGCCAGTCGGCGGCAGGGGTGAAGTAGAGTTCGCCGTAGCGGATGTGCGAGTCGGCGCAATAACTGATCATCGTGGAGCCGTCAACGCTGGCACCTTTGGTAATCAGGAAGTTGGTGCAGGCCTGCGCCGCGTTGAAAGTGGCGAGCAGGGCGATGAGGAGGAGGGATTTGATGTTATTCATAAAGGATTCGATATTGATTTTAATGGGACAAAAATAGTGAAAATAACGCAGTTTTGTTTGTTGAAGCGTTTTTTTTCGTTTCTTTGCAATGCCAAACGCATCAATATCGGCTTATTGCGAAAGAGTCCAACGAAAAAAGATAAAAGAACCTAATTTAATAACATTAGTATGAGTAAATTCACGAAGGCCATAGTAGCCTTGATGATAACGGTGACAGTGGTTTGTGTCGCCGGATGCACGAAACCTGACGACCCTAATAATGACAGTGACCAAACCTTCACCGTGAACGACGTCTCTTTCACCATGAAGTGTGTAGAGGGCGGCACATTCTGGATGGGTGCGCAAAGAAACAATCCTTTCGGACAGAACTACGATAGCGAGACGCTTGAAGGTGAAAATCCTGTGCATAGTGTAACGGTAAGTACTTTTTATATGGGCGAAACCGAGGTGACGCAGGAACTATGGCAAGCCGTGATGGGAAACAACCCGAGTTATTTCTCTGGCACAAATCTTCCTGTGGAGAAAGTGAGTTGGAATGACGTTGTGTACGAATTCCTTCCTGCTTTGAATGCCCTTACTGGCCAAAACTTCCGCTTGCCTACCGAGGCGGAATGGGAATATGCCGCTCGTGGGGGCAACAAAGACCGTGGATACAAATACGCAGGCAGCAACAAGATAGGCAACGTGGCTTGGTACATGGATAATAGCAACAGCGAGACCCATCCTGTGGCTACGAAGTCGCCCAACAGTCTTGGGCTTTACGACATGACCGGCAATGTTAAAGAGTGGTGTAGCGACTGGTTCGGCTTATATAGCAGCGATTCGCAGACAAACCCGCAAGGGCCTTCTTCCGGTTCTGCCCGCGTGCTGCGAGGAGGTAGCTGGAAAACCTACGAACGGGGCAGCCGAGTATCGTTCCGGCATCTCGATGGCTCTGAGTCCAGCAACGCCAATGCAGGATTCCGCCTCGTCCTTTCCGAGTAATACGTTTTTAGCTGGCTATAAGCTGCAGTTGCTTTCGTTCTTCCGAATTTTCATTTCGGAAGCCGAGAGAAGGGAATTTGCAATTCCCATCCGATAGTTGTAGAGGCCTACCTATGTACGTCTCTGTTGTTTTTTTGTGTGTCGCTACGGCATCCATGGCGGATGTGGCCTGCCGGGTTGCGGAGTCGTGGCTGCCGTAGGTCGCGACCTACGGTTATGGGAAGTTGCGTCTTTCAGACGCGGCGTTGTAGGGCTGTCACATCGTGGCAGCCGCAGATTTGTTTAGATTTATGTGAGATTTGTTTCCTCAGTTGTCAACCATTTAGTACAAACTCCTCAAAAACATCTGGCGTAATCACCTTGAATGTTGCGGTGGGGTAGGCCTCGGCGAAATGTTTTGGGATGACTACCTTCTTCTTGGGGCTGTACTTGAACTCAAACGCTGAAAGCTGGCCATCGCGGTCTTCCACATAGTCTATCTCCTTTTGTTCGTGGGTGCGCCAAAAATAGCGGTTGCACCACAAATGACTGTAGCTCGTGAACTTGATTCTTTCGCTGATGGCGAAATTCTCCCACAAGGCACCGCTGTCGGTGCGCAACTCTATAGGTGAAAAGTTGGAAATCAAGGCATTGCGGATGCCATTGTCGTAAAAGTATATTTTTCGGTTGTTTTTCAACTCGTTGCGAAGGTTGCGGCTTAAAGATGGCAAGCGGAAGATGATATAGCATTTCTCCAAAACGTCAATGTACGACTCCACGGTTTTTACATCTATGCCAACGGTAGAGGCTAATTCCGAATAGCTCACTTGGTCGCCTACCTGAAAGGCGATGGCTTGGAGCAAGGTTTGTAGTTTGTCGCTTTTCTTGATGCTCCCCAAGGCCAACACGTCTTTGTACATATAGCTGTCAGACAGCATTTTCAGCACATCGCGTTCTTTACCAACAGAAGTCACCACTTCGGGGTAATAGCCATAAACCAACCTGTGCGAGAGGAGGCGTTTTTCGGTGAGGAGGCCGTGGTGAGCCACCATTTCCCCAAACGAGAGCGGGTATAGCTGGTATTCCCATTTGCGCCCGGTGAGTGGCTCGTTCAGACGGTTTGCCAACTCGAAAGCCGAACTGCCCGTTGCAATCAGTTGCACATTCTTCATCTGGTCCGTGACGACTTTCATACGAAGTCCAATGTCCTTGATGCGCTGCGCCTCGTCAATGACCACGATTTTCCTATCACCCAACAGCGTTCTCATCCGTTGCGCAGTCATTGTCTCCATCATGCTTTGCACGTCCACGTCATCGCCTGAAAGCCAAAGCACACCCTTTTCTGAAGGGAAGACGTCTTCCAACAGAGAGGTTTTACCCGTCTGACGACTTCCTAACAGGATGATGGCTTTTCCCGAAAACATTTGGTCTTTAATTTGTTTCTTCAATACACGTTGTATCATGGCTTATGTGGTTTTATCGTTGCAAAAATACAAAATTTTGGAATATAATCCACAAATTTTTAAAAAATCGTGGAATATAATCCATATATTTTTCAAAAATCGTGGAATTGAATCCATGAATTTTGCCAAAATCGTGGAATTGAATCCATGAATTTGGAAAACCATGTCCCAAAAATCAATACAGCAACCCAAACATCCACTTAGTATTTTCTGTTTTCCAAAGCATAAAATCCGAGAATTTTCTGCTTTCCAAAGCATAAATTTTGCCAATTTTTCTACTTTCCAAAGCATAAAATGCCATTTTTCCAAATTGTTTTGCAAGCCAAAAAATAGTTGTACCTTTGCGCAAAATATCCAGAGATGCAATCCACCATCCCATTAGCGGAACGCCTGCGCCCGACCTCGCTCGACGACTATATAGGGCAGAAGCACATCATCGGCGAACATGCCGTGCTGCGCCGTGCCATCGAGAGTGGGCGCGTGCCGTCTATGATTTTCTGGGGACCGCCCGGCGTGGGCAAAACCACCTTGGCCTTCATCATTTCCAAGCAGGTGAAACGGCAGTTTTTCCAACTCAGTGCGGTCAGTAGCGGCGTGAAGGAGGTGCGAGAGGTTATCGACCGCGCAAGGATGCTCCCCGAAGCACCTATATTATTTATAGATGAAATCCACCGTTTCAGCAAGTCGCAGCAGGACTCTTTGCTCGGTGCGGTGGAGCGCGGTTTGGTCACACTGATTGGCGCAACGACGGAAAATCCAAGTTTCGAGGTCATTTCGCCTTTGCTGTCACGCTGTCAGGTGTATGTGCTCAAGTCGTTGGAAAAAGAGGATTTGGAAATCCTTTTGGCGAAGGCCGTGAAGGCTTTGGAATACGACTTCGGCAAGAAAATCACCGTAAAAGAACCTGAAGCCTTGATGCAAATCAGTGGGGGGGATGGGCGCAAGTTGTTGAATGCCATAGAATTGGTTGTTACTTCGCTGAACGACTTGGACGAAACCGCCGAGGAATTGGTCATCACCAACGATTTCACGACGCAGTGCATCCAAAGCAACCTCGTGAAATACGACAAGCAGGGCGAGATGCACTACGACATCATTTCGGCCTTCATCAAGAGTATGCGCGGCAGCGACCCCAACGCGGCCTTGTATTACCTCGCACGCATGATTGAGGCTGGTGAGGACCCTCTTTTCATCGCTCGCCGTATGCTGATTCTCTCATCGGAGGACATCGGCAATGCCAATCCCAATGCCTTGCTTTTGGCCAATGCCTGTTTCGATGCGGTGAACAAAATCGGTTGGCCGGAGAGCCGAATCATTTTGGCGCAAACGGTCACTTATTTGGCTTCATCGCCGAAGAGCAATGCAGCCGTGGCCGCCATCGACGCGGCACAAGCCCTTGTGCGCGAAACTGGCGATTTGTCAGTGCCCTTGCACTTGCGCAATGCCCCGACCAAACTGATGAAAGACCTCGGTTACGCTGATGGTTACAAGTACGCACACGCTTACACGGGCAACTTTGTGGAGCAAGAATTTTTGCCTGCCGAGATTTCTGGCACGGTTTTGTATGAGCCTCAAGACAATCCGCGCGAGCGCGAACTGCGGAAGAGTTTGAGGGAAAAATGGAAAGAAAAATACGGGTATTAATGTAGGGGCAGACCCATGTGTCTGCCCAGTCTTGGAAGAACGACACATCAGTAAGAAGGAGACCTAAGTCCCTGAAAAACAACAAAAATATGAGCGAAGAAACCAAAGACAAAAGCGTCAGCCTGTGGAACAAGGTGCTGCAAACCAGCCTGCGACTGCCTTTCGTGAAAGTCGATCGGCAAGAGTTCCTCACGAAAGAACTGACCAGTTTCTGTACTCCGATGGAGGTGATGACGGCCTTGGACGACACACCTCTCAAAGTGTTGAACAAGAAGGAAATAGACAAGTTGGCCAACCAGTGCATTAGCTATCATCTGACTATGGTTTGTGGTACTTCAGCCTTGATGGGCTTGCCTGGCGGTTGGTGGATGGCGGGTACAATCCCCACTGACCTCACGCAGTTCTACGGCCACATTCTCTCCTTGATGCAGAAACTCATCTATCTCTATGGCTGGCCTGCGTTGACCGATGTCAACAACCAGTTGGACGACGAATCGCTGAACATCATGACGCTGTTTGTAGGTGCCATGATGGGCAACAAATTCGCTATCGAAGCCTTGACCAAGGTGGTCGGGCAGATGTCGAAGACCGCGAGTCTCAAGATTTCGGAGACAGTGTTGGCACAATACACCATCAGGATAGCCCAATGGATAGGCCTCAACATGACGAAGGAGAGCTTCGCTAAAGGAGTGGGAAAAGTGTTGCCTTTGGTGGGCGCACCCGTTTCAGCCACTATTACGTATTACACCTTCCGTCCTATGGCGCGGCGGTTGAAAAAACATCTTGATGAGCTGTATGAGATGCGCCACGAAGGGTATTAACGCTTGAACTCAGAGATGTACATGTCGTGCAGCTGGTGGTCGCTGGTCTGCAAAATAGCCTTGTAGTTGAGCTTTTTCTCCGTCATCAACCATTCGATGAACTCGTCGTGGTAGTCCTTGATTTCGGCTTGGTTCAACTTGATGTACAGGAGGTTAGCTTTCAGTTTGGCCTCGGTCTCGTCAAGGCCATCATTCTTCATAATGAGTTCAACAATTTTTTCCATAGTGTGGGTATTTTGTATTGATTTGGACTGCAAATATAGGCCGAAATTCCTTTTTTGTCAAGTTTGAAATGAAAAAAATGAAAAAAAAGTGGAATAATAGTCCAAAATTGTTGCGTATATGAAAAAATGACGTACTTTTGCAGCGGTTCTTATCATAATCCCGCCTGTTGAAAAGCAGTCGGGATAAGGTTTCATAAATTTTGGTTTTTGGTTCTTGAAAATCCCAGTGAGTTTTTCTTCTACTGGGATTTTCTTGTTTTAGGCGTGCATGGGTTTCAGCAGGTCGTTGACGGTCTTCACGGGGTTGAAGGTCTCGATGGGAACCTCAACAAACACCGTGATCCAGTTGGCCATGGCGCCGTTCCAAAGTCCGGGCAACTCCAAGGCACGCAGTTCGCGTCCGTCTTTCGACTTGTTTGAAACAAAGCCCGTGTTCGGGTCGACGTAGTCCTTCAGGTTGAAGGCTTCGCCCTTGTAGTTCCAGCAGCCGCACACGAGGTCGACGGGGTTGAAATGCGTGGAGGCTTGGAAGAAGCGCTCTTGCGTCTCGTCTTTGTGGTCGATTTGCGATGACTCTATGATTTGCAGCGACACTTCGTCGTCGTCGTTCTTCACCCAGAAAGGCCCGCCGCCCGGCTCGCCTTCGTTTTTCACCATGCCGCAGACGCGCATCGGACGGTTGAGCTTTTCATACAGATAATCAATCTTTTCGATGTCGTTGTATTGCATCACGAAGTCGGGGATGTCAATCATCAGCTCGGTTTTGGCGAAGTTGATGATAGTGTTAAGCTCTTTGTCGTTGAGGAAGCCTTCATCCAACATGTTGAGGTAGTCGAAAGTCTTCTGCTGGAGTTTGAGCAGCAGGCCGGCCAACACCTTTTTATATATAATGGTGGTTGCAGCCTTGCTTTCGGGCACTACGTTGTCGATGTTCTTGATGAAGACGATTTCTTCGCCGAGGTCGTTGAGGTTTTCGATGAGTGCGCCGTGACCGCCTGGGCGGAATAGGATTTTCCCGTTGGCCTCGCGGAACAGGTTGCCTTCCGCATCGATGGCGACGGTGTCGGTGGAGGGTTTTTGGCAGGAATATGTGATGTCGTATCTTACACCGTATTGCTTTTCATAGCTGGCTTTCAGTGTGTTGACGGTGTCTTTGAAAGGCTTTTCGTGTTCGGGCGAAACGGTGAAGTGCAGTTTGGCAAGGCCGTCGGCATCGGTGGCATAGCGGGCGGCTTCCACCAAATGTTCTTCCAATGCGAGTCGGTTGAAGCCATCGTAGCGGTGGAACTTCAGCAGGGCCTTGGGCAGTTTGCCGTATGCCAAGCCTTCATCGTTGAGCAGGGCTTTCACGACGTCCACCTTGCGCCCTTGTTGCAGCATCGTTGCGATGTCGCTGCCGTACAATCGCACAACGGCTTGGTTGAGGTCGTCGAAGAAGGCAAAGCATTGTATATGAGCGAAGAATATGTCGGTGAACTTGGTCTCCACGCCAGTTTCGGCAAAGGCGAACAGGTCTTTGAACATGCGAGAGGCCGCACCCGAAGCCGGGACGAACTTGGTGAACTGGTAAAACTCACGGTCGCTGTCGAAGGCTTGCGTCAGGGCATCGACTTGGGTTTCATCAATGCGCATGATGCCGTCGCCGATGGTGGCCGGGCGCATGAGTTGGACGTATTTCGTGCCCCTTTTGAGCTGGGCAACTTGTTGGTTGACTTGACTTTCGGTCACGTTGCGTTCCGAGAGTTGAATAAGGTCTTTTTCGTTGAGCATAGCTGTAGGTTTTAAGCGGTTCAAAAATAGTGAATTAAACAATCCGATGAAAAAAAATGGCTTTGCCGCCGATTTCAAGCCCAGGTGGTGAAATTGGTAGACACGCCACTTTGAGGGGGTGGTGCCGATTACGGCATGCAAGTTCGACTCTTGTCCTGGGCACATCACCAAAAGCCCCGATGGCGGAATTGGTAGACGCGTACGTTTCAGGTGCGTATATCGAGAGGTGTGCAGGTTCGACTCCTGTTCGGGGCACGCAATTCAGCCTTAACTCATTGAAAATCAGAGTTGAGGCTTTTTCTTTGCCCCACCGTTGCCCCACCAAACAATTTTACCCCTCACTAAAAACCGCCTGCCAATGGATTGACAGACGGCTTTCAACATTTATTTTCCGTTTGGAACGGCACGGCAAAAGTACAACTTTTTTCCATACACATCTTAGAACGAAATCTTGTTCATCGCTCACCTGCTACTATTAGCAAGACAATTATTTATTAAGCTCTCAGTATTTTGTGCATAGCATCCTCAAGCTTCATCTCTATTCTTGTTAGTTCTCCAAGCCTTTGATTCATCTCCTGAACTACAGCTTCAGACAACTTTCCACTTTTGATACAGACATTGGCATAGTGAGCCAATTGATTGATATTATTACCTGTCTTATGCATCTCATAAATCTGTTTCCTATACACTTCCAGAAATCCCACCGCATTGATGGTTGCTTTCTCGCCACCAAACAGCTTCGCACGAATGTATCCAGATACTGTTTTACCAGAAGCTGTGGCCATCTGTAAAAGTTTGTCGTATTCTTTTTGTGTGAGCCGAATTTCCTTTCTCTTAACTTTGTTATCCATTTAATATGATGTTTATAAAATCCAAGTTGCGATGATTTTAACCCCTAAAGCCATTCGAGGGCTTTAGGCAAATTTCGTTTTTGTACGTACAAAAACACATCTTGCAATCAAAACCCCCGCACCAAAAATTCATCTCTATTTAGAAGAATAATATTCATTAGTTTATTGTTTGTAGATATAAGTGATGAACAAACTTTAGGGAAAGACATCTATCAAGTTTCAGCAGCTTCGTGAATGAAAAACCACGGACTGATGAGATTGGTAGAGTCAATCGTCAGTTAGTGTTATCGGCCACAAAAATACTAACATTATTCCAAACAGATAATTCCAATCTCCCTTGAGTTGCCACTCGTTTTTCAATGTATATTTGTATATTTGTATATTTCTACTTTTGTATATTTGTATATTTCTACTTTTGTATATTTCTACATTTCTACTTTTGTACATTTCTACTTTTGTACATTTCTACTTTTGTACATTTCTACTTTTGTATATTTCTACTTTTCCATATTTACCCCATGATGGAGTTTGAGATTAGTGAAGCGACCGACCTGTTTAGAGTTAGCAATTAAAAGTTGCCACCCACCTTCGCTCCTTACTTTTTCTTAGAGGAGGAATGCTATCGTAGCAACGAATGGCAGCAGCCAGATTCCCGCCTTCGCGGGAATTGCGGCTGGCGAAACAAACACGACGTGGAGACCTCCGACGATGCTGGCAGGACTGGGAAGGCAATGCTGGGCGCGTTAATGGAGCGGAAGACACAAAGAGGTACGATCCGTGCCTGTATCGGAATGATATTGACCGTTGCACTGCCGCACACAGGACAAGGACTTCGACGATGGTCGGAACTCCTTGACGGGGATGGGGATAAGCGAAGTGAGTGGTTTGGAGTTTGTAGTTATTAGCTTGATTTCTAAATAGATTCGCCTATCTTATTTTCAGAAGGTAAAGCTAAAGGTTGTTCAATATCTAATGTTTGTGCTTCTAATACGGCTTTTCCTGCTTCTTCAATTCCTTCCCTCTGCTCAGTCCATTTTTTTGCTACTCTTTCATAATCCGCGGTCCCATCTTTCAGCCAATTATCAATAAAGGAAGGATTATTGCTATTTGGCCTTGGATTGGCATCATTCATTCGAGCCACAATTGGAGTTCTCACACAATCACCCATAATAATAACATGTTGTTGTGGTAATGTGGGCAGTTGATTTAGGATTTCTGAATTTGCCGAAGAAACCAATTTTCTAATATAGTTCTGGTCATCGGGATTTTGAATGCGATGGACAATAAAACTATTACATTGAGACAAGACGGTCTTTGATAATTCAGAAGGGCGTTGGCTCGACACAACTAATGACAATCCGTATTTTCTTCCCTCACGAGCAATTCTCTCAAATACTTTTTTCGAAATAGACTCTCTATCCTTATGATTAACTTCTGGTATGTAGTTTTGTGCCTCTTCCAAGGCAATTACAACAGGAACACTTCCTCTTTTTTCCTTGTCGAATCGGGATAAGAATTCTAAGATCATTCTTCCTATCAAGCCCGTGATGGTTTCAAGGACTTGGAATGGCAAGAGTGACATATCAATGATAGTCATTTGATTTCTTTGCTTGTTTTCTTGCTGCTTGAATGATTCTGAATAATAGGTTTGAAAAACAGAGTCTTTGTATTCTTCTTTGTTGTAAACCATACAGTAGTCACCTAATACAAACGCCAAAAACTGAATAAGCGAATCAATGACATTCAATTGTTTATCCAACATTAGAGGTTCTGCTAAACGAATATCATCCACGAAAGATTGCATTCTGAGTTTTAAAGTGGAAACATATTCATTAATCTTGTCTTGTGAAACACTCGTTTCTTGGATAGCTGCATCAAAACACGCAGACATCATTTCTTTGAAATTAAAATACAACGGAAAATCAATGTTCCTGTTTTCTGATGTTACATTATCTACTTGCTGTTCCCTGTATATGTCAATTTGAGCTTGAATCTTTGAAATTGCAGCATCCAAAACAGCCACGTCCGTATTGCCCTGTACATAGCCTTTCTGATTTAATGACAATTTCGCTTTTTCATCTAATATTGATTTGAGCGCATTACAAATCTCTGTCAAATCAAAATTCACAACTCTTTTATCCAGTAATGTCTTAAAACAATTATAAACAGTTTCGGAATCATTATAAATTGCATTGTTTGTTGTCCAATCTTGCCTCTCAATGGCAGCAAGAAAATTCAATAACAGATTGATATGAATTCTTGAGATATGCTTTTTTATGTTTGCCTCAGTATGACTTTTTGCAAGAGCCAATGCTCTTTTAAGAATTGGAGCTTGCGTTCCGGTAGTTGGTTCAAACAAATAGTCCATATCGTCGAAGTTCATAAACCAATATGGTACCTTCAAACCATCCTCGTTGATGTAAAATGGATTTACTTTGTGTTTTTCCTCGATATTGAAAGCTTCTTTGTACTCTCCGTTTGTGTCAAATATCACCACATGGGCACTATGTAGCTTTTGCCCGTTGTAGTCATACTGAAACATGCTTTGAAATATTGAAGTCAGCGTACAAGACTTTCCCGACCCTGTATTGCCAAGTATGGCTGCATGTTTCCCAAACATTTTATCTGGATTAATCTTCACTTGGTAGTCAGGGAATGAAGGAGATTTGCCTATTGGTAGGTAATAATCCTCCTTGAAATTTATAGGGTTGTCGCCTTCTTTTTGGTCAAAGATAATATCTAAGTCTTTGCGGGTAACATACCATACTGGATTATCAAGTATCGGATAATTATAGACACCTTGAATGTATTTGCCGTTTTCAATTGTTCCAATCATGGTCGCTGAGAGATAACGGCTGGATTCTGTCAGAAAAATTGCCCCACGATTCTTCGTAAGATCTGTTTCCTCACGATTCATCACTCGATCAACCAAAGCCACAATCTTGTCTGCGCCAACTGGAATGATGATGTAAGAATTGATGCGAGCTACTGGATAAATCTCCTCATAACCACTTTTATAGAGACTCTTCAAGTCGTCATCCAGTTTCACGAATACTGACAGGCTGTCAACTGTGACAATATGCCCAATGTTACGTTCACTTGCCATCGTTTTCAGTTTTGTTATTCAAAAGATTGTTTAGTGTTTTCGTCACCTTATCTTCCGATGATGTATCCATAAAATCGGGCATAAGCGTATTTGCGAGAGTCAGAAAGTCGCCAAGATAATGTCCTTCAATAATGATAATCCTCGGATCGTTCAAATCTTTCAAACGCTTGATTTCGGCAGACTTCTCACAACCGTTAAAGTCGATTACCATCAGCGTAAAAGTTGGGTTGGATAAAGCTTGATAAATGATGTCATTGAAGTGCTCGTCGTAGAAGGAATAACCTACAGTGAAAAGAACAGACTGCGGTTGCGATATGCAGTGAGCGAAATGACGAAATAATTCTGAATATGGAAGGTCTAATGTATATGACTTCTTTACGGCAGTAGGGTAAATCATCAGATTGCCATAAAGACTATCGTTGTCTTCCTTGGCTTTCATTTTAATCAGTTCAATAGGCATTTCTTCGATGCCGTATATGTTGCTGGGCGTATGCTGATTATCATTTATCCAACTAATAGAGCCGTGCAACTTGAAATAGCGCACCACTTTCTCAATGCGTTGTACCTTGCCCGCTGTTGTGCTGCCAGGATAAAAGATGTCATAATTGAATGTCTCGGGCTTGAAATAGCGGTGATGAAACCCTGAAAACCCATCAATATATTTGACGCCAAGGTTATCAAAAGCATACTCAAATGCTAAATCATAGTTTGATGTGAATATGTTGGCGCGTTGCAGGTTCAAGGGGCGTTGCATCAATGATTTCAGAAATTTCTCATGAAACAAGTATTTGTTTCTTTTGAATTCTTCTTCTAATCCTTTTTCCCGAATCCGCTTTAAATCTTTTTCGCTGGTCTCACGACCATGAACATCGCAAATAGTAAACAGTGATTTTTTCAATGCTGTAATCAGGTCTTGGATGCGTTTGCTTTCATCATCAGCTTTCTCTGCTTCCTTTTGGAACAACATTGCGGTTAAATAATTGAGCAGCAATTCAAATTGAAGCAATATCTCTCCATAGTGTTTGCTTACATCCTCATCTGGCACATCCTTAGGGATCTCCACCTGTATATCTTCAATTGTCTCATCCAGTAGGTTCTCAATCTTTTCCACTGGAATATCTTCAATCTTTTCCAATGATACATCCTCAATCCTCTCATTCTCGCCTTCAACCTTTTTGTCCGCATCTTCGTCTTTCACATTCTCTTCCTCGTAGTTTCTGATATAAGTGCCATCGAAAATCAAATCCCATCCTCTTTCATCCTGAAATTTCTTATTTTCTTCCGGATGATATTTGTCCAGCATTGGTTTTTGCAAGGCAACGACATGTTTTTTGAAATCCTCCTTTAATTCAGCTATATCGGATGACTCGATATCCTTTTCAACTTGTGATGGAATACTCTGGATTCCAGCTGCACCAAGATGAATAGATGAACCCGTCCCAAATAAGAAACTAACATTATCCAGTTGAAGATAATTCTTGATCTTTTCCCTTATATGGGTAATTAAATTGTTCCGATGCTCATCGTTAGTTTCTTCTTGTTTCAAGCCAGCCCATTCAGGTGCTTTGTCTGAATTGCCAATATAGACATGGTTCTTTTTTATGTCGAATGACTCAATCATGGTATTATTCTTTATTTTAGTGTTATCAATTAGATAGTTTCTGTATTTCGTTCCAATAGAAGAAAGCTTCTATGTTGCTTTTCTTGAACTTGTTGAACTTCGTGGGCAGTGGTTCTGTGATAGTGGCATCGGCCAACTGCTGTTCGCTGCCTGGAGCGAAGTGGTGCACCTCTGTTATTCCTTTTTCGATGAGTTTGCTGAGATAGGCCGCTTTGGAAGCGTTAACAATAGCATGGTCGAGGCCGTAATTACTCACACTATGGATGAAATTACGTACCTTTCCCATGCCAGTCTGGATTAACCGAAACTCTTCGGGATTCTCCAATCCTCTGAGACAGATACAACGGGATGTGTTGAAGATGTCGTCGAGTACATCTTGCACCCTTGAAGGGTCTGCCTTACGATAGAGCAGCTCAACGGAGGCGAACTTACGGAAAGTGTTAGTTGTAATGGTCAGATCGTTTGTCAAATCGAACAAGGAGGCAATGTCAAACAACTGCTTGTTGATTTCCATAGAGCAGTCTTTGTCGCCCTTGAAGAAGGGGATGCCCGTGGTATGTGGCGCAAAAGCTGTGAGTTTATCGCCAAGCATGTCTTGGTAGCTGGGAAGGTTGACCATGACGGGTTCACCCTCTGTCTTTAGGAACGGGCTTTCAATCGGAAGTGTTACCACATGGGAATAGTAGTTTTCTTCGAATAAAACATCAAGTAAAATCTTGTCTGGCTTTCCTCCTTCTGGATAGGATACTTGATAGTTATATTTTGCGTGTTTCTTGGGGATGTCAGAACGGGAGGTGCGTTCTACCAGTTCTACCTCGCCGAAACCGTATTCTGACGAATAGACTTTTAGATAATCTTCAATCTGTGTATCTGGTGGACATATTATATCGACATCTATTGAGAGTCGTTTGGCACTGTTGAGGTGTAGCATCTCGGCGGTGCCGCCTTTGAATAGTAGAGGGCAGCCTGAACGTACCAATGCTTCAAGCAACGAAAAGGCTCTGATGGTCTTTTCGGCCAGTGCCACATCTTTAACATTGTTTTCTTTGGCAACTTTTTCAATCCATGCCAAAGTTCTGCTATCTGGATGTATCATGACTCGATAGTATTAATGATTTTGAGTATCTGGTCTTTACGATGACGACGTGCGGCATAACGGAGCAAACGGCTGCGATTCACATTGTGGCTGCTGAAGGCTTCCTCAAAAATCGTGTAAAGCTCAGCACCTTGGGCAAAAATCAGTTCCTTATCGCCAGCAGCATCTACCAAGATTTTTTCTAATGTGGGTACGGGCGTGTCGTTGACCTTGGTAATAGGAGCTTCGTTGACCAAAGTACGAACAATCAGGAGTTTGTCGGTTGTGATGTACCTCTCACATTCCTGTTCTGAAGGGTTCAGTAGTATGGACACAGAAGGGGCATCCCCTTGCAAAAAGTTGAAAACCGATTCCATTGCTACACGTTCCACATCAATAAGTGTCATTCCCAAGGCTGGAATATGACGCATGTATGGTATCAAAACAGAAGGCTTCCATACACAGAAATCAGCGAATGGAAATTTTTCCTTTATTTGTTTGGCCATGGAAAGCTCTTCTTCAGATAGCTTATAAATGAAAGTCGTTTTTTCTTTCTCAGGGTGTGCATACAGACCGTAACCTGCTTTTACCAGCTTTCCTTGCTCCACAAGACGTTTAAGCAACACATGGGCTGATGCTTCAGATACATTGTTAGTACCTAAAAACTGCATCAAGTCACGCCTGCGGAATGGTTGATTCTGTATGAATGCATAATTTAATATCTGCTCTACTATTGTCATATTGTTTGTGTCGTAATTTGAGCGCAAAGGTATAACAATTCTGGCAAATTTTGATGATTTTTGCCAAAAAAGTTATAGGTTTAAAGACAAGAAATGATATAGCAAAGCACTGCTGCCCCTTGCCCGTTAGTCACTTCCTCTCAGAAGGGATTAACAAGACAAAGGCTTCGGCGGGGGCGGAACTCCTCTAACAGGTGGGATAGTGAAAGTTTTCAGTTTACAGTTGTCCGTTATCAGTTGTTTTAAGGTTATCGTGGTGATGCGCATTCGAGGTGAAACGAAAAATGCAACGAGTCTTAAGAATCTGCAACGAGTTTTGTTACAAATCCTTGAGTAAATTCAATATAATATATTGACAACCAAATAAATATAAAATTTTTTGTTTGGCTATTTTTGCAACGAGTTCTGAAAAACTGCAACGACTTTTGCAACGACTTTATGGTTTTCTGCCATAAGTGCGCTTGTTGGAATTGGCATTTTGTAAGATGACAAGCCCTTCTAATAATATCTATATGCTTTTTTCTTATTTTTGCAGCCCAATAGTTTAGTAAAAACATGGCACTAAAGAAATCCGAAATCTATAGTACGCTCACCAAATGTGCGAATAAGTTGCGCAGCAATAGTGGTATCGGCGCGGAGTCGTTCAAAAACTATGTGTTGATTATCCTTTTTCTGAAGTATGTTTCCGACAAAGTGAAGTCGGGCGACAATACAGTGTTAGAAATACCTGATGGTTGCTATTTTGAGGATATTGTTGCGCTCAAAGGCAAGAAAACCATTGGAGACTCTTTGAACAAAATCATCGGAAGATTTCTGATGCCAATGGTTTGCAGGACATCATCAACCTCTCGGACCACGATTTCTGCGACAAGAAACTGGGCAATGCAGAAGACAGCTCAAAGCTGATTGCAGAACTGATTTCAGCCTTTCAGGACGACGGTCTTGACTTTTCGCACAACCGTGCCGCTGATGACGACCTTATCGGCGATGCCTACGAATACCTGATGCGCAATTTTGCCAGCCTTGCCGGTAAGGATAAGGGACAGTTCTTTACTCCAACAGAGATTAGCCGACTGATGGCCTTGCTGATTGGCATTGACCAAGACGACCGTTCGATGGTTTCAGCCTACGACCCCACTTGCGGTTCCGGTTCGTTGCTCCTTCGTGTTCGTGCCGCTGCCAAGCACAATGTCAGTCTTGATGGTCAGGACATCGACCCTGCCAATATTGAGTTGAGCTATATGAACATGGTTATTCATGGATGCGAGACCCCTGACATCAGGCAAGGTGATACGTTGAACAGCCCCAAGCACACTATTAACGAAAGGTTGCAGACGTACGATTATGTGGTGAGCAATCCTAAATTCAGTCTTCATAATTGGATGCTGACGGCCAAGGAGACAGACAAATACGGTCGTTGGAGCCCCGACATGGGCGTGCCGCCGCAACAATATGGCGATTTTGCTTTCCTTCTTCACTGCGTGAAGTCGATGAAACCTAACGGAAAGTGCGCCATTATCCTTCCCAACGGTGTGTTGACACGTGGCGGCGACGAGGAAAAACTGAGAAAGTGGCTCATGGAGCAGCGATTGCTCTCTGGCATTATTGCATTCCCTGCCAATGCTTTCTATGGCACTTCCATTGCAGGCAATGTGCTTGTTCTCGACAACCATCGTGTGGCAGATGGCGTTTTCTTCATTGATGCAAGCGAGTTGGGCTATAAGGATGCAGATTCTAAAATCCGCCTCCGCGAACAGGACATTAAACGAGTGATTGACGTTTGGAGAGCGCGGAAAGATGTTCCGCATTTCGCTCATCTATCCACGTTTGAGACGACCCAACAAGAGGGTGAAGAAACACCTATGTATGAGATTCAGCGCAACGGTTACAATCTGAATATGTCGCGCTATGTCGTCCCCAAAGACAAAGAAATACACCAGAACATTGACGGCCATTTGCACGGTGGCATTCCCGCATACGACATTGACCAATTGCAAGGTTATTGGGATATGTGCCCATCGTTGAGAAAAGCCCTCTTTGTTCCGTTCCGCGAAGGATTCTACTCATTGGCGGTAGATAAACACAAAGTTTCGGAAACCATAAAGAACGAGCCGAGTTTCGAGGCACAGGAGGTTGTTTTCTGCAACACTATTCAGCAGTGGTGCGAGCAAACGAAGCCGCTCATGCTTGCGGTTGGCAAGGAGAACAAACCAAAGGACGTGATTGCCCATTGGGGCCAAAACATCCTTGACACCTTCAAAAAGTGTCATTCGCTCGTGGATGCATACGATGTATATGACCAATTGCTTGGGTATTACAACGACTCTATGCAGGATGACCTCTTTATGATTTCTCGTGACGGATGGATGCCAAAGCTTATAGAGCCTGCAAAGAAAAGTCCCAAGTGGACAGATCTTACATGTGATTTGTTGCCTGTTTCGCTTGCTGTCCAAGTGTTATTGCCTGACCTGAAGCGCCAGTTTGATGCCAAGACTTCTGAACTGGCAAACGTGCAGGAACAGATGAGCACAATGATTGAGGAAGATGAAGGTTATTTGGATGATTCCGTCTTTTATGGCAAACGCAATGCTGCCACTATCAAAAAGAAACTGAAAGAGGCCGCCCAGCCTGATATGCAGGGCGTTTATTCCAAAGAGCAACGCGACCTTTGGCAACAGTTCCTTGATTTGCTGGAAAAAGAAAAATCCATAAAGGCAGAAATAAAGGTGCTTGATGCAAAACTTTACAAAGAAATCAAGCGTGTTTATGCTGAATTGACAGAGGACGAAGCCCGAAGCATTATTGTAAACGACAAATGGCTTGCCGACATTATCGCCCTTATCAACAACGAAATGCAAACTGCTATGCATCGCATTGTTACAGAAGTAAACGATATGCATGACCGCTATGAATTTACAGTTGGTCAGCTCAGATTGTTGTTTGGTGTCAAGGAAACAGCAGTACAAGACCATCTAATAGAAATGGGATTTGACCTAAATGATGAAATGGGGGCTGAGCTATGATAGAAACAAAGTTTAAAAACAGTGAAGTTGGCTTAATCCCTGAAGATTGGGTAGCGGTTCCATTGTCTTCTATTGGTGAAGTCAAAATGTGTAAACGCATCTTAAAGGAACAGACCACCGAATCTGGTGATGTACCTTTCTATAAAATCGGTACATTTGGAAAAGAGCCTGACGCTTTTATTCCTCGTTCTTTGTACGAACAATATAGAAGTGCCTACCCATATCCAAAGAAAGGGACAATTCTCATTTCTGCGGCAGGTACGATAGGAAGAACCGTAGTGTTTGACGGGACTGATGCTTATTTCCAAGATTCCAATATAGTTTGGATTGATAATAAAGAAGACAAAGTCAAAAACTCTTATTTGGAGCACTACTTTAAAGTTATTAGTTGGAAATCTGAGAATGGTGGAACCATTAGTAGACTATATAATGACAATTTGAGGTCTACCTTCCTTTGTTATCCGAAGGATAAGGACGAGCAATCGCGCATCGCCACCGCCCTTTCTGATGTGGACGAACTAATTGAAACTCTCAAAAAGCTCATTGAGAAGAAGCGTAACATCAAAAAAGGTGTTATGCAGGAACTCCTCACTGGCAAACGTAGATTGCCAGGATTTACTGATAAATGGGTTGAAGAATTAGTTACGGAAAATGTGGTTTTTTATAAAGGAACAGGCTTGTCAAAAGGAAATCTTGTTCCTAACGGTAAGTATCCTTGTATACTTTATGGTGAAATTTTTACAACCTATAACTATGAAGTAAAACAATGTATAAGTCATACAAATAGCTTAGAAGGAACTCCATCTGAGAAAGGTGATGTATTAATGCCAGCTTCTACCACGACAAAAGGTATTGACTTGGCAAAAGCAATATGTGTGTATGAAGATGATATTCTTTTAGGTGGTGATATTATCATTATGAGAAATGCTTATGGTAAGTTTTATCCACTATTCTTTTCTTATTACATTACTGAAGTATTGCCCAAACAGGTAGAAGAAGTGGCTCAAGGTACAACTATCATACACCTGCAATCGTCAAAAGTAGGGAAGCTTTCAATGTGTATCCCTTCAGATTTGAAAGAGCAAAAAGCAATTGCTGGTGTCCTGTCAGATATGGAATCAGAAATACAGGTTTTAGAAAACCAACTTGCTAAATTCCAATCCCTAAAACAGGGCATGATGCAACAGTTATTAACAGGAAAAACCCGTTTGATATGACATACCAACGAATCATAAAGCCAGAACGCGACACGAAGAATCGCGCTATTGACCTTCTGCTGTCTGTATTGCCAAAGTACCGCTACATTGGCAACCTCGAAGATGTTGAGAACAGCAATATTCGAGAGGATGACTTGCGGCAGTTCCTAACCAGCAATCAGCAATGCACGGTGCAGCAAGCCGACGAAGCCATTCGCTCGCTGAAGCAAGCAGCGGCATGTTCTACCTATGCCAATCTTTATGACAAAGGGCTGGCCACTTACAAGTTGCTACGCAATGGCGAAACAGTGAGCCAAGGTTTTGGAAAGACTAACAAGCAGGTGCAATATATCGACTGGATAGACCCGTTGAACAATGACTTTGCCATTGCAGAGGAAGTGACCATCAGGCGTGTAACGGAGGACTTGAAACACCGTCGCCCCGACATCGTTGTGTATGTGAATGGTATAGCTCTTGTTGTACTGGAACTGAAAAAGATTTCTGTCAGTGTGGCCAATGCCATCCGCCAAAACCGACGCAATCAAGAGGATGGCGAAATACTCCAGTTCTTTACCACTACGCAATTGCTGCTTGCCGGAAATGAGAGTGAAGGCATCAAGTACGGCGTAACGAAAACACCTGAAGAGTTTTGGCTGAAATGGAAAGAGCCGACTGGCAACCCATGTGAGCCTTCGCAGTTCACGCAAGCGGATTATCCCAATGAAATGATGCGTTCTTTGCTGCAAATGCTGGAGCCTAACAGACTATTAGAGTTTATCCACGACTGCATCATCTTTGACGGCGGCATAAAGAAGGCTGCTCGCCCCAACCAGTATTTTGCATTGGCGGCAGCGAAGAAACGTTTTGCCACTAAGGAAAGCGGCATCATTTGGCACTCGCAAGGCTCGGGCAAATCGCTGACCATGATTTGGCTTGCGCAATGGATCAAGGAGCAAGGCGATGATGCGCGTATCGTAATCATCACCGACCGTGATGAGCTGGACAAGCAGATAGAAAACGGTTTTAAAGACACTGGTGAACAGCCCTACCGTGTGAAGAGTGGAGCCAAGCTTATCAAAGCACTAAATGAGTCGAAGCCAAGCATTATATGCACATTGATACACAAATTCGGGTTGGGCTTGCATGACGAAGTGGATGATAAGATTGTTATTGGCGACAAGAAATCGAAACTCAGCGTGGAGGAAGCGATGGAAAAGGTGGCCGAATCACTGCCCTCTGACTTCTCGCCCAAAGGAAAGATTGTGGTGTTCGTTGATGAGTGCCACCGTACACAGGGCGGCATCCTTCACAAGGCCATGCGCAAAATCATGGGAAATGATGTGATGATGATAGGCTTCACGGGTACGCCATTGCTGAAAGCAAATAAACTCACATCCATAGAACAGTTTGGAACCTACATCCATACCTACAAGTTCGATGAAGCCGTGCATGACAAAGTGATTCTTGACCTGCGTTATGAAGCCCGTAATGTGGAGCAGAAGATCGAACAAGACGATAAGGCAGAGATAGACCAAATTTTTGATGTTAAGACACAGAACATGACCCCACGAGCAAAAGAAGCCCTAAAGAAGAAATGGGCAACTTTGCAAAACATCTATTCCAGTGATGAACGTGTGAAGCGCATAGTGCGTGACATTTGCAAGGACATGATATTGCTGAAACCGCTCAGCGAGGGCTATGGCAACGCTATGCTTGTTGCAGGTGAAATCTACCAAGCCTATAAATACTGGGAGTGCTTTGAAAACACTGCATTGAAAGGCAAGACTGCTGTGGTGTCGAGTTATGATCCGCAGATGGGTGTTAGCATTGCTCAAGGCCATAGCAATGATGCTGAAAACGACGAGGAAACTTTCAAGTACAACATGGCCAAGAAGATGATGGGCAACAAGTCGGCCACGGAGTTCGAAGAATGGGCGAAAACTGAGTTTGTTGACCATCCAGCCAGTATGAAACTCCTTATCGTCGTTGACAAACTATTGACAGGCTTTGACGCACCGAAAGCCACCTATCTTTACATTGACAAACACATGGAAGACCACAATCTGTTTCAAGCCATCTGTCGTGTGAACCGTGTGGAAAGTGAACTGAAAGTGTTCGGCTATATCATCGACTACAAGGATTTGTTTGACGAGATTAAGGAATCGGTTGAGGATTACACCAACGGAGCGTTTTCCAAGTTTGATCCCAAGGATGTTGATGGTCTGCTGAAGAACCGACTGGAACAAGGCAAGAAAGACCTCGACGAAGCACTCGAGTTGGTTGAGGGTATTTGTCAAAATGTGAAGCCGCCACGTTCAGCTGATGATTTCTTTGATTACTTCGTTTTTGACCAAGCCAATACACCTGTGGAGGAACAGCAAGCCGCATCGCTTGAAAACGCCCAAAAGCGTGAGCAATTCTATAATGCGGTGATGACCTTGACGAACCGTTATCTGGCGATTGCGACACAGATGGTCGAGGCTGGCTACACCGTAGAAGAAGCAAAGACCATTCATCAGAAAGTCACAGACTACGATGAATTGCGTAAGGCTATCATGCTTCGCTCTGGCGATACGACAGACCTGAAACAATATAATGCGATGATGCGTCAGTTGCTTGACCAATACGTGCAGGCTCCAAAATCCAGTGTTTTGGAGAAACTTGATGATTTCTCGTTCTTGGATATCATCGATGCCAACAAAACACCTGAAGACCCAGATGGCTTAGATACGATTATTGATGGAGAAAACGAAATCGGAGGACAACCCGCAGCGGCAGAGACCATCGCTTCGAATGTGCGCAAGTACATTATCAGGAAACGAGATGCCAACCCTGAGTACTATGATAAGCTGAGCGAGAAACTGAACAAGATTCTCGAAGAAATGAAGCAACAGACCGAGGAGTATAAGGAAACACTGCGTAAACTTGTGGAAATGATGCGGGAAATGCGTGGTAGCAAAAAAGAATATCCATCGGACATCAACACTGACGGCAAAAAAGCATTGTATGACAATCTCGCTGAGGATGAGACTCTTGCCTTGCGTACTTATCTGGCTATCAAAGAAAATGCCGAGGTTGGCTTCCGTAATGATAGTCGTCGTCTAAAAAAATTGCGTTTAGCCATTGAAAAGGTTGAAAGAATGCCTGCCGATAAGATTGAGATTGTACTGAACATTGCCAAAAACAATGATGAGTTTTGATGAGAATAGCGGAGTTTGACATAGAAGTAGAACATAAGGTAATCAAGAACATTCACCTTGCGGTTTATCCTCCTGATGGGAGGGTGCATGTTTCTGTGCCCAACTATATGAAGGACGATGAGGTGAGCATGTTCCTTTACATCAAACTTCCTTGGATAAGGAAACAGCATGAAGAAGTCCTGGCACAAGAACGACAAGATGAACGCGAATATGTTTCAGGTGAAAGCCATTATCTGCTTGGTAGGCGTTATCTGCTGAAAGTGATACCTACAACGGAGCGTGCCCATGTCGTCAGGAAGGTGAAATATCTTGAAATGTATGTGCGCAAGGACTCTTCAACCGACCGCCGCAAGTCTGTAATGGAAGAATTTTACCGCGCTGAACTCCGTCCCGTCTTGGAATCGCTTGTTGGCAAATGGGCGGCAACTATGGGTGAAGATACAACGACATTCGAATGGTCTATTCTACTCATGCAAAAGCAATGGGGAAGCTGTCTAACCACAGCAAGGAAAATCCAGTTTAATCTGTTGCTGTCACGTGTACCCTTACACTGCATTGAGTACATCGTAGTGCATGAAATGGCTCATCTGAAGGAGCATCGCCACAACAAAGATTTTATCGCAATGCTTGACCAATATCTCCCAGACTGGCAAATGCGCAAGAAAGAATTGGATGAGTTTATTGCGCTGCCTATGACGATTAATAACTAATATGTTTGTTGTTTTGGCGTGTCCATAGTTGTCTTATAGAGTTCAATCTCACAACGGATTATTGTAAAATAGGGTATCGACATTTGAAAAAATAATAGGCATGAATAATAGTACAAAAAACACACCCGAAAACACAAACACTCAAGAGAGCCTTCAACCTAAAAGGATAACCTCTGAGGACATAGCATACCAAAGTGTACGCGATATTGAAGAACGTCTTCGAATTGGGGACGCAACGAATATTGCATTAACTGGTCCTTATGGCTCAGGAAAGAGTTCAATTCTCATTTCATTAAAGGCTGATTATCCAGAATATAAGTATCTCAATATTTCTCTTGCCACCTTGGAGCCGGAAGAGAAGGTGGATGATGTTGATAAAGGTCACCGTGATAACGGGGATGGAGAAATATCCAAAGAAAATCTTGACAGGCTGATAGAGTATAGCATACTTCAACAACTAGTCTATCGTGAAAGCCAAGATACATTACCCAATTCCAGACTTAAAAGGATATTTCACCTCTCTAAAGAAAGAATTAGGAATATTTCATTGGCTATACTTGGTGCATTGGCCGCTCTGATTATCCTTTTTGAGCCTTCTTTTTTACGTGTGGAATGGCTATGCGAGTTGTTAGGCCATCAGCGGCTGAATTTTATTGGGGATACGGTTAGCATTATTTACTTAATATGGTTTGTTTATGAGTCCATACGAAAGATAGTGCCCGCAATCAGTAATAGTCGATTGAACAAGTTGAACTTGAAAAGCGGTGAGATAGAAATAGTAAAGAACACCTCTATTTTCAACAAACATTTGGACGAGATTCTTTATTTCTTCGAGCAGACCAAATATAATGTTGTTATTATAGAAGACCTTGATCGGTTTGAGTCCACGGCTATATTTCTAAAACTAAGGGAATTAAACCTTCTTCTTAACGAATCGAAAGTGGTAGGTAGAAAAATCTTTTTTATTTATGCTGTTCGTGATGATTTATTCGTTGATGCAGACCGTGTGAAATGTTTTGATTACATTACTACGGTTATACCTATTATTAACCGCTCTAATGCAAAGGACAAATTAAAAGAAGAATTGGTAAAAAGGGGAGTGACAGAAATAAAAGACAAACACCTTAGGGAGTTGGGGTTTTTCTTGTATGATATGCGTTTGTTGAAGAATATTGCAAATGAATATGTTCAATATCGAGGAAAACTCGAAAAAGGTATCAGTCCTGAGAAATTGCTTGCGATGGTTATTTACAAGAATTTTTATCCACAGGATTTTGCATTACTTCACGATTGCAAAGGTATCGTTTATCAAATGATTAATTTAAGAGACAGTTTTATAGCAACCAAACTGGAACAACTGGAAAAAGAAAGTGCTGAAAAACAGGTGCAACATGAAAAGCATTTGAAAGAAAAGCATTTGAAGGAATCAGAATTAAGGCAAATTTATCTCGACGCCTATAGAGAGAAGATAGGAAATACGATGATAAGTTTGAAGGCTGGAAAGGATTTTCATAGTATTAAAGAAATCGCGGCTAACGAGAATTTATTTGAAGAATTAATCAAAAATTCAAATGTTACATATAATTTTATTCCTAATAATAATGGATATTATCCTGGAAGGCAACAGACGAACACAATACTTATTCCTTTCTCTCAGATAGAGAAAGATGTGGATTCTAATACCCCATACCATGAAAGATTGAAAGCCCTTAGATTATCATTTAAGGAATTCGATGAAGCCAATACTATAGAAAGGCGAAAAGACATTATTCGTTCGCAGTCAATAAGCCAAATTATGAGCGAGGTTAATTATAGTTCGAATCCTGATTATAAAGCATTAAATGTGCCTAGTCTAATAGAATATCTTATTTTGAAGGGATATATAGATGAGAATTACTACGATTATATTTCCTATTTTTATGACAATTTTATAGACGCTCATGATTGGAATTTCGTTCTTGACATGAAATTGAATAAGGAGCAACCGTATGAGTTTCATGTCAATAATGTAGAGGCTTGTTTAACGGAGATACCCAATGCTGTTTATCAAAAGAAAGCCATCCTGAACATTGACATTGTGGATTATTTGGCTTTGCACCATTCGGAACGTAATGAAAAAAGGAAACTATCAACTGTATTAAGAACCATTGTTGAAGGGAAACACTATGATTTTTTGGCTGCCTATTATCAAAAAGGGCATTGTCAAGAGATTGTATTTTCTCTATTGTTTTACCAATATAGAAATCTTTGGTCAGATTTTGAAAAATTCGACAATGAAAAACATGTATTAATGCTTATTTGGTTCAAATTTGCTGAAATGGATTTAAGTTGTGATGAAAGTCAGAAATGGCTGTCTAAGCATTATATGTTTATTACGGAGAGCTTGCTTGATGTGAATTCGAAACATTGGTGTATGTTGATTCACAAACATCCTTATCTTTTCGAACAGCTTAATGTGAGAAACAATGACATCATAGAAGAAGTTGCTAATAGAAATTCATTTGTTTTGAACAAGAATAATGTTGAAGTCCTTATTTCCTGTTTTTTAGACTGTAATTGCGATTCGGCTTCGTACAGTCTCGTGCTTGATACCAAGAATAATACATTTATTGAGTGTGTGAATAGTGAGTTTGCTTACTGTTTGCACGATGTTTTCTCGCATCCAGAATGCAAAAAAGAAAGTGTTGAAGCCATAATAAAAATACTTGAATCGGAAGGATTAACTGAAACAGAAAAGCTTACTTATTTAAGTAACCAACAAAACACTTTAAATCTCGATTTAATAGACGGTAATGAAATAAAAATGTTGGCACTTAAATGTGATGTTATTAGGCCGTCGTGGCAGAATGTCATCAACTATATGAATAATGTGAGTGAGAAAAAAACGGACGAGATTTTAACCTCTTTTGTTGAGAGGCATGTGGATGTTTTTGCTTCATCTACTATTTCCAAAGAGATAGATGAAGATGAAGGGATGCTATTCAACCAGTTTGTAGAAACAGATGCGCTATCTTTTGATGTTTATAAAAAAGTCTTAGAGCAATTTACAGGATGGCGTTTTAATGGAAATGTTCCTTCAATAGAAGAAAGAAAAATGGTTTTGCTGATAGAAAAAGGAATGGTGCCATTTACGACTAAAAATTCTGAAAGCTTATTGCAAAGTTATTCAGCTGAAACAGTTGTAAGGTATTGTATCAAGAACAAACGTGAATATCTGAAAAATGTAGAATCAATAGAATACACCACAGAAATTGCTTATGGACTGATGAAATCAGAACTTTCAGATCGGGAAAAGGCTACAATCATTCCTAATATTGACAAAGAGATTTTAAGTATAGAACTCGCTAATGAGATAATTAATGTGTTGACTATTGTCGAGGTTTATATAGATGAAGGTTTTTTACTAAAAGTGATGGAACTTTCTACGCTGACTGATAAGAAAATCAAAGTTCTCAATTACACATTAAATAAGAATTCATTTGATGAAAACACAATTACATCGTTATTGAAAACGCTTCCTCCTCCGTATAAAACAATTACGGAAAAAGGCAGGAAACCAGAACTCCCAAATAATGAACAAGTAAAGCAACTACTTCGTGTTTTAAAACTACAATGTTATATTTCTTCTTATTCTGAACACAAAAACGGAATTAGAGTTAACACAAAATTAAAATGAGAGAATGTGTCATTAGCGGGAAAGCCTATTTATGTTTTATTTGGTTGATGTCAGGTATGGAAAAATTGAAGCATAGATAGACAAAAGTGTTTGAATAAATGTTTGTGCTATCGTAATTTGCACTTACGTACTTACGAAGACTCCCCCGCCGCTGCGCGGCACCCCCTCTGAGAGGGGGACGGGACTTATTGGACTGATGGGACTTAGATTTTTGCTGCTTGATGCCATACCAAAAATGGGAAGATGCTATCTTGATTGAGGATTGGGAAAAAGTTGTAACTTTGTGGGCTGAATCAACAACACGGCAATGGACATCTACGAGGTTTTCAACGAGCTGCGGTATCATCATGAAGATGAGGTGGTGGAGTTCAAGAAGGCGGAGAATAACTTCGACTTCGATGACTTGGGCAAGTATTTCTCGGCACTGAGCAACGAGGCCAATCTGAGAGACAAGGCTTTTGCGTGGCTGGCATTTGGCGTGCATGACAAGACGCGAGAGATATTGGGCACATCGTTCAAAAATAGCATGATGAGCCTGCAAAAGTTGAAACAGGATTTGTCGCAACACACCACCGACAATCACACTTTCAGGGAGATTTACGAGTTGAAGGTTGAAGGGAAACGGGTGTTGTTGTTCCAGATACCCGCCACGCCTCGCGGCATTCCTATGGCTTGGAAAGGACATTTCTACGCCAGACGTGGAGAGAGCCTTGGCGCATTGGACATGGGAAAATATGAGGAGATTCGTAGGCAAGTGGTGGATGAGGACTGGTCGAAGGAGATTGTGGAAGGGGCAACAATAGAAGACCTTGACCCAGAAGCCATAAAAGAGGCTCGTAGGAAGTACGGCAAGAAACATCCCGACCTTGTGAAGGAAATGAAAAAGTGGGATGACATCACTTTCCTCAACAAAGCCAAGATAACCCTAAAGGGTAAGATAACCAACACGGCCATCCTGCTAGTTGGCCGCACGGAGAGCGAGTATCTCATATCGCCGGCGGTGGCAAGAATAAGATGGATATATAAAGATTCGAAGGGCAATGAGCGTGACTTTGCCATTGAGACATGTCCTTTTGTTTTAGCCACGGACAAGATTTATGGCAAGATTCGGAATTTCAAGTACCTCATTATGGATCCGGAACTTACCTCACTGGTACCAGACAATCTTGACACATACGATCCTTTCATCATCCGCGAGGCCTTGAATAACGCCATCGCACATCAGGACTATGGCTGCCATGGAATGATTAACGTGGTGGAGGAAGAGGACAGACTGATATTCACCAATTTGGGTAGTTTTATTCCCGATAGCGTGAGGAGCGTACTTGAAAACGACGCTCCCGAAGAGCATTACAGAAACAAAATGCTGGCCAACGCCATGGTGGAACTGGGAATGGTAGACACTATTGGCAGCGGCATCAAGCGGATGTTTGACAAACAGCGCGAGAGACTATTTCCCATGCCGGATTATGATTTCAGCGAAAACAGGGTAAAAGTGACTGTTGTGGGAAAAGTGCTGGATGTTGACTATGCCAGACTATTGACCAGAGATAAGACACTCAGTTTGCTCGACATCGAGATGCTGAGCAGGATACAGATGCACCGACCGCTGAGCAAAGAAGAGATTGACTATCTGAGGAAGCGTAAGCTTGTTGAGGGACGGAAAAATGCATTGTATTTCGCCAAGAGTGTGGCTGGAGCCACAGGACAAAAGGCGGAATATACACGTAATAAGGGCTTTGACGATGAGTACTACAGGGATCTTATCATGAAGGCATTGGAGCAGCATGAGAGGATGAACCGCCCAGAGATTAATGCTTTGCTGATGAACAAACTGCCTGAAGCTTTGACGGAGAAACAAAAACTATCAAAGATTGGGCATTTGCTTACCTATTTAAGGCAGTCGGGAAAGATTGAAATTGGTGATAAAAAGCAATGGCAACTCAAAGAGTTCTCTCAAAAATAATTGAAGTTTGAGAGAAGTTTGAGAGAAGTTTGAGAGAA
>CACZNA010000034.1:0-33226 GCA_902782455.1 uncultured Bacteroidia bacterium | reverse complement strand
GGCCTCGATTCCTGAACCCAACGAAACTTTCCAGTCGGGCGACTTGCTCTATTCAATTATCAGCACCAACCCGCCTCATGTGAGTGTGGTGGGCCATGTTGATGGCGATAATGCCCAAGGAGAACTTGACATCCCTTCGACGGTGACCTGCGAGGATGTAACCTACACTGTGACTGAGATTGGCAAATGGGCTTTCAAGAATTGTTCAGGCCTGACTGGCTTTGCGATTCCTTCGACTATCGACACGATTCAGGAAGGGGCTTTTTATGGTTGTTCAGGCTTTACCGGCACCCTTGATTTGTCCTTTTCGACGGCGGTGTTCAAAGAGCATGTGTTCAGGGAATGTAGCGGATTCACGGAACTCATTTTGCCCTTGTTCATTTCGGAGATACCCCAAGGCTTGTTTGGCGGATGTAGTGGTTTGACGGGAACGCTTTCCCTTCCTGAGACGGTGGAAATTATTGGAGAAGGTGCGTTTGCCCGATGCTCTGGCTATACAGGTTTGGTTCTTCCGAGTGGCTTGAGGGAAATTAGGGAACAGGCTTTTGCGGGCTGTACAGGGTTTACTGGTAACTTGGTCTTCCCCGAAACCGTGACTCATATCAAATACGAAGCTTTTGGCCATTGCTCTGGTTTCTCGGGTGATCTCATCATTCCCACTTCGGTGGTTGAACTGGGAAACACGCAAAAAAGCGACTATTATATCAATCCGGAACCTTATTCGACTTTTGAGGATTGCTTCGACCATCTCGTGCTTTCGCAATCGTTGGACACTATTGGCCCTCGTTGCTTTGCCGGTTGTAGTCGACTGACTGGCGACCTCGTGATGCCCGAGGGACTAAAAGCGGTGTTTTCATACGCATTTGAAGGCTGCACTGGTCTCACCGGGTTGACTTTGAACGATTCATTAGCCATCATTGGTCCGTATGCGTTTAGTGGTTGCAATGGTATCCAGGGTACAGTGACCTTCCCCGAGAACATCAGTATCGGACATGACGCTTTTGGGTGGTGTGAAGGAATAGAAGCCTTGGTCTTGCCTCATAACATGGATTTTACCTATAACTCCTCCTTAAGAGGATATGTATTTGTCGGCTGTACAGGCCTTACCGAACTTGACATTCCCGAGGGTTGGACACGTATCGAGCAATCGAACTTTGCCATGTGCAGCAACTTGCAAACTGTCCATCTGCCCGAAAGCCTGCTTGGAGGACAGTCATTTGCCGATTGCACAAGCCTTTCAGGAATCTTGGTTGTTCCCGATTTGGTGCAACGAATCGAAATGATGACTTTCCGTTCCTGCAGTCAGCTCGATTGCATTGTTTTGGGCGATTCCATCAACTACATTGCCGAACCAGCATTTCAAGATACGGAGTTGGATTCATTGGTAATCAAAGCCATGACTCCGCCCGAATTGAGACGCATGACCACCCAAGGTGCCTGGCATTTCCCCGATGATTTGTCCATCGTTGTGCCTTGTGGCACTTTGGAGGCCTATCATAACGCGGAAGGCTGGAGCGACTTCACTAACATTACCGAAGATTGCGGCAGCGGCTTGATAGAATTTGAAGGCTCGGAATGGTACTACGAAATCCAGAACGAGAATGGTAACATCACCTACCAGCATTTAGAATATGCCGCCGACACCACCATCAACCACAAGGAGGTGGTCATCATCATCCGCACCAATACCTTATATGATAAAGGCGAACATCAGGATGTGACGCACGAATACCTTTATGAAGAGGACAACGTGGTGTATTGGTGGAACAAGGACTTGCAGGAGTTTACCGTGCTTTACGACTTCGGTGCCTCGCAAGGCGACGAATGGGAGATTAAGGTGGGCATGGAAACCCTCACGATGCATGTGGATGCGGTGGATTATTACAACTACGATGGCCAATGGTTGAAGATGCTGCGGGTGAGCGACGATGGCGACCTTTTCGGTGGCACAATCGTGTATGGTGTTGGTCATCTCTCCAGCTTCTTCCCCGAGCAGCTGATGACACGTGGCAAAGGCTATGGCGTGACGGGACTGCGTTGCTATTGGAACTATGGTAATCTGCTCTTCACCGTCAGCCGTAACGATTGTGACGCAATTTATGCAGAATGGCACAACGGCATTGAGGAACAGGAAATGGTTGAAAACCAATTCAATATCTATCCCAACCCGACCGAAGGCGTTTTGTTCGTAGAGACGCACGGCCGTGCGTCTCTACAGGCCGAAACCTACCGCATCACCAACCTCATGGGTCAAACCCTGATGTCAGGCACCATCACTGTTGAACCCCAGCGGATTGATGTTTCCGAATTGCCCCAAGGCATGTATTTTATCAGCGTGGGCAAGGGGGCGCGGAAATTTGTGGTGAATAGGTAGCGTTGTCTGTTCAGCCGCTTTGCGTCATCGCGAGCGAAGCGCGGCGAACCAGAAATGGATTGCTTCGTCCCTCGCAGTGACGCAAAGCGGATACAGAAAAACATGAGAGCCTTTTATGAGCGGATGGAACTATGAAAGGCGCTGCATTAGTGGGATAAACAGGTGGAAAAGCGACAAATGAGCATGACAAAATGTTGTAAAATAAATTAGTAACATATTGAAAATCAACACTGATATTTTACAAAAATTTGTAATGCCCCGAAATCTTGAAAAAACAGTGGATTTTTGCTATATTTTTGCGGCATGAATTTCAAAACAAATAACTAACACCTAAAATTAAAAGTATTATGAACAACAAAAAATTCAATTCCAGAACGCTGCTGGTGGTTTTGGCAGCAATGACTTTCAGTTTGTCTTTCGTGGCAACTTCGTGTCAACCTAAAGAGTCTGTGAGATACAACGCCACTTATAGTCCGGGCAACACGGTTGACACCATCACTTTTGAAGCTTGGAGCTTGGGCCAGCTCGTTAGGCAAAACTCCGCTGTGTTCTACCCAACCCCAACTGAAGGACAAAACGAAGAGATTCCCGTTTATGTTTATCATGGGGTGAAAGGTGTTCCAACGGAATTGGCCTTTAATTCCCTTTCTTTGGAATACGACAGCGTCAGATTCTCCCGCAGTTCCGATGGTGCCGCTACCATTACCTATAGCTACATTGAGAATGCCACCGATGCGCAGCGCTATTTCTTCACCCGCGAGGCCTGGAAGTGCGACCCCGAAGGAGAAGAGCTGAAGAGCAGAACTTACACATTTATCTTGAAAGATGAGATGTTTAAGTGAACCTGTGCGTTTCTCTGGACTGCTTCGTCCCTCGCAGTGACGCAAAGCGGAAACAAGAAAATGTAATAACAATTTAAAAATCAATGGAATATGAAAAACTTGAAGATTTGCACCCTGTTTGCACTCCTATTGGTGGCTGGCATTACAGCTTCGGCTGAAAATTTCGACTTGCTTTATCCAATGGGACAGCCATTAGACAGTGTGAAAACCGCACAAAACCCTCCCAAAGAGTATCACGTCCAAATCGCGTTTAACGGCGGGTATGCTTTCAGGACGGCAAGGTTTTCCAACGACATTTCGGGCGATTACAAGGCCTATTTGAAAAAGCTCCTGCAAGGCTTTGACTATGGCGCCAGCATACGGTTCAATATCAAAAACGGGATTACCTTAGGGTTGCACTACGACCAATTCTCGAGCAGCAATGCAGCATACGTCTATACCTACGATGATGAAGGCAACTATTATGAAGGGCCGATTAGCAATGTCCATTCCATCACCTTCATTGGCGTGTCGCTCGGCGCTTTGACGGCCAATTCACAAAACGGCAGGCACATGTTGAATGTTGAAGCACTTGCCGGTTATCTGGGCTACAAGGATGGTGTTGAAGAGTTTGGCTACAAGTACACATTATCGGGAAAGACCATGGGTTTGGGCCTTGGACTCGGCTACGATTTCAGGGTTACGCAGCATGTTGCCATCGGCGCGGAAGCCTCGTACTACATCGGGGCTTTGTCGAAGGTGACCTACGACGACGGCACACACAAGGAAGTCATTGACTTGGGCAATTCCAAGGAAGGCTTGCAGCGATTCAACATCAAAGCAGGGATTAGGCTTTATTTGTGAGAAGGAGGGACGTGGATTCATCGTGTCTCTACTTCTTTATCTTAATTCCCTTTTTCTCAATGTAATGCCTTATAAAATCGGCGATTTCTGCCATCGAAACATCATATTTCGGCTCAAGCAGCGAAAAACCTTCGGGTTTGTTGAAGTAGTTCTCGTTCAGGAGGATGCTATAAATGAATTTTGAATGTATCGTATGACGGGAGAATTTGCCTGCATAATCAACGCCTTTGGCCAAATCGTAGTCTTCCTTCAGCAAGGCATAAATGTCGTAGTAATCGCGGAAGGCACTACGCACGGTTATGGTGAATAGCTTCATCCCCAACAGCTCTTGCAATGACGGGGTGACAATATTGTTGTAGACGAAACCTTTTCCCAATTCAGGCACTGAGTTTTGTGGCCTGAAAAAAGACAACTTTACATTGCCATTTACGAAGATTTGGAGTTGGTTTTTGCCAAGAAACTCTTTTCTGCAATCCGGGAAAACGCTGGTCACTTCATTGGAAATGGCCGAAAAGTCAAGCATCGGACGCTCTTTTCTTGTTCCAAGTAGCTCGAAATCAAGGTCTTCACTTTTTCTGTGCTTCATCTGTAAGGATTGGGCTGTGCCACCGCATAGGTATAGGCCTTTGATGGTCTCCATTTGTGAAACGGCCTCGAAAACAGGTATCGTTTCTTGCCTAAGCCCTAATTTCCAGTCTTGGCTTTCCATATTGTTTTAGGTATTTTTCGGGTTTCTTGATGTCGAAAAACATGACCGCCAACAGCCAGTTGATGATGCCGTAATAGTCACCCTGCGAAACCAAACGCTCACGCCACACACGCTGTATTTGTTTCATCGGGTATAGCTCGCACAGTTTGTGCAGGTCTTCAAACTCCAAATAAAGCAAGGCTTTTTCGATGAGCAGACTGTCGTTGATGCTGTTTGCGTTTTTGGCATACGACCATAGGCAACCCGCTTGTTCCAACTGCCGCCAAAGGACACGCTTTTTGTCCTCGATTCGTTTATTTCTGCCTTGATTTTTACTCATCATGCCGCAAAATTAGACAAAATCTTGAAATTGAGATGCATTTTTCTCAAGAGGATGACCGCACACTAAAAAAATGGGCTGCCGCAAACCACGACAGCCCTAACTTTTAACTATAAACTTTCAACTATCAACTATTTGAAAGCATTCTCGCTCAAGCCCTTGCCACTCAAGGCCAAGTCATTCATGTAGCCAGGAACCTCCTTGCCGAGGTACTTGTCCACATACAGTTTGGCTAAGTATTGGCCGAGCATAAAGCCGTGGCCGCGCAAGCCTGTGAGGATACCGACCTCTGGGTCGACGATGTAACGTGGCTCGGTGTAGCGACCAGCCCAGCAAGCCAAGAAGCTGACTTCGCCCAAGTTGGGAATCCATTCGGCGAAAACCTCGGAAACGATTTCCAAGAATTCTTTGCTGTTGTACTTGATGTTCTGGCGCGCCTCGTAAGCGTCGGTGTCGGGGCTGGCGCAGCCGATAATTTGGCCAGTGTGTGCCCACTGCTGTCCGTAGACGGCGCTGAAGCCCTTGTAGTGACGGCGGTCGATAATCATATCCAACGGACCGCCATTGGGTCCCATCATAGGCAGGCGGCGCGTGATGAAGGCTTGGTGCTTCACGGGATAAAGCCCTGTATCTAAGCCGAGCATGTCGTTGAACTTCTCAGCACCCCAACCCATTGCGTTCACGAAGTGGTCGCAGGTGTATTCAATGAATTCACCTTCATGAGTGCGCACCAAAGCGATGTAATGTCCATTGGCTTTTTGCACATGGAGCAGTTCGCAGTCCTCGAAATAACGACCGCCTTGCTGCACGCCAATCCAGCGGATATAGTCGATGACGCGGCCGGGCGTGGCTTGCCAGCAGTCACGGGTAATCAAAGCGTGGCTATAGGTGTCCTTGCTGTCGTCCCACAGCGGCGAAATCTCCTTCTTGAAGTCTTTGCGCTCAATCATGTAGGCGTCGCTCCAAGCACGAGAGGCATCCAAGGAGTTGTAGGTGGCTTCATCGTGTACCAAGTTGACATAATGCGTCAGGTGGTAGTTGATGTTGTGCTCCTTCTGCATATTCTTGAAAATCTCGTGGTTGTGTACGGCGATGTCGGCGATGTCGGGATTGGAGAAGGCCGGACGACCGCCACCGATGCAACGCCACGAAGCGCCACGGCTGTAGTTGATCATCACGGGCTTCTTGCCGGCTTCGGAGAAGTAACGGAACAAGGCACTGCCCGCGATACCACCACCGGCGATGAACACCTCGACCTGCTCTTTCTTCACATCGTTCATTTCGGGGAAGACAAAGACCTCTTTGGTGTGCGGGTTGTAGAGGTCGCCGAGGCTGACTTGGTTCGACAACGGCGCGCGCGGCGTAGCGTCGCCGACCAACTCGATACCGTAGGAACGCAAAATCTGGCGGGCACGTGGGATGCAACGCTTTCCACGGCACGGACCCATGCCCATGCGGGTGATGTGTTTCAATTCATCCACGGAGATGGTCTTGCGGTTGCCGATGACGCGCAGCACGCGGTCGAGTTTGATGTCCTCGCAATGGCAGACGTAAGTCTCGCCTTCGCCCTCGGCACCTTTCTTTGAGGCGAGGGGAGTGGTGAGTTCCTTGTTGGCATTGTAACGGTCTTTCAGGATAAAGCCCTTCACATCCGTCAACTCGAACACCATGCTTGCCTCTCCAGAGGGGCGCGAGGAACGGGCTTTCACGCGGGCCACGTTGGTCTTGTTCGACTTCTTGAGGATCTTTTCGATGACACCCTCGCCAATCTTTTGGCCGTCATTATCAACGAGATAGACTTCCGCGCCTTCTTGGGCTTCATATTCGATGGGCAGGAAACAGGTGGATTTCTTTACGTCGTAGCCGAAGATGGCCAAACCTGGGCAACTGGAAACGCACAGCATACAACCGATGCACTTGTCGTAGTCGATGGTCGGCACGGTGTTGGTCGAGGGCTTGCTGATAGCACCTTGCGGGCAACTGAACGAGCAGGGATTACAGGCGAAACCATAGAGGCAGTCGGCCTGCACGAAAGCCTTGAGTTGCATACGCTCAGGCGTAGGCAGGTTGGGCTTCTCCAACACCCTGACGGGATGCTGTTGCGAGTCGATATATTGTCTCGAAACTTCGAGATAGTCGTCATAATTGAACCTCACGCCGATGGCTTGAGCCACTTCGTAGGCGACTTGCTTGCCACGCAAAACCGCGCTGGTGCCTTCGCCAATGCGGATGGCATCACCTGCGCCATAGGTGTTGAGGCCGAAGACCTCACGACCCTTGACGAGCAACTGGCTGTCGGGAATCAAGCCTGTGCAGATATTGATGATGTCGATGTCGTCGATAACTTGTTCCGTGCCAGGGATGGCCTTGAAGTTCTCGCACTTGGCGATGACGGCACCCACCACGCCCGTCTTGTCCTTGTTCGGAATGGCGCGCACGAGGGTGTAGCCTGTCATAATCGGGATGCCGAGACGGCGAACACGGTTGGCCTGCACGGGGAAGCCGCCCTCGCGGGGCATTGCCTCGATGATGGCCTTGATGGTGGCTCCGGCCTGCATACCTTGGTAAGAGGTCAAGTAGCCGATGTTGCCTGCGCCCACGGTGAGGACTTTCTTACCCAAAAGCGTATGTTCTTGGTTCATCATCTTTTGGAACACGGCAGCGGTGTAAACGCCCGGCACGTCGTCGTTCTCGAAGGTCGGCATAAATGGAACTGCACCCGTGGCGACCACCAAATGTTGCGCGTCAATATAGCCTATCTCACCGTTTTCGATGTTTTTGATGGCCACGCGACCGCCTTCAAGCAAGTCCCAAACGGTGTTGTTGAGCAAAATGCCCTCGTGGTTGTCGCCAGCCAAAGTCTTGGCGATGTCGAAGCCACGCATTCCGCCGAATTTCTTCTCCTTCTCGAAGAAGAAGAATTGGTGCGTCTGCATATTGAACTGTCCGCCAATGCGGGCGTTGTTGTCGATGACGATGTTGCTGATGCCGAAGGCGTTCAGTTGCTCACGGCAGGCGAGACCCGCAGGACCCGCACCAATGATGGCGACTTGGGTCTTGTAGATTTTCACCTCGCGGGGTTGGTGTTCCTTAGGCTCGGGAAGGATGTTGGCCTCGTTGTTGATGGAGCGCACTTCCTTGACACCATCGACGAGGGTGATGCAGATACGGCGGACTTTGCCGTCGACCAGCATTTCGCAGGCACCGCACTTGCCGATGCCGCAGTTGAGGCTTCGGTTGCGTCCGTCAAGGCTGTGGCTGTGAACGGGATAGCCGGCTTGGTGAAGGGCGGCGGCGATGGTCTTGCCCCGCTGACCTTTCACGGTCTTGCCTTCATATTGGAATTCCACAAGGTCTTCCTGCGGGATGTCCAAAATTGGGTGTTTTTCGATTTTGTACATATAGAATGAATTTTTGAGTCTTAAAATGTGGGCGCAAATTTAGGAAAAACAAAGAAAGCTGTTTCGGTTTTGATGTTTTTTGTTCAAAAAAAAGAATTATTCCCTACTTTTGCCGCCACAAAAACGCAAACAACCATGCAAAGCAACGAAGAAATATCCATACTGGTGCTCTATACTGGTGGCACCATCGGCATGATGCAGGACGCTGAGACAGGAGCCCTCGTCCCGTTTGATTTCGACAACATCTACACGCATTTGCCTGTACTGAAAAACTTTGGTTATCAGATTGATATATATAGTTTTGACCCGCTTATCGACTCATCGAACATGTCGCCCGACTTTTGGGTGCGCCTCGCCACGAAGATAGAGGAGGAGTACGAACATTACGACGGATTTGTGGTGCTGCACGGCTCCGACACGATGGCCTATACCGCCTCGGCCTTGAGTTTCATGCTCGAAAACCTCAACAAGCCTGTGGTGCTTACGGGTTCGCAGCTGCCTATGGGCATGGTGCGCAGCGATGGTCGCGAGAATTTCCTCGCTGCCGTCGAAATTGCAGCCGCCAAGGACGACGACACGCCTATCGTCCCAGAAGTGAGCATCTTCTTCCAGAACCAACTGCTGCGCGGCAACCGTGCCACCAAGTTCAACGCGGAGAATTTCAACGCCTTCATTTCGTCGAACTATCCCAACCTCGCCGATGTAGGCATACACATTAAGTATAATAAGGAGCGCATCCTGAAACCCAACTTCAAGAAACTGAAGGTTCACACCGAAATGGACCGCAACGTCGGCATCCTCAAGCTCTTCCCGGGCATTTCGGAGGACTTTGTGCGCCACGTGCTGAAGACGCCCGGCCTGAAGGGTCTCGTGTTAGAGACTTTCGGCTCGGGCAATGCCACCACCGCGCCGTGGTTCCTTGACACATTGAAACAGGCCATCGACGGCGGACTGCTCATCCTCAACATCACGCAGTGCAAAGCCGGCTCGGTGGAGATGGGACGCTATGAAACCAGCCTCGACATGGCTCGCATCGGCGTGTTGAGCGGCTACGACATGACCACCGAGGCCGCCGTCGCCAAACTGATGTATCTCATCGGTCTGGGCCTGCCCATCGAGCGAATCCGTCACATTCTCCCGATTTCCATCCGTGGCGAGTTGACGGTTTGATGCTAAGTTTCAGTCAGTTGGAAAAATATTTCAATAAAATTGCAAATATTTTGTCAGCTGATAGAAAATTTGTTGTACTTTTGGCAACGATTTTCCGTTGTTAGGCAGTAGGGTCGAAAGGCATCAAGGAGAGATGTCCGAGTGGTTTAAGGAGCACGCCTGGAAAGTGTGTGTACTCCAAAAGGGTACCGCGGGTTCGAATCCCGCTCTCTCCGCAGAAAAGCATGAATTTGAATCAGTGTAACAAACAAAAGTAATAATCAAAATCATTTAATCACACTATGAAGAAATTAATTGCTTTCCTCATGATTGCTGGCCTCTTCACCTTTGGCATCAGCAATCTCGTCGTTGCTCAAGAAGAGCAAGCGCAAACTGAGCAGACCGAGCAGGTCGTTGCTCCTCAAGAGACTCCCGCTGCTGCGGCTGTCGAAGAAGTGGCTCCCGTCGTTCAAAACGATGCCGCCCCCGTCACTTTCCGTGAGTCCATCAAGAAGCAGTTCATCGATGGCGGCCCTGGCTTCATGGGCATCGTGTTGGTCATCCTGCTTATCGGTATGGCCATCTCCATTGAGAGAATCATCTATCTGACGCTCGCCACTGCCAATTCCGAGAAGCTCCTGAAGGGCATCGAAGGCAAGATGAAGAACGGCGACGTTGAAGGTGCAAAACAACTCTGCAAGGACACACGCGGTCCTGTGGCCAGCATCTTCACCCAAGGCCTCATCCGCTACCAAGACGGTCAATCGCTCGACGAAGTTGAAAAGAGCATTGTTTCCTACGGTTCCGTCGCTGGCGGCAAGCTCGAAAGCGGCCTCAGCTGGATTGGCCTCTGCATCAGCTTGGCTCCTATGTTCGGATTCATGGGTACCGTTATCGGTATGATTCAGGCCTTCGACGACATCGCCGCCGCTGGTGACATGAGCCCGACCATCGTCGCCTCTGGTATGAAGGTCGCTCTGTTGACCACCGTGTTCGGTCTGATCGCAGCCATCATCCTTCAAATCTTCTTCAATTTCATCGCATCCAAAATCGAAGGCATCGTCAACGACATGGAGAACGCCTCCATCTCGTTCATGGACATCCTCGCCAAGTACAACAACAAATAAAAACAGATAATCATGAACGGTAAGCTTGCAAATATCTCAAAGTGGGCTTTCGGCATTCTTGCTTTGATTACTGTCGTCATCGCGGTAATGTATTACCTCGTTGTCGGTACCATCAAGCCGGATTTTGACGCGGGTCTCGCCACGCCTCGTGCCGATATGTACCTGAATTGGGGCTACATTCTGATTATCCTTGGCATCGTTCTCGCAGTGATTTCGGCCATCTTCTCTGGCATCGTCAAAGGTGTCAAAGGCAAGACCTTGATTGTGGGAGCCATTGCGATTGCCATCATTGCTGTTGTAGCCTACGTCATGGCAAAGAGCTGTTTCGATGTCCCTTACACCACGTCCAATGCCGTCACCTATTCCGGCAAGACGCACGGTTGGGTCGAATTTGCCCTCAACTTCTTCTACATTACGCTTGTAGTCAGTGTCTTAACAATATTGTTCTCGGTTATCTACAAGGCAGTTAAAAAGTAAAAACGATTCATCATGGCCAGAAAAGTTCCGGAAATTAATTCGAGTTCGCAGGCTGACATAGCTTTCTTGCTATTGTGTTTCTTCCTGATGACGACCTCAATGGACGTGGACTACGGTATCACCCGTCGTCTGCCTCCCCCCGTCGAACAGAACGACGAGGACGTGAAAGTCAAGGAAAGGAACGTGATGAATGTTTTGGTAAACAAGAACGACAGGCTGCTGGTCAATGGCCGTCCTTCCGACATCTCGTTGCTGAAGGACGAAGCCAAGCGCTTCATGACCCCTCGCCCCAATGACGAGACGGCTCCTGAAACGGAGAGAAAGACCTTCGACCTCGTGGGCGAAGTGCTCATGTCGAAAGGCGTCATCTCCTTGCAGAACGACCGCGGCACGTCATACGCTATGTATATCAGTGTGCAGAATGAGCTGGCTCGCGCATTCAACGAACTGCGCGAAGAGATGTCGATGGCCAAGTTCCACAAGCATCTCGACCAACTCAATGAAGACCAAACCAAAGCCATCAACGATGCGGTTCCCGTCCGTGTCAGCGAGGCCGAACCCGCCGAGTATTAATAGGAGGATAAAGATATGGGAAAATTCAGAAAAGAAGGTAAAAAGGAAGTGCCGCAAGTGAGCACCTCGTCATTGCCCGACATCGTCTACATGTTGATATTCTTCTTCATGATTACTACTTCGATGCGTGACGTCGAGCTGAAAGTGAAGACCGCCATGCCCAAGGCTTCCGAAATCCAGAAGCTCGAAAAGAAGGCTTTGGTGAGTAGCATCTACATCGGCCCGCCGCGCGATACCAAGCTCGGTACCGAGTCACGTATCCAATTGGACGATGCCTTCGCCCGTCCGGCCGACATCGCCGACTGGATCCAGAAGGAACGCGACTCGCGCAGCGAAGCCGACCGTCCCCTGTTGACCACTGCGCTGAAGGTGCACAAGGAAACCCGTATGGGTGTCGTCACCGACGTGAAGCAAGAGCTTCGTAAGGTGGGTGCCTTCCGTATCAACTACACCACCCTGAAGGGTAGCGCGTTGGAAAACTAACAAAGAATTTTGTTTCATGTAAAAGGTGGCTGTTTCGATGGCCACCTTTTTTGTTTTGTTCCTGTTTTTTTCTATTTTTGCAGGCATGAAAGCAAGGTTTTTTGTCGTCGGTATGCTATTGTTGCTTTGCGCCGCCTGCCACGCACCCACACATGAGGCGCAGCGCACCACGTCTCAACAGGAATTGTCGGCCATCGACAGCCTGATGTGGCGGCAGCCCGACAGCGCTTTGGCCGTATTGTTGGAATATGATGGCAACACCGATGGATTTAACGGCCATTACGCCCAACTGTTGGCCTCGGAATTGCTGTACAAAAACGACTATGAGCAAACCAACCGCCCCGAATTGCAGCGGGCCGTGGGGTATTTCGATTCGTTGTTGGTGGCAGACACACGCCATGCATCCACCAAGACAACGGCATTCTTCGCTGCCCGCGCCCATTATATTAATGGTGTGGGCTATTACGAGCGCGACAGCATCGTGGAGGCCTGCAAGGAATATTTGAAGGCTTTGGAGATAATGGAAAACCATTTCGAGGAGAAGGAACTGGTAGGGCATAAGGCAAGGTTTATGGCGTATACATATAACCGTCTTGGGGATATGTTTGCAGAGCAGTTTATGATGGAACCTTCCATTGATTGCTATAAAAAAGCTTTGGTCTATTGTAAAATAGAGCCGACTTCGCCTCAAGGTGTTTCAAATATTCTTTCTCGAATAGGTTTGCAATATGATAAGTTGGGGGACAAAGAAAAAATGAGGGATTATTATAGTCAAGCCCAAGAAGCCATGCCAAATCCAGAAAATCTTAGTTATAGGGATTTGTCCTCAGGAATAGCCCTTAGTAACTATCAATTGGGATATGGAATCAATCAATCTTTGGAGGTATTAAAGCAAATTGTTGTGAAGGCAGAAGATGAAAGTGAACGTCTAACACGTTACTTGACCATCGGAGCCATTTTCACTGAAGAAGGAATGTACGATTCTGCCGTATTCTATTTGGAATCTGTATTGGAAAATGAAAAAGATTTAGTGTCTCAAATCCAAGCTGCTGAGTATTTACGTATCATCTATGATAGCATTGGGGATAATGAAAAACTGCATCAATGTTTGCATTTTTTAGCTTTACAAAAAAAGCCCGAATCACAGAACAAGGCCTTAGTCTCACAACTTGAAGAATTGTTCAAGACTTACATGAATCAAAAGCTGGAGCAAAAGGCTTTGCAAGAGAAAAAAGAAGCTGTTTCAAAGACAGTAAAAACCGTTGTTCCAATTATTGTTTTTGTTTGTGTTTGCATCATCTTTATCATAAAACGCAGAAACAAAAGGCGTATGAAGGTGGAGATAGTGACTCTCCGAATGCAACAGGCGGCTTTGTCGGGCAAACTCAAAAAGAGCAACGAGGCTTTACGTGACACATCGAAACAACTTGAAAAAGCCATGGCCGAAAAAGCAGCTGCGACAAAGCAACTGCAATTTGCCAATGCACGTTTACAAGCCGAAAACGAGCAACTGGCAAGGCGGGAAGCGGAGGCGCAACACGCCAAGCCCAGCAAGGCTCCCGCTTCAGCCTATGAAGCACTAATGAAAGAAGCCATTTGTCTTGACTTGCTACAGCGATTTGGAAACACGGATGTCATTACAACAAACAAGCCCTCATATTATGCGAAGTTAGCCATTAGTGCAAGGGATAAACAATTGTTGGCAAATGCCGTGGAAAGGCATTGCCCCAATTTCGGTCCATTGCTAAAAGCAGGATGTCCTGATTTCACTCGGGCTGATTTTGAGTTATGCCGTTTTTTGCTGATAGGTCTTTCTGAACCGGAGACGGCCGTATTACTGCAAAAAGACTACTCCACCATTTGGAGAAGGACCAAAAGGTTGAGGGAAATGATGGGTTTCGTGGAACCAAAGATGCACTTTAGGCGGTTGTTATTTGAAATGGAGGCCGTGGAGTGACATTTTTCTTCCCGTTAAATGCTATTTGCTTGGATTATTATTGTTTTGTAAATAATTAATATACAATAATATAATCTGATTTTTGCAATAGATTGCAATAATTACTTTTGCCAAAAACCTTGACAGGTTTTTTGAAATAATCTACTTTTGCTGTCGATAACCCAAAATACATAAAGCCATGAAAAGAATTATATTACTGACGGTTGCCCTTTCTCTTTCGGCAATCATAAGTCTTCACGCCCAGCAAGCCGAAATCATCTACACGGAATTCGACCCACCTTTGGAAATTGTACAAAACATTTATGGTCCATCTCAAGTTTTGGAATTGGACTTTGACGGAGACGGGGCGCCTGACCATAGGATTTACGGTAAATCCTCGGACGATCTTAAATCACATGAATGGAATCTTTTTGAGGTATCACTTAACGGATGGGAAACCAGACTAGTAAATTTGGATGAACACAATCCCTATACCTTTGATGAAAGCGATACCATCATCCCTAACGCACCAAATGGCTGGAACCACGGTCCCGATTTCGTGCATTTCTACTATCCAGATTTATCTGCCAATGGAATCTACCATGAAACTTATGGTATGCACAAGGTAATTGACGGCAAGAACTATTATGGTTGGTATCATGGTTATGGTTCAGAAGGGAGATTGTATTCGGAAGGGCCTTATGAATATAGAGTGTATATTGACAAGATCGCCTTCTGCACCATGCCTGAATATCCCTTGCGTTGGGGACAGACCAGCCTCTCTGATGGCATTGGCGAAAACGAGACAACCGCCTTCGCCTCTATCCACCCCAACCCCGCCAATAGCATTGTCACCGTCACGGGCAAGAACTTGAAATCCGCCGAGGTCATCAACACCCTCGGCCAGCGCGTGGCCACGGTCAAAGGTCAGGGCGAAACCCTGCAAATCGACATCGCCAATTTGCCCACAGGCGTTTATTTCGTCCGCATCACCGACGAGGAAGGGCGGAGGTGTGTGCGCAAGGTGGTGAAGGAATAACTACCGTTTCGCCTTCCACCAGCTCCAGGCAATCAGCCCCGACGTGAGCAAAGCGCTTGCGAACAATAGCCACACATTGTCCGTCGCGCCGAAACGGTCAACGTCAATGTTGATGGTGCCTTTGTTGTTCAGGTAATAGAGGACGACCGCCGTGCCGTTGTTCACAAAGTGCATCAGTATGCTCGTCCACAGCGAGCCGGTGATGTAGAACATATAGCCCAGCAAAACGCCGAGAAACATGCGCGGCAGGAAGCCGTAGAACTGGAAATGGATGAACGAAAAGAGGGCCGCCGAAAGGATGATGGCTACATGCGGGTTCATCTTGCGCGTCAGCGACTGTTGCAGTATACCTCTGAAAGTCAACTCCTCGCCAATGGCAGGTATCAAGGCGATGATGAACAGGTTGATTATCAGGCCGCCTACGGTATCCACGTTCAGCATCTTCTCGGTGGCTGCGGCTGCGGTTTCCTCCAAAGTCTTCATCCAAGTCTCAATGCTCTCGAAAACCCCACCGAGTTTCATGCCTTGGTTCCATGTGTTCAGTTGAACGGTGACGGGTAGCGAGACGAACATCAGGGCCACACCAGCCAACAGCAGCCACCAAGGTGAAGCGAGCCTGCGGAAGCCCAAGTCGCGCATCGGGTAGGCCTTGCGTGTGATGAAATAATACACGATGGGCGGCACCACAAACAGAAAGACGGAGCTGATGCCTTGCCCGATTTTCAGGCCCGTATCGCCGGCGAACATGAAGAGGGCGGAGACGGCCACGCCTATCAAGCTGCTGACCATTAAAATGATGAGGAACAAGAAGACGCGCATTCCGGTGGATTGCTTGAGGTTTTCTATGAATAAGTTGTCTTTCATGGCATTTGATTTTGCGGCAAAGATACGCTTTTTGTACTTTTGCAGCCGTTTTAATAATGAATAAGGTACGCTTTGCGTCATTGCGAGGAGGCACGACGAAGCAATCTAAAAGGATAACTATTTTCTGGACAACTTCGTACCACGCAGTGACGCAAAGCGACGACAAAAACTATAAAAACGACATCAATGTATAGAATCGCCCACCTCGAATTTGAGCATTATCCGCTCCTTTTGGCCCCGATGGAGGATGTCTCCGACCCGCCGTTCCGCTACGTCTGCAAGATGTTTGGCGCAGATGTGGTCTACTCGGAGTTCATCTCCGCCGACGGCCTCATACGCGACTCGGTGAAAAGCATCAAGAAACTTGATTTTGAGGAATTTGAGCGTCCCGTAGGTATCCAAATCTTCGGCAACTCCGTTGAGCCGATGGTAGAGGCGGCACGTTATGCCGAGACCGCCCATCCCGACATTATTGACATCAATTTTGGCTGTCCGGTGAAGAAAGTGGCCTCGAAAGGTGCAGGTTCGGGCATCATGAACGACATTCCCAAGATGGTGGCCATCACCAAGGCCGTGGTGGAGGCAGTGAAAACGCCCGTGACGGTGAAGACGCGCTTAGGCTACGACGAACAGCATAAAGAAATCGTTGACATTGCAGAACGCCTGCAAGATGTGGGCATCGCCGCCCTGACCATCCACGGACGACTGCGCACCACAAAATACAGCGAGCCAGCCGACTGGACGCTTATCGGTGCCGTGAAAAACAACCCCAGGATGCACATCCCCATCATTGGCAACGGCGACGTGGTGGACGGGCCTTCCGCAAAACATTTCAAGGACACTTTCGGCGTGGACGGCCTGATGATTGGTCGCGCCACTTACGGCAACCCTTGGATTTTCAGCCAGATAAGGCATTATTTGGAAACAGGGGAGAGCCAGCCGTTACCAGATGTGGCGGAGCGGGTACGCGTCAGCAAGATACATTTGCAACGTTCCATCGAATGGAAGGGCGAACATATCGCCTTGCTTGAAATCCGCAAGCACTGGGCATCGTATTTCAAGGGGCTGCCAAACTTTAAGCCGTTCAAAATGAGGCTGATGGAAACGCTTTCGGTTGCTGAAGTGCTGGCCATTCTTTCCGAAATCGAACAGAGTTATTCTATATCACAAAACTAGCAAAACAATCAAAACAAAAGGAGTATGCTTTGACAAAGGCAACGGCTCCCAACCGGTTGCCGTTGCAACGTTGTGGAAGCATCGTCAAAAGCAAGGGAAAGGAGCCGGTTAGCGACTTTCCCTTGAATCATTATAGTTTTGTGAGTTTTGATGGTTTTGTGATTACCCAACTACACCATCTTTAAGAACCCCATTCACGAACAAGTTGCGAACCAGTTCATCTCGGCTAATATGATAAGTCTTGATTCCCAAAGATTTGGCTACCTTGATATTGGCTGCTGTGTCATCGATGAAAAGGGTTTCTTCGGGCAACAGGCCTTCGTGATCGAGGATGAGTTCAAAGAATCGCGGGTCGGGTTTCTCCAAATGTTCGGCGAATGAGAAATACGACTTGTTGAACAGCTCGTCAAATTCATTGTAGCCGAAACGTAGCTGCAAATCCCTGACATACAAGTCGTAATGAATCACATTCGTGTTGCTCATCAGGAAAATCTTGTAGTGTTTCTTCACCTTTTCAAGGGCTTCGATGCGCTCGTGGGGGATGTCCAACAGCATGGCATCCCAAATGGAGTCGAATTTTTGGTCGGTCATTTTTTCTTGTCCGATAAGGGCCTTCATTTTCTTGCGGAAGGTCGGGGCAGTGTAGATGCCGGTGTCGAATTTGCTCATGATTTCGATAAACTCCTTTGAATGAGCCAGTTCCGAAGTCTTAAGGCCTAACTTTTCGAGTTCCTTATACACGACAGTTTCATCGATGTCTAAGACGACACCGCCGAGGTCGAAGATGATATTTTTGATTTTTGTGTTCATTTTAGAGAAAATTTCAGTTTAATTCGGTGCAAAATTGTAAATTTGCAGCGCAAAAAGCAAGAAAAAAGGCGGAAATCTTTGCTTTGGTCGTGCTTTTTTGCGGTCCCATAGCGCAGTTGGTTAGAGCAACTGACTCATAATCAGTAGGTCCTAGGTTCAAGCCCTAGTGGGACCACAACGATGAAGCAGGGTGAGAACTCTGCTTTTTTTGTATTTTTGCAGCCAATAAAACGACTATTATGGAACAAGAAACCACCTCCAAACCCCTGACCGAACTTGACGAATTAGGCGAATTCGGCCTCATCGACCAACTGACCGCCGATTTTCCCTTGCGCAACGCCTCTTCGCTGAAAGGCGTCGGCGACGATGCCGCCGTCATCAACCATGAGGGAATGCGTACACTCGTTTCGGTCGACATGCTCATCGAAGGCATTCATTTCGACCTGACTTATTGCCCTTTGAAGCACCTCGGCTACAAGGCTGCCGTCAGCAATTTCTCCGACATTTATGCTATGAACGGCACCCCTACGCAGATTGTGGTCGGCTTGGGTGTGTCGAGCCGTTTTTCCGTTGAGGCTTTGGACGAACTTTATTCCGGCATCCGTTTGGCTTGTGATCGTTACAATGTCGACATGGTGGGCGGCGATACCACGAGCAGCAAGACGGGCCTTGTCATTTCCATCACCGTCATCGGCATGGCGAAGGAAGAGGACATCGTCTATCGCAGTGGCGCAAAGAAAAACGACCTGCTTTGCGTGAGCGGCGACTTGGGCGGTGCCTACATCGGCCTGCTTATCCTTGAGCGAGAGAAGGTTGAGTTCCTTTCCAACCCCCAAATGCAGCCCCAACTGAAGGGCATGGACTATGTGCTTGAACGCCAACTGAAACCCGAAGCCCGCAAGGACATCGTGGAACAGTTCAAGACCTTGGGCATCAAACCTACTTCGATGATTGACATTTCCGACGGTTTGGCTTCCGAAATCCTGCACCTCTGCAAGGAATCGGGCGTGGGCTGCCAACTTTATGAGGAAAGAATCCCCATCGACCCGACCACGGACAAGATGGCCAAGGAGTTCCAAATTGTGCCCTCGGTGGCAGCCCTGAGCGGCGGTGAGGACTACGAATTGCTCTTCACCATCGATCAGAAGGATTATGAGAAGATAAAGACCCTTTCGGCAGATGTGACCGTCATCGGCTATATGACTGACAATGCTGGCATTGCCGAAATGATTACGCCTGATAACCATGTCATTCCCATCAAAGCCCAAGGCTGGGACCACATGAGGAAGAACAAAGATAATTGATTTGTCACAAAACCAACAAAACTTGCAAAACAGTAATTAAGTCCAAAAATAAACGTGTGGCGGCTCGCAACCGCTTGCCGCCGGGGAAGCAGCCAGTTGGCGTGCTTCCCAAATAGAAAAGAGGTTTTGTGGGTTTTGAAAGTTTTGTGAGAAAAAGAAAAATGATGCCCGAATTGCCAGAAATAGTGAAACAAAAACTCGCCGCGCTGCCCAACAAGCCCGGCGTGTATCGATATTTCGACAAGAAAGGCGAACTGATTTACGTTGGCAAGGCGAAGAACCTCAAACGCCGCGTCAGCAGTTATTTCAACAAAGAACAATTCGGCAAGACGCGCGTCCTCGTCAGCAAAATAGCCGACCTTGAATATAGCATAGTTGATTCGGAATCGGAGGCTTTGTTGCTTGAAAACACGATGATCAAGCAGTATAAGCCGCGCTACAACATCATGCTCAAGGACGACAAGACCTACCCTTGGATTTGCATCAAGAAGGAGGCTTTTCCGCGCGTGTTTCTCACGAGAAGGAAGGTCAACGACGGTTCGGACTATTTCGGGCCATATCCCTCGGTTCGCACGGCGCATATCCTGTTGGATTTGCTTGGTCAGGCCTACAAGATTCGCCCTTGCCGTACGCCTTTGACGGAGATTGGCGTCGAGAAGGGCAAGTACAAGGTCTGCTTAGATTATCACATCCACAAGTGCAACGGCCCATGCGAAGGCCTGATTTCCAAGGCGGAATACAACGCCATGATTGCCGAAATCCGCGAAATCATCAAGGGCAACATGGGCGGTGTGCTTCGCGACTTGAAGGCACAAATGATGGACTTCGCCTCGCGCATGGAGTTTGAAAAAGCCCACGAAATCAAGGTGAAGTATGATTTGTTGGAGGAATATCGCAGCCGCTCGACGGTGGTCAGCCAGTCAATTCACGATGTGGAGGTGTTTTCCTACGTTGACGATGGCGAAGATTTCTTTGTCAACTATATGAAAGTGAAGGACGGTGCGGTGGTGCAGAGCCATTCCTTTGAGATGAAACGACGCTTGGAAGAAACTGTGGAGGAATTGCTGCTTTTGGCCGTGGCCGACTTGCGCCAACAGTCGGGCGACCATGCGCCCGAAATCATCGTGCCCGTGAAATTGGACTATGCCCTCAAGGATGTGGAAGTGACCATCCCGCAGCGCGGCGACAAGTTGAAACTTTTAGACCTCTCACGACGCAACGCCGTGCAATACAAAATCGACTTGGAGAAACAACGCTCCTTGGTCGACCCGGAACGGCACCAGAAACGGGTGCTCAACCAACTGAAGGAGGCCTTGCAATTGGAGGAAATGCCCGAAGTCATCGAGTGTTTCGACAACTCCAACTTCCAAGGCGATTACGCCGTGGCGGGCATGGTGCAGTTCGTGAAAGGCAAGCCCAACAAGGCGGGTTATCGCCATTTCAACATCAAGACGGTGGAAGGCCCCGACGACTATGCCTCGATGAAGGAAGTGGTGCGCCGACGCTATTCAAGGCTGATTGAGGAAAAGAAACCCTTGCCTAACCTTATCATCACCGATGGCGGCAAAGGCCAGATGGAGGTGGTGCGACAGGTGATTCAAGACGAGTTGCAAGTCAACATTCCCATTGCGGGTTTGGCCAAGGACGACCGTCACCGCACCAATGAATTGCTGTTTGGTTTCCCGCCGCGCATTGTGGGCTTGAAACCCAATTCGGAGGTGTTCCGCTTGCTGGCGCACATTCAGGATGAGGTACACCGTTTCGCCATCACTTTCCACCGAAAGAAATTCGAGAAAGGTTTCATCCATTCCGAGTTGGCCGACATCAAGGGGGTGGGGAAGAAGACGGCGGAAAAACTCTTGCTCGAACTGAAATCAGTGAAAGGTATCAAGGAGGCTTCGTTGGAGCGACTTTCCGAGATTGTCGGACCGGCGAAGGCCAAGGTCGTTTATGACCATTTCAAATGAAAAAAGCCAGCAAATCGCTGGCTTTTAAGTTTCTTGTGCGGCTTCTTCGCGCTTACTGGAGCTTGAAGACGACGGGCAGTGTGTAGGACACACGCACGGCCTTACCGCGCTGCTTGCCGGCCTTCCATTTCGGCATCGACTTCACGACGCGGACAGCTTCCTCGTCGCATCCGCCACCGATACCACGGAGCACCTTCACATTGGAGACGCTGCCGTCAGGCTCAACAACGAAGTTGACGAACACACGGCCTTGGATGCTACTCTCACGTGCGATTTGAGGATACTTGATGTTCTTGCCAAGATATTCATACATCTTTTGGTCGCCGCCAGGATAGCTGGGCATCTCTTCCACGATGGTGAACACTTCGGCTTCCACCACTTCCTCTTCCTCGACTTCGACAGGAGTATAATCCTCCACGACTTCGGCTTGGTCGATTTCAGCGTTGATTTCGATGTCTTCCACCTCAACGTCGTCTTCCACGATTTCGAGTTGCGTGGTCTGCTTCGGAACCTCAACGGGTTGCGGTTTCGGTTCTTCTTGTTTCGTGATTTCGACCATCTCTTCTTCCACCACTTCAGTTTGGCGGAGTAGGCTTGGGTCGATTTCACGCTTGTCGTAGCTCTTGTGTTCGAAAGCCAACCATGCGATAATAAGGCTGATAATCAAGCCTATCTGCATGAACATGAGCTTTTTGTTCTCAAGGTTTGCTTTTGGTGATTTCTTCTCTTCCATGGTGTTATGTCTTTTAATTTTTTACTCTCCTATTTAGGTTGCGAAAATAGGAATTATTTGCTTACGAAACGCATCTAAGTGGAATTTTATTTTTTCTTTCTGAAAAAAATGCCGAAAACACTGATTCCGAGTAGGGTTCCGATGCTGTCGGCAACGAAATCGAACTTGTCGCCGGTGCGGGTTGGCACAAGGTATTCCTGCATTAGTTCGGTGAGGCCGCCATATAGGATGCTGATGATGGCAGTGATGATTAAGGCTTTGGTTCGGTACGGTTTTCCTTTGGAGACGAACTGGTCGCGATAGCCCCAGATGCAGAGGAAGGCGAAAGTGGCATACATACCGATATGCACCACTTTGTCTAAGCCCAAAGCGGGCTTGACGCGTGGAAAAACAGAACCCGGAAGTCCTGTCAGAATGAGAATGATGATTCCGCACAGGATTCCCGGGATACTATTTCTTGTCAGCTTTTCCAAGGGTTTAGGCGATCTTGGCTTCGTAGGCGGCGGCATCCATCAGGGCGTCGACTTCAGCGGGATCGTTGACCTTGATCTTGATGATCCAGGCTTCGCCGTAGGGGTCGCTGTTGACGAGCTTGGCGTTCTCTTCGTCGGCCAGGGCTTCGTTCACTTCAACGATTTCGCCGCCGACGGGCATGAGCAGCTCGGCAGTGGTCTTCACGGCTTCGATGGCGCCAAATTCTTCTTGTGCGTCAAGGGTTTCGCCCACGATGTCGGGGTCGACGTCAACAAAGGTGATGTCGCCAAGCTCGTGCTGGGCATAATCAGTGATGCCGACGAAAGCAATCTCTCCTTCAAGGCGGATCCATTCGTCGTCGTTTGTGTACTTCAGATTGGTTGGAATGTTCATCTTTTGTATGTTTTAAAGTTGTTTGAATCGGCTGCGAAATTACATATTTTAGTGTCAGCTTTCACATTTTGCGGAAAATTTTATTGTGCAAGGTTGAAGCGGATGGTCAAGCCTGCGTATGTGGTCGAGTTGTAGAAGTTGTTGGCCACGTATGGGTCGGCCACGTCGCGCTTGAAGAAGGCTTGTGCGCTCAGGCGCTGGCTGAAATTGTAGTCGGCGGTGAGGTAGATGTTGATTTTGTTTTGGCCTGCCGACACTTGGTGGTTGTTCTCGTCGATGCGGCGTAGTATGGTGATGTCCTTGCGGAAGCCTATGTCGAGCTTGAAAACAAGGTCGTTGTTGACGGATTTGGTCTTGCCTCTCGAACTGGCGTCGCCGCTCAGCGAGGTGATGTTGAACTTCAGTCCTTTGAGGCGGTAGCCTGCGCCAACGACGATTTCGCGACTGTTCACTTCGGTGAGCTGGTTGTTGGCGAAACTGAGCGTCAAGGTGCGCGACTTCTTGAACTGGAAGTTGGCTGTTATCGAGTTTTGCAGGCCGACGTCGACACCGATGAGGGGCATAAACTGTTCGTTGAGCACCATCTGCTGGATGTCGTATTTCGGGATGATGATGTCGCTGTTCTCGTAGGTCTGGATGGTGTTGCCCTCGTCGTAATAGACATTGGTGGCCCAGGTGCTGATGGTGTAGTTTGACTTGTAGGAATGGCTCAGGCTAAGGGTCTTGAAAATTTTGCTCACGGCGGGTATGTTGGTCAGGCCGTTGAAGGTGATGGTCCAGTTGGGCAACGGCAGGGTGCCGAAGGGACTGAGCTTGATTTTGTTGGCGTCTTGTCCAGAATAGGCAGCGATGAAGCTGTACATCAACACGTCCATCGACGAGGAGTTGTAGCCACGCGGGAAGTAGTCGCCGGCAACGCTGTCGTAGACGTATTCGTTGACGTTTTCAATCCATTGGGGGTTCTCACGGGCGAGACGCTCTGCCACAATCTTACGGTTGGCCATAAGGTTGTCGAAGAGCTGCGATTGCGAATGGATGCTGTCGCCACCGACAAACGAGGTAAGCATCATGAAATAGCTGGAGTTGAAGCTGCCGCCGTTGGTGGGGGTGAACACTTCAAACTGTCGCGTTTCGGGGCTGAAGCGGAAGTAATGCTGATAGTTCTCGGCGTAGTTGCGCTGTCCGGTAATGTCGATCTTGAAGCCTTGGAAGGGTTCGGCGTTCACGCGGTAGTTGATGGCTTCGGTCTTTTGGCGACGGTAGGGGTCGGCAAGGATGGAGTCGTAGGTGAGCCAGTTTTGGGCTTCGGCCATCTCGATGCTGTGGGCGACGGCCTTGTTGTAGATGTCGGCGTCTTCGCCGAAACTGCTGCCAAACACAAATCCAACGCCTGGCGACCAGCCGTTAACGTTCATGCCAAAGTAGTCGGGCTTGGGCATGAAGCCTGGCAGGGTCTGTCCGTTGACGAGCGAATAGGTGCCCGACACTTTCTTGACCATAGTGAGAAGGCGCAAACTGTTGTCTAACACAATCTTGCCGTAGTTTACCTTGGGTTTGGTCTTGGTGGAGTCGGCGGCTTGTTCGCCTTCGTCGTCCTTGCCACCTTTTGATTTGTCTTTCTCGCCGCGCTGGTTGTTGCCGCGTTGGTTGCCGCTGTTGTTGCGTCGGCTTGATGAGTTGAGGTTCTTCAGGTAAGGAACGTTGTTATAGAGTTTCGTAAAGTCGAGGGTGGCGTTGCCTTGGATGTTGTTGGAGTTTTCGATGGTATTGCCTAAGCGATCTTGTACCGACAGGGCAGAAGCAGTCCAATAGTAAGTGCCTTGATAGCTTGCGCTTGCGTTAATCCAGTTGAATATCGGTATCTTATTAATAGGTAAGGTGTAACTCGCGTTCAAGTTTTGTTGGTATCGTGATGTGGAGCCGAGTTTGCGCAGCTCGCTCTTGATGGTGTCGCGATTGAGTTGCCACGTCTCCGGGTCTTCATTACGGTCCACATAGCCGGCTGGCTCGTAGACGTAAGCCTGTGATTGTGCCGAATATTCAAAGGTAAGGGCTTTGGTGAGGTCGTAACGCAATTGGTAGTTGCGCGTCCAGTCCCATTGCTTTGAGTAGGTCGGGGTGATGATGATGTCGCCACCGCTCTTGTTGCGCATTTCGCGTTGCGAGAAAAGTCGGTACATCTCCGTGTTGAAGGTGAGGCTCTTTGGCGCGTAATAGAAATTGATGTCCTTGATGATTTGGAAAGCGGGTTTGGAGGCCCATTTTGCCTTGGCGAAAGGCGTCACGTTCTTGGGATTGCCGGCGTAGTTGTAGCCCAATCCGCCACGATAAGCCTTGGTGAGGTAATACTTGATGTCGGTATTTTCCTGATAGGTCTCGCTGTAGCTGAACGAGGCATTGAAATTCTCGATGTCCCAGATGTGAACCTTGGGCATGTTGCTGTTTCGGCCACCGCCGAGGCCACGGTTCGGGTCGCGTGGGTTCTCCTTGGGTTGCTCTTTGCCTTCCTTGCCTTCGCCTTCGTCGTCGCGGCGGCGTTTTTGCACCCTGTCCTTACGCACGTTCATGAAGTTGATGTTCTTGTAACGTGTGTAATCGTGTATCTTGGAGGTGAGTTCTGCGCGTTCCTCGTCGGTGTTGAGGGCGTCCAAGGCATCTTTCAATTTGATGTCGGGGTCGTAGGGGTTGTAGAGCGGAGTGATGGCGGTTTGGCCGTAGTCGAAGTGCATGGGCAGCTTGAGGCCTGTGCCTTCCAAGAATTTGCCTAACTCCAAGTCGGTCGACACGCTAAATTCGGAGTTGGCTTCGAAGGTGTTGTTGATGATGTCGCTGTCCAAGGCTCCGAAACCGGCCGAGCTGTAGTTGCCTGCTACGGTAACGCGACCCAAGTCGGCAAGGGTGGCTTCCAAACGGCCTCTTGCCGCTACGCCGCCATGACTGCTCAATTCGTTGAGTCGCAACTCGTTGACCCAAATCACGGCACTCTTTGGTTGACCGTCATCTTCGCTGGCGAGGTTCTGCCTCTTCGGGTTGCGTATACCAATCATCATGGCTTCCACGTCGCTGATGCTTGGGTTACCTATGACCTTGAGGGAATGGTAGTAGTCTTTGCCGTCAACCGTGCCTTTCTTCACCTTCTCGGAATAGATGTAGTTGAGTCGCACGTTGCTGTTGGGCTGGTTCATGGCCTCGTTTCGGCGTTGTTTCACCTCCACGAAGTCTTCCAATCGAATGTCCAAGTTGTTGATTTCAGGCCAGATGCCTTCCTTGTTGGTGTAAGGTGTTCCCCATGGCGTGACCTTCAGCGGCACCTCGTATTCATAGTAGTTTTCGGTGAAGTCGGTACCGATGCGTAGGAACACGGTAAGGTCTTGGTCTTCAAGAGGTTCTTCCTCGTGGGCGGCCTCGGCATGGACAAACATTTTAAGGTATTTGTATTGTCGTAGGTCGAAGTCGGTGGTCTTGTAGATGGCGCGTCCGTCGCCGTCGACGAGGTTCTGGACAGTCATTTGCAACGACTGCTCATTGATACGGGTGGTCTGCACAGTTCCAACCATCAGTTCTTGTTGGATGCCAGGCGGGATGACGTAAGGCACGGGTTCGCGGCGGCTGTTCTCGTTGATGCTGACTGCCGAGATGTCGAAGGTGGTCGCGTTGCTGTTGTCGTTGGGTTGGTATTCGCCTGGAGCCTGGATGCTCTGGGAGTAGGTGCGCCATTCGCCTTTCACGAGATCCAAGGTGGCAAAACGCAGCACAATGGGTTTGCGGAATCCGGTGACGAACATACGCATGAAGCGAATGGACGAGTAGTCGTCGATGTGACCGATGACTTTGTCGGGCAGACGGATGGGGATGCGGAACTGATACCAAGTCACGCCACCGATTTGTCCGTTGGGCAGCGAGACGTTGGTCGACTCAAAGATGTCGGCGATGTGGTTGTGGCCCACCACCATCTTTGCGGGGTCGAGGTCGACGACATATTGGTAGTAGCGCTCACTCTCGTTCAGTGTGTTGTCGTTGTTGATGTCTTCGGCGTTGGGCAGGGTCGAGTTGCTGGAGGTGTAGGTCTCGTTGCTCTGCTGTTGGTCGGAGGGCGAGTTTCCTTCGGGACCGTTGTATTGTTTGTAGCGGTACAGTATGCTGCCGTATCGTTCATCAGTCGATTGGTCCCATTCCGATGAGCGGAAGTAATGGTAATTGTCGCTTGAGGGGTCATTGTATGCGTTGGTGTAGGCCGTCGAGCCTTCTCCAAAGCGGTTCCTGATGATGTTGAGGTAAGTGTCTTCGAAGAAGCTGCGCTCATCTGCGTCGCGCAAACCATCGTATCCAATATCCTGATAGGGACGGGCCTCTGAGATGTTGCTGAAGGTTCCGACGAGGTCTTGCAAGGTAGGCACACGACCCCAAATGGTGGTGTCGACGTTCTCGACGACTTCGGAGGTGGGCATACCGTTTTCATAGAATTTGCGACCGTCGCGGAGGATGTCTTCGGAAATGTCACCGAAGTTGATGTAGAGTTTTCCTGGGTTGTTTTGGTACTCCTCTTCGGAGAAGGGGTCCATCAGCCAGAATTCCAAATACTCGATGTTGGTGGCCTCAAAGTCGGTGGTCTCCATCTTGCGCATGATACCTGCCCAACGGCTCTCTGGTGCAACGAGTTTGCCCTCGGCATCGATACCGTGTGAATACCGTGTGGGATCCACATCGTAGTTGTAAGGGCCGCGCTCATCCGGATAGTAGGAGAGGTTCAACACACTCATGTTGGTCTGGGTGCCAGTCTCGATGTCCTTGGTGGGATATAGCTCAGTCTCAAGCACTTGACGGACGCTGTTTCTCGACAGCTCCTCGGTGGTGATGTTGCTCGGACGGTAGTTATAATAACGGTCGTAGAAGATGTCGTTGGCAATGACGTACCAAGCGAGTTTGGCGCGGTTCTTACCGTAGCTGAGACCCGTGTTGGCGGCGGCTTCGGGGAAGAGGTCGGTTTGGTTCTGCGGCGTACTGGCGAGGTTCCACAAGGTGGGCAGACGCAGGTCGATGGTCGACTTGGCACCTTCAAAGTCGTCGATGTAAGACGTGCCTTTCTCGCTCGCCGAGCGCGACAGGCCAGGGATGAATCGGGCAAACTCACCATCCACATTGATGCGCGACGGAGCCTTGGTGCTGATGCCCGGCAAAGCATTGATGAAGCTTGTCAGCCAACGGGCATCGGTGTGGTAGCTGATGTCGGCACCATAGATGGTGTTGGCGATGGCTTCCTCTCCGTAGTTGATTTTCTGGGTATAGGAACGCTCGCCGAGGTAAAGCACTGTACCGCCCAAACGAAAATCGGGGTTGAACTCATGCTCTACGCGGGTGCCGAGGAAAGTCTTTTTCAAGGCACTGAAACCGCTGTTCGACTCCAACGAAATGTTGATGGGCGTTCCCGAATTCAGGATGCCTTCGTTGATGATACTGACACGACCGAGGGTGTAGTCAACGGTATAGTCTACATTCTCAACGAGTTGCGTTCCGCCAGCCGTCACAGTCACTGAGCCTTGAGCCACATTCATGGTGTTGAGGCTGATTTCGCTGCCCGACTGCGATGAGTAGAAGCCTTGCAGCGTGAACTTGTTCTTTTCGGAATACTGCTCGGCTGACGTTTTGGTCATCGTATAAAGCGAGTCGTAGGCATATTTTTCGGCGAGTTCGGGCTCGTTGGGGAAAATCTTGTTGCGGATATGCTTGCCGAAAGGTTCCAGCACTGGGAAGAAGATGCGGCCATTCGACGAGTTGATGGTACCGCCTTGCGTGGCTGCGTTGTCCAAGAAGTCGAACATGCCATCGCCGCCAGGAGCGGGGTTGTTTTGCGTGGTCAAGTTGTCGAGGCCCATGAGGTGAAGCAACGAGATGCCTTTCGCTGAGCCTTCGGTGAAGTAGCCCATCGGGGTAGTGTTGGAGTTGCCATTGTAGAAGATGTACAACAAGAAGTCCTGCGAGCTGACCTGATAGGCCCTGAAGTTGTAGACGTTTTTCATCATCAGGTTCCAGATGGGCATCTTTGTGTTGACCGTTGTGCCGCGCAAAAGCTTGGTGACCAATACATTGGGTGTGTTGATGCCTTGGTCGGAGAACTCACCCACTTGGTAGACCTCATCGGAGCCGACGATGGTGTATTGGTAGGCCACGGCAAGGGTCTGGTTGGCGTTGAGGGTGACGTTAAGCGAAATGAAACCTAACTTCGAGTTGAGCGAAAACTCCGTGTTGCTCAGGCGGCGGGCGTTCTCGATTTTCTCGAAATCACGGCCCGAAGTCATGTAACCCGACCTGCCAACGCGCAAAGGGTCGTTGCTCATGTAATTGGTCACGGTGCTGATGTTGCGGATTTGCGTGGTGTCCATGCGGGTGAGCAGGTTGTTGGCGGCGTTGCGCGGATATATCTTGCTTGTGTTGGCCGGAATCACCTCATTGTTATAAATCCATTCGTCCTTGCCTTCGGCGAGGTCGGTGAGGGCGAGGATGTTACGTGTGTTCTGCGTGGAAGTGTTGGTGTTGGTGATCCACACCTCGATCTTCGTGATGTTGACACTTGAGGAAACAGTGGGCAGGGTGGAAAGGGCTTCCTCGTAGTGGTCGCGGAAGTATTGGCTGAGGAAGAAGTGGCGGTTTTCCTCGTAGTCGAGGCAGCTCAACTGGAAGTCGTTGGTCTGTGCGCCGCCTTGCACGGTGATGTTCTGCGACTCGCTCTCCTGGTACGACACAATCGACGAAATGGTGGTCTTGCCAAACTTCAGCTGGCTCTTCACACCAAACAGTTGCTGGGTGCCAGTGATAAGGGTGCTGTTGAGCGGGAAACTGACGTTACCAGCCTCAAGGAGCTGGATGATTTCGTCTTCCTTGCCTTGGTATTTCAAGTCGAGCTTGTCCTGGTAGTTGAAGGTCGCCTTGGTGTTCTTGTTGATGTTGAAGTTGATTTTGTCGCCGATTTTGGCAATCACGTTCATCTGGATATCCATATCCATGACGAAATCGTTGTGGCGTTTCCACTGTTCGCTGCGCGAGGGGTCGTCACGGTAGGTGTGCTTGAGGCCGAAGGTCAGGTCGACGGAACCTTGTGGACGGATGTCGACGGTATTGCTGCCGAAGATGGTCTCGAAGCCCTTGCCGCCGATGAACATGGGCGGGATGATGGAGTTGCCGTTGGTGGTGGAACGGGCATTTTGGCTTCGGCGTTCCTTCCAGTATTCTTGTATGCCTTGGCGGTTCTTGTACTCAAAGTATTCGTTCTCGGTCAGTGTGGTGGGCGTGTCGTAATAGAAATCGCCGATGCGACGTTTGAAAGTGTATTGGCGCGTCAGCGGGTCGTAGATGATTTCGGTTTGGTAGTTCGACGGGTCGTTGAGGTAGAGCGGCGACTGGTTGTTGAGGTCCTCAATGGGGTTACCAGTGTTGACGGGGATGGGGTAAATGACTTTTGTTGTGTCGGGTTCTACGATGTAGGGGCTATGGTAGAAAATATCGTAGCTTTCTGCTGCTGTCAAGCGGAGAGCGGAGAATAGGGTAAAAGCGAGAAGGAAAAGAATTGTGAATGATGAATGATGAATGTCGAATGATGAATGGCATTCCGCATTCCGCATTCCGCATTCTGCATTCCGCTTTTTTATATCTCGTGTATAATATAAATTCATTTGCTTTACAGAATCTTAAGTGCTTCTTTGATAAGAGTTTCGACGGTGGCATCGGGCATTTGTTTCAGCAGTTTGTCTAAGGTCTTGTCGACAGCCGTTTTGCTGAAGCCCAATATCGTCAATGCTGATAACGCTTCATTCTTTATAGTATTGTTTTGGGCGGCGAAAATTTCCGTCGGGAAGTCGTTTTTCTTCAGTTTGTCTTTCAGGTCGATGACGATGCGCTGGGCGGTCTTGGCCCCGATGCCTTTCACGGCTTGGATGGTTTTCACGTCGTCGTTGGCGATGGCGTTGCTCAATTCGTTGACGGTCAGTGAACTGAGGATAAGTCTTGCCGTGTTGCAGCCCACGCCCGATACGCTGATAAGTAGCTCGAAGAGGTCGCGCTCCTTGGCCGAATAAAAGCCGAAGAGGTTGTGCGCGTCCTCAAGGATTTGCTCGTGGACGAACAACTTCGCTTCCTCCTTCTCGCCGATGGCGGTGAAGGTGTTGAGCGTGATGTTGACGAAATAGCCAATGCCGTGGTTGTCGAGGACAACGTATGTTGGTGATTTTTCGGCTATTTTGCCAGTGATATAGGCGTACATTTGGGCGCAGTTTGTATTAAACTGCAAAAGTACAAAAAAAGGGATAGAGGAAAACAAAACTACACAAAAAAAAGAGGACTTTTCAGCCCTCTTTTTCTTTGTTTTCATCAAAAACCGTCAGCTGATGATTATTCAGCGGGATGTTAGTGTTGGCACTGATGGCCCTCGCCTTCGTGTTGGCACTTGTGGCCTTCTTCGCCTTTGCAGCAGCCCTTTTCACCTTCGCAACCACCGAGGCGTTGCATGACGAGGTTCTTTTGCTCGTCAACGGTGAGGTTGGCGAAGTTTTCCCAAGCAGCCTTCATTTGCTCGCACTGGGCCTTCATTTCGGCGCACTTCTTTTCGCATTCAGCCTTTTGTTCTTCGGTCATTTCGGCCATCTCTTTGGCGCAGCCTTCGCCAGCGGCTTTCATCTCTTCCATCTTGGCGTCCATTTCAGCAAAGATGGCGCAAGCCTTCTTGTTGAGTTCGGCCTTGGCCTCGTCGGTCATCTCGTCCCACTTGGCATACTCTTCTTTCAGAGCGTGCATCGGGCAATCGTGCTTTTCTTCGACCACTTCGGTCTTTTCTTCCTGAACGGGCTCAGCGGCTTGTTCGGCTTGTTTCGGGGTGTTGTTGCAGGCCACCATGAAGAGGCAGGCCAGTCCAAGAGTAAGAACTAATTTCTTCATTTTTAATGAGTTTAATTTGTTGTTTATTGTTGATTTCTTTGTTTAAGCGCGCAAAAGTACAAATTATTTCAATAGCCCTTAAAAAAATGTGGATTTTCGCCAAAAAAATCTTTTTTTATATAAGGTTGCTTATTTGACGCGGAATGTCTAATTTTGCGGCCTAATTTTGCGGTCAAAAATTTTGACCACAAAAAAGGTATTTCGATGTATATCAATGAATAGCAACTTGAACCTATATCAACCGTCGGACGAGTCCATCGTTGTTTACAAGAGCAACGACGGCATCGTGCAATTGGATGTGCAGGTGGCTGACGAGACGGTTTGGTTGACACTTAACCAACTCGCTATGCTGTTTGATAGGGATAAGTCGGTCATATCTCGCCATTTACGCAATATTTATGCTGAGGGTGAGCTTACAAGAGAGGCAACTGTTGCAAAAAATGCAACGGTTCAAAATCTATAAGGGAATTGTCAGTTGAAACAATAATAACAGGTGAAATAATATGGCCGAGGCAATTATCATAAACAAAACATCGGACATCGAGGTCATAAAACACCATATTTATGAAGTGCGAGGGCTTCGTGTGATGCTTGACCGCGACTTGGCTGAGTTGTATGGAGTGGAAACTCGAGTCTTGAATCAAGCCGTGCGGCGCAACATTGATCGTTTTCCTGAGGATTTCATGTTTACAATGACCGAAGAGGAGATGGAGATTTGGAAATCACAAATTGTGATGTCCAATTCCATTCGGATGGGTATGCGAAGGCCTCCAGTGGTTTTTACTGAACTTGGCATTGCTATGCTCAGTTCTGTTTTGCGATCTGAAACGGCTATACAGGTCAACATCAACATCATGAGGGCTTTTGTGATGATACGGCAAGCAGTGTCTGCATGGCAGGACACCAATTTGAAAATAGAGCAACTCAATCATAAGGTTGATCAGTTGAACAACTATGTGGAGGAGATTCTGCACGACCAAAACGATGTCAATAGGATGCAGGAAGAAACTAATAATGAGATTGCCGTGCAAATAGAGGCCTTAAACGATGCCCTTGATCAGTTGCGTGAGAGGAATGATAAGCCAAGAAGAAAAATAGGATATACGCAAAATGATTGAAAGAGATGGAATATGTGGAAAGTATAAGATGGACGATTGATAAAATTGACATATAATAACTAATTCAAATTACAAAACTTAAACAATTTAAAAATGGCAGAAAAAAAGTTTTTGACATGCGATGGTAACCAGGCTGCGGCCCATGTTGCCTACATGTTCAGTGAAGTGGCCGCCATTTATCCTATCACTC
>CACZNA010000033.1:0-32802 GCA_902782455.1 uncultured Bacteroidia bacterium | reverse complement strand
TGGTGTTCCAACATATTTCAAAGTGAAATCTTTTTTCCCTTGATAGAAAGGAGTTCCATTTCCTTCGGTATTATAAAACTTTCCCTCAGGTGATTGTCCGGAAATCACTTCACATACTTCTCCTAACTTTTTCTCCTCCCACCCCTCTTTAGGCCTCATGCACTCGGCGAGTTCGGCTTGAAAGAGTTGGCAGGCTTCGGCGAGTTGCTTTTCGGCATTGGCTTTTAGGACATCAATATGGGCAAAGGCGGCATCAAGGTGGGAGACGATAGAGAGTTGCTCGGAGAGGTCATCAGGATAATGAATATCAATATCCATTATCTCCTTTCTGTTAATCGAAGCAAAACCAACACCTTCTTTTCCCTTGATGTTATTTTTCTTTGCGAGAAGGAAATAGAACAAGTATTCTTTATCAACTTTTCCTTTTGTACGGATTGCAGCAAGTCCTCGACCAATACATAATCTTTGAGTAGCAAAATTGACATCACCAACAGGAGCACGAACTGACATTAACAAATCGTCCTTTTCAGCAATCTTTGTCACATCAGTAGTCCACATCGTTGGTTCCCCGATATACTTCAAAGAAAAATCCTTTTTCCCTTGGTAAAAGGGAATGCCTTTTCTTTCAGTATTGTAGTACTTTCCTTCAGGTGATTGTCCAGAAATTACCTCACAGACCTCTCCCAACTTCTTATATGTCCATCCTTCTTTCATTCCACCATCTTTTTTATCTCATCCAACAAATTTTGGGCTTCTTCATGCAAACCGATCAGCGAGTCAACGATTTCCGCTGCACTCCGTTCATCCACTTCTTCCACTTTGTTGGGGTTCTTCACGCTAAGGTCACAGTCGTCGCCAAGAGCAGAAACATCAATGCTCCATGAGTTTTCGCTATCGGCTTTGGTCTTTTGCAACTTCAAGAACTCGGACAAGTCATCCTCGTTCAAGGCATTGGTCTTGCCGAGGTTGCGGCCTGGGTTCAACTGATAGTACCATATCTTTTCGGTGGGTTTGCCCTTGTCGAAAAAGAGCACCACAGTCTTCACTCCAGCCCCTTGGAACACGCCCGCAGGGAGGTCCAAGATGGTGTGGAGGTTGCACTGCTCCAGCAGTACCTTGCGCAACTGGGCAGCGTCGCCATTGCTGAGGAAGGTGTTTTTAATCACGATGCCGGCACGACCACCAGCCTTCAGCATCTTGATGAAATGCTGCATGAACATGTAGGCCGTCTCGCTGGTGCGTAGGTCGAAGTTTTGCAACACCTCGCCACGTTCCGAACCACCAAAGGGCGGATTGGCCAAGATGACATCCTTGCGGTCTTTTTCTTGCACCTGTGCCATGTTCTCAGCCAGCGTGTTGCCACGGATGATGTTAGGCGCCTGCACCCCATGGAAAATCATGTTCATCGTAGCGATGATGTAAGGCAAAGGCTTCTTCTCCTTGCCGAAGAAGGTATTCTCCTGCAATATCTTGTTGTCGTTGGAGCTTTTGATTTTCTGCGACATATAAGCGAAGGCCTCGCAAAGGAAGCCTGCCGAGCCACAAGCAGGGTCGTAAACCGTCTCGCCTATCTTCGGGTCGACCACCTTCACAATGGTACGAATGAGCGGGCGCGGCGTGTAGTACTCGCCTCCGTTGCGCCCTGCATTGCCCATGCGCTGAATCTTCGACTCATAGAGCAACGTCATCTCATGTTTGTCCTGTGCGCTTTGGAAGTGCAACGAATCCACGAGATTGATGATTTCGCGCAGGTTGTAGCCGCTGGTAATCTTATTGCGCAGCTCGGCGAAAATCTCACCTATCTTATACTCGAGCGTGTTGGCGCTGCTGGCCGTCGTTTGGAACTTGCGCAGCTCGGGAAACAGCTTAGTGTCTACAAACTGTTGCAGGTCGGGGCCCGTCATGCAGTTGATGTCGTCGGGGGTGCCGTCGGCCTTCTTGGGTGCTGCCCATTGGCTCCAGCGCATGAAGCCCGTGATGAGCCTCTTATAATCCTTGCCAACCATTTTGGCATTCATTTCACGCTCGGCCTCAAGGTCGTCCAAATATTTCAAAAACAGCAGCCACGAGGTCTGTTCGATATAGTCCAGCTCCGTGCTGCATCCTGCCTCATTGCGCAGGATATTGTCGATGGCATTAAAAGTGGATTCGTATTGCATGGGATGTGATGCTATTTGAAAGTGTTTCGCCTTTCCAAGCATCACAAATAAAAATCCATGAAACTTTATGTTTGGAACGGAGGTTCGGCAAAACCTTAACCACAAACAAGAAAGCCCACGGATATACCGTGAGCGTTTCACTTTCTTGTGTGGTTAATTTAGAAATTTGCCGATTTCCGTTCCACTTGAAAAGCAAAAACGCTTATATTCTATGTAATTATTTCAATCTTATCCTTTTACTATTTCGTTATCGTTTTGATTTGTAATTCATCAATGGTTTATCGCTGCAAAGATAGCATATATTCCGGTTGACACAACTTTATGACAACTTTTCAATGCAGCACCTATGTTGTTTGGTGTCGCGCTCGTAGGTGATGCCCACAAGCAACAGATTATCAGTGTACTGCGCAACCTTTGCGGGATATTGCATTTGCTTGATTTGTTCGATGGCGGTGTTCACTGCCTTGTCGTATTTCAGTTCTATGACCAAGGCGGGTGAATCAACGTTCTTGCGCGGGATGAGCACCAAGTCGGCGAAACCCTTGCCAGATGCCAGCTCACGGTGGATGATGTAGTCATTGGATGCGTAATAGTAGGCGATGCTCAACACACAGGCCAACGAGTTCTCGTCGTTGTAGCTCAGGATACTCGTGTTCTCGTCGTGGGCAACGTCAACGCCACGTGCCACGGCCTCTTCATTGCCTTCAATCGTAGCGCGCAGCAATTGCTTCGACTTTTCAATGGCATTAGCGACATGGCTCCAGTTGTTCAACTTGACGGCATTGACCATCTCGCCCCCCACTTCCTTGTTGGGGATGTAGCACTCGCTCTCTTTCCAATCGTAGGACAGATAACCCAAGTGGATAAGCACCGTCAGCACATCATCCTTCGATTGGATGACCGACATGTCGTTTTGGAATCCCGTGGGGTCAACGGGGCAACGTTCACCCGCCAGCATTCGCACCACATCGTCCTTCAGCCCTTCGTAGTTCATTTGGATATAATGAGCCACGGTATCGTAGGAGGCAGTTGAGGCCCAAAAACTACGGCAACGTCCTGAATCGACGGCTTGCATCACCGAGTTGGGATTGAAAATAGACTGGTCATCGCCTATCTGATAGCCGTCATACCATTTCTCCAACTCATCGAAGTCCATTCCATGCTTTTCGGCCAAGGCCTTCACTTCGTCTTTAGTGAAACCAAAATAAGAAGCCATTTTCCTTGGCTCCACCATCGAATACTCGATGAAGTTGTTCATAGCCGATTGCGTCTTATACTTCTTGATGGGCAGGATACCCGTCATGTAGACTCCGGCAAATACGCGAACCGCATCTTGGCTCTTGAACATCCTCCGCAGCCAACCGACATAGCGATCCATGACCTCAGTTCCGGGCGCGAACTCGCGGCAGATGGCATCCCATTCATCTATGACAAAAATGAACTGTTCGCCCTTGGCTTCACTCACCCGAAGCAGATAGTCCATCAGCCTGTCGCCATCTTCCACCTTAATGTCAGGATACGCCTTGCCGACATCATCCAGCAAAGCAGCATCCATCTTGTCCACTATGCTGTTGTCGTTCTTTTCGGAAATGAAACTTGTCAGGTCGAGGAAAATGACAGGGTACTTGTTCAAATGTTTCTCAAACGATGGGTCAGCGGCAATCGCAAGGTCGGCAAATAGGGCGCGTGAATCGCACGAGTGGTCATAGTAGGCGCACAGCATCTTGGCTGCCACGGACTTGCCGAAACGACGGCTGCGCGAGACACAACTGAAACTGCGCTCCGTAAAAAGGGTGCTATTGACAATGGCTATCAAACCTGACTTGTCAACAAATTCTCCATTCCTAACTCTCTGAAAACCAGCATTTCCGATATTGATATAAGTACCCATGACGTTATTTATTTAAACTGCATTATCTTTTGACTTCGGGACACGGGACATCGAGACAAGCCAATACCTCGTAGTCCCGCAGTCCAGTGGTCTCGTGTCCAATATGTAAACTTTTGCTACTCATCTACTTATCCAAATCACAACTCAATCCCATAAAGGTGCATCTTGTTATACAAGGTCTTGCGGTCGATTTGCAAGAGTTTGGCTGCCACGGTCTTGTTGCCACGTGCCTTTTGCAGTGCCGCGACAATCTGCTCCTTTTCGTGGTCGGGACGCAAAGCCCAATCATCGACGGCTTCATTCGTGGATTTCTTTACAGGCATGGTGAAAACCGGCAAATCGTCCAAGTCAATGTTCTCGCCATCGGCAAAAAGCACACAACGGCGCACCACATTGCGCAACTCACGCAAATTGCCGTTCCAACGTTGTTTCTTCAATTGTTCCGATGCCTCAGGGGTGATGCCTTTCACATTCTTCCCCAACTCCTCATTAGCCTGACGGATGAAGAACGCCATAAACTCGTCGAAATCCTCAAGGCGGTCGCGCAACGGCGGCACCTCTATGGCAAACTCGTTGATGCGATGGAACAAATCCTGACGGAAACGCCCCTCTTCGATGGCATGTCCCAAATCCTCATTGGTGGCGGCAAGTATGCGCACATCCACATTGATATCAGTGGCCGAACCAACCGGACGCACCTTCTGCTCCTGCAAAGCCCGAAGCAACTGCATCTGCACCTCGTAAGGCAGATTGCCCACCTCGTCAAGAAACACCGTGCCACCCTTGGCTTGCTCGAAAACGCCTTTCTTGTCGGCAATGGCCGAAGTGAACGAGCCTTTCAGATGACCAAACAACTCGCTGGGAGCCAACTCTTTGGAAAGACTACCACAATCAACCGGAACGAAGGGACCGTCCTTGTATTGGCTCAGGTCGTGGATCATGCGGGCGATGTATTCCTTGCCCGTGCCGCTCTCACCGAGGATAAGGACAGAGAACTTGGTCGGGGCGACCAACTCCACATGCTTGTATAGTTTCTGGATGGCCCGACTATTTCCCCTCACCCACTGTTTCTTGGCTGGCATGAAGGTCTCAGCCGACTCCTCTTCCGACGACTCAAGTGCCGCCACAATTTTCTCTTCCAACACGCTGGGATTGATGGGTTTCTTCAGGTAGTCGAAGGCACCGAGCTTCATCGCCGAAACAGCGGTCTGCACCTCAGCATATCCCGTCATCACAATGATGGGCACCGTGCTCCTCATCTTCTCGCGCACCCAAGTCATCAGCAGGATACCATCACCATCAGGAAGGCGCAAATCGGTGATAATCAAATTGAAGGGCTGAGCTGAAATCTCGATTTTTGCCTGTTCGTAACGCGAGGCCAATACAGCATCATAGCCGTTTTTCTTCAGCCACGTCTGCATCATCGTGCCGAATGCAGCATCGTCTTCAACAACCAAAATTCTCGTTTTCATGCCACAAAAGTAGATATTTTTTTAATGGGCACAAACAAAAACGCACAAAAAAAAGCCTCACCACAGGCGTAGCGAGGCATTTTTGAAAAAAATTGAAAACGAGCAGATTCCGCATTAACGGAATTATTTGATGGAAACTACCAAATACTTTGAAATGCTCCAGAAGGCATCCTTATCCTTAATTTTCAACACCTTTGAGCCTTCATCCGAATCAACGATCTCATAACTGCCTTCTGGGTGTGTGGTAATGAGCGTCGCTTTTTTGGTATTCAACGGGATGTTGGTCAACTCGCGCTTGTCGGACTGCATGAACTGGCTCTGGTTGAAGCCTTGCGTGTTGATTTCATTGGCCTGGAACAAACCTCCCTTGATGATACCCTTTTCCTTCAGGACTTGAGCGGTTGCGATGCAAACCCAAACCGTGTTGAGAGCCGCATCCTGATTCTCGATGGTGGCTTGTTGGGCAGCATTCTGCACGTTGAGAACGTCGATGTTTTCATTCAGGTTTTCGATATTCTCGTTCAAGTCAGACACTTGCGTGTTCAAATCCTCAATTTGTTGACGGCTCTGTTGCAGTTCGTCTTTCAGCGAATTGATGTAAGTGTCTTTCTCCTCAAGTTGTTTCTTCAAGCGTTTGACAGTCTGGTTCAAGGCCTTCGACTGGGCGCCTTGGCTGGCCAACTGCTTCTCAAGGTCGGCAATCTTGTTGCGGTTTTCCTGCAATGTCTGCTGGATGGCGTTAATCTCCGAAACGGCCTTGTTAGTGTTGCCTTCCTGATTATCCATCATGATAATGTTTTCCTGGGCGCGCACCGACTCAAGGGCATTCTCAATCTCATTGATGGTGGTAAGCGCCTTGTCGAAACCGCCTTTTGCAGCCACGACTTCGGTATAAAGTGAATCACGCTCGGCCAAAAGAGTCTGATACTTCTCGGAACGTTCCACATTGCATGAGGTAGCCACAGCCACGAGCAACAAAACAATAACTGACAGATTGATTTTCATATAAATTCTAAATTTTGCAAAAATCATTGCAGATTTCATACCTAATTTATAATAAGAATCTAAAAAATTGATTATCAAATAATTATAAAACAAATTCAAATCATCAAAAAGTGTGGAAATCTGTGGAATCTTGGGTAAAATCGGAAAAGTCGTGGAAAAGTGTGGAAGTCACAGATAAATGAAACCTGTCGATTTATGTCGTGGCAACGGGAAGATGGTCGTATTCACATCGGGGCGGACATGATGTTTTTGGAACTGCTCATACAAGCATTGCATGGCTCGCTCAGGCGTATTGTTGTTCTCGCTGAGATGGCAAAGCATGATGTTTTTGATGCCTGGATGGTAAATCTCGGCCAAAAAACGCGCAGATTCCACATTGCTCAAATGACCAAACGGACCCGAAATGCGCTGTTTGAGAATATAAGGATACGAACCGCTTTCCAACATTTCCACATCATAGTTGGCCTCGATAACAAGGTTGTCAGACCGCTTGATTTGCTCCTTCACAACCTTGTCCAACATGCCGATATCCGTGGCGATTGTCAGCGTATGACCCTCACATTCAAAATGATAACCCATCGCTCCCCTACCATCGTGCATCACAGGGAAAGCTTCGATGGTGATACCCAGCAGCTCAAACGGCTGCAATGGTTCAATCTCGTGGAACATGGTGTGGTCAAGATTCTTGGTCGACTTACCCTCAACAAGACCCTGCAAGCAGTCGGAGTGTGCGTAAATTGGAATGGGACAGTCTCTGGTAAAGCCTTCCAAGCCCAACACATGGTCGATATGGTCGTGGGTGACGAGGATGGCCTTGATGTTTTTCAACGTCAAGTCCTGCTTCAACATTTTCTCTTTCAACTGTTTCGCGGTAATGCCCACGTCGACAAGCAGTCCCTCTTCCTGCCGGCCAACATAATAGCAATTGCCGCTACTGCCCGAGGCAAAGCTGCAAAAAACGAAGGGCGAAAGGCACGAAAAGAGGTCCATCCTGAATGATTTTGGGCGCAAAAGTAGAAATTAATTCGGTTTTTTACTTATTTTTGTCCGCAAATTCTTCAACACATGCAAAACATTTTCGACCCCAATGCCGCAGCCGTTGCCGATTCGGGCATTTATGGACTGCCTTGTTCCGCCGATGAGGCACAAATCATCATCATTCCAGTGGAATGGGAACTCACGACCAGTTACAACCGAGGCACCGTCGACGGGCCAGCCACCATCATGGAGGCTTCTTTGCAAGTCGACCTTTGCCACCACGACTACCCCGACCTTTGGCAGAAAGGCATTTGGATGGACGAATTTCCGAAGGAACTCCGCGAACTGCACGATGCGATGGCTCCACTGAGCGAGGACATCATCAATGCCCTGTATGAAGGCACAATCGACGAAGAACCAGAGAAATACGAAGAACTTTACGCCCGCATCGAAACTGCCACGGAGAAGAAAAACGACTGGTTACGCGAGCGCATCGCCTATTGGAAAAAACAAGGCAAGGTTGTGGGACTTCTGGGCGGCGACCACAGTTGCCCTTTGGCCTATCACCAATACCTTAATAATATAGGTGAGGAATACGGCATCCTCCACGCCGATGCCCACTGCGACCTGCGCGAGGCTTTCGAGGGATTCAAATACTCACATGCTTCCATCTTTTACAACACATTGAAATTCAGCAATGTGAAGAAACTGGTGCAAGTCGGAATCCGCGACTACTGCCATCAGGAAAAAGCCTTGGCCGAAAGCCAACCTGAGCGCATCAAAATCTTCTTCGACCGCGACTGCCGCCGACGCATGTATGAAGGCGAAACATGGAAAGACATTGTGGATGAGATGATTGTTGCCTTGCCCGAAAAAGTCTATCTCTCCATCGACATTGATGCTTTAGACCCGAAACTATGTCCCAACACTGGCACTCCCGTTCCGGGTGGATTGGAATATGAGGAACTGATGTACCTGCTCAACCGCATCCGCGAGGCTGGCAAAACCATCATTGGCTTCGACCTTTGCGAGGTCTCACCCTCGCCCGATGGTGGCGACTGGGATGGGAATGTTGGGGCGCGGGTGCTGTTCCATTTGTGTGGGGTGGCGGCGAGATAGAGACGGTCTTTACCCAAAATACGCCTCAGCCGCATAAAGCGGAACATTCTCCATCCAACCTTGGTTGATGTAAGGTTTCATGCTGAACCGCAAACCTTTCAGGTTCAACTCCTTGAATTCCTCATTGATGAAAGTGGAAAGCGATTTTGATTTGACGTTTTCTTCCGCTTTCACCTCAACGGGAACAACCCGTTCTGATGTTTGAACAAGAAAATCAACCTCTTGCGTGGAGTTGTCCTTGCTGTAATAATAAACGGAATGGCTCATTTTGGCGGTCAATTGCTGCAATACAAAATTCTCGGCAAAAGCCCCCTTGAACTCGACGAAAGCCTTGCTGCCCAACAGAATATCGGCTGGTTCTGCTTCGCAAAGCGTGGCCAAAAGTCCGCAATCCAAAAGATAAATCTTGAAGGCCGACGAGTCAGCATAAAACTTCAAAGGTTGGCGTGGCACATTGCAGCGGTTCACGCGGATAAGCAATCCCGCGTCAAGAAGCCATTGCAGAGCCTCCTCAAATTGCGCTGCCCTCGCCCCTTTCTTGACCAAACCAAAAATGAACTTCTTGTTCTCTTTGGCCAGCTGCGCCGGAATGCTGTCCCAAACCATGCGGATATGCCTGACCATAGTCTTTGTATGCTTGGAGAAATCCAAATAATACGCCTCAAGGATTTCATTGTGTACTTTCCGAACCGCCTTTGGGTCAAGGGTTTGCACCCATTTGGCCACCGCCTCTGGCATTCCGCCGGTGAAAAAATACTGACGCAATCTTTCCGTACATTCGTTATCTAACAGACGCATGGTTCCATAGTCGAGGTTGGCGATAGCCTCAGCAAGTGCTTCCCTCCCCGAAGCGAGAAGAAATTCGGAGAAAGTCATAGGAAACATCCTGATTGTGTTTACTTTACCTACGGGAAAAGATTCATCTTCTTTCAGCGAAATGCCAAGCAACGAACCTGCCACAGCCACATGAAGCATTCGCAAGTCCTCGCAAAAATACTTCAAACTGGCAATGCCGTTGTGGATTTCCTGAATCTCGTCAAGAACCAACAATGTCTTTCCTGGAGTGATTTTCTGCCCCGTATGGACACCGATTTGATAAACAATTCGGTTGATGTCGAAATCGGTGAACAGGTTCTCCATAAATGCATTATTATGACAGTTGACGTAGACCATATTTCCGAATTCGCGTTCACCGAACTGCTTCAAAATATAGGTCTTTCCCACTTGACGTGCCCCGAGAAGGATTAACGGCTTACGGTCAGGCAGGTCTTTCCATTCCAACAATTGTGCATAAATCGCTCTTTCCATGATGTTTACATTTCAATTCCGCTGCAAAAATACAATTTTATGAGGGAATATCACAAAAATATTACAATTTTATGAGGGAATATTTTCAAAAAATTACAATTTTATGAGGGAATAGCTATTAAACCAAGTCTTTTGACATCTTCTTAGACTACCATATTCACAATCACATTCCCTTTTCAGGAAAAAACACGATTCCTATCCTATTATTCTCTACTTTTGCACCCCCGTATTGTGGAGAACACAAAACAATCTGGTCATGCTTTGGGTGGTCACGGGGGCATCTTATCCCTGTATACCAATGGACAAAATTAGTAAAAACTTATAAAAAAACCGAAGCTTTTGCCCATTTATGAAATTCAAGTTTATTCGAATCTACCATTAACCTTATCCCGATTGATGAGGTCGCACTCCTCAACGGTGTCGTCCATCCACCAATACTTATAATCTTCGAAATAGTAATAGTAGTATGTCCGTCCATAGAATTGACCTGGTTTGCTGTATTTGCGTATATGAGCGGCGAACCAACGGAATTCCTCAACATCGTTTTTGTCCCACAACAAGCAATACCAATGCGGAATCTCTGGCATCGTTTTGGCAAAATGCCACTCATGAGTGTCTATAAACTCACGAACTTTTAGTAAGTCTTCAATTGATTCTTGTTTTTCTTGGTTTTTTACTGCATCCATATTACCAGATAATGCTACACCATACTCTCTAATAGTCTCCCCACTCTCACGTCCAGAAATTGCTTTGCCAGTAGCCTTTTCGATGCGGTCAAGCAACTGTTTTGCTCGGTCGATGAAATAATTGTCGAAATCGTCAGCAGCGAGATAGTCGTAGTTAATTTTGTGTGATACTATTGCATCACGAATCATTTGTTGGCTTAGACCTTTGTTGGCCATTGTACCAATATAAATGCTGGGTGCATGTCCACCAATGGAACGGTTTGTTGTAGCATAGATAGGGGTTTTGTTAATGACAGAATTCCATTTGTTTTTTGGGAGTCCAAGCTTTTCACAATAAGTTTGGGGAAAGATGTGATGAATGTCGGCCTCTTCGTCGATGTAGGATGCAATATTCATACGGTTGCCAGTCATAAAGTCAAGAGGACTGTCCTGAATAATCAGAGCCATAATACCTTTATATGCAGCACTATTTCTGGTTTGCATGGTGAGCAAACGTGTAGGCTGAATATTTGAGCGATACACTGTATCAGGCATTTCCTTGCCACTCATCCAGCGGAAAATGCCAACAATATCAAGAGCGAAACGAGCTTCATTAGCTCCTCCATACATCTCGCCCATAACGCCACACCAATACCATTTGGCTAACAATTCCTGATTCGTTCCAAGATTGAGCAGCTTGTTATTGGCATTGTCATAAGCATAAATTGCAGCCAATGGTATCAGTTGCGATGAATACGGGAGGTCTCTTGACCTAAAAATGCCCTGGTGAACCAAAAAGTCGGCAGCATCACAGAAACCTTTTACGAGATCATCATGGTACTTCTTATAATCTACCAAATCAAGACGAAGTATATCGCGTTTTTTACAAGTTACAGCTACTCGTTCATCATCACCCGAGGCAACACGTTTATAGTATGAAACCAGCAATGTCATTGCGGCAAGGAAATTGGCACCCGTAATGTCGCGAAGTAGTTCTCCGTTCTTTTTATTTGAGAAAGTTTTCTTAATTTCTTCCCAGTCTGGACGCAACAAATGTCCATCTGCGGCGAAGGTGGCTGTTACCAATTCAAACACAGTGAGCGGAACGCCGCCAGTATTCACATTTTCAAATATTTGACAGACGGCTTCTTTTGGTGTATCTTTGTCGAGTTGGATTACAGGCATCGTATAAGACTGCACCAACAACAAAACTTTTGTATAGAAGTCTTGAAAAAGAGATATAACCTCAAGATTTTGACCATAATAATTGTGCAACTGCATCATCCAATTCATGACATCAGGCGTAGAAAACGTGATATTCAAGGGAAACATCAGATTTTCAAATTCTTTCTCCCGTGTCGAAATGTCGAGTGTCACCGTACGGCCAATGTCAGATGTCAGCTGTTTCTTCTCCGAAACGGAAATAATCGCATCAAGTCGGTCAGCATTGGGGTCAAGACATTTCTTGATGTCAAGGTAGTAATACCGCTTAACGGTAACATCGCGATTAGTTTCCATGCGGGTGGTGGTCGCATTTTTGCTTTTCAGCACCTGATACAAAGTGGTAAGCCGCTGTTGACCATCAAGTACCAACCATTCGGGTACTACATCATTGGCATTCTCTACGCCTTCGAACTTACGATATTTAAATCTTATTTGTCCACTACCATTTGCCAAAAACATTGCAGCACCCATAGGGTATCCAGATGTGATACTTTCAATGAGTTTGCAAATCTTGGTATTGTCCCAAACCCAACTGCGTTGAAAATCCGGTAACTGGGCTTTGCCCTCCTCAACCATCTTCAAAAGATCGTCCAGTTTTTTATCGTGTGATTCTACTGCCATGAACGTATATTTATAAAGTCTTTGACATTTGATATGGCAAAAATAGGAAATTATCGTGTTTTGAATACCATTTCCTGAAAAAAACGTATTTCCAATTCCATAATTCCCTAACTTTGCCCCAAAATTCAAACCCATCTCGATAATGGCACTGAACAACCTTTTCACCAGAGGAAGCAGCCGCGAGAAGCATTTCTTCCCCACATACGCAAAACAGGCTGAGACTGCGCAAATTGCGGCCAAATACCTCAAGGAACTCGTCAAGAGCGACGACCCCGAAGAGCGCAAACTGCTCACCCGAATGATCAAGAAACAGGAGACCACCGGCGACGAACTGCTGCGCGAGTTCTACATCGAACTGAACGAGGCCTTCGTCACGCCCTTCGACCGCGAGGACATGAACGCCTTGGCCATGGACTTGGATAAGTTCCTCGACTTCATCAACCATTCGGCCAAGACCATCCTGATGTACAACCCCAAGAAAATCGACAAGCAAATCAAGGAGATCATCGACAACATCCATGAGGACGCCAGCCTAATGATGCAAATCTTTGGTCTTTTGGACGATCTTGGAAAGAACCATCAGCAAATCAGCGACTTGTGCCAGAAAGTCACCCTCATCGAACATGCCGTCGACGACATCTACGGCGACTACATCTCCTACCTTTTCAGCAACGAGCATGACGAGATTGAACTGCTGAAATACAAGGAGATAGCCCAAGCCGTGGAAGACACCACCGACCGCGCCAAGGAGGTGACCAGCACCGTTAAAAGTATTATCATAAAAGAATCGTGATGAACCTCCTGACCATAGCTATCATCTTCTCCATCATCCTTGCCTTCGTCTTCACCTTCCTGAACGGCATGAATGACGCGGCCAACTCCATCTCGACCATCATCGCCACCAAGGTAATGACCCCGATTCAGGCCATCATTTGGGCCTCGTTTTGGGAGTTCGCTGCCTTCTTCCTCATCCGATTGGTGCTACATCAGCAATTTGCGGTGGGCAACACCATGGCCAACTTTGCCGACCAAAACGTCATCGACCCCTACCTTATATTATCTGCTCTCGTTGGGGCGGCCATTTGGGTGGCCGTTTGCACCAAAAGCGGTATGCCCATCTCCACCTCGCACGCCCTTATCGGGGGCATCATCGGGGCGGCATGGTTCGTCAACGGGAGCGGCGTACTGCACATGCAGCCAATCATTATCACATTGGCCTTCATTGTGTTATCACCACTTATCGGTTTGTTTTTGGGTTTCTTCCTTGAGTGCTTCTTGCTGAGGATTTTCAAGAACAGTTCGCGCAAAAAGGTCGACAAGATTTTCAAGGTGATGCAGCATTTCTCGACAGCTGCCTTCTGCATCGGTCACGGCTCTAACGATGCGCCTAAAACTATGGGTATCATCGCCGTTTTGATGGCCAGCGTGTTTACCACGCAAGGTGTCAGTCCTGAGATGCAAAGTTTCATCGGCAATTTCTACGACAGCAGTCAAGGCTTCCATATCCCTGACATTCTGGCTGTTGTATGCTATATCATCATGTCGTTGGGCATCCTCATTGGCGGCAAGAACGTCATCAAAACGATGGGCGGCGGTTTGGCGAAAATCACACCCATTAGAGGTTTCTCTGCCGAATTTGCCGGTGCTACCACATTGATTGCCACTTCGTTCATGGGTATTCCTGTCAGTACGACGCATACCATCACGGGCGGCGTCATTGGCGTGGGCCTCACCGACGGTGTGAAATCCGTGAAATGGGTAACGGCCAAGCGCATAGTCCTTTCTTGGATTTTGACCATTCCCGTGCCTCTCGTCATCAGTGGCATCTTGAACCTATTGTTTAACCTCTTAGTCAAGTAACGCCATGAGCCTCAACAGTTTCTTTCAGTTTTTCGTCCCCAAGGAGAGCAAGTTCTTCCCGCTCTACCAAAAGCAGGCGGAATACATCGACAAAGCTTCCAAGCTTTTGCGTAAGATGCTCACTGAAACTGACTTGCAGCAACTTGAGGCCTTGAAAAAGGACATCAAGACCTGCGAAACCGAAGGCGACCAAGTGTTGCGCGACTTCTACAGCCAGCTTTTCGCCACCGTTTTGACACCTTTTGAGCGTGAAGACGTTCACGAACTCGCCGAAATGATGGACACCTTCCTCGACCACATCGACGACACGGCCAACATCATCCTTACGCGCCGATTCACCGACGTTGACGAAGACCTTACCACGATGGCCGACAACATCATGTTTGCCGCCGAAAACCTCAGCAACATCATCGCCGACCTGCCCGAAATGACTACTGCCAAAGGCAAGGAAATCGTCCGTTTGTGCCACGAAATCAAGTCGTTGGAAAACGAAAACGACGTGCTTTACGGCAGTTACATCAGCAAATTGTTCCAACAAAACTACAGCCTCACTGAAATCATCAAGCGGAAAGACCTCGTGCAAGTGCTTGAAAACACGACCAATTCGGTGAAGTATATATCAGATAAAATTAGGAGCATAATAAGTAAGTTGTAATTGGCTTTTAGCTATTAGCTATTTCAACAACTCAACAAAGAGATTAACATTATAAAAGCCATGTTAAACAAACTAATTGAAACATTACATTAACAGAATCGGCTAAAAGCTCAGTAAAAGCAAGCTAACAGCTAATTGCTAACAGCTAACAGCCCAAAAACAAACCACCATGAGACAAATCATCAACAGCCTGTTAGACAACGACCTATACACCTTCAGCGTGTGCTATGCCTACCTGCAAAAGTTCCCCCGCGCCATCGGTCAATACACCTTCGTCGACCGCAACAACACTGTCTATCCCGAAGGTTTCGCCGAAAAGTTGCGGGAACAATTCGACCTTTACGGCAACCTCAGAATCACCGATGATGAAGTGCATTTTATGAAACGAAAATGCTATTATTTCCCGCTGTGGTTCTTCACTTTCTTGAGGGGCTTCCACATGCGGCCCAACGAGGTCGAAGTGAGCCAAGACGCTGAGGGTCACTTGCATATCACCGTCACGGGCTTGCTATGGCGCACCGTTTTTTGGGAGATGCCCATCTTGGCCACCGTTTCGGAACTGATGCACGAACTGAAGGGCGAATTTGAGCATTACGATGCCGAGAAGGAATACAAGAAATCCTACGACAAGGGCATCCGCTTAATCGGTAATGGCGTGAAGTTCAGCGACTTCGGTACGCGCCGCCGTTTCTCCTTTGAGCATCAGGACAGGGTGATACAATCGTTTATCGAGGCGCAAAAACAGTTTACCAAAACTTGTTTCGTGGGCACGAGTAATGTGCTGTTGGCCATGAAATACGACCTTACCCCCATCGGCACGATGAGCCACCAGTTCATTGAGACCTGCTCGCTTTACGGCTACAATGAGGCCAACTACCTCGCCATGGACTACTGGCAGGAGGTGTACGCCGGTAGCCTCGGCGTGTTCCTCTACGACACCTACACACGCAAGGCTTTCTTCCAGAATTTCACCACATTACACGCCAAATTGTTTGACGGCTTGCGCGTCGATAGCGGCGACAACATTGAGGCTTTGGAGGAAATCATCACAAAATACAAGGAACTCGGCATCGACCCAGCGCAAAAGTCCATCATTTTCAGTAATGGCCTGAATGTCAGCGAGGCCATCGCCATCCACGAGGCCGTAAACGGACGTATGCAAGACTCATACGGCATCGGCACCCACCTCACCTGCGACATCGACAACGTGAAACCGATGAACATCGTCGTGAAACTGACGGCAGCCAAAATCACCGAGAAACGCAACTGGAAAAAGGTGGTCAAACTCAGCGACGACCACGGCAAATACACCGGCGACCCCGAAGAGATTGAGATTTGCAGGAAGACGCTGGAGATTGAATAATACATCAAGGTTTAAACAACTCGTCCATCGTCACCTCGCTATGAACGATGCTTGAATGTTTGCCGTCGGCAACGCCGAAAGTGGTTACAAAAGTATTTACCAAGGTTTTGGTGCTTCTGGTTTTCTCGCGGAACAGCCCCATACGGTCTCTCAGTTTCAACTCATAGTCGGAATTGATGCGGAAAGGCTCCTTGCTGAATTTCATTTCACAAAGATGTATGATTCTGTCGGCCCTTTCGATAATCAAGTCTATCTGTGAGCCATGTTCACCCTCTTTCTTTTCAGCCTTGTCAAACCATGCCGACACCTCTGTTGCCACCCCACCTATGCCCAATGCTTCCCGAATCTGACGTGTATGCATGAGACACAAAAGTTCAAAAGTCAGTCCTTGCCATACTTCCACACTTCGTGAATCAAGGTGGTGACTCCACCATTGCTCATCATACGAGTCCTTATTCGGCTCTATATATTTGTAATAGAACAAGGTGTAAAAATCCGTAAGTCTATAGATGCGGTCTTGGCTTTTCTTCCCATAGTAACGGAAACGCATCACGAAGTCGCAACGTTCCAAATTGCCAAGAATCTTTGTCAACCGAATGCCGTCTATTCCTGACTTTTTAGCCAAATCACTAAAAGTCATACCATTGCGATGTTCGGACAAAAGTTTCGCAATGGCAATATAATTGTCGGCATGGGCAAACAGCGCGCTATACAATTCGTCAAACTCAAGACGAAGTTCGCCATTGCGGGCGAAGCAAAGCCGATCCACATTCTGCGCGAGGCTCTGATTTGGGTCAATCAGACTTAGGTAGAAAGGAATGCCACCAAAAAACATGTAGCACTGCAATGTCTGGAACCTGTCCCACGGGCAATTCATGCTTTTGAGATACTGCTCTGTTTCATTTAGCGTGAAAGGCTTCAAATAAACATGGCTCGTGATTCGGGCATGAAGCCCTCCTTGGTTCTCAACAAGTTTGTCAACCATCCAAGACGTGGCCGAACCGCTGGCAATGAACAATATATCACGACGGCGAGCAGCCCAGCCGTTCCAGAAATTCTCAAATGCCTGCACGAAACTTGACTTTGGCGTGTCAATCCACGGCATCTCATCGATGAACACAACCTTTTTCCTGTCAGAAGACAAACCGGCAAGATGTTCCTCAAGCATGTCAAAGGCATCAAACCAGTCTTTGACCTCATCACTTCTGACACGCTCGTTTTTGGCTTCGGCCAAAGCCTTGGTGAAATTGCGCAGTTGTTGGCGTCCTGAGAGATTGTGTCCGCCGACATAGGTGAAATCAAACTTTTCGCCAAAGAATTCATCCACAAGAAAAGTCTTGCCTACACGCCTTCTGCCATAAACAATGACCAATTCCGAACGGTCGGATTCCAAGCATCTTTGCAACTCTGCCATCTCCTTTTCACGCCCGATTATCTTTTGCTGTTCCATTATTCTTATTCGTTTTGCAATCGCAAAAATACAAAAAAGTGCAGATAAACATACTTTTCCTCAAAAAAAAGCTGAGAAAAAGTAAAATTATCTGCATTTTTATTTGGGAAAAGCGAATTTTGGTAAAAATGGGGTCTTGGAACTAAAACCCCTGCCGCCACCCACACCCATTCCGCCACTCGGAGCAACCGTATGCGGTTTTACCTTTAATAATATGCCCCTTGCCGCATAGCGGACAGACCTGCCCAATAATGGCATCGGGATTCGCTGGAGCGGCTTCGGGTTTCTTGGGTTTTGAGGCCTTTTTTGGTGTGGTTTTCTTGGGTTTTTCCTCCACCGCAACGGCAGCCACGCGACGGTTGCTGTTGTCCATCATCACGGTTGTGACGATTTCGGTGACCATTTGCTTTAGTTCGTCAAGGAATTGTCGGGCTTCGTATTTATGTTGCTCGATTTCACGGAGTTTCTTCTCCCAAATGCCTGTCAGTTCGGCACTTTTCAGGAGGTCTTCACGGATAAGGCTGATGAGTTCGATGCCAGTGGGTGTAGGTTCGAGGCTTTTGCGTATCTTCTTGATATAGTTGCGCTTGAACAATGTCTCGATGATGGCTGCCCTCGTGGAAGGTCGCCCGATGCCGTTCTCTTTCATCACCTCCCTAAGCGATTCATCGTCAACGAGTTTGCCTGCGGTTTCCATTGCGCGGAGCAAAGTCGCTTCGGTGTATGGCTTTGGTGGCGAAGTCCATTTTTCGGCCAATTGCGGCTGATGCGGCCCGTGTTCGCCTTTGGCAAAAATGGGCAAAGTCTTCTCCTCGTCCTCCTGCCCTTCTTTCTTCTCCTCTTCTTGCTTCGCCGGTTTGATGACCTCGCGCCAGCCCGGCACCAAAATTTGCTTGCCTGAAGTTTTGAACTCCACCTCCTCCACTTTGCCCAAGACGGTTGTCGTAGCAAACTGACAATCAGGATAGAACACGGCAATGAAGTGGCGGCAAACCTCATCATAAACCTTTTCCTCGGCAAATGACAGACCTTGTGGCACTACACCCGTCGGGATGATGGCGTGGTGGTCGGTGACCTTGCTGTTGTCGAACACCTTCTTGCTTTTGGGTAACTTCTTGCCTGCCAAAGGCGAGGTCAAGTCGGCGTAATTAGTCAATTTGGCTAAAACATCAGGGCATTTCGGGTAGATGTCGTCGCTCAGATAAGTCGTGTCCACACGCGGATAGGTGGTGTATTTCTTCTCGTAAAGGCTCTGTATGGTCTGCAAAGTCTGGTCGGCGGAAAGGTTGTATTTCTTGTTACATTCCACCTGCAAAGAAGTCAAGTCATAGAGCCTCGGCGGGGCTTCAGTACCTTTCTTGGTCGAAATGTCGGTCACGGTAAACTCTTTTCCCTCAATGCTTTGCAAGTCCTTTTGTCCGTCCTCAACGGAACCATATTTGCCTTTGGTGGCGGTGAAAGTCGTATCGCGATAGATGGTTGAAAGCACCCAATAGGCCTCCGGCTTGAAGTTCACGATTTCTTGGTAACGGTTGACAATCAGTGCTAAAGTGGGCGTTTGCACTCGTCCGATGGACAACACTTGTCGGTTTTGACCGTATTTCAAGGTGTAAAGTCGCGTGGCGTTCATTCCCAAGAGCCAGTCGCCGATGGCACGGCTGAGTCCAGCCTCGTAAAGCGACTGATAATCAGACTGGTCTTTCAAATTCTTGAAGCCTTCGCGGATGGATTCTTCTGTCAAAGAGGAAATCCAAAGGCGTTTCACGGGGCACTTCACGGAGGCCTTTTGCATCACCCAACGCTGGATGAGTTCGCCCTCTTGGCCAGCATCGCCACAGTTCACGATTTCGTCGGCTTTCTGAAACAAAGATTCGATGGTCTTGAACTGTTTCTCAACGCCTTTGTCCGCAATCAACTTAATGCCAAAGCGTTGCGGAATCATCGGCAGGCGGCTCAAAGCCCAAGCCTTCCATTGCTCGGTGTAGTCGTGAGGCTCTTTCAGGGTGCAGAGATGGCCGAAAGTCCACGTTACCTGATAGCCGTTGCCTTCCATATAACCCTCGCGTGAAGTGTTGGCTCCCAGCACTTTGGCAATGTCGCGGGCGACGCTTGGCTTTTCGGCTATGCAGACTATCATTTTTAGTTGAGAGTTGAGAGTTGAAAGTTGAGAGTTTAGAGTTTAGGGTTGGGTGTTGGGAATTGTGTCGGGATTGTAGTTCATCAGGAATTCGGCTTTGTCTTTTTGTGCCACAAACCACACCAAATCAGCGGGTTGGAAGGTAATACGCGCCGATGGGTTAAGGATGAAATGCCCGTCGCGCTCGATGGCAATGACCATAGCATCAAGTTTTTCGGCCAAGCCAGAATCCATCAAGGCCACACCGACGTATGGACTTTGGGGACGCACCTCCACCTTGTACAAATCAACCTCGCTATCTTCGTGTTCCTGAATCAGTTGCTCGTCAAAAACCTCCACCTTCGACAACAGCAGTCGCAAATGATCCTCGTGTCCCACAAATGTAATCTTATCATACGGAAATAGTTGAAAATCAGACTTCGGCAACTCGAAAAGTTGTTTGCCACGCTCCACACTCACCACGCTCACGTTGTAGTTGTCCCTAAAATCAGTATCCTTGATCAACTTACCAGAATAATCGCTGTCAGGGCTGAGCGTCATCTTCTGCAAATGGCAGTTTTCCTGAAGGATTTCGGGAATGGTGAACACCTGCATCGATTGCCGCTTGTTAAGGTTGTCAAGAAAACGATCTTCAATGTGTTTGTAGAATTTCATCGCAGGACTCAATACACGCAGCAACACCGTGAAAACCAGCGCAAAACCGATATTTATCCAATGATACCACGGACTTCCGACATTTAGTCTTTCCCAGAACAAATTGTTTAGGAAATGTTGAATCACGCTGTAGGAAATGACCGCCACAATCACGAACCGCAACACAAAGACAAAGCGAATCAACGACTTGTTGAACTTACTGACTTCCATCAACTTATGGGTTGTATCGGCCAAGGTATGCTTGAAACCCATCGCCCAAAGGAACGGCGAAACCAAAACCAGACTTAGAGCCGTGCCAATGGCCGAACTCCATGGTCGCGGCACATATTTCATAATGAACGAACTGGCGAAAAATCCAATCAAAATCACCGCAATGATGATGGCCAAATAAATGACAATGTTCTTGAACTGCCGTGCCAAGAAACTGCCCATGTTGACCTTCTTTCCGCTCTTCACCTTGATACCTGAATCACTGTTTTCCAAGCGGTTAAGCCAACCTTCAGGAAAATGCTTCGTCACCCATTGGTAACTCGGCACAGCTGATTTGATGGCGTAAGGCGTGATGAAAGTGGTGATGATGGACACCGAAACGATGATGGGGTAAAGGAACTCGTCGATGACGCCGTAATTGAGGCCTAAAGTGGCGATAATGAACGAAAACTCACCGATTTGGCTGAAACAGAAACCACCTTGCATGGCTTGTTTCAAGCCCAAACCCGCTATCAAACGACCAATCACGTTGCTCAACGGCTTGAAAATGAGCAACACCAAGGTCACAATGAGGATTTGCCACCAATAATTGACCAAAATCTGCGGATCGACCATCATACCGACCGACACGAAAAAGATTGCACCAAATAAGTTTTTGATGGGAGTAGTCAGTTTGTGAATCGCCTCAGCCTCAAGCGTTTCGGCCAAAATGGAACCCATGATGAAGGCACCCAAAGCCGACGAAAAGCCCGCTAAGTTGGCCAACACGACCATCATAAAGCACAATCCTACGGAAAACACCGTCAGCGTTTCCTCCGACATGAATTTTCTGGCCCAACGCAACACGGTTGGCACCAAAAAAATGCCGCCTACGAACCAAACCAACAGGAAGAATCCTAATTTCAACATACTGGAAACCAACTGCATACCATCGAAACTCTTGCTGACTGCCAAAGTCGAGAGAATCACCATCAACAAGACGGCCTCAAGGTCTTCCACCACCAACTCGCCGATGACGTTGCCGCTAAACTTCTCGCGGTGCAACTTCATGTCGTCGAAGGCTTTAGCGATAATCGTTGTGGACGAAATCGAGAGCATCGCGCCGAGGAAAATGCAGTCCATTTGCGTCCAACCCAATGCCTTGCCGAGCAAAAATCCGACCACGCACATCGTCACCAATTCAGTAAGCGCAGTAATGCCGACCGTGCCGCCCACTTTCTTCAACTTCTTGAAACTAAATTCCAAACCTATGCCGAATAGCATGAACACCATGCCAATTTCGCTCCATGTTTCCACACTCGTGTGGTCCTTGATGACGGGAAACCAATCGAAATTCGGCCCGATGAGGAAGCCCGCGATGATGTAGCCCAACACGACAGGCTGTTTTAACCATTTGAAAATGACGGTAGTAAGACCCGCAGTGACTAATATCAGGGCAAGGTCGGAAAATAATGCAGGTAGGTTTTCCATAAAATGTGGGTTGCTTATTGGTTTGCAAAATTACAAACTAAACCAACAAAAACCAAACGCTTTTGCGAATTATTGTTTGGCCATCATGCATCTGACCAACTCCTGCGCCTTCTCCTCGGAGGCCACATACCAAATCGTGTCGCCTTTTTGGAAAAGGGTCGAGGCATCGGGATTCAGCATGAAGTTGTCGTCGCGCTCGATGGCAATCACCATGGCAGTGTAAGCATTGCGGAAATCCGATTCACGCAGGGTAACACCAACGAGGCGGTTGCCTTCGTCCAACACAATCTTGTGAATATCAACGTTGCTGTGAGGCCGTTCCTTGATGAGTACATCGTCCTCCACCTCCACCAAAGGCTTCAGTCGGGCCAATTGCTCCTCGGTGCCGATGAAGGTGATTTCGTCCGAAGGAAACAGCATCAAATCCTTCTTTGGCAGGTCGATAATCTCGTCGGCACGATCAACGCTCACCACGCTTGCATTATAGCTGTTGCGGAAATCGCAGTCGCGGATACGAAGGCCTGCATAGTGGCTTTGGGGGCTCAAAGGCATTTTCGCCAGGGCGAAATTCTCTTGAAGCACCTCTGGGACTATGAACGAGTTCATCGACTCGCGCTTGTTCATGTTTTCGAGGAAACGGCTCTCAATGCGTTCATACCACTTCATTGCCGGGCTTAATCCCCTGAGTAGCAACAGGAAAGTCAGCGAGGCAACAATGGCCATAATGACATCGTCCATTTGCACGTTGATGGTCCTCCAAAAGTCGTCGTCGAGGAAATGCCTGAAGATATAAGAGGTGATAAACCATGTGGCGACGAAACGCACGGCATACAAAATCCACACCATCCGGCGGTTGGCCTTGTTCGTCTTGACCATCTTCTCGGTTTCGGCATCCAAGTCGTGCTTGAAGCCCAAGGCCCAAAGGAAAGGTGAAGTAATTAACAAACTGATTGCCAACGCGATAATATCCAAGTATGGACGAATCTGATGGTTTTCTATCGGGGTGTAAACAGAGAAGAACACCAAAGTCAGGGCAAGGAGAATGGCCGCGTAAAGAATGGCAGTTTTGAGTTGGTTCAAGACAAAAGTACGCATCGTAACGGTGTTGCCGCTCTTTTCCTTGATGCTTTTTTCCTTGTTCGCAAAGAAACTCGTCCAACTTTCGGGCACTTTACGTTCAATCCAATGGAACATCGGCTCGCCAGCCTTAATCATATAAGGTGTGAGGAAAGTGGTGATGATGGACACCGAAACGATGATGGGATACAGGAAATCGTCGATGACGCCGAAACTCATGCCCACCGTGGCGATGATGAACGAAAACTCGCCGATTTGCCCAAAACACATGCCAGCCCGCACTGAATTGTGGAGATTGTCACCCGAAAGCAACATGCCCACGCCCGAACTCAACGATTTCAGCACTACCACCACGATGGTAATGACCAAAATCTGCCACCAAAAATCGACTAAAACCTGCGGGTTGACCATCATACCGACCGAAACGAAAAACACCGCACCGAACAGGTTCTTGATGGGTGTAGTGAGTTTGTGAATCATCTCAGCCTCAAGCGTTTCGGCCAAGATGGAACCCATGATGAAGGCGCCCAAGGCCGACGAGAAACCAGCTTTGTTGGCCAACCAAACCATGAAGAAGCACAGGCCCACAGAGAACACCGTCAGCGTTTCCTCCGACATGAACTTGCGCGCCCATTTCAGGATAGTGGGGATGAGAAACACACCGCCCACATACCAGACCAACAGGAAGAAAACAAGTTTCAACACGCTCATCATCAACTCTTTGCCATCCAATGCCGCACTCACCGACATGGTGGAAAGGATGACCATCATGAGGATGGCGGCCAAGTCCTCAACCACCAAAACGCCGATGACGCTGCCAGTGAACTTCTCCCCTTTCATCTTCAAGTCCTCGAAAGCCTTGGCAATGATGGTCGTCGACGACATGGAAAGCATGGCACCCAAGAAAATGCTGTCCATCTGCGACCAACCCATGACCTTGCCCAACAAATAGCCGATGAAGCACATGGAAACCAATTCTGTAAGTGCGGTAATACCCACAGTGCCAGCCTGTTTCTTCAACTTCTTGAAACTGAACTCCAATCCGATGGCAAACAGCAGGAACACCATGCCGATTTCGCTCCAAATCTCCACACTCTCGTGGTCGCGGACGATAGGAAACCATGGGAAATAAGGCCCGATGAGCAGGCCAGCGATGATATAGCCCAACACCAAGGGCTGCTTCAGCCACTTGAAAAGCACGGTAGTAACGCCCGCCGTGACGAGAATCAGGGCAAGGTCGGAGAATAGTTCGGGTATGGATTCCATAGAAATGCTTTAATTTGCTACATAATTAAAAAAAAGTCTCACTCCGCAAACATCCCCTCAATCAAATCTTTGTAATGCTCGGCTACGACCTTGCGGCGCAGTTTCAGGCTGGGGGTGATTTCGCCCTCGTCGATGGTCCACTCGCGGTCGACCAGCTCGAAGCGCTTCACCTTCTCGTAATCGCCGAAGAACTTGTTGTAGGCATCCACCTCCTTGCGGTAGCGGTCTTTGACTTTCTTTTCCTTTATGACTTCTGCGTTGGTGGTATAGGGGATGTGGTTTTCCTCGCACCATGTCTTCAGGTTCTCGAAATTCGGCACAATCAAAGCGGCGGCAAACTTTTGGTTCTCGCCCACCACCATAATATTACTGATAAGCGGCGATTCGGCAAAACGGTTCTCAATCAGCGCGGGAGAAATGTACTTGCCCATCGAGTCCTTGAAAATTTCCTTCATTCGCCCCGTGATTTTCAGCAAGCCGTCCTCGTCGAATTCACCGATGTCGCCGGTATGGAAATAGCCGTTTTCGTCGATGGCGATTTTGGTCTGTTCCTCGTCCTTGTAGTAGCCCTTCATCACTGGCGAGCCTTTCACGAGGATTTCACCCGATTCAGGGTCAATCTTGATGTCGACGCTCCCGCAAGGCACACCCACCGTTCCCGCCTTGATAATGCCCAAAGCCAAGCTGTTGGTGGCAATCACCGGCGAGGTTTCCGTCAGGCCATAACCTTCGATAATCGGGATGTTCATAGCGGCAAACAGACGCACCAATCGCGGCTGTAAACTGGCACCGCCCGAAATGATGAACTCCAAGCGACCGCCGAAAGCCTTCCTCACATCCTTGAAAACCAACTTATTGGCCCAATACAACTTGAACCGATAGGCACGATGGGGTTTCTTTTCCGTTTCGTCGTAACGCTCCGCCAACTGGAAAGCCCAATAGAAAATGCGTTTTTTCAGTCCCTTCAACTTGTCGCCCTTGCGCATCACGCCGTTATACACTTTCTCGACGACGCGCGGCACGGTGGTGAAATGCTCCGGCTTGATGTCGGCAATGTCGCGCATAATGGTACCGAAATTCTCCACATAATAGGTCGAGTTGCCGAGATAAAGGTGTGTGTACAACACAGAACGCTCGTAAATGTGCGACAACGGCAAGAAACTCACCACTTTATGCGAACTCGGCACGGGATAATGCGGCCCATAATAAGCCACGCAACTCATCAGATTGTAATGCGTCAACATGACACCTTTAGGGGTGCCAAGCGTGCCCGAAGTGTAGATGATAGTCGCTACATCCTCTGGCTCGACGGCATCTTTTCGGGCCTGCAAAGAGGCAAGGCTTTTCTTGTCGATTTTCACCGAAACCATCAGTCCGCGCAAGGTGAGTTGGCCTGTCACAGGATTGAAAACGAACACTTTAGGCTTGTTTTCCACCTTTTCGATGATGTCCTTGATTTTGTTCAGCAGCAGCGAGCCTTCAACAAAAACAATCTTTGGCTCGGCGTGTTTGATGATATGCTCGTAGTCGCTTTGGCGCACCGTGGGATAAATCGGCACAAGGATGGCCCCGATTTGCTGCACGGCAAAATCGACCATGTTCCACTGCGGGCAGTTGTTGGAAATCACGGCTACGCGGTCGCCTTTGGCCACGCCCAAACCTATGAGTCCCTGACTGATGACATCCGTCATTTTCACGAAGTCGCGACCGATGTATTTCTTCCACTCCCCTTCCACTTTGCTGGCGAACATCACCTTCTTCTTGCCGAATTTCTCCACAAATCGCGGCAGCAGATCGAAAGTGCGGGGCGGAATGTCAGGAAATGCCTGAACCTTTTTTCCTTTGATTGCGTATTTTTCCATAAAACCGAAAATCGGTGCGAAAATAGGATTTATTTCAATCAACTCGATTTTTTATCCAAACGAGAGGTTTTTTTAACAACAAAAGAAGAGATTTTTTCACCGAAACAGAGAAACCATTAATTTTGCAGCCGATTTCAAAGCTATGATTTCCATTTTCGACGATATGAGCCAAGTGACCGAAACCGAGGTGCAACGGATGCTGCCTTTGGTGAACGAACAACGCCGAAAAGAGGCGTTGCGCTACAAGCACCTTTTCGGACAATTCGCCTGCTTGAAATCGTGGCTGATGCTGAAAGAGATGCTAAAACCATTAGGAATCAACGACCTGACGTTTTCATTCAACGAGCATGGCAAACCTTATTTGGAACGACACCCCAACATCCATTTCAACCTCAGCCATTGCAAAAACGGAATCGCCTCAGCCGTCGACAAAGCCCCTATTGGCATTGACATTGAGAGTTTCCGCCATTTTGACGAGGCCTTGCTTCGCAAAACGATGAATGACGAAGAGATAGAGATTATCAATGCCACCCCTGAGCCGCCTGAGACGTTCATTGCCTATTGGACGAAAAAAGAAGCCGTGCTGAAACTGCGTGGAACAGGTATCAGCACGGATTTGTATCAGGTTCTCGACGGCATGGATTACCGCCTCGAAACCCATATTATCAAGCAAAAAGGTTACGCTTGGAGCGTGGCCTATTCCGATTAAGCCACAATGCGCGTTCCGCAAGTCGGGTCGCCGAGCTTGGTGGCCTCGGTGATGATGGCCTCGTGGCCCGTTGCTTCCACAAACAGGATGGCGGCACGGATTTTAGGCGCCATGCTGCCTTCAGTGAAGTGACCGGCTTCAAGATATTGCTTGGCCTCAGCTACCGTAATGGTGTCGAGAGCCTTCTCGTTCTCCTTACGGAAGTTAATGTAGACCTTCGGCACGTCTGTGAGGATGTAGAACTCATCAGCACCAATCTTGATGGCAGTCATGGCCGAAGCGAGGTCTTTGTCGATGACCGCTTCAACACCCACATGAACGCCGTCCTTCTTGATGACTGGAATGCCACCGCCACCCACGGTGATGACGATGTTGCCTTCTTCGGCCAAACGCTTCACAAGGGCAACATTTTGAATGTCAATAGGTTTTGGAGATGCAACAACCTTACGCCAGCCCTTGCCTTTGGGGTCTTCCTTGTAAACGGCTCCCGTTTCGGCAGCAAAGGTTTCAGCCTGCTCTTTTGTATAATAGGGGCCAACGGGCTTGGTGGGGTTCTTGAACATCGGGTCGTCCTTGTCGACAAGCACCTGGGTCACGAAAGTCACCACATTGCGGTCGATGTTCTCTTTCACCATCACTTTCTCAAGGCCCATCTCAATCATGTAGCCAATCTGACCTTGGGTTTCGGCACCACAAACATCCATCGGCATGGCAGGAATGCCCAATTTCTCTCCGGCGGCATTTTGAAGCAACACATTACCAACTTGGGGGCCGTTGCCATGGCCAATCACCAAATTATAACCTTGTTTCAGGAAGGGAAGCAGCGACTGGCAAGTGTCAGCCACATTCTGCATCTGTTCCTCACATGTACCTTTCTGACCGCCTCTCAAAAGGGCGTTTCCGCCAAAGGCGATAACAGCTAATTTCTTCATTTCTAATTATTTATTATTTCTATTTTCTGATTTAACTTCGTTGAATGCTTCGTATTTCAAGATTATTTCCTTTGGTACGTCACGGTGTAGCCTGCCTGCTCAAGCACGAGTTGTTTGTCGTCCACCTTCACAATTTTCATCGTATCGACAAAATCGTGGGGATTGGTGCCCGTATAGGTGCCTTTCATATAAAGCATGTCGCCCGACTTCTCCCAATTCGTGAATCCCACATAGCCCATATTAATCGGAATGACCTCACCATTTTCGAGCAAAGTGAAGCCGATTTCGCTCGTAATGCCGTCTTCGGTAGCTGGCTCAACCCATGTTCCGACCACTGAAGGACGTGAACACGAAGCGAAAAGCAGACCCATGATTCCGCATAAAGCAATAATTCTCAAATGTTTAGCCATCATTATTTTCTTTTTGATTTGGAACGGCAAAGGTAGGAAAAAATTTCTTAAACGAAACAATTTCAATGAATTATTTTCACACACAAAAGAGGGCGTGCCCATTTTGACACACCCTCTATGCTTTCAGTTGCAGAGAAATCACTTTACCACAATCTTCTGTGTCCGCACATCCTCGGCGTTGATGAGGCGCAAGACATACACGCCTTTGGCCATTCCCGTTGTAGGGACACACCGCGTGTGTCCGCCGCAAGAAACCACCACGCGCCCTTGCATATCCACAATTTGCAACGTAGCATCAGCCTCGGCACCAGTAATGATGATGTTCCCGTTGCTGATGAAAGCAAAGGTCCCTGAGCTTGTCGAAGGGCCGTCCGCCTCATTACCACTGAACACCAAGCGGAAACGCGAAGCGTAATCCGTCGTCTTGGCAGTGAAGGTATAGGCAGGCGAAACCAGCAAATCCACATCCGCACCCGTAAGGTTATCGATGAGGTGCAAGTAATCCAGTTCCACTGCTTCAGGATGGATGGTAAGGGTATATTCTCCGTTCTTGGTGGCCTTGAAGTTGAGCGGCACCTCACCTTTTTTGTCTATGCAGGCAATGGAAAGCTCCTTGCCGCCTTGTGGGATACTGATGACCGCATTTTCCTTGTTGAAGACAAATTTCTCCAATCTGTCTCCCGCGTTGAAACTCACGATGGCCTTGTCCTGCAAGGACGTTGAGCCTGTCGAAACGCCGTCTCTATTGACGGCCTGACTCAACTCAATTTGCAAACAGCCTTGGTTAGTTGCTGCTTCGGGAGCCTCGGTGCTGAAAACAACCGTCTCGCCTTCATCCTCAGCCATTACCATGACACCCGTACAAGCAGGAATAGCCGTGGCAGACGAAACCATATTAGGCTCGATGGCTGTGCCTTCCACATTCATCGTATAGTAACTCTTATTGGCGTAGGCATTGACTGGGAAAGGATTGCCCACCAAGTTCCAACCTGCAAAAGTGGCAGTTGCATCGTAAGCAAGGCCCACTTCCTTGGTATCATCCTCATTGAACACGCCTTTGAAAATGAGATTCACATCCTCGGCATTTGCATAGAGATAACCTTGGCCGTTAGTAAGGAAGAAATTTGGCGTGTTTTCTGGGTATTTGTAGTTTTGCCATTCGTCATTCTCGCTTTGGTAGAAGCGATAAAGGTCGTATGCCGTTTCGGTTATCATGTTATCCACCGCTGTTGGGGCTGTGTTTTCAACCAATGGCGAAGCGATAAAACGGTAGTTGCCCTCGCCTACGCCGTAACCTGAAATGGTAGTGTAGGCCATGGGGAAAATTCTGTCTTCGTAATAGCTCCAGTTGGTGGCGGTTTTGTAATCATTTAGGGATTCGTAGGGGACATAAATTGGGCTGCTGTTTGTACGAGAAAAAACACCTAAACCTATAGAGGGCGGAGTTATTCTTAAGATTGTTATTTCAGACAATCCTCCGCAATCTAAGAAAGCATAATCACCAATTGTGGTCACCGAATCAGGAATGATTATGGAAATCAGGTTAGAGCAAGTCTGAAATGCTCTCATTCCGATTGTAGACACCGAATTAGGTATGTATAACATTGTCAAGTCAAAGCAACTGACAAAAGCAAGATCCCCAATAGAAGTCACTGAATTTGGAATGTTTAACAATGTCAAGCCCTGGCAATACCCAAACGCCCACTTCCCTATGGAGGTCACTGAATTTGGAATGATTGTGCTTTTACAGCCGGCGACCAATTTGTTAGTGCTTGTTTCTATAACGGCATTACAGTTCTCACGAGAGTCATAAATGGAATTGCCCATCTCCACTACAATTTGCTCCAAAAACAGGCAATCACCAAACAATCCAAAGCCTATGAAAGTCACCGAATTAGGAATAGTGACTGAGGTCAAACCACAACCTCTAAAAGAATGATTTCCGATAGAAATCACTGAATTGGGGATAGTTAACGAAGTCAAACCGCTGCAATCAAAAAAAGCATTATCGCCTATTGTTGTCACGGAATTGGGGATATGCAAAGAACCCGACAAATTGCTACAACCATAGAAAGCATGATCGCTAATCGTTGTCAATCCAGTAAAATATTGTAATTCTTCAAACGAGGTAATCTCCATATTCTCTCTAAATACTTGCCCAAGGTTAGTTACTGCTGCAGCTTCGGCATAACTCAATTCTCCATCTCCATTGGTATCCCAATTGGCCACACAGATGGCTTTCACATTAGCATCGACAAAATCAATATTGCCGAGAGGTATAAAATTAGCCACTACAGCCACATTGTCTACCACATAAAATGAGTATTCCACATCATTGGAAACTATTGTTCCACCTTGAGTCCAGTTAACAAAAGCATAACCCTCATTAGCTATAGCGGTTAGAGTACAAGTCGCATTGTATTCATACTGCCCTGTTCCAGTAATTGTGCCTCCATCTATTGGATTAGCTACTGCCGTAACATCAAACGTGCTTACAGGCATTCCAACACAATCCACATCAAATTCATAATAAAAGATTTCATTCAGATTTTCACCATGATATATAACATTGCCATTGGAATAACTCACTGTGAAGGAACAGTCTTCCGTCCATGACCCCAAAATCCAAGTCAAAGCAAGGCGACTACCATTTAAAATTGGAATAGTGTAGACGGCTGATGAACCACTTTCTATTGTAAGCCGCTGCGAAATGCCATTTCCATCGGTCACAACCAAGTAATTACCAGTGTAGCCATCACCGTAAGAATCAAATAAATCGAAAGTAAGGGCACACACGTCTCCTTCCTCGGCAAAGTTGGCCACATAATCAGCATCTCCAGTTACGATAAAGCTATATGAGGAATCGTTGCTGACCACCTCTCCATTTCTAGTCCAATTCATGAACAGGAAACCTTCATTTGGCGTTGTGGTCAGCGTACAAGTAGCACCACCTTCATACAATCCTCCGCCTGTTACCGTACCACCTTCTGCTGGCAAAGCCACAACAGTAATTGTTCCTGGACATACTTCAATATAGTTGGTAAACACATCCCACCCCTGTGCATTCTGGTAAGCCTCCAACGTTTCGCAAGGCACCCAAACAGGGACAAAAACGGGAACACTGAAATAATCCGCGTTGACGAAAACATTATTACCAAGCATGGGTGGTGTTTCAGGCTTTACATCAAACATGGTAAACCCCTGGCACGCTCTGAAGAAAGCATAGTCACCTATTTCGGTCACTGAATTGCCGATAACCAAATTGCCCATAAAGCCAGTGCAATTCGCGAAAGCGAAATTTCCAATCGAAGTCACAGCATCGGGGATGACCAAGCTACCCGTAAGACCAGCGCAACCCATGAAAGCATAATCGCCTATTGAGGTCACTCCATCAAGAATAACAGAATTATTGCATCCTGAAACCAATTTAAATGTGTTTGTTTCAATAATTGCATTGCAATTTTCTCTTGAATCATAATTCGGATTGTTTATATCTACCATAATTTGTTCTATACCGCTACAATTTGAGAATGGATTAGTTCCAATTTCTATGACAGAATCAGGTATAGTCAAATTGCCCGTGAAACCGCTACAATCATAAAAAGCCAAATCGCCTATCGTGGTCACGGAATTGCCAATGGTCAGGCTGCCAGTCAAGCCACTGCAATAATAGAAAGCAGCCTCGCCTATCATGGTCACAGAATTAGGAATATACAAAGAACCCGACAAATTGCTACAATTATAAAAAGCGTAGCTACTGATAGATGTCAATCCAGTAAAATACTGTAATTCCTCAAACGAAGTAATAGTTGTGTTTCCTCTAAACACTTGTCCAAGGTCAGTTACGGCTGCTGCTTCATCATAACTCAATTCTCCGTCTCCATTGGTATCCCAATTGGCTATACAAATGGCTTTTACATTAGCATCGGCGAAGACAATATTATTATCGTCCTGATAAACTGTGACTTGCACCGCGTTGCTATAGCCTACCCCACATTCATTATCGGCATAATAGCGAATCCAATAGCCATTGTAAGAATAGGGAACGTTATTGTTGTTGAATGGAGAATAGTTACCATTTTGCGTGGCGGCAATCTGCCAACCTTGTGCGATAACGGTCGAGCCATTGTTTTGAATCGTCGGGACAGTAAGGCTGAAACTACCACCAGCATAAATAGCCGCCGGAGCCGTGATGCTGCCAACAACTGGGATGTCGTTGACCGTTACTTGCACTGTTGCGCTATACACCGTTCCACAATCATTGGTTGCAAAATACCTGATAGTGCAACCGTTATAGGAATATGG
>CACZNA010000032.1:0-44224 GCA_902782455.1 uncultured Bacteroidia bacterium | reverse complement strand
GAACTACTCTCTTCTTCTGAAACACTCATTCAAAACCATAATGTCAATGAACCGAATTTGTTTGATTAATTATTGCGATAATTTATCGCATCAGTAGTAGTTTAAGTTTATTATTTTTGCAATTCTAAAGCAATAAGTTATGAGCCAAGAAGAGAAGAAAACCAATGACGAAGAAAAGACTATCCCGAGACCTGAAGGATACACGATTGTGAAGTATGCTAAAGGTTGGGCGGACTTTATTTGGATTTTTGGAACATTTGTTTCTTTGCCAATAGGTATTTTAATAGACAGGTCTTTGAATGTTGGATTTTGGGTGTTTGTTATTGTGTATATTTGTTTTTCGTTGTTTTTTTGGGTTGCAGCACTAAAAATTACTGAGGTAAAAGTGAACTTAAAAATTACCGATGAAGGTTTGGAGCAGACAAGAATTTCTGGATCGAAGCAATATCCCAAGCGTAGGATGATTAAATGGGAAGATATGAAAAACTATCATTTGTGTGGAAGGAATAGAGACAATCACTTTTTGATAAGCGTTAAAGATGATGTGAATTTCCGCATTTACATTCCATTGCTTCCTTTGTTTGACAAGCAAAAAGACAATTGGGATAGTTTTGAGGCATTTCGTGACGATTTTTGGGGAATCGCCCCCGAACATGATGTGCATCGTGCGTTTTTTGGATAGTGTGGAGAAAATCATTATTTTTGCAAACGTAAAACAATCAGCGATGAGCGAAGAAGAGAAGAAAACCGATGACGAAGAGAAAACCATCCCGAGACCTGAAGGATATACTATTGTGAAGTATGCCTTTGGATGGGTGTTATTTATTTCTATGCTTTTTAGTTTGGTGATTTCTGCTGTTTTTATAGTGGCTTTTAATGATTATTTTAGTGAGACAGATGCTTGGTTGGTTTGGATTATGCTTTTAGTTATTTATGCATTGTTTTTTGTCATTGGTTTTAAAATCACAGTGGTGAAAGTAAATCTCAAAATAACCGATGAAGGTTTGGAGCAGACAAGATTATCAGGCTCAAGGATTTATCCTAAGTATAGGTTGATAAAGTGGGAGGACATGAAGCATTATCACTTATATGGAAAAGGTAGGGGTAGAATTGATTTTCTTGTTAGCGTAAAAGACGACATGAATTTCCGTATTTCCATACCATTGCTTCCTTTGTTTGAAAAGCAAAAGGACAATTGGAAGAATTTTGAGGCTTTTCGTGAAGACTTTTGGGGAATTGCCCCCGAGCATGATGTGCATCGGGCGTTTTTTGGATAATTACGATGCATTTTGTCTTGATTTTGAGAAAAAAGATTACTTTTGCAATATGAAGACAAAGAATGAGTATATTAAAATTATTGAGAATCAAGAGGATGAGTTAAGGAAAAACTTCGGAATCCGGTCGCTTCGCTTGTTTGGGTCTGTTTCAAGAGATGAGCAGATTGAAGGAAGCGATGTTGATGTATGTGTGGAAATGGAGCCTCAAGCCTATTTGATAGTTCGATTGAAACGTTTCCTTGAGCGTCTTTTGGGTTGTCCGGTGGATGTGGTGAGGATGCACAAACACATGAATCCTAACTTATTACAAGAAATCAATCGCGATGGAATTTACGTCATCAAATAAACGGGATAGAGTAATAGGCATTTTTCAACAAATTGAGAACGCCATTGAGCAGCTCAAGAATTGGAATGCAAATATCGAGACGGCTGAGGATTATTATTTGTCACCCGATGGAATGCAAAAACTTGCAGCCAATTGCATGTTGATTGAAGCAATAGGCGAGGGCATCCATCAAATAGATGGGATTACAGAAGGTGAGTTGCTTAAGGAACGTTCGGAGATTCCATGGGAGGATGTAATAGGAATTCGCAACCACATCGCACATGGTTATTTTGACATTGATGGTGAAGTGGTGCTACTGACTATTCGTCAAGACCTTGACCCGTTGCTTGAAGCAGTGAGATATTTCATCAATTCGATATAAGAAATTCTATCTCCAGCAATGTTGTATTCTCCGCAAGATGATGGGAGAATCATTATCTTTGCAATCGTAAAACAATCAGCCATGAACGAAAAAGAAAAGAAGCCCAAAAAGCTTACTCCCAATCCTGAAGGATACGATATTACAATTTGTCCTGAGTATTGGGTGATAGTGTTAAGTGTAGTCATATCTATAGTTTCAGTGTATATGTTTAAGGGAATGCTTAAGCCATTGTTTTCGTCTTTGAATGTGTGGCTTTTTTTGGGCGTTTTTTGTATTATTCTATCTATACCTATGTATCTTTCGATGTTTTTAATATGGAAATTGACGAATGCCAAGGTCAATATTAGGTTGACAGATGTTGGATTGGAGCAAAGAAAACTGAAAGGGCCATCTTGGATTCCAGATTTTCAAATTGTAAAATGGGAGGAAATGGACTATTATTTTTTGTTTGGTAGAAGAAATCGAGCACATAGCATTAATGGGGATGATTTTTTTATCGGCACGAAACTGGATAAGGATTATGCTTTTAGTGCGATGACTTTTTCCCGCAGTGATGAATTAAATAAGACCATGAAAGCATTCCGGTCTGAATTTCTGCGGTTGGCCAACCACAAAGGAATTAAACGGCAATTGCTATGGGAAGAGAAACAAGAATCTTTTGACAAGAAGCATTTGGAGTAATTATCTATTGTAAATCAATATTATATCATATAAACTATAATGAAAATCCCTTTCAAACCCGGAACATTGATTTATCCCTTGCCCGCCGTGATGGTTACTTGCGGCGACTGTGAGGAAAACTACAATATCATTACTATCGGCTGGACGGGCACGATTTGCTCCGACCCGCCCATGTGCTACATCTCCGTCCGTAAGGAACGCCACTCGCACGAACTCATCATGAAAAACAAGGAGTTCGTCATCAACCTGACGACGGAGGATTTGGCCGCTGCCACGGACTGGTGCGGCGTGCGCTCGGGTCGCGACTACAACAAGTTCAAGCAGATGCACTTGCACACCGAGCCTGCCCAAATCGTGAAAGCCCCTTTGATTGCTGAGTCGCCGTTGAGCATCGAGTGCAAGGTGATGGAAGTGAAGGAATTAGGTTCGCACGATATGTTCATCGCTGAGGTGGTGGCTGTCAATGCGGAGGAAAAGCTTATCGACAAGGGCACGGGTGCTTTCCAGTTGAACCACGCCAAGCCTTTGGCCTATTCCCACGGCAAGTATTACGGCCTCGGCGAGAAAATCGGCGGTTTTGGTTTTTCGGTGAAGAAAAAGAAATGATGTGTTTTGCAGATTGTGAGAGTTTTGTATTTTTGCAGTCAGAGTAACCATAAAAATGTATGAATATGAAAAAAGTGTTGTTTGTTTTGGCGTTTTTGGCGCTGGCATGGGGTTTAAAGGCTGAATGCCCTCCCGAAGTTGAGGATTTTACTTTTACGGATTGTTATGGCGTTGAGTATAATCTGTTTGAATTGCTTGATGGTGGGCAGTATGTGTTTGTGGAGTTTCTTCCAATTGGCAATGCCGATGCCTCTCGAATCAAAGAGGTTTACCATCAGTTTGGCTGCAATGGACGTGAGATGTTTGTAATGGCGCTGTGGAAAACTGAAGGCGATGAGGCGGGCTTTGCTTGGTTGAATAATAATTATGTGGAATGTCCCGTGGTGACCCATGACGGAGGTGCCGAGGAATTTTTCAATTTGTATGAGGATTGCATGCCCATTCCCCGGTATCTTCTTATTTTTCCGAACCATGAGATTTACAGGGAATCAATAACTTACTCAAACATGTTTAATGTTTTTGAGAACATTGGTATTATGCCTGACAATTGTAATTTTGGTGAATGCACGGCTCCGACCGACTTGGTGGCCGAGTTGATAGATCCTGACCTTCAGTTGACATGGACGGGCGTTGATAATGCACTCCATTACCATGTCTATAAATGGTATTCTTATTATGGGGATTCCATCGTTTCATGTATTCGAGATGTTCAGGGCACAACGTGCCAGATAGACTTCGACCCTCGCCAGGGGGGCAACTACTTCGTTGTTTCGCATTGCGAAGATGGGTCGGAATGTGCCTCTGAGACAGTTAGTGTTGTGCCAACTGCACTTGATTTCACAGCGATTGACCTTTATGGCAACGAAATACATCTGTTCGACATTCTTAACCGAGGGCAATTTGTATTGCTGGATTATTTCTATTATTCATGTGGCCCCTGCAGGCTTATAGAACCGAACATCGTGAATAGTTATTATCGCTATGGCTGCAATAAGGAAGATATTTATTACATCGGCGTGGATGGGGTTGACAATGACGAAAAATGTTTGATATGGTGCGAGGAGTTTGACGTTCAGTTCCCTACGATTAGTAAGGATGGAGGCGGTAGGGATGTAGCCTTACTGTATCATTTCCAAGGTGCACCCCAGTGCGTTCTCATAGCTCCTGACCATTCTATAGTATACACTACCGGTAGCCTCTATCCGTTTGAGTATAGTTTCTTCTTCTCTGATCTTCAAACAGTCATAGACGCTTTTTTGGCTATTGGCATTGAGGAACACCCGTGTTATGATGTAATAGATGATGCCAACGAGCAGAAATTCAATCTGTTCCCCAATCCTGCTGGCGACTTTGTGAATCTTTCGGTGGATGGCTCAAGCGTGATTCAAATTTATAATGCTTTGGGTCAGCTGATGGATGCTTTTATTGCTGAAAACCAGCAAGTAAAAATTGAAACAGGCAATTATCCTGAAGGTTTGTATTTTGTTCAAGTTGACGGAAAAGGAATGGGGAAATTTGTGGTAAGGCATTGACATGATTGACCAGTTTCAGTTATATATTAATAGGTATAATCTCATCGCTGAAGGCGATAAACTCATTCTGGCTCTCAGCGGCGGCATTGATTCCATGGTTTTGGCGGATTTGTTGCTGAAAACCAAGGTAGAGTTTGTCGCGGCGCACTGCAATTTCCATTTGCGCGGCGAAGAGTCTGATAGCGATGAAAAGTTTGTGCGCGAGTTTGCGGAAAAACATGACATTCAGTGCTTTGTGAAGCATTTTGATATCGAGAAATACGCTTCAGAAAACGGCATTTCCATTGAGATGGCCGCCCGCGACTTGCGCTATGCTTGGTTTGAAGAATTGCGGCAACAGTTAGGTTATGACAAAATCGCGGTGGCGCATCATGCCGACGACCAAGCCGAGACTTTTTTCATCAACTTGTTGCGCGGTGCGGGACTTCGAGGCTTGAAAGGAATGTTGCCACAAAACGGCGTCATCATTCGGCCTTTGCTATGGGCTTCTCGTGAACAAATCCATCAGTATGCCGTTGAGAACCAAATCCTTTGGCGAGAAGACCACACCAATGCAGAAAGCGTTTATCTGCGCAACAAAATCCGCAACCAATTATTGCCCCTTTTCGATGAACTTCAAAAAGATGCCCGACAAGGATTGTATAAATCTTTGGAGCATCTTGCTTCGGAAAACAAGCTTTATCGGGACTTGCTGAAAGAGAAGTTGGCGCAAATTGTAGAACGAGATGGTGATGTTCAAAGGTTGCCTTATTCTGCTTTTCTGGATTGCTTCGTTCCTCGCAATGACGCAAAGCGGCTGTCAGAAGCTAAGGCCCCTGAGCTTGTCGAAAGGCCGGGTTATTCATTTCAGTTGCTTTTTGAGTGGCTTAGGCAATATGGCTTCAATACTGATCAATGCCGTTTCATTTTTGAAACAATGAATACGGGAATAGGGAATAAGTATTTTTCCTCGACACACCAATTGATTATTGGCAGAGATGATTTGCAACTTTCTGAAATCAAGGCTATTGAGAATGAAGAAGTCCAAATCGGAGTAGGGGAGGATGTAATAGTTTTGCCAATCCATCTTTGTTTTTCCAAGTTGGAGAAAACTCCTGATTTTGTCATCGACAAATCGTCTGATGTGGCTCAATTGGACTTCGACAAATTGAAGTTCCCTTTGACTTTACGTCATTGGCGGCACGGCGACCGCTTCCATCCTTTGGGCATGAAAGGTTCCAAGCTGTTGAGCGATTTCTTTGTGGATCAGAAGTTTACGGAATGGAAAAAACGGAATGTTTGGCTCTTGGTTTCCGCCAATGGCGAGATTGTTTGGGCGGTTGGGTATCGTATTGATGACAGGTTTAAGATTACGAATTCAACAAAAACATTATTTCTATGCAAACTGATTCAGATAGATAGATAATTTTTCTATTTTTGCAGACTAAATTATTTTTCGATGGAATACATTTTGCCGAGATGGGAACAGAAACTGAACAGCTACCGAAGGGCTTTGAGCCGTTTGGCAGAAGTGGTCAATGTGATGAAGGTCCGGCAATATGAAAGAATGAATGATCTGTCTAGTTATAAATCTGCCGAATTGTTCACCCAATCTGAATAAATAATGGAGTTCGGACTAAAAGATAATGAGATCAACGCTTTGCGTGAGACTATTATCTATGGTTCACGTGCAAGAGGTACGAACAAAGTGGCTTCGGATATAGATATTACATTGAAAGGCAGTAATTTGACTTATCTTCAATTGGCTCTTCTTGATGCAAAAATTGACGATTTGTATCTGCCTTATTTTGTTGATTTAAGCCTTTTTTCGATGTTGAGAAATGAAGATTTGATTGATAGTATTGAGCATGAGGGTAAAGTGATTTATCGTAACGAAAGTGATTCAAGTGATTGAATAATAATTAATTAAAATAATATGAAAAGACTATTTCTAATCCTGCTGACGGCCTTCGTCGCCGTCATGCCTTTGAAGATGCAGGCGCAAATTATCCACCCTGTTCAATGGACTTTCGCCATTGAAAACCTCAACGAGAACGAGTTCGATTTGGTCGCCACGGCCACCATCGACCCGCAGTATCACATTTATTCAACTAAAATGCCCGATTTGGCACCTTTGCCAACGGTGTTCGACATCACGACCTCTGAGTTCTTCGAGGCCGTGAGCGAGGCCCGCGACCTTACCGATGTCGCGCTCTATTATGACGACATTTTTGAGACGGAGTACAAGCAATTTGCGGGTGAGGCGGCTTTCGCGCAGACTTTCCGCAAACTGAAGGACGGCTCGTTCCCCATCACGGGCGAAATCAATTACCAAGCCTGCAAGGACGGGCAATGCGTTTCGCTGACCGAGGATGTCAACCTAACTTACGGCGAACCCGCTGTAATTGAGGCTGTTGAGCCTGAAACTACAGCCGGAACGAAGTCCAACATCTGGGCCATGATTCTCGAAGCCATCCTTTGGGGCTTTGCGGCCATCCTAACGCCTTGCGTCTTCCCGATGATTCCTATGACCGTGTCGTTTTTCATGCACGGCGAGGGCGAAACCAAGGCCCAAGGTCGCTTCAAGGCGTTTATGTACTTCATTTTCATTGTGTTGCTTTATACCTTGCCCATTGCCATCATCATTTTGACGACATGGTTGGTAGGTGGCAATAGTGTAACTGCCGACATCTTCAATTGGCTTGCCACGCACTGGCTGCCGAACATCATCTTCTTCCTTGTGTTCATGATTTTCGCGGCCTCGTTCTTTGGCGCGTTCGAAATCACATTAGGCAGCAATATGGTGAACAAGAGCGATAGCAAACAGAGTACCAAGAGTTTAGGTGGTATTTTCTTCATGGCTTTGACCCTCGTTTTGGTGTCGTTTGCCTGCACAGGTCCCATCGTGGGTACGGTGCTCATCAAATCCACTTCGGGTGAGTTTTGGGCTCCTATCGTGACGATGTTTGCCTTTGCCGTGGCCTTTGCGCTGCCGTTTGCCTTGTTTGCCTTCTTCCCGAATTTGCTCCAAAGCCTGCCCAAGAGCGGCGGTTGGCTCACTTCCGTGAAGGTCGTGTTGGGCTTCATCGAAGTCGCGTTGGGCTTCAAGTTCCTCAGCGTGGCCGACCAAACCTATCACTGGCATCTGCTCGACCGTGAAGTTTATCTCGGCATTTGGATTGTTTGTTTTGCTTTGCTTGGATTTTATCTCCTCGGTAAAATCCGTTTCAAGGGCGAGAAGGAAGTCAAGGAGTTGGGCGTGTTCCGTTTGGTGCTGATTATCATCGACTTCGTCTTTGTAATTTATATGATTCCTGGCATGTGGGGCGCTCCGTTGAAAGCCCTTTCTGGCTATCTCCCACCAAAGCAAACCCTCGATTTCGACCTCAATCGCATCATTGAGGAGAACAGCGAAAAAGTGATTGAATATGTGGATGCCAAGATGGCCAATATGGCGGTAGCTTCGCAAGGTCAAGCGCAAGCCGTTGCAGCAGTGGAGTTTACAGAAGAACCCAAGTACGCCGATTTGTTCCATTTGCCGCACAATTTGAAAGGCTATTTCGACTATGACCAAGCCTTGGCCGTCGCAAAAGCCACGAATCGTCCCATTTTTGTTGACTTCACAGGTCACGGTTGCGTGAACTGCCGTGAGATGGAGGCCAACGTTTGGAGCGACCCGCGTGTGAAAGATATGCTCCGCCATGATTTTGTGCTCTGCGCCTTATATGTCGATGACAAGACTTCACTGCCTAAAGAGGAATGGTACACTTCGATCTACGATGGCAAGGAAAAGAAGACCATTGGGCGCAAGTATGCCGACTTCCAAATCTCGAAGTTCGGCACCAATGCCCAACCGTATTACTGCCTGATGGACCATAACGGCAACCTGCTGATGAAGCCTCGCGCTTACGATTTGGACAAGGATGCTTTTGTGGCTTTCTTGAAAGACGGTATCAAGAATTTCCAGGAAGGAACTTATTATCAGCATGTTATAGACTAAATTGACTTGCCATGAAAAAGCGTTTGTTAGCACTTTTCCTGATGGCAGCCGTGATGACCGAGGTGCAACCTGTTTTGGCCTGCACCTCGGTCATTGTTTCCGGCAAGGCCACGAAGGACGGCCGTCCTTTGATATTTAAGAACCGCGATACCAGCACTTTGCACAACATGACGATTGTCGTACAGGGACGGGTTTACCGCTACATCGGCTTGGTGAACGCCGAGGACACCGCGCCCGTCAATGTGTGGGGCGGCCACAATGAGGCCGGTTTCGGCATCATCAATACGGCGGCCTATAACCTCAACGGCGATGGCGGCGACACCGACGGCGACGGCATCCTCATCCGCAAGGCTTTGGAGCTTTGCGCCACCTTGGAGGATTTCGAGCGGCTTTTGGACACCGTCAAAAAGCCCCGCGAGGTCAATTCCAACTTCGCCGTCCTCGATGCCAAAGGCGGTTGCGCCTACTATGAGACAGGCAATTACGAGTATGTGAAGTTCGACGTGAACGACCCGAATGTCGCCCCTGATGGTTACTTGATGCGCACCAATTTCGGTACAACAGGCAACCACAAACTCGACATGGGTGTGGAACGTTATTGCGCCATCACCGACTTCATGGCTGAGGCTTGCAAGGAAGGCAATTTGGAGCATGATTACCTCATCACTTCCATTTCAAGATACTTGAAACACGGCGTGACGAAACTTGATATGTATGATTTTATGCCTGAAAATGAGACTGATACGCAATATTTTCCATTTGGTGATTACATTGCCCGCTATTCCACCTCGTCGGTGATTCTTGTTCAGGGTGTTCGTCCTGATGAATCGCCGCTGAACACCGTAAGTTGGACGATTATCGGCTGGCCGCTAACCACCGTGGCCATTCCGTTGGTGCTCACTCCTTCAGGGAAACTGCCCGCCATCGTTACCGACGACGGTACGGGGCATTCGTGGCTCAACGAGAAAGGTCTGGAACTGAAGCAACGGATTTTCTCCCTTGAAGCAGGAAACACCACCTCTTATGGCGACCTTTCCCAATTGTTCAACAAGCAGGGCACTGGCATTTTGCAACAAATCCAACCCATTGAAAAAGAGGTGATGCGCCGTGGAGAGGAAGCCCTTGCCGGATTGCGTAAATCGAAGAGTTTCAAGTCGATGGAGGGGTTTTTCGATTGGGTGGATACCTATATCGTGGATCAATATAGGAGTATGTTTGGAATTGAATAACAACGAACAAAAATAACTCAAAATGAAAAAATTATCGATTCTGTTCCTGTTTGTATTAGGAACCACAATAACGTTTGCCCAACAGGGCGATTTGAAGACCAAGACTTTCCGCTTGGACAATGGTCTGAAAGTGGTGATGTGTGAAGAGCACTCACAACCAGAGATTTACGGTGCAGTGTATGTCCACGCCGGCAGCAAGAACGACCCCATTGACGCTACGGGTATGGCGCATTACTTTGAGCATATCATGTTCAAGGGGACGGATAAAATCGGTACGACCAACTGGGAAGCCGAGAAGGTTTTTCTTGACAGCATCGATTTGATGTATGACCGTTTGCACGAAACGACAGATGTGGTTGAGCGTCAAGCCATTCAGCAGAAAATCAATGCCTTGTCGCTGAAATCGGCAGAGTATGCCATCCCGAATGAGGTGGATGTTATCCTAACGCAGATGGGTGGCAAAGGCTTGAATGCAGGTACGTCTTACGACCAAACCATGTATTTCAACACTTTTCCATCGAACCAACTCTCCAAGTGGATGGACGTGTATGTGGAACGTTTCCGCAATCCCGTGTTCCGCCTGTTCCAGTCGGAGCTGGAGACGGTTTACGAGGAGAAGAACATGTATGGTGATAGCCCCATCAATGCCTTCCAAGAGTATCTTTTCAAGGAAGCTTTCGGTGAGCATCCATACGGTCGCCCCGTCATCGGCTATACCGAGCATCTTAAAAATCCGCAAACCAGCAAGATGCGGGAGTTTTACAACACTTACTATGTGGCCAACAACATGACTCTCATTCTTGTCGGCGATTTCGATATTGAGACGACCGTGCCTCTGGTGGCAGAAAAGTTTGGTACTTGGCGCAAGGGTGAACTGCCCAAGGAGCCTACTTACACGTTGCCGAAGTTCAACGGCCCGACGGTGAAGGAAGTCAAAATGACGCCTATCAAGATGGGTGCTTTGGTGTTCCCCGGTGTGAAAATTTCTGATCCTGATTACGTGCCTTTGAGTTTGGCTTGTGGCATTTTCAGCAACGGCGAGACGGGCCTTACCGACAAGCTTATGCTTGAAAACAAGATTATGGCTGCCATGTTGATGCCGCTTTCATTGGAGGATTATGGCGGCAATGTGATGATTTATATCCCAAAACTGCTGGGGCAGTCGCACGAGGATGCCGAAGCATTGATTTTCGACTGTCTCGACCGCTTGAAGAAAGGCGATTTCAGCGACGACCTCTTTGAGGCCATGCGCATGAGCTGGTTGACGGACAGGATTTATGAAATGGAGAGTTTTGGTAGTCTCTCCAGCCTTTTCCTCGAATTGGAAATGAGAGGCATGACATACGAGGAGTATCTTGCTGAAACGAAACGTCTTGAATCCATTACGAAAGACGAAGTGGTGGCCGTCGCCAACAAGTATTTCGGCAACGACTATTTGGATGTGCGCTCCAAGATGGGCTTCCCCGCCAAGGACAAGGTCGATAAGCCCAATTGGAAACCCATTGAAGCCAAGAACACCGAAGCCAAATCGGATTTTGCCAAGGCCATCGAGGCGCAAGAGGTGCCAGAGGTGGAACCACAGGTTATCAAATTCGGTGAGGATGTGAAGATTACGGATGTGAACGACGGTTTCAAACTTTACTCCACCGCCAACCCGCGTAACGACCTTTTCAACCTTCAAGTGGTCTTCAACTATGGCACTTTCAGCGACCCCGACTTGAACCGTGCAGTGCAATATCTTGGTTTGCAAGGCACCCAAACTCAATCGTTTGAGAAATTTGCACTCGCTTTGCAGAAAATGGGAGCGGGAATCAGCGTTTTCTGCAACGACAACAACTTGATTGTGCGAATGACTGGCTTCGAGAAAGACTTGAACGACATCATGGCAATGTGCTACCAGAAGTTGTATCATCCTTCAAACGATGAAAAATACATCAAGACTTTGGTGGAATCGGAACAGACCGATCTCAAGACTTCGCGTGACGATGCTTCCACATGGGCGCGTGCTGTCCGTGCGTATGTTTTGTACGGCGACAAATCTGTTTATCTGAACCATACGCCTTTGAAACAGTGGAAGAAAAAGAAAGGAGAAGAACTGCTGGCTGAAGTAGCCGAAGCCTTGAAATACGATGGTCATGTGCTGTATAGCGGTAATACCGATCCGAAGTTGGTGGCGAATATGCTGAAAGAGAACCAATTGGTGCGCACTAATGCTCAAAAGGGAAAAGAGAAAGTATATGTCGAGAGGAAGTTCACCGAGCCACAGGTTTTCATGGCCTCCAATAAGAAGTTCCGTCAGAGCAACATCTATTTCCATGTTCCGGGCGAGAAGCTGAATGCCAAGGACGAGGCCATGGCCTCCTTGTTCAGCAAGTATTTTGGAACGGATATGTACTCCATCGTCTTTCAGGAAATCCGTGAATTCCGCTCGTTGGGCTATACGGCCTACAGCTATTATTCATACGACTATTTGGAGCGCAAACCTGGTCAACTTTTTGGCTTCTTGGGTACGCAATCCGACAAGACCTTGGACGGCATGACTGCTTTCAAGGACTTGATTGTCAATATGCCGGTGCGCATGGAGAAATTCAACGCCTCGAAAGAGGCCCTGCTGAAATCGCGTGCGAGCGAATACATCGATTTCCGAAGTATGCCTTCTACGGTGCAGAATTGGATGAAGAAAGGCTATGACCACGACCCGCGCGGCGAAGCCACGGAACTCATCCGCAACGCCAATTTCAACGATGTGCAGAGTTTCTATGACCGCATGATTAAAGGCCGTCCGGTCGTCATCATGATGTCGGGCAACGAGAAGCAAATTGATAAGAAAGAACTGGGCAAGTTCGGTGCAGTGACCAAGTTGAAATACAAGCAAATCATAAAGGAATAAGTCTTATGAACGAAATCCTCCGCGTTGAGGGCTTGAGCAAAACTTTTAAGCTTTCGCGCAAACAACAACAAATCGAAAGGACTGACCGTAAGGAGATTGTGGCGGTCGATAACCTTTCGTTTATCGCTAACAAAGGCGAGATTTTCGGTCTGCTCGGTCCCAACGGGGCGGGCAAGACCACGACTTTGCGTATGTTGGCCACCTTGATTGCCCCCGACAAAGGCGACGCTTTCATTGACGGTTGCTCTATTGTGAGCCAACCCGAACAAGTCAGGGCGAAAATCGGCTTTCTGACCTCCGAATTGAAATTGGAGGACTTCTTCACGCCGAATTACCTCTTCGACTTTTTCTCGCAACTCTATGGAATCGACCCAGAAGTCGTTGCCAAACGCAAGGCCAAGCTCTTTGAGCGTTTCGGCATCGACAAGTTCGCCGAGGTGAAAGTCGCCAACCTCTCCACGGGCATGAAGCAGAAAACCTCGTTGGTCATTTCGTTGGTGCATGACCCCGAATTTGTCATCTTCGACGAGCCGACTAATGGTCTCGACGTGCTGACCGCCCGCACTGTGACGGATTATCTACAGGAGCTGCGTGACGAAGGTAAGACCATCATACTTAGCACACACATTTTCAGCCTCGTGGAACGCCTTTGCGACCGCGTGGGTGTTATCATAGATGGTCGCATGACTGCCTGCGGTACCCTTGAGGAGGTGTGTAATGGCATGACAATGGAAGACCGTTTCTTCGAAATGTACAAAGAAGTGAAAGGAGGTGAGGAATGAAAAGCAACACATTGACAATCATTAAGAAAGAGTTTGCCCGTTTCTTTGGCGACCGACAAATGCTGTTCACGACTGTGTTGTTGCCGGGTCTACTCATTTACCTCATCTATAGTTTCATGGGCATGGGCATAAAAAAGATGGTCACCGAGGGAGCCAATGAGTTGGTGACCCTTTGTGTGGAGAATCTGCCAGCGAGTATGGCACCGATAGTGGACGGTATACCCGCTACCATGACAACGCAACAGGCTGTTTCACAAGAGGATATTGAAAAACTCAAAGACAAGAATCTCAATGTGGTGCTGGTGCGCTTCCCCAAAGCGTTCGATGAGAAAGTGGCCACCTACGACCCGCAAAGCGGCATGGCAGCACCCAATGTGGAAATCTACTACAACTCGGCCAATAATGCCTCCTCTCGCGTGTACCACATGTTGGAGGCTTCCCTTTCAGCTTACGAAAACCAGTTAAGCAACCGTTTCGATATCAACCGCGTCGACAATGTAGAGGTTCAATTCGACATGGCTACCCAGGATGATGTATTGGGCAGTATCCTCTCCAAACTCATCCCCATGCTCATTTTGATGATGCTTTTCAGTGGCGTGATGGCCATCGCTCCCAGCGCTATTGCTGGCGAAAAGGAACGTGGCACTATCGCTACGCTGCTGGTGACCCCTTTGCGGAGGAATGAGTTGGCATTGGGCAAGGTGGTGTCGCTCAGCGGAATAGCATTGATGAGTGGTATATCGAGTTTCATTGGTATTGCCCTCTCGCTGCCGAAGATGATACAAGCCGATGCAGAAGGCATGACGCTGAACTACACGTTCAATGATTATCTGGTCATTCTGCTCATCATTTTGGCCACAGTGCTCATCATGGCCTCGGCTGTCAGTTTGATGTCGGCATTGGCCAAGGATGTCAAAAACGCTGGCACCATGATTACGCCTTTCATGTTGGTGGTGGTACTATGCGGCTTGATGCCTATGTTCCAGAGCAGTACGCCCGAAAGTTTGACCGCCTACCTGATTCCATTCTACAATGCTGTTCAGGTAATGACCGCCGTCTTCGCCCACGAGATGAAGTGGATGCCCGTCATTGTTACTTTGGCCGCTAATGTAGTCTACACAGGTGTGGCCGTGTGGGGACTAACACGGATGTTCAACAGCGAGAAGGTGATGTTCTCGAAGTAAACGAAAAAGAGCGGCAATCGCCACTCTTTTTCATTTCAATGTGTTTCAATAGTTTACGCCATCTCAGCATAATGCTGATAGAAGGCGATAATCGTCTCGATGCCCTTGTAGAAATGGTCGAGGCGGTAGTTCTCGTTGGGTGAGTGGATGGCGTCTTCGCCGAGGCCGAAGCCCATCAGGATGGACTTGATACCCAACACTTTCTCGAAGGTGGAGATAATCGGGATGGAGCCACCCGAGCGCATGGGGATGGGCTGTTTGCCGTAGGTGTTCATGTAGGCAGCCTCGGCAGCCTTGTATGCCGGCAGGTCGATGGGGCATACGTAAGCCTCGCCACCGTGCAATGGCGTGACCTTCACTGTGACGTAGTCGGGAGCGTTCTTTTCGAAATACTTCTGCACCAACTTGGCAATCTTCTCGTGGTCTTGGTGCGGCACTAAACGGCATGAGAGTTTGGCGTAAGCCTTGGAAGGAAGCACGGTCTTGCTGCCCTCGCCAGTGTAGCCGCCCCACATTCCGCAAAGGTCGAAGGAGGGACGGATGCCCACTTGCTCGATTTTGGTGTAGCCTTTCTCGCCGCGCAATGCCTTCACACCCAGGCTCTTCTTGTATTCTTCCTCATCGTAAGGTGCCATGTTGAGCAGTTCGCGCTCGCGTTTGGAGCATTTTTCAACGTCATGGTAGAAATGCGGAATGGTGATGTGGTTGTTTCGATCCATGCATTTGGCAATCATCTCGCAAAGCACATTCAAGGGATTGGCCACGGAGCCTCCGAAGAGACCGGAATGCAAGTCGGCTTGCGGGCCAGTGACTTCGATTTCCCAATAGGCGAGACCTCTCAAGCCTGTGGTGATGCTTGGCACGTCGGCGGCAATCATTGAGGTGTCGGACACCAAAATGACATCGGCTTTCACTAATCTCTTGTTCTTGACAATCCATTTGGCAAGGCTGCCCGAGCCAATTTCCTCTTCGCCTTCGAGCATGAACTTCACATTGCAGGGCAAAGTGTTGGTTTTCACCATCGTTTCAAAGGCTTTGGCGTGCATGAACGACTGACCTTTGTCGTCGTCGGCGCCGCGAGCCCAGATTTTTCCGTCCTTGATGACAGGCTCAAACGGGTTGGTGTGCCACAGGTCGATGGGGTCGACGGGCATCACATCGTAGTGGCCATACACCAAAACGGTGGGTTTCTTCTTGTCGATGATTTTCTCGCCATAAACGATGGGGTTGCCATCGGTGGGCATTACCTCGGCCTTGTCGGCACCAGCCTTCAGCAGGTTGTCGCGCCAGCATTCGGCACAACGAATCATGTCGTCCTTATGCGCCGATTCCGAGCTGATGGACGGGATTCTAATCAGTTCAAATAATTCCTCAAGGAAACGATCCTTGTTTTCGTCAATGTACTTGTCGGTTGCTTTCATGTTGAATTGTTTATTTGATGAATTTTGTTTGATTATTTAATTGTTGAATTGTTTCAAAGTAACGGTTTCCCTATCAAACACCGCATAACTGAAATCATAAATCCAATTCCCAACCACAGTAGTCAAGGCGTGGTTACCGCTCTTGTATTGCATGGGCTTGTGCTGGTGGCCGAAGACGAAGAAGTCAATTGAAGGGTCAAGGGTGGCTTGCTCTTGGGCGTATTGGTAAAGGCGGGTTTGTGGGACATTGTCGTAATAGCCACGCTCCACCTCGTTCTTGATTTTTTTCAGGCGGTGGTTGTGCGACCATTTCAAAGCCAATCCTATGCCAAAGTCGGGATGTATCAACCTGAACAAGAATTGGTTGAACTTGCATTCAAACACCTTTTTGAGGAACTTGTAGCCTTTGTCGCCGGGGCCGCGTCCGTCGCCGTGGACGAGGAAGAACTTCTTGTCTTTGATGGTCTTGACGACAGGCTCGCGGTGCAGCTCAATCCCCAACTCGTCATGCAAGTAGCCAAAGCACCAAAGGTCGTGGTTTCCGATAAACAGATGCACGGGAATGCCTGCATCAGTGAACTCGGCCAACTTGCCTTGAAGCCTGACGAAACCTCTGGGAATCACGGTCTTGTATTCAAACCAAAAGTCGAACAAGTCGCCCATCAGGTAGAGTTCCTCGCAGTCGTGACGGATGCCGTCAAGGAAACGCAAAAGTTTCTTTTCGCGCTTCTGGCTGTCCTCAAGCGTGGGAATGCCCAAGTGGAAATCCGTGACGAAATAAACGGCCATCAGAGATTGATTTCGGACGCGCGGCGGATGAGTTCGGTGATGAGGGTGACGAGTTTCGGCTCCACCGCACTCACGGCCTTGATGACTTCCTCGTGGGTGATGGTGACGGGGTGATCCACCCCAAAAATGTTGCCCATGTCGGAAACAATGGACAGGCCGAAAACAGGTAACTTGCCTTGCCGCGCCACGATGACTTCTGAAGTGGTGGACATGCCGATGGTGTCGGCTCCGATGATACGGAAATAGCGGCACTCGGCAGGCGTTTCGTATGTCGGGCCGGAGGTGGCGCAATACACGCCATGCTGCACCCAAATTCCTTTATCCATTGCAATCTCGTCGGCCAACTTGATGAGGCGCTTGTCGTAAGGCTCGCTCATGTCGGGGAAACGCTCGCCGAAACGCTCGTCATGCGGCCCAATCAGCGGGTTGGGCATCATGTGAATCTGGTCGTTGATGATCATGATGTCGCCCACGCGGAAGTTCGGGTTGAGGCCACCGGAAGCGTTGGAAACGATGAGGAATTTGATACCCAAGCGCATCATCATACGGATGGGTAAGACAACCTCGCTCATGGGATAGCCCTCGTAATAATGGAAACGTCCACGCATGGCGATGACACGGCGACCTGCGACGGTGCCGAACAAGAGTTGTCCGCTGTGCCCTTTCACCGTTGAGACAGGAAAATGAGGTATCTCCGAGTAATAAATCAAATGTTCGATCTTGATGGCACCTGCCAATCCGTCTAATCCGGAGCCAAGCACGATGCCAATTTCAGGATGGAAGTTGTTGGTTTTCTGTTTGATAAACTCAACAATAGTGGATATTTTGTCGTACATAATTCAATATTTCTTTGTTAAACTTTTCTTCTTCATGGAAACGCACCACAATCGGCAAAGCATATAGCGGCACGGTTTCAAACTGACAAAGATAAGGAGAATTTGTCAATCGTGCGGCATCTTTTTCGGTGGTGACGATGATTTTCTTTCCGCCAGCAAGGTTTTCAAAACGTTTGAGGATGGTTTTAAGATCGTTTTCCGAATAGGCGTGGTGGTCTGCAAAATGCAGAAAATCAACGGTCTTATAGTTTCTTTTCAGCTCCTCAACAAACGGTTTTGGATTGGCTATGCCGCAAAAAGCCAAAACGGAATTGGCATTATCTGTGGAAATTTGTTTCGCGGCCTCATTCAAAGGTTGCAAGGGTGCATAGTCCAAAATGGAGAAAAACACCTTTTGATGCGCTTTGGGCTTCAACTTCTTGATAATCCGTTGTTTCTCATTTTCATCCAGTGTTTTTGGCGACTTGCTGACAACGATAATATTGGCACGTTTGGCGGAGGATTTCACATCGCGCAAAGTGCCTGCTGGAAAAAGGAAATCGTCGCAATAAAGATGCTGGTATTCAGTCAGTAATAGGTTTAGTCCCACCTTGATTCTTCTGTGTTGGAAAGCGTCGTCCAAAAGATAAACATCGGGCGTGTCCTTGCCTTGAATCAGTTTCCTCATGCCATTCAAGCGGTCTTCGTCTACAGCAACTTGAATGTCAGGGAATTTGTGATAATACTGCAAAGGTTCGTCGCCAATGGTTTCGTAAGTGCTTTGATTGTCAGCACGTTGAAAGCCTTTTGTTTTGCGCCCATAGCCTCGACTCAATGTCGCCACGCGATAATGAGGGCGCAATATATTAATAAGGTATTCCACCGTGGGCGTTTTTCCAGTTCCGCCAAAGTTGAGGTTGCCCACGCCAATCGTGGGATACTCGAATCCCAACGATTTCAAAATGCGCCAATCATAAAGTTTGTGTCTGATTGTCAGCACAATGGAGTAGAGAAACGATATGGGTAAAAGCAAAATTCTCATTATCGGGGCCAAAATTAGGCAAAATTCCTTAATTTTACGGCCAAATTAGAAAAAATCAGACACGAGACTGTGAGAATCGAGACGCGAGACAGTCCCGTGTCACGAAGTCCTGAGTCTCGCGTCAAGAGATAATTATGACCGTAAAAGACATTTTGAACTGCGTCACCGAGATTGCGCCGCTGCAATGGCAAGAGAGTTACGACAACGCAGGCTTGCAAGTGGGCGACCTCAATGCCGAAGCGCGTAAAGCATTGATTTGCCTGGACATAACCGAAGAAGTCGTGGACGAGGCTGTCGCCAAGGACTGCAACGTGATTGTCAGTCATCATCCGTTGATTTTCAGGGGATTGAAGCATCTGACACTTGAAACTTACATAGAACGCGCTGTAACGAAAGCCATCAAGAACGACATCGCCTTGATTTCGATGCATACCAATCTGGATAACAGTTATTTGGGTGTAAGTCGCGTGTTGGCAGAGCGTTTGGGTTTGAAAAACCTCCATCTTTTGCTGCCTTCTATTACCGAACCTGAAGTTTGTGGTTCAGGAATGCTTGGAGAGTTTGAACGTCCGATGGAAGAGGCTGATTTCCTGAATCTTGTGGCCAAAACCATCAACTCGCCATGCTTGCGTCATTCCGCCTTGACTGGGCGCAAAATCCAAAAAGTGGCACTGTGTGGCGGCGCGGGCGTTCCTTTCATGACTGATGCGTTGAAAAACCACGCAGATGCCTACCTCACTGCTGACATCAAATATCACGACTTTTTTGTCCCCGAAGGTAACATACTGCTGGTCGATGGCGGGCATTTTGAGACCGAACAATTCACGAAAGAATTATTATGTGACTTGATTCGGAAAAAATTTCCTAAATTTGCAGCCGAAATCGCTGAAACAAGGACAAATGCGGTTTATTATTTTGTAAGAAATTAGAAATCAACAATATGGCTAAGAAAGTTAATACAGAAGTTGCCGAGGTTGAGGAAAATACCGAGGTGAAAGAGGTCAAGAAGACCGCGAAAAAGTCCACAAAAAAAGTGACGGAAGAGCCTGTCGCAGAAGAGCCCGTTGCTGAAGCCCCTGCCGAGGAAAAGAAACCCAAGAAAGCTGCTAAGAAACCCACAAAGAATGAGGAGGAAACCCCTGTGGTGGCTGAGGTTAAGGAAGAGGTCGAGGAGGCCAAGGAAGAAGTGAAAGAGGAAGTGAAGGAAGAACAAAAGGAGGTCGTGGCCGAGCCTGCCGCCGAAGAGCCCGTTGAGGTGAGCGTTGAGCAGAAATTGGTTGCGCTTTACACCTTGCAGCAAGTCGACTCGAAGATTGACGAAATCCGTGCCTATCGTGGCAATTTGCCTCTCGAAATCCAGGATTTGGAAGACGAGATTGCAGGTTTGGAAACTCGTGTCACCAATCTCAAAACCGAAAGCAAGCAGTACCAACGTGTGGTGTCGGAATACAATATCAAGATTAAGGAGACGAAAGACCTTATCAAGAAATACGAGGAGCAGCAGAACAACGTGCGCAACAACCGCGAATATGACTCGCTGACCAAGGAAATCGAGTATCAAAATCTTGATATTCAGCTCTCTGAGAAGCGTATCCGTGAGGCCACGAACAAGATCGCCGATGTTGACGTTAAGGTGAACGAAGCGCATCAGCGTCTTGCCGAACTGAAGGCTGCATTGAAGGAGAAAAAGGATGAACTAAGCTCACTCGTTGAAGGCACGGAGAAGGAAGAGGAGCAACTGTTGCAACGTTCCGCCGAGTGTGAGAAATTGGTGGAAGATCGTCTGTTGGTCGCCTACAAGCGTATTCGCAAGAACGCCCGCAACGGTCTGGCTGTGGTTGGCATTTTCGACGAGGCTTGTGGTGGCTGTTTCAACCGTATTCCTCCCCAACACCAATTGGACATCTGCACACACAAGAAAATCATCGTTTGCGAGTATTGCGGACGTATCCTTGTCGACAAGGGGATCATTGCGCAGTACAATGTTTGAATAGGATGAGTAATTAAAATTGAAGGCTGTCGTGGACAGCCTTTTTTTTGTATCAAAGTCTGACTTTCAGCGTTGCGATGGCGACATGGCGGAACTGCTGTTGTTCAATAGGTTCGATGCCCAATTCGCCAGCATCATAAAGTGTGTAGTAATGAATGCCATGCGTGAATTCGTAGGCGAAATCAAAAGTGACGGACGAGCCTGCGGGCAGGCTGATGCCGACGGAGGCTTTCTTTACGCTTAGGCTTTTGTCGCCCAAGCCGAAAGGACTGCCGTAATACCCCGCACCTAAACGCAGGTAGGAATCATGGATGCGCCATTCCGTACCAAGGCGGAAATTGAAAGTGCGGCCGTGTGTCTCTTTAATGTCTTGGTTGATGGAAGAATAATCGTAGTCGTCGGCATACAGTCTCGCAGTCCCGAAGTTAATCATTTCCGCGTCAAGGCTAATCATTCCTTGTTCCCCGATGACGAAAGCCGCGCTGCCTATCCATTTCAGCGGCGTGAAAAGATAGTACTCGTAGTTTGCCTGCGGGCTGAGGCTTTTCCTCGGTATCCATGCGATTTGCGATTCGGTTTGGGTTTGCCACGATTCGTCGAAAGTGTAGATTGTCGGGCTGTGGAAAGCTGCACCCAAGCGCAACCATCTGTTGGCCATCCAAATGAGGCCGATTTTGCCATTCACGCCGTATCCACTCGTACTAAGGGTTTCGGTGAAATTCCAACTGTTGAAGTCGGTGTCGATGTCGGATTGGTCGGGCATTGCTTCTTGGAAAATTGTCGTTCCAGTCCGCTTGATGTGAGCGATGTCGGCACAGATGCCAAAATACAACTTGTCGAAAAAGTTGGCACTGTAGCCAAACGACCATTCCTCTGCACGGCCTTTGAAGTCTTGTTCGCTGCTTTGGATGATGCCGCCTTGCGGAACGGGGCTGGTGTAATAGCCTTGGTTGTCGATGAGCATAGTGTTCCATGCGGGAAAGATGTCGTAAGCGAATGCACCTTGAAGCTCGTTTGGCGAATAGCCGTCGATTCTCATGAGATAATTGTCGATCTTGGAGCTGGTCGGGTTTATCCCTGAAGTATAGGTGTGCAGGTTGTAGTCGTTGGTTCTGTTGAAGCTGAGGCAGAACTGCGAATAGCGCAAGGGCTTGTAGTTGCTTTTCGGCGTTGTCTTAACAAACCCTATGTTGGGTATTGAGAGTCGAAACTTGTTGGCGTTTTCCTTTGTGCTGTAATATGTTGCGGTGTGGAAGTTGTCGGAAAGGTTCAGCGTCATGGTGAGTTCGCTGCTGCGGTAAAGGCCTATACCTGCGGGATTGATGCAGACGGAGGTCATGTCGCCGCCTACGGCACCAAGCGCATTGCCCATGCCTAAGGATTTGGCCGTGCCTTGATAGTAGGTCTGTGAAAAGCGGTAGGCATCGTCGGTGCCTTGCGCGAAAAGCATTGCTGCAAACAGGGTCAGCAGGAGGGTTGTGATGGTTTTCTTCATGGCTTGAAAATGAAAAAGACTACCTTGCATTGGTGCTGCAAAGGTAGTCTTTTTATTGGATTCTGGGCGAATTTTCTTATCTTCTTCCGCCGCCACCCGAGCGACCGCCGCCGCCTGAGCTGTGGCTTCCACCACCTGAGCTGCGACTGCCACCTGAACTATGGCTGATTGAGCTTGAGTGGCTGCTGCCTGAACTGCGGCTGCTTGAGCTTGAACTGTGGCTTATGCTTGACGAGCTGCTACGCGAGGGCGTCGAGTTGCTTCTGTTGTAGCTGCTGCTCGATGAATTGCGGTTGTAGCTGCCGCTGTTGTAGGAGCCGCTTCTGCTTGAGCTTGAGGCTGTCGATGAGGGACGGCTTGAGCTTTGCGGGCGCACATATTCGGAGCTTGAGCGCGATGGACGGCTGCTGTTGGGCGAGGTGTAGGTCTGGCGAGTGCCGCTCTGACTGCCAGTGCGGGTGGTGCTGCTGCTGGAACTCGACGGACGGCTGGCCGTGGCGGTCGTTCCTGTGCGGCCACTTGTGCCTGCGGTCGGACGGCTGCTGCTACCCACCGACGGGCGTGTGCTGCTGACGCTGTTGGTGCGGCCTGAGCTGCTGCCTGCCGTGGTGTTGCCTGAGACGGTCGGACGTGTGCCACTCATCGAACCGCCAGCGGTTGTGCGACCTGAGACGGAGGCTCCGCTTTGTGCGCCACTGCCACTGCCGCTTGAGGGACGGCTCATTGAACCACCGGTGCCGGTGTTGCCGTGACGGACGCTGGCCACATAGTTGCCAAAGCTGCTTCCGCCGTTGCCAGGACCATGGCCTCCGCCGTGGCTGAGGCCGCTGTCATACCAGTCGTGGTGATGATGGTGGTGATAGGGATTGTGCCAATAGCTGTGGTAGCCCCAGCCGTAGCTCCAATAAGGGTCCCAGCCCCAGTAGGAGTAATAGTAGGGATAGCCCCAATACCAATCCCAGTAATAGCTGCGCCAGTAGGGACGATAACCCCAGCTGAAGTAGAAGCTCGGATAGTAGTTCCAATAGAACGGGTCATAGCTGTTGGTGTAGATGTAGTAAGTGTCGCCACCGCCGGTGTAGTAGTCGTCATAGTAGCTCAGGGTTGATGAGGCTCCTGTGCCGAAACGCTTGATGCGGGCTGCATAGTCGGCGTCGTAGTAGGTTTCGGTGGTGGTGTAGACCACGCCGTTGGTGTCGGTCACCGTTTCGGTGGTTTGATAAACAGGCTCGGCATTGTTGACATAGTTCTTGCTGTCGGAGTAATACGCTTGGTAGTCGTATTCCGAGTTGCCGGTGATTTTCGGGTTGACGTAGGAACCGTTGCTGGTTGCCATTTGCGACCCCGTGTTGCCGTAAGGCGAGTAGTAAACATCGTCCTTGACCGCGTTTTTGCTTGATGAGCAGCCAATTAAGGCCATCAAGGCGATGAACGGAATGATTTTGAACGTTTTCATTGTATTGAGATTTTATTTGTTTTTTAAGGTTGAAATGTTGCTCAAAAATATACAAATATTATACCAAAATGCACTTTTTTTCGACTTATTTTATTCCAATTTGATGACCCTTCCGTCGCTATTGCATTCAATGAAGGTAAGGCTCGGGTTGGGATTGCCTATGTAGTAAAGGTTGCCGATACTGTTCAGTTGTGCGCGCAAGCTGCCTCCATCGCGTACACTGAGGTAAAGGTCGTTGGTGGATTCATGCGCCACAGTGACTAAATTGGAGTCCAATTCTTCGGCATGGACGGTGCCGTAGCTCCTGATGATGTGCTCTGAGTAGCCCACAACGCCGCGAAGGGTGATTTGTGAGGTGCCGTTGAAGAATCGGTTGCGCAACACATCGCAATTGAAGCTGAGGTCGATGTCGCCGCTACCTTCTTTAGTGCGAAGCATAAAGGCGTGTCTGCCAACGCTTTCCGTGCTGTCAACGGAAAAACGTCCGCACAATGGCTCTTGCGTGGTCAGTCTGCCGATGGAGGCGTAGTTGATTTCGCGCAGGCTGTCGTAATACACGTTCAGGTCGATGGTGTAGTCGTAGCTGCGCAACCAGTTGAAATTGTTCTCGTTGCGGATGATGAGGCTGTCGTTGCGAACCTCGGTCACAATGTTGTCGATGAGGTTTTTCGGGCAAGTCAGTTCCAAACGCGGGTGTTGGCTGTGTATCAGGTTGACATTCACATTGTTGTACATGCAGATGATGTCGAAAGGCTTGTCGACGCCACGTTGTTCGGTGACGGGTTCGCCATTCTTGAACTTGCTGCACGAGACCAAGGTCAGGCTAACGAGGAAAAATAGGGCTGCGATATGATTTCTTTTCATGTTGGGGCAGATAGTATTTGTGTTGGAAATGGTATCCTATTCCGACGCTGATGAAGTCGGCCTTGATGTCGTAAGTGGTGAATGAAATGGTGGCAAACAGGTTGTCGTTGAGGTAGTAACGCGCTCCCACTTTTTGGTAAAACAGGAAGGAGGTGTTGAACAAAGGCGCGTTGTTGCGGATGCCGATGTTGAACATGAAGCTTACGCGGTCGAGCATCATCTCGTAGGAGAGCAGCCCGCCAATCTTCATGCAGTCGCGGGGGCGGCTCCATTCGGGGTATAGGGTTCGGAGCGAGGGGTCGTACACCCATTCCAATCCGATGCCTACACGGTCGCGCTCGGTGAGTTGCAGCATCAGGTTTCCGGCTATGTTGTGGATGAAGAAATATTGGTGGGTGCCGTATTGTTGGCTCATGTCCTTGAATCCGGCGGTGAATTGCACATCGGTGACGAAATGCCGCTTGCCGTCAAACTCGAAGAGGTAGTTCTTGGGACGCAACTTGTAGTCAACCAAGTCTTTAGGTGGTTTCAGATACCACGAGAAACCCGTTGCAACGCTAAAGATGTTGATACCCATGTTGGGGGTGCGTGTGGCGCCGTTTGAGAAGTGGGTCAGCCCGACGGAGGTCACCAAATGCAGCCGCTTGACGATGCGCTGACGGTATTCAAACGACAGGTTGACAGCCGCATTCACGTGCGAGCCTATGGCATAGTTGTGGTAGTTTTCCGAAGGATGGAATTTGTTGGTGAGGTAGGAGAGGCCCACGCCCAATTTGAAAGTGAGTTTGCTTTTCTCGTTGGGGATGATGGGGAAATTGATGTAGGGATAGAGCGCGAACACACGACCCAACTCCTTGGAAATGCTATCGTTGCGGAAGCCGGAATAATAGAAGGTGAGGCCAATGGAAGGGTAGTTGTGCAGCACTTCCCAACGGTGTTGCCCGTAGGTGTTGTGGTGCAACGACAGCTCAAAGGCGGGCGCGTGCATACTGTAACGCCCTAAGGCTGAATGATATTGGTCGTTCTGGAAATACAGGTAGCCGAAATGCGCCCGCGCCTCAAGCTCATAGTTCTTGTGGGTTGGCTGGGCACACACTTGTCTAACACCTATTATTAATAGGCAGCAGAGCAGACAGAGGACTGTATGGAGTGCGTGGCTTTTCATTGAAGATGCAAAGGTACAAAAAACTCTCATAAGCATCCGAAAGGATGCGTTGAAAAGGAGCTGGTTGGCGACTTTTCAAGCCAAAATGTTTTGAGTGTTTTGAATGTTTTGTGATTAAAAACCCTATTTTTGCGCTCTCAAATAGTGTTATCATGGACGAAAGACTACAAGCCTTCAAACGACTGTTAGACATCATGGATGCTGTGCGCGCGGGCTGCCCGTGGGACAGCACCCAAACCATTCAAAGCCTGCGCCACCTCACCATTGAGGAGACTTACGAACTGAGTCAGGCCATCCTTAACGACGACCTCAACGAGGTGAAAAAAGAACTCGGCGACTTGATGCTCCACATCGTTTTCTATGCCAAGATAGGGCAGGAGAAGGGTGCCTTCGACATTGCCGACGTGCTCAACGGCATTTGCGACAAGATGATTGTGCGCCACCCGCATATCTTTGGCACCGAGCATGTTGAGAACGCAGAACAGGTGGAGCAGAATTGGGAGAAGATTAAGCTGGAGCGCGAGCACAACCGAAGCGTTTTGGGGGGTGTGCCCGAGGGGCTGCCTTCATTGTTGAAGGCTTACCGTATGCACCAAAAAACCGCTGGCGTGGGCTTCCGTTGGCCTAATGCCGAACAAGCTTGGCAGAAAGTGGAGGAGGAGAAGAAGGAACTCTTTGCCGAACTGCAAAAGCCCGACAACACCGAGCGCATTGAAGAGGAATACGGCGACCTGCTCTTCGCTTTGGCGGCCTACGGCATCTATATCGGCGTGAATCCCGATGATGCCTTGGAGAAGACCGACAAGAAATTCCGCGAGCGTTTCGCCCACGTGGAGCAGCGCGCCCGCGAGCAAGGCAAAGGTGTGCAGCACCTCAGCCTCGACGAGATGATTGCCTATTGGAAGGAAGCCAAATTGCCTCACGCAGAACCCGCAGAATTATAGGAAATGTTGTCCGTTCTCCCGCTTTGCGCGTTCCCCCTCTGAGAGGGGGCAGGGGGAGTCAAAGAAAAGTTCCCTATCCTGCTTCATACCTCAATGTTTTTGTTTATTTTTGCAGCGAAAAAACAATAGCCATGACAGCAATCGAATTACAATCCGACACGATGCAGTTGCTTCAGCGTTTCGATAAGACAGATTCTTCGCTTTGGCAGAAGGTGCTTGACGCTTTGGCTGCCATCTATCAGGAAGAGGAAATCGCTCGGGCAAAAAAGCGTGTTGAGCAAAAGGCCAAAATCCGTCAGATGGTAGGTGCTTTTGAGAAAAGCGATACAGGAGACTGGAAGCAGGCGAAGGAAGATTATCTGACTGAGAAATATGATAGTTCGAGGCCATGAGAGTTTTTATCGACACCAATGTTTTCCTTGACTTGCTTTTTAGGCGAGAAGGTTTTCTTGCCGATTCGCTTCGAGTTTTTGACCTTGCTGTGGACGGCAAGTTGGAGATTCTGATTTCTGATCTTAGCATTGCCAATATCAAGTACATCACGAGAAAAGACTATTCGGTTGAAAGATTCTATGAGGTGATGGCGGTTTTCCGACCCGTGTTTACCATTGTTCCCGTCGGGGAAGAAGCCGTGGATGAGGCTTTTGCGTTAAAAGCCCGCGATTTTGAGGATGCTCTGCAATATTTTTCGGCAGCACACGCAATGGCCGATTTCCTGTTGACGAGAAACATCAAGGATTATGGTTTCGCAACAATGAAGGTGATAACTCCTTCAGATTTTCTTGCCAGTTACTTTTGAACCTGCGAACTGAAAAAAATCCCCAATTCTTTGCGGCAACCAAAAATTGATTACATTTGCAACATATTAAAGAATAGTTATGGCATACGAACTACAAGACAAACTGGATTGGACACTGATTTTCATCGTCGAGTTCGCACAGAAGCATGGCCTCACGATGAAGCAAGCATTCAACTATCTGAGTCGATTCAAAGGCATTGATTTCGTTGACAGCCATTACGATTACGTTCATACCCAGTCGTTTCCTTCCATGGTCGCCGACCTGACAGAGTATTGCCATAGGAAAGGAGGGGCGCTCGTATGATTCTGTATCATGGTTCCAATATGATGTTTGACTGCATTGATTTGCTGAAATCGAAACCCAACAAGGACTTTGGCAAGGGTTTCTATTTGTCTGACAATTATGACCAGGCATTTGAGATGGCCAAGACAAAAGTGGAGCAATTAGAAACGGGCGTTCCTGTGGTTATGACCTACCAAGTGGATGAGGGGGAACTTTCTCAGTTGCACATTCTTCGGTTTGAAGATTATACAGAAGAATGGGCGAAATTTATCGTCATGAACCGTAACAACGCATCAAAAACAGCGGCGCATGACTATGATGTAGTGATTGGACCGATAGCCAACGACACCATAGGCACACAACTTTGGAGATATGAGAACAAGTCTATTGACCTACCCACATTGGTAAAAAATCTGCATTATATAAAAGGATTGACTATCCAGTATTTTTTCGGAACAGAAAAGGCAATCAAATTGTTGAAAAGGCTATGAGCGAACAGGCAATGATGAAGATGGACATGGTTAAAAACCTTGCATTACTGCTGATGGAGCAAGATGCTTCGTTGAGCATGGAGCAGGCTCTTTCAATAGTGTTTAATTCCGACACTTACCAAAAAGTGTTGAATGAAAAGACCAAGCTTTATTACCAAAGTCCGCGTTACGTGTTCTCTTTTCTTGAATCCGAATTGACCAAAGGCAAAATGGAATAAAGGGTTTCTTTAACTGAAAAAAAATCCCCTCTCCCTTGCAGCTTTCATTTTTTCATTATATTTGCAGCGCATTTTTTGCACCCATGTGAACTTAACTCAAACAACTTAAATACTAACTAAAATCTCAACAAAATGAAGAAAGTTTCTTTACTTATCGCGATGATTGCCTTTGTTTGTGGCAATCTGTTTGCACAAAGCTACGATTTTGACCAATATAATGTTGGCGATAAGGTAGCTCAAACTATCGGTCAACCTTGGACCACTTGGACTAATTTACCAGGAAGTGCTGAAGATGCCGTGTTTAGTGATGAACAAGCGGCTTCTGGCACCAACTCAGTAAAATTTACCTATGGTAACGACCAAATTTTCAACTTCAACGATGAAACAACTGGTTCTTACACACTCGATTGGAATATGTATATTCCAACTGGAAAAGATGCTTATCTAAACATCCAGCACAATTTCACTGGTGATCAGGATGGCGAATGGGCATTCGGCCTTTACTTCAACACTGCTGATCAGGGAACTGTATTGCATGTGTCAAACGCTACTCATCCCTTCACCTTCCCCTTCGACACATGGTTCCCTGTACACTTTGATATTGACCTTGACAACGATGCCATTTCGCTGACAATCGATGGAACGGAAGTCCACTCGTGGGCTTTTAGCGAACAGGAATCTTCCGCTACTCCTGGTATGCGTGTTTTGGATGCGCTTGATTTCTACCCTCCGACCAATGCTAGCAAGTCTGTTTTCTACATTGACGATTTCACTTTTGTTTCGTCGCAAGAGGATGAAGAACTTATCGGTGAATCTTTCGAGGAATATACCGTGGGCAACAAGATTGCTGCGGAAGCCGTTGCCGCTGGCCACGACTGGTGGACTACCTGGACCAATAATCCTGGTGGTTCCAACGACGGTACCGTTTCTAACGACTATGCCTCTGAAGGCAACAACTCAGGCTATTTCACCAACGCTTCTGACCAAGTGCTGCTGCTTGGCGACTATGAGACTGGCGTTTACGACCTGAGCTTTGATGTGTACACTCCTGCCGGCAAGGATGGTTATTTCAACATCCTTCATACTTTCCCCGCTTCAGACAATGGCGACTGGGCCATGCAAGCCTATTTCAATGCTGAGTCTGATGAGACCAACAACGAGATGTGGCATAGCACGGGTCACGGTTCGGTTCATGCCGGCGGTGCCTTGGTGGCCGACCTGCCTTGCGTCGAAGACGAATGGATGAACGTTCGCGTCCACATCGATTGCGACATTGATGAAGCCACTTTGTTCTTCAACGATCAGGAAATTTACACTTGGCAATGGAGCTTGGGCAGTTTCGGTGATGAAGGTACTAGAGTGATCGCTGGTGCCAACTTCTTTGGCCCTTTGGCTACTTCACAATTCTATGTCGACAACATCCAGTTCACGAGAATCGGTGGCGAAAGCGCTCCCTCTATGGTGGTGAGCGCAAATGCTATCTATCAAGAGCTTGATGAAGATGAAGTAACGACACAAACGTTCGTCATTTCGAATGAGGGCAACTCCATTGGCGATTGGTCGGGTTATGTCGATTTCGGTCAAGGCGAAGGTGGAACTCAACAACAAGAGATTTACTATGACAACGGTGAGCCTACCAACCTTACGGGTCTTGTGACTGCCAATTTCATTCAGATTGCCAATAAATTCACTGTTGCATCTTACGGCGGAGCAGTGATGGGAACCAAACTGAAGAGTGTTAGTTATTTCGTTGCAACAGACTCCAACGGCATTTTGGGTATGACGGGCGATCTTTACTTGCGTGTTTATAAGGCTGGTACTACTGGTGTACCTGGTGAACTTCTTGGCGAAGTCATCATTCCTGAAAACCAAATTGTTCAGAATGACTGGAATACTGGCACCTTCGCTGAAGATATTTGGCTGACTGGTTACGATGTGTTTGTTGCTGCTGGTTTCCAACAGATTGATGGTGGCTATCCTGTCGTGTTTGACAATGGTACAATGGTTCCTGGTGTCAGGTATCTGTCGGTTGGAAATGGCAATTCATGGTCATTGGTTGATGATATCTGGGATAGCAATTACAATTTCTGCCTCCATGCCGTTTGCGAAGGCACTCCTATTGCTGGTAACTGGGTCTCTATGAACAAGAATTATGGCTCCATACTCGGTGGTAACGATGACGAAATCACTTTGACATTTAACACCGTTGGTTTGAGCAACGGAGAAAAATACCATGCTGTTCTGCTCATTAACACAAACGATGTTGAAAATCCGGAGTTCAATATTCCGATTACACTGAAGGTTGGTGTTGACGGTGTGGAAGAGACTGTTGCTCAATTGGCCAGCATCTATCCTAACCCTGCCTCCTCCACCATCACCCTCGATGGTGAGAACCTGAGCGCTGTGGTTATCTACAATGTGGCCGGTCAGCTGGTCCGCATCGAGAAGCTCGGTAGCGTCAGCAACACCCTCACCCTCGATCTCGAGGCTGGCGTGTACTTCTTCAGCGTCTACGACAACAACGGCAACAACAGCGTCCAGCGTGTCGTCATCGCCAAGTAAGTCCGATTAGGATTTGAAATCAGAAAAACCGCTCCTATGCTGGGGGCGGTTTTTTTTGTTTTGTTTGGGTTTGGTTGTCGCTTTGCGCGTGGGTGCAGGGGGGATTCCGAAGACCCGCCTTGCGCAAGTTTTTGTTTTGCCTGCCGGGGTTTGTTGAATCCCCCTAACCCCCTTTTCAAAGGGGGACGCCTGCCGGGTGCTGGCCTGCTTGGGTCATGCTTGCTGTGGGTCTACCTGCTGGGACTCTACCTATCTGGGTGCTGCCGTAGGTCGCGACCTACGGTTACTGTAGTATCGTCCCTCTGGGACGAGTCTTTACTGGGCTTTTCTCTCACTTGGCTTTGCTCCTGCATCGCTTTGCGCGTCCCCCTTTGCAAAGGGGGGCAGGGGGGATTCCGAAGACCCGCCTTGTGCAAGTTTTTGTTTTGCCTGCCGGGGTTTGTTGAATCCCCCTAACCCCCTTTTCAAAGGGGACGCCTGCCGGGTGCTGGACTGCTTGGGTCATACTTGCTGTGGGTCTGCCTGCTGGGACTCTACCTATCTGGGTGCTGCCGTAGGTCGCGACCTACGGTTACTGTAGTATCGTCCCTCTGGGACGAGCTTCTATAGGGCTTTGCTCCCGCGTCGCTTTGCGCGTCCCCCTTTGCAAAGGGGGGCAGGGGGGATTCCGAAGACCCGCCATGCGCAAGTTTTTGTTTTGCCTGCCGGGGTTTGTTGAATCCCCCTAACCCCCTTTTCAAAGGGGGACGCCTGCCGGGCGCTGGCCTGCTTGGGTCATACTTGTTGTGGGTCTACTTGCTGTGACTCTACCTATCTGGGTGCTGCCGTAAGTCGCGACCTACGGTTACTGTAGTATCGTCCCTCTGGGACGAGTCTTTACCGGGCTTTGCTCTAACTTGGCTTTGCTCCCGCGTCGCTTTGCGCGTCCCCCTTTGCAAAGTGGTGCAGGAGGGATTCCGAAGACCCGCTTTGCGCAAGTTTTTGTTTTGCCTTCTGGGGTTTGTTGAATCCCCTTAACCCCCTTTTCAAAGGGGGACGCCTGCCGGGTGCTGGCCTGCTTTGGTCATGCTTGCTGTGGGTCTACCTGCTTGGACTCTGCCTATCTGGGTGCTGCCGTAGGTTACTGTAGTATCGTCCCTCTGGGACGAGCTTCTATAGGGCTTTGCTCCCGCGTCGCTTTGCGCTGTTCCCCCTTTGCAAAGGGGGGCAGGGGGGATTCCGAAGACCCTCCATGCGCCAAACAAATCATACGCTTCCATCCAAAACCATCTCCATAATACTATTAACTACACCTCGTGGGCCTTTTCGCACATCACCATCTCTTACTCTAATGACAGTCAGTCCAATAGCCTGCATCTGTCTATCCCGTTCCGCATCCTTCGCTTGAGCTTCTGCCGAAAAATGCGAAGCTCCATCAATTTCAATCACAAGACTTAATTCACAACAATAGAAATCGGCAATGTAATTCAAGATGGGCCGTTGGCGGTTAAAGACATATCCCGTTTGCTTGTTTTTAAGGCATTTCCACAGCATAGCCTCCGACTTTTGTCCGAAGTTTCGCAAGTCGCGGCCAAATTGCTTCAGCCTCGGATTATAAGGCAAAAAATTCGGCCCGAACAACATTCCTTCCGGATTGATGCCATTTTCCAATAAAAACTCAGGGGTGATGTCTTTGATGTTCATCGCAGCACGGCTTGTGGCGCAAAATTACATGTTTTCCAATGAAACGTCTTGCATTTGAAGAAAAAAGGCTATTTTTGCTCCCATAAATGTCCAGATTAACAACGCGACATGAATCTTAAATTTTGAATCTTTAAATCTTGAATCTTAAATTTTAAATCTTTAAATCCCGAATCAAACACAGTAACCCTATGAAATACAACAGAGTACTATTGAAACTCAGCGGCGAGGCCCTGATGGGTAGCCAGCAATACGGCATCGACCCGCAACGACTCAACGACTACGCCGACGAAATCATCGAAGCGGCAAAAGCGGGTGTGCAAATCGGAATCGTCATCGGCGGCGGCAACATCTATCGCGGCCTGCAAGGTGCCTCGAAGGGCATGGACCGCATCCAAGGCGACTACATGGGTATGCTCGCCACAGTCATCAACTCCATGGCCATGCAATCGACCCTGCAAAGCAAAGGCCAGAAAGCCACACTTTTGGCAGGACTTTACATCGACCGCATCGCCGACACGATGAGCAGCGCCAAAGCCTGCCGTCTGCTTGAGGAAGGCCATATCGTGGTGATGGGTGCCGGCACGGGCAATCCTTTCTTCACCACCGACACAGGCTCGGCCCTCCGCGCCGTCGAAATCAAGGCTGACATCATCCTGAAAGGCACCCGCGTGGACGGCATCTACACCGCCGACCCTGAGAAAGACCCCACCGCTACCAAGTTCGACCACATTACCTACGATGAGGCATACCAGCGCAACCTGAAGGTGATGGACATGACTGCCTTCACCATGTGCAAGGAAAACAACATGCCGATGTACGTCTTCGACATGAACACGCGCGGCAATCTCATGAAGGTGCTCCGTGGCGAGAACATCGGTACTTTGGTGACGAAGTGAGTTTGCCCAAATCATGGAGCATCCCTACAGGATGCTGTAAGACAGTGCATTATTAGTTCAACCGAAAGTCATTCCCTACGGGAATCAATCTGGTTTTATGCGAAACCTCGAACTTGTCAGGGACAATGTTTGGCAACATAATCAATCCTGTAGGGATTTTCGCTCGGTAAATCGTGAATATACAGTTTCTTTCATCCCGTTAGGGATGAGCCAAACCTGAATAAGTCTATAGCTTGTAGTAGCTCCCCAGTATCCTGCCGAACCATTTGGCGGGCAGGATGCGTTTGAGCAGTACCGAGAGCCTTTGCTCCAACGAGGCCACTACGTATCCATTGCGCGGGTTGCGTTTTCCGACGACGCGACTGATGGTGCGGGCCAGCACTTCGGGCTTCAGTCCGCCCGTTTCGTCATGTTCCACCTTGGCGATGGCGTCACGGTAAAGGGGATAGGCCTGTAGCGCGACTTCGTTGGTTACTTTCTTGCGGCTTCCCGTAAACCCAGTGCTGAAATCGCCCGGACGGACGACAACGACTTGAACGCCCAACGATGTGACTTCGAGACGCAAAGCCTCACAATACCCCTCGATGGCGAACTTGCTGGCAGAATAGAAACCTTGGAACGGCAATCCCATCAGTCCGCCGATGGAGCTGAGGGCGATGATTTTGCCGCTTTTCTGCTTGCGCATGTAAGGCAGCACGGCATCCACGCAATGCACGAGCCCCATGAAGTTGGTGCCCATCTGTAGGCGTATCTCCTCTTCCGTGGCAAACTCCAACGGTCCGCCAATGCCCATGCCCGCGTTGTTGACCAACACGTCGATACGACCCTCTTTTTCAACGATTTGTTGAACGGCATTGGCAACCGCTTGCTCGTCGCGGACGTCAAGGGTGAGATAATTCACTTTGGGTAAAGGCGTCACCTCGCGGCGCACTGTGCCATAAACGGTGTGGCCTTCTTGCGTGAGAAGCCTGGCGGTTTCGAGTCCGAAACCTGATGAAATGCCTGTGATGAAGATGATCATGATTAAATCACTCCGGTGTCTTTGAAGGCCTTGGTGATTTTCTCCACCGCCTCGTCCACCTGTTCGAAGCTATGGGTGGCCATCAATGCGAAGCGAATCATGACGTCCTCTTCGGGCACGGCGGGCGCGATGACGGGAGTGACGAACACGCCGTCGTCCAACAAACGGTTGCAAAGCCAGAAAGCCTTTTCTGAGTTGCGGACGAAGAGAGGGATGATAGGCGTTTCGCTGTGGCCCGTGTCGAAGCCACGGTCTTTGAACTGGTTGCGGGCGTAGGTGCTGAGGTCCCAAAGATGCTGGATGCGCTCCGGCTCATTGAGCATGATGTCGATGGCCTTGCTTACCGAAGCCACATTCGCCGGCGGCATACTGGCACTGAAAATCAACGAGCGGGCGTTGTGTTTCAGGAAGTTGATGATGTCGAAGTCGGCGGCGATGAAACCACCCAACGAGCCAAACGACTTGGAGAAGGTGCCCATGATGAGGTCGACTTTGTCGGTGAGTCCGAAATGGTCGGAAGTGCCGCGTCCCTGATGGCCCAACACGCCCAAGGCATGGGCATCGTCAACCATGATGCTGGCATTGTATTGGTCGGCCAACTCCACCATGCGCGGCAACGGCACGATGTCGCCTTCCATCGAAAACACGCCATCGGTGACGATGAGCTTGACGGAATCGGGGTTGCAGAGTTTAAGCTTGGCCTCAAGGTTGTCCATGTCGTTGTGGTTGTATTTCCACACCTTGCCAAACGAGAGGCGGCTGCCTTCTATGATGGAGGCATGGTCGAGGTTGTCGAGCAGCAGGTAGTCGTTGCGACCGCAGAGGGCCGACACTACGCCGAGGTTGACCTGAAAACCCGTGCTGAAGCAAACGGCGGCTTCCTTGCCTACCAGTTTAGCCAGCTTTTCTTCCAAAGCGACATGAATGTCCAAAGTGCCGTTCAGAAAGCGCGATCCAGAGCAGCTGGTGCCATATTTCTTGATGGCTTCGATGGCAGCTTCTTTCAGGCGAGGGTCGTTGGCGAGGCCGAGATAGCTGTTGGAACCGAACATCAACACCTGTTTTCCGTTGATTTTCACTACGGTGCTTTGCTCTGATTGGATGGGCTTATAGTAAGGATAAATGCCCTTGGCTTGGGCTTCCTGAGGGGCTGTATACTTGGCGCAATTCTTCTGAAGTAGGTTGGTACGCATAGGCGAATTCACATTTTAAGGCGCAAAGTTCGCAATTTTCGGCTTACCAAAGCCAAAAAAAAACAAAAAAATGAGTTTTGGCGCGAAATATCCCTAATTTTGCCGACGCTAAATTCAAGAAAATGAGGAGTCACCATCTGAGGAAACCGCAAGTCCATTCGAACCGCAAAGTGGACTATATTTTAATAGGTGTCATTATTGCTGTGGCGGCGTTGCTGCGTCTTTGGAAACTGGGCCAAGTGCCTTTCATGCACGACGAGTTCAGTGCCTTGCTGCGCACCCGTTTCGACAACTTCCACGATTTTATCCAACAAGGCATCATGCCCGACAGCCATCCCCTTGGGGTGGAAGCCTTCCTTTGGCTCTGGGTGCGGATTTTCGGGTGGAGCGAGTTTTGGGTCAAGCTACCCTTCGTGCTGATGGGCATCGGCTCCATATACCTAATATATTTGATAGGGCAGCAGTGGTTCAACCGCAAGGTGGGACTGTTTTCGGCGGCGTTTTTTTCCGTCAGCCAGTTCACCGTTTTTTACAGTCAGCTGGCGCGGCCTTATTCGGCGGGCTTGTTTTTCGTCCTGCTGATGGCTTGGTTTTGGCACAAAATCGTTTTCGGGACGGAAACGCCAAAAAAGGGCACATACATCGGCTTCGCATTGTCGGCTTGGGCCTGTTCGCTGATGCAGTATTTCTCCATCGCACAAGCGGGATTGATATTCCTCACGGGCTTGTTTTTCTTGCCGAAAGAGCGGCGCAAGACCTATTGGATGAGCGGCATCGCTGCGGTTTTGTTGTTCGCGCCTACCTTGCCGATTTTCTACCAACAGCTTTTCGTCAGCGGAAGCATCGGCGGTTGGTTGGCCAAGCCAAAAAATACCGTTCTGATTGATTTTCTGCAATATACGATGAACTACTCGATGCTGTTTATGTTTGCCGTGGGAATCATCATCCTTTTGCCACTCATCCTCGGCAGGTTTGATAAGAGTCGCAAACCCTTACGTTGGGCGGGTATTGCGTGGTTTGTCATCATCTTTGGCGTCGCGTTTGCCTATTCCTTGCTCCGTGAGCCTATCTTGCAACATAGCACGTTGATTTTCAGCTATCCTTTCTTCATCATCGTGGCGTTTTCATTGTTCAAGAACCGCACTTTGTCGCCGTGGCAAAATGCCTTGGTGGTAGCCGCCATTCTGTTTGTCGGCATCATTTCTTTGTTCCTTGAACGCCGCCATTACGACCTTATGTATCATCAAGGTTTTGACCAGATTGCCGCCGAGATGAAGGCCGACCGCGAACAATACGGCGACCGAATCCAGTTTGCCACACGCACCGAGATTGGCGAGGCGGCGGAGTTTTACCAAGAGCCGTTGGGCATTGAGGAGCGTATCGTCTATAACCGTTACAGTTCGGTAAGCGAGTTCTACCAATGGCTGCACGAGCACGACCAAGCCCCGATGTTGGGCTTCGGCTGGACCGACTACAAGCACCCCATTTGGGAAGCCACGGCAGTGGGATTTTATCCCTACAAAATAAAGCAAAAAGATTGGTTTACATCGCGTTACCTTACGTTAGGCAAAGTCCCGACGCAAGGCAGCGAATGTCCGTTGGTGACCCTCGACGACACGCCGCATCCGTTTTATAATGGTATGGAGTGGGGGAGTGGCAGCATCGTTTGTGGCGATTCCCTGCCCGACAACGTGGAGAGCATCGGCTTCATCGCAAATTTCCACAACCATGACACTGTGTCCAACTGTGTGGTGGTCATCGAGATAAAGGACGTTGAAAAAGATTCATTGCTGCTTTGGTACAGTTCCCCGACCGAGGAAGTCGTTTTTATGCCAGGACAAAACACCATCGTCAATGCAGTCAGTTTCAACGAGATAGAGGGCTTGAAAGGCAAAAGCATCAAGTCGTACATTTGGAACAAAGGTCACGGCCTGATCACACAAGACAAGATGAGTTATTACCTCACCCGCAAAGACCCGATTCTGACAGGGTTGTATGAACCATTGAATTGAAGATTTTTGGGAGGATATTTGAACGGAAAAACAAAAAAAGATTATTTTTGCGCCAAAATTTGAACACTATGACAGACGATTCTCAATTTGTATTAGACGAAGCCACTGAAAGCATGGACAACACCATCAAGCACTTGGAGCATGAATTTCAGGGCATTAGAGCAGGAAAAGCCAGTCCAGCCATGCTGAACGGCGTTATGGTTGAATACTACGGCACTGTGGTGCCCATCGAGCAAACGGCCAACATCGGCTGCACCGACGCCCGCATGATTGTGGTGCAACCTTTCGACAAGAGTGCGCTGAACAACATCGCCAAGGCCATCATGAACGCCAACTTGGGCTTCAACCCCATCAATAACGGCGAAATCCTTCGTATAGCAGTGCCTGCTTTGACCGAGGAACGCCGCCGCGAACTGGTGAAACGCACCAAGAACGCCGCCGAAGAAGCCAAGGTCGGCATCCGTGGCATCCGCCGCAACGCCAACGACGAGGCCAAGAAGCTGGAAAAAGACACGATCTCCGAGGACGAATCGAAACTCTTACAGGAAGAGATTCAGAAACTTACGGACAAGTACATCAAGAAAATTGATGACCTCACCGAACTGAAATCGAAGGACATCCTCACTGTGTGATTTCACACAGAGCTTGTTTCTCACAGAAAATACAGGAATGTTTGAATATGAATCGAGACCAACGTCCAGAATTTCAGGAAGTTGGTCTCGATTTTTGTGTGTTATAAAAGAGTAGATGATTGCACCTAAATAAAAAAGAGAAATTATGAAAAGACTATTATTCTCCGTTTTGATGCTTTGCTATTGTTTTGCAGGCTTTCCCATGCCCGTCATCGACCCCGAACTTGAAGCGGAGATGCAACGCATTGGCAATGAAGAGAAAACAAAGGTTGTCATCCTCCTTTCAGAGCAATCCGACGCAATGGCTTTGCTTCGTGAGGCTGAGTTTTTCGGCTCCAAACAGGAAAAGCGGCAATTTGTCATCGAGACCCTGAAACGTCAGGCAGAAACCACTCAATATGAGTTGGTTGGACTTTTGAACGAGATGGAGCGCAACGGCATGGTGGACGACATCCAGTCGTTTTGGCTTGTGAATCCAAGAAACCCAATGGATTTTTGAAAATGAGGCCACGCCTGCCCCGAGAGGCAATGGACGCGAAATCACCCAAAACCTGCTGCAAGTCAATGCGCCGCAAGCGTGGGAACAAGGCTACAAGGGCGCAGGTGTTTTGATTGCTGTCATTGACACGGGCATCCGCCTTGACCATGCCGACTTGGCCGGTCGCTTTTGGGACGGCGGCGCTGAATATCCCAACCACGGCTACGATTTCTACTACCACGACAACGACCCTTCCGATGATTGGGGACACGGTACGCATGTGGCCGGAACCATTTGTGGCACAGGAGCTTCCGGTTCACAGACGGGCATCGCTCCAGAGGCCACCATCATGGCGTTGAAAACCTTCAACAACGAGGGCGTTGGCGAGGAAACCCATTGGGTGGCTGCCATGCAGTTCGCTTTGGAGCATGGTGCCGATGTGATGAATATGTCGTTGGGCCGACCCCAACCCAACCCTGCACAGAAACTGATGACGCGCCAAGCCTGCGACAACACTTTGGCGGCAGGCGTGGTGGTGGCAGCCTGTGCAGGCAACATTCGCCAGATGCAGTTCATGGTGCCCGTGCCGAACAACATCTATACTCCGGGCGACTGCCCACCGCCGCATCTACATGAAGACCAGTTGGTTAATGCAGGAGGAACAAGCTGCGTGATTTGCGTGGGCGCGGTGAATTACGACAACACCATTGCCGCATTCTCGTCCGAAGGCCCTTCGCAATGGACAGACGTGACTGCATTCAATGACTATCCCTATACGGCGGGCAGCACGACAGAAATCGGCCTCATTCGCCCCGACATTTGCGCTCCAGGTGTGCAAATCAAGTCATTGGACTTCAACACTACCGATGGCTACACCTTGATGGACGGCACTTCGATGGCAACGCCTTTGGTGGCAGGTTCCATTGCACTGATGCTCTCCAAAAACCACGAACTCACGCCCGCGCAAATCGACGAGATTCTGGAGCGCACCGCCGTGAAACTCACTGAGCACAAGAGCAACGACTTCGGATCCGGTCTTTTGGATGCTTTGGCTGCCGTGAATGCCGTGGACTATGACAGGATTGAAGAGATACGAAATGAAGCGCAAGTTTATCCCAATCCGAGCACGGGCGATTTCACCGTTGCCTGTGAAGGAATCCAAGCAATTTCCGTGTTTTCTTTTGATGGCAAGTTACTGAAAACCATCGAAGTGAATGGTAACGAGTGTCGTATCGAAGGCTTGATGAACGGCGTTTATTTATTGAAAATCGACACAGAGAACGGTGTCATCATGAACAAAATCGTAAAACTATAATCTATGAAAAGAATTGTCCTTATCACTATTCTGTTGTCAGTCTGCCTGATGGGTTTTGCCCAAGGCTGTCTCGACCCACTTTTGAGCCAAGAAATGAACCGCCGCAGCGATGACGAGCGAATCGAAGTCGTCGTGCTGATGAAAGCGCAATACGACCGCTCGCAGTTGAGCCGAAAAGCCGACTTCTTCCCAACAAAAGCCGAGCGCAGAGACTTCGTCGTCAAGGAGTTGAAAGCCTTTGCAGAGGCTTCGCAACACGACTTGAAGCGCACCCTCGCCGAGATGGAAAATCACGGCATGGTTTCTTCCGTGCGCAGCCTTTGGTCGGCCAATACGCTGTATTTTGAAGCCACAAAAACAGCCATTCTTGATCTCGCTGAACGCACTGACATTGAAACCATTACTCTCAACACCCAGCACCAATGGATTGCCGAAGGCGAAACGCCCAAACCGGCATCCGACACGCGCGAAACCACGCCAAACATCACGAAGGTGAAGGCCGACCAAGTGTGGGAACTGGGCTACACGGGTGCAGGTGTCGTGGTGGCCGTCGTCGATTCGGGAGTGAACTATAACCACCTCGACCTTGCTGACCACCTTTGGGACGGCGGCGAGGAGTTTCCGCACCACGGCTATGACATCGTGAACAACGACAACGACCCGATGGACGACAAAGGCCACGGGACGCATTGCGCAGGCACGGTGTTAGGCGACGGCACGGCAGGATCGCTGACAGGCATCGCGCCCGAGGCCACCTTGATGTGCGTCAAGAGCATCCGTGGCGATGGCTTTGGCGGCGCGGTGAACATCGCCGGCGGCATGGAATGGTCGGTGGAGCACGGCTGCGACTTGATTAGCATGTCGTTGGGCATGGTGGGTGCAGGAGTTGCCGACAAGGAAATCTTGCGCCGCACCTGCGAAGCCATCTTGGATGCAGGCATCGTGGCATTGGTCTGTGCTGGAAATGAAGGTATTAACATCCTTCAGATGATGTACCCGATACCCAACAACGTGCGCGTGCCGGCCAGTTGTCCTCCGCCTTACCTCGACCCCGACCAAATGGCCAATCCCGGCCCCTTGAGTTGCGTGGTGGCCGTCGGTGCCGTGAACTATAATGACGCTGCCGCTGACTTCACCTCGCAAGGCCCTGTCACTTGGCAAGACACCGAGTTTGGCGACTACGCCTACAACCCCGGCATCGGCCTCATCCGTCCCGACGTGTGCGCCCCCGGCGTGGGCATCAAGTCGTTGGATTACGAAAACACCAGCGGCTACACCAATATGGACGGCACCTCGCAGGCCACACCATGCGTGGCGGGCATCGTCGCCCTGATGCTGCAAAAGAACCCTGAGCTGACACCAGCAGAGATTTGCCGCATTTTGGAAGAGACCTCCGTCAAGCTGACACCCACCAAAAGCAACGTCACCGGCGTGGGTCGCGTGGATGCCTTGGCCGCCGTGAATGCCGTGGAAGCCTACGACGGCATCAACGAGCAAAGCATTGAGGCTGAAATTTTCCCGAACCCTTCTAATGGCAATTTCACCATCCTTTGCGATGGGCTGAAACAGGTTTCGGTTTATTCCGTTGACGGCCGTTTGGTGAAGGTCATTGAAACCAACGGAACGGAGTGCCGCATTGAGGGTTTGGAGAGGGGCGTTTATTTGGTGAGGATGGAGACGGAGATGGGGATTGTTTCGCGGAAAGTAATCGTCATTTCTAAAAGTTGCGGAATGAAATAGATAAAAGTTGCGGAGTGAAATTCCTAAAAGTTGCGGAATAAAACAGATAAAAGTTGCGGAATAGTTTTTGTATTTCATTTATTTTGAGTAGTTTTGCGGCGAATCTTAGGACAGAAGTTTTATGACAAAAAAAGTAAATTACAAAAAGCGTATTGCTGACAGTTTACTTGAGCGCAGATTACAAGGCAAAGGAGCCATCTTGATAGAAGGCCCGAAATGGTGCGGCAAAACAACCACAGCCAAACAATTTGCAAACAGTCTGTTGGATTTGGGCGATAGTGTTACCTTCGCTGAGGCGCAAACCGCATTGCAAGTCAATCCAACCGTACTTTTGGCAGGCAACACTCCAAGGCTGATAGACGAATGGCAAACCATTCCTGCACTTTGGGATATGGTACGCTCGGAAGTGGACAAACGGCAAGCGTTTGGGCAATTCATTTTGACAGGAAGCAGTGTGCCTCCACAACAAGAAGAAATCCACCATAGCGGAACGGGCAGAATCGGACGTATCAGTATGCGACCTATGAGCCTTTGGGAATCAGGAGAATCAAACGGTACGGTTAGTTTAAGCGACTTGTTTGACAACAAATCGATGGAACCACAAAACAACCCGCTTCACATAGAACAGATCGCTTACTTAGTGTGTAGGGGCGGATGGCCGCTTTCCACTATGATGAAAGGTGAAATCGCCTTAGACGAAGCCCGCGACTATTACGAAGCCATCTACAAGAATGACATTCATCGGATCGATAACGTCCGCCGAAGCAGTGAACGCACTCGGCTCTTGCTGCGTTCATACGCACGGAACCAAGGATGTGCGGTCAGTTTCAGCCGACTGAGCGAGGACATTAAAGAGAACGACAACCAATCCATTACATACGAGACCGTATCGGATTATGTGGACGCCTTGAAAAAACTGTTCGTCATAGAGGATATGCCTGCGTGGAATCCCAATCTGAGAAGCAAAGTGGCGATTCAAACCTCAGACACCCGTTATTTCATCGATCCGAGTATTGCAACCAGTGCATTATCCATCGGCCCGAAAGACTTGATGAACGACCTCAAGACATTCGGCCTCTTTTTTGAATCGTTGGCCGTCCGCGACTTGCGTATCTATGCCGATGCCTTGTCGGGCAACGTGTTTCATTTCCGCAATGCGGCAGGGTTGGAATGTGATGCCGTATTGCATCGTCGCGATGGGACATACGGCCTAATTGAAATCAAGTTGGGCGGTCCTGACCTTGTTGAAAAAGGCGCATCCACGTTGTGCGATTTGGCAAAAAAAATCAACCCGGAAAAGATGCCGTCGCCTTCCTTTATGATGGTGCTAACGGCTGTAGGCGATTACTCCTATCGTCGCCCGAAAGACGGCGTTTGGGTGGTGCCGATAGGATGTTTGAAACCGTAAAACTGCATTTCCACCGGCACGTCTTGCAGTTGTATGTTGTGCAAAGGGGAGATGGAATATAAGCTGGAAACACATAGGAAACTTCAAGTGTTGTCAGACTAAACACAAAATCGGTGCGCCTCAAACCTGAAGCGCACCGATTTTCATTTCAACTAATCTTCTGATTCTTACTCCGTCACTTCCTTCGCCTTCGCCCTGAAGTTCACCAAGTCTTCCTCGATGAAGTTCTTCACATAGACGCTCTTGCCGATGACGTCTTCCTCGGCGGCGTGGACATAGACGTTGGCCGACTGGGTGAAGAGGTGCGGGGCATGGGTGGCGTCGTCGAGGATGAGCAACGACATCATGATGTCGCCGGTCATGTCGTAGAGACGACGGGCCAAGAAGTCCTGAACCTCCTGGTTGTTGGCAGCCTTCACATAGTTGATGCTCTGCTCATAGAGTTCCACGAGCGTGCGCACAGTGTTCTGCAAGGGCTTCAAGTCCTCGGAGACCTCGTTTTCAAGCATTTCCCTCATGATGGTGAGGTAGGTGCCGTTGGTGATGTAACGGATGGCGGCCACCACCTGCAGCTGCGTCGTGCCTTCGTAGATGGAGAAGATACGGGCATCGCGGTAGAGGCGCTGGCATTTGTACTCCATGATG
>CACZNA010000031.1:0-120477 GCA_902782455.1 uncultured Bacteroidia bacterium | reverse complement strand
GACAAACTTACTATTCTTCCAAACCTCAAAGGCTGTGGGCTTCTAAACTTTCGCAAAGATAGAGTGCTTACAAAAGATGGAATGTCAAAAAGCAAATGGAATTTACCAGAACTTTTCAAAGATGTGGAAATCAGTTATCATTCAAAGTCATCATGGAAAGACAATTATTTTCAGTCTGCGGCAAAAGGTCAAGAATTTGTGTTAGATGCTACTCCGAGAATAATGGAATGGGTAAAACAAATAATCTTGTAATACTAAATCAAAACAAATGTCCAAAAACCAAATCAACAAATATGTCTGGCTCGTAGAGACGCTCTACAAAGCCAAGAAAATCAGCCTGAAGGAAATCAACCGGCGGTGGCTCGAAACCGATTTGAGCGAGGGTCTGGAGATTCCGCGCCGCACGTTCCACACTTGGAAAAACACGGTGGAAGATATGTTTGGCCTCGTCATAATGTGCGACAAGAGCGACGGCGACCGATACTACATCGAGAACCGCGAGGCACTTGAGGACGATGGCCTGCAACGCTGGCTGCTCAACAGTATGTCGGTCAGTAACACGCTACTTGAAAACAAGTCGCTCAGCGACCGCATTTTGCTTGAAAACATACCATCGGGACAGGACTTCTTGGACACGGTGATGGCCGCGATGAAGAAAAGTAAGGTTTTGGAAATCACCTACAAGGGATATTGGAGAGAACACGAAAGCACTTTCAGAGTGGCACCTTATTGTGTGAAACTGTTTCGCCAACGTTGGTATTTGGTCGGCAACAGCGTTTATGAGGGCAAAATACGCATCTATTCCTTGGACCGGGTTTTGGAGGCCCAGCTGACGGACGAGCTTTTTTCATATCCCAAGGATTTCAGTCCAGAGGTCTATTTTGAGGGCTGTTTCGGTGTCATCCGTGGCGACGGAACCCGAATAGAAACGGTGAAGATTAAGGTTAGTGCCAACCAAGCCAACTACCTGCGTTCCTTGCCTTTGCACCCAAGCCAGAAGGAAACCGAGCGCACCGCCGACCACAGCATTTTCACCCTGCAAGTCCGCCCCACCTTCGACTTCCAGCAAGAACTCCTCTGGAACGGCGACACGCTTGAAGTGCTGGAACCACTTTGGCTGCGTCAAGAGTTGGCGGGCACAGTGAAACGGATGTGGAATAATTACAACTCAAAATGAAAGACTTCGCCGCCATAGACTTCGAGACCGCCAACAACGAGCGCACCAGCGTGTGCAGCGTGGGCGTGGTGATTGTGAAAGAGGGCGAGTTTGGGATGCACCCGTTTTCCCGTATGTCTGGCAAAAGATTGAGCCGCTTATTGAGGGTCTGCCTCTCGTAGCGCACAACAGCCCTTTCGATGAAGGCTGCCTAAAGGCCGTGATGCGTTGCTACCAAATGGATTACCCTGACTATCAGTTTTATTGCACTTGTCGCGCCTCGCGCAAACATTTCGGGAAACTGCTGCCCAACCATCAACTTCACACCGTGGCGGCGGCCTGCGGTTTCGATTTGGTCAACCACCACCATGCCTTGGCCGATGCCGAGGCTTGCGCTTGGATTGCACGACAGATTTTGTAATTCAATTCGAAATTTACTGTAATTTTGCAGAAAATTCCGAATAAGACCATGAATATAGACTCACAACAAGCCTTAGACCTGCTCAAAGCAGGCAACACCCGCTTCGTTTCGGGAGCCTTGACGCCGAAAGACGACTATGCGGAATTGCGGGAACAACTCAGCAAGGGGCAGCAGCCTTTTGCCGTGGTGTTGTGCTGTTCCGACAGCCGCGTGGCACCTGAAATCATCTTCGACCAAAAACTTGGCGACCTTTTCGTCATCCGCAATGCGGGCAATGTGGTGGACGAGGATGTGCTTGGATCCATTGAATACGCCGTCGAGCATTTGGGAACCCAATTGGTGGTCGTGCTGGGACATTCCAGTTGCGGAGCAGTCACGGCGACCTGCCAAGGCGGTGACTTGCCTGGTCACATCCTTGATTTAGCCAAACGCATTAAACCTTCAATCAACACAAGCTGTTGCATCGACGACAACGCACGCCGTCATGCCAAAAGGATGGCACAACTGATTGAAGACGACGAAATCGTCCTTCATGTTGGCGCCAAAGTTGTTGCAGCTTTTTACAATCTCAAAAGCGGAAAAGTGGAATGGCTGTAATGCAGTTTTCCTTATTTTTGTCGTCTCATTCATAGAAAACAGACCATGAAAACAAACACAAAACACATAACCTTAGCGTTAATCGCTTCAATTCTGACCTTTATGACCGCCTGCAACCAAAAAACACCCGTTGACCTTATCGTCCTCAACGCCAATATCTACACCGTCGACGACGATTTCTCCAAAGCACAAGCCTTTGCCGTGAAAGACGGAAAATTTGTCGCCGTGGGCGATGAAGCGACTATCACGAGCCAATATTCAGCCAAGGAAACCATTGACGCCCAAGGCGATGCGGTGTATCCGGGTTTCATGGACGGCCACAGCCATTTCACGGGATACGGCGAAAACCTCATCCGCTGGGCCGACCTGAAAGGCAGTCGCTCCTACGACGAAATCATTGAACGGCTAAAAATCCACGATAGCCTCTATCCTTCCGAATGGCTTTTGGGTCGCGGCTGGGACCAAAACCTTTGGGAAGTGGCCAAGTTTCCTGACAATGAAAGACTTACCGAGGCATTCCCAAATAAAAATGTCCTATTGACCCGCGTGGATGGTCACGCCGTTTTGGTTTCAAAAGAAGTGCTGGATTTGGCTGGCATTAACGAAAACACGAAAATGGATGGCGGTATGGCCATCGTCAAGGAAGGTCGCTGCACGGGCGTGTTGTTGGACAATTTGGCCGATGCTGCCAAGGCTTTGGTGCCGAAAATGGAAACCGAATTGCGGGTTCAAGCCTTGCTGAAAGCGCAAGAAAACTGCATGGCGGTCGGCCTGACGAGCGTCACCGATGCGGGACAAGACATTGCCACCATCAAACTCATTGACAGTCTGCAACAGGCTGGACAGCTCAAGATACACGTCAACGCGATGGTCAATCCCGACGACGAGACGATGGATTACTTTATGAATCAAGGTATTATCGACAAGGAAAGGCTCACCGTCCGCAGCGTAAAAATCTACGCCGATGGTGCTTTAGGCTCTCGCGGCGCAAAACTGCTTGAACCCTACACCGACGACCCGACCAACGACGGCTTGATTTTGGAAAGCGACGACTTCTACCGACACGTTTGCCAAAAGGCATACGATGCCAGTTATCAAGTGTGTTGCCACGCCATCGGTGACGGCGGCGTGCACCATATTTTGGACATCTTTTCGGAGTACCTGAAAGGCAAAAACGATTTACGTTGGCGCATCGAGCACTCGCAAACAGTGGCAGACTCGGATTTCCATCGCTTTGGTGAATTCTCTGTCATCCCTTCCATTCAAACCACGCATTGCACTTCTGATATGGACTGGGCCGACGAGCGTCTTGGCGAGCGCATCAAGAACGCCTACGCCTACCAACAGTTGCTGCAACAGAACGGCTGGGTCATCAACGGCACCGATTTCCCCATCGAGGACATCAGCCCGATTTACACTTTCTATGCCGCCGTCGCCCGCAAGCATTTGGACGGCACGCCTGCCGAGGGTTTCCAAATGGAGAACGCCCTCACCCGCGAGCAAGCCTTACGTTCCATCACGATTTGGGCGGCCAGAGGTTGCTTCCTTGAAGTCCGCAAAGGCAGCATTGAGGTAGGCAAAGATGCTGATTTCGTCATCCTCGACAGAGACATTATGTCCATACAAGAAGATGAAATACCTGAAACCAAAGTTAAGTTCTGCCATTTACATTGACCTTTACAACAGCAAGGTAAACTGGATTGACAAACACTATAAATGCTAATTCGGACCAATAACTAAACAAATACAGCCCACTGACACACAACTATATATACAGATTTTTATAGATTTTACATCTAATTTTTAATACAATCGTTCCCAATTATCAATTTATGACTATCTTTGCAGAAAAATCATGCCCATGAGCACACTGCAAGAATTGCCATCATTACGGGAAAAAGAAGACCACATTGAGTTTAAGGAAGCAACGCATAATTACCCCTTTGCCGGCGGTCAACACACCGACCCAAGAGACAGAAGACGTTGCGTATTAGGCTACATCGTCGCTTTGGCTAATGAACGAGGTGGCAGGCTTGTGTTAGGCATGACCGACAACATTCCTCATAAAGTAGTTGGGAGTGATTTTGCGGCAGGTGAAACGGGTGCTTTGGAAGATGAAATTTATAAAAGGTTACATATCAGGATAAGGACCGAAGAACTATATGACGAGACACAAAAACGCGTGTTGGTCATCAATGTGCCATCGCGTCCCATCGGCAAAGCACTCCGTTTCGAGGGTGTCCCGTTGATGCGCATTGGCGACAGTCTTAGGGAAATGGACGATGCGGAATATTTTGCCATCATCTCAGAGCAGTCACCTGATTTTTCAGCAACCATCTGCGAAGGGCTGACCATCAACGACCTTTCTGAAACGGCGATTGCCAATTTGCGACACCGCATTTACCAAAAGCAAAACAATCCAAACATACTGACTTTACCTGACGGGCAACTACTCTCCGATTTGGATTTAATGAATGCAGAGGGTAAATTGACTTATGCAGCATTAATTCTGTTGGGAAAAAGCGAAATTATCAACCAATATTTGCCTCAAAACAATATCGTGATAGAATATCGGGCCAACCACACACAAATCCGGCATAGCGCGAGGCAAGAGTTCAAAGAACCGCTTGTCATAGCTATCGACAAGGTTTGGAGCTATCTCAACCAACCTGCAAGCAATCCAATGCAACACATTGAACTAATGCCCCAAATACTTGACATTCCATCGTTCAACAGCGAAACCATCCGCGAGGCCGTGTTAAATGCCATGATTCACAGGAGTTTTCAGATGAGTGGCGACATTTTCATCAGGCAATACCCAGACGAGATAACGATTTCCAATTCAGGAGGGTTCCCTTACGGCGTGAATTTAGATAACTTACTGATCGTCAACAGTTCGCCACGCAGCAGGCTTTTGACGGAAGTTATCGAAAAAACCGGACTGATAGAACGTTCAGGACAAGGAGTCGACATCATGTTCCGCAACTGCCTGATGGAAGGAAAGGCTTTGCCCGATTACTCGGCTTCCGATGATTATCAAGTGCAACTTTCAATAAGTGCCACCGTTGTCATGCCATATTTGGCGTTGCTTTTCCGCGATTTCCAAAATTCAAAAGCGATTGACAAACAATTGAACGTGTTTGACATGCTTACTTTATATTCCATCGCTTGCCACAACGACACCTATTTTTATCCCAATAGCATCAAGAAACTGCTTGAAGAAGAGTTGATTATACCCGATTCTTACTTTGAGTTTGTTCTGTCTGATACTTACTTCAAGTATTATCCACCTGTGGCAAAGGGTGTTTTCAAAGCCAGTGACATACGCAAAGTGTATTACATGATGCAGCACGGAGAAAGAACCAGCATGTCAGATTTTCAACAAGTTTTTGCCAACGACTATACCATAAAGCAAACACGAACTTTGGTTGACAAATTAGTCGAATACCAAGTCATTAGCAGGGAAGGAAAAGGGAAAGCCACCCATTACAAATGGCTAAAATCAAAAAACGGAGAAATATAGCCCTCTGACAACCAAAAACTTATCCAATTTTCAGCCGAATCGTTCCCAACCATGATTTTTCAACCTTGCAACCTATAAAAAAGTACTTATGCCACAAAACCAAGATTTCATTTTAATCAAAGACGCGACCGAGAACAACCTGAAGCACGTCACCGTCAGGATTCCGAAACGGCAGATTACCGTGGTGACGGGCGTGTCGGGTTCGGGAAAGTCGTCGTTGGTGTTGGACACCATTGCGGCCAAGTCGCGGCGGGAACTGAATGATACTTTCCCTTCATTCACGCAGCAATATTTGCCCAAATATGGCCGTCCCCACGTTGGCGACATCGAGAATTTGCCCATTGCCATCGTCATCGAGCAAAGGAAACCTACTTCCAATTCACGCTCCACAGTAGGCACTTACACAGACATTTACGCCCTTCTTCGCCTGTTGTTTTCACGCATCGGGCAGCCTTTTGTGGGCTATTCAGATGCCTTCTCGTTCAATCACCCTTCGGGGAGTTGTCCACGCTGCGCAGGGCTGGGCGAAATCCGTGAGTTGGACATTCACAAGCTCGTCGACTTCGACAAGTCGCTCAACGACGAGGACACCATCCATTACATCGCTTTCGGCAAGGGCGGCTGGCGATGGATTCGTTACGCCCACAGCGGCCTTTTCGACCTCGACAAGAAAATCAAGGACTACACGCCCGAAGAACTCGATTTGTTCCTCAACTCGCCGCAAATCAGACTGAAAAACCCACCTTCGAACTGGCCGAAAAGCGCCAAATACGAAGGTCTCATCCCGCGAATGTACCGCAGCATCATCAATTCGGAGGAAGGCCTTCTCCACGCCGCCGTACTCAACCCGATGCTGACGATGGGCACCTGCCCCGACTGCAAAGGCACACGCCTCAACGAGAAAATCCGCTCCTGCAAAATCAACGGCGTGAACATCGCCGAGGTGACTACAATGAGCATCAGCGACTGCCGCAAGTGGATGGAAACCATTGACAATCAACTTGCAGAAGACATCAAACACGGCACCATTGAGCGGTTGGCTGCTTTGGAGGAAATCGGGTTAGGCTATTTGACTTTGGACCGTGCCATCGGGACGCTTTCGGGCGGCGAGGCCCAACGCTGCAAAATCGCAAAATACATCAACTCACCGCTGTCGGACGTGATGTATATCCTTGACGAACCGAGCGTAGGCCTCCACAACCACGACATCCTACTGATGCAAAAGTCGGTGCAAAAACTGAAAAACCACGGCAACACAGTCATCCTCGTTGAGCACCACAAGGAAATGATCAAAATCGCCGACCACATTATTGATATGGGTCCAGGCGCGGGTATGGCTGGGGGCGAAATTGTCTTTGAAGGCAGTTACGGCGAATTGCTTCACAGTCAAACGCTTACTGGCATCTCGCTCAATGCAACAAGCACTATAAAGGAGCAAGTGCGCCAACCCAAAGCCTTTTTCCATTTGGAGAATGTCAGTTTGCACAATATCAAGGACTTGACCACCGATATGCCCTTGGGCGTGATGTGCGGCATCGCGGGCGTGGCCGGTTCGGGAAAGAGTTCGCTGATGGAGTGCTTTATAAAGGGTGTTGAATTGTTGAATGTTGAATCGTTGAATTGTTGTCACGATAACGGCCCAACAATTAAACAATTAAACAATCCAACAATTAAACAATCAGACATCGTCTACATCAGCCAAAAGAACATCGGCATCAGCTTGCGCTCCACGCCAGCCACCTATCTCGAAGTGGCCGACGACATCCGCAAGTTGTTCGCCAAAGCCAACAAGACCAAGGCCGATTTGTTCTCCTTCAACGGAAAGGGAGGTTGCCCCGTTTGTCAAGGCAAGGGCGTGATTGTCAACGATATGGCCTTTATGGACAGCATCGAAACCGTTTGTGAGGCTTGCGGTGGGCTGCGTTACTCCAACGAGGTCTTATCTTATAAGGTGCAAGGAATGAACATCGCCGAGGTGATGGATATGACCGCCAACAAAGCCTCGGAAATGTTTGCAGGCACTGTCATTGCCGAAAAATTGGAGCCATTGCGCAAGGTCGGTTTGGGCTATCTCCATCTGAACCAGTCGCTTTCGACGCTTTCGGGCGGAGAGTTGCAGCGCATCAAATTGGCTTCTTATCTTGTTGAATTGTTGAATGTTGAATTGTTGAATCGTTTTCGCAACAAATCAACAATTAAACAGTTAAACACCACAACACTTCAACAACCCAAAATCTTCATTATGGACGAGCCTTCCGACGGCCTCCACCTCAACGACATCCGCCGCATCCTTGACCTTTTTGAGACGATGGTCGAGGCGGGCAACAGCATTTTCCTCATCGAGCACAACTTGGAAATGCTGAAGGCTTGCGATTACATCATCGAACTCGGTCCGGGCGGCGGCGCAATGGGCGGCAAGGTCATTTTCAGCGGCACCCCGACGCAAATGTTGCATTGCAAAAAGTCGGTCACGGGGCCTTATTTGGCCTCCGAACTCAAATAATTTTCTTCGCAACCGCGACGCATATATTGTAATAATGTGTACTTTTGCGCTTTACATTAATTCAAACGCAAAATGAAACACATCATCCAACGCGGATTGCTGCTGACGGCCTTTGTTTTCGGGCTGTTTTTCCGTATGTCGGCGCAATCCACACAAATCGTTGTTTTCCTGAACAATGGCAGCGAGCAAACCTACTCTTTGATTGAAGCCGACCGCCTTTATTTTGAGGACAACACGAAACTCGTCATCGAGCAGATTTCCACCAAAAGCACAGTCATCATTCCGTTGGCCGACATCCGAAAGATTACCTGTGACGAAACCGTGGGCATTTCGGAAGCCCCGGACGCGACGGTTTCCCTTTCCCCCAACCCCGTTCACGATGCTTTCACGCTCCGCAACCTTGAGGGCAAGGAAAACATCAGCATCTACGCCCTCGACGGAAGATTGGTCAAATCAATGGAAGCCACTGGAAACCAAACCGTTGACATCAGCGATCTGCCCATTGGGTTGTATCTCGTCAAAACTCAATCATCAACCTTTAAAATGATTAAGTTATGAGAAAGTCCTTGATTATCATAGCCTTATTGCTGGGCTGCATTAGCCTTAATGCGCAGGAGTACCACATCAACCTACATAACACTGGTTCAGTGGTTTACGACAATAGCGTTAGCGACATCCACACCATTCATTTTGAAGGCAGTCAGCCCGCCAATATGATTATGCAAGCCGGATGCGGCATTACCACCTTCCCCATCACGACTTTCGACAGCATCACCTTCGTTTTGCAGGAGCTTCCCCCTGCGGGCGACACGGTATACATTATTTATAATGGCTCAAATGTGAATGTGGTCAACCCGTTCTCTGATAATGGCGTGACAGTAAGCACAAACAGCACCAATGTCACGGTAAACTCCACTATGGCCAATGTTCCTTACATCGTTTCAGGCAGTTCTTCCAACGGCTCATTAACATTCAACAGTAGCAATTCTTTCTATTTGGCATTGAGCGACTTATCATTAACCAGCGGCAACACTGCGGCCATCAATATCGCAAGTCCAGTCGCTGTCACTCTTAACCTCAGAGGCAACTCAGCCATTGCCGACAACGCCAACAGTGCCATCAACGGGACCCTTTATGCGGCTGGCAACCTCTCCATTAATGGTTCAGGAACGATACAAATCGCGGGTAACGCCAAACATGGCATCTCCGTGGAAGGCATTTTGATGGTCAATTCCGGCGGCACAATCATCATCTCTGAAACCGACAGCGACGGCATACATGGCAGTAGTGACCTGATTTGGAATAACGGTACACTTGTCATTGTGTCGGCAGGCTCCGATGGCTTGGACGTTTCAGGCAACATCACCATCCAAAACGGCGACCTGACCATCCATACAACAGCGGAAAGTCAAAGATGTATCAAGGTGTCGGGCAATTTCACCATGAACGACGGAACGCTTAATATGACCGCCACAGGCACCGACGGTAAAGGCATCAAGGCCGACAGCAACGTTTTCATCAACGGAGGCTCCATCGGCATCGGACATTCCGGCGACATGTCGAAAGGCATCAAGGCTGACGGCGACATCAGCATCACAGGTGGCAATTTCACCATCGTTTCGTCGGGAAGCACAGTCTTGGAATCGGTAAACAACCAGAACGTGCCTGCCTATTGCACGGCCATCAAGTGCGACACCGATATTAATATTACGGGCGGCAACTTCACCATCACCCTGCCCACTTCGAACCACGGCGGCAAAGGCATCAGCACGGACGGCAACCTGACCATCGACGGCGCCACTATGACCATCACCACGCAAGGCGACGGCGCGACCTACACCGTCAGCGGCTCAACCAAAGACGCTTACACTTCGGCCTGCCTGCGCTCCGACGGCAATATGAGCATCCTTTCGGGAAACATCACCTTAAACAGTTCGGGCACAGGCGGAAAGGGCATCAATGTGGGCGACGACAGCCACACCACTTCCACCCTGACCCTTGGCACCACGGGCGGCAATGACGACGACCTCATCCTCAACGTGACCACAAGCGGCGAGCGCATCACTATCTCATCAGGCGGTGGCGGCGGCTGGCCTCCCGGACCAGGCCAAGGCGGCGACTACGCCAACCCGAAGGGCATCAAGAGTCGCGGCAACCTGACCATCAACAGTGGTACTGTCACGGTCAACTGCACCCAAAACAACGAAGGCGGCGAGTGCATCGAAAGCAAGGCCACGCTGACCATCAACGGCGGAAACATCGAAACTTATTCGAAGACCGACGACCCCATCAACGCGGCGCAAAACCTCACCATCAACGGCGGCACCATCTATTCGCACAGCGACAACAACGACGGCATCGATTCAAACGGTACCCTGTTCCTCAACGGCGGCTTCGCCATCTCCAACGGAGCGCGCCAGCCCGAGGAAGGCTTCGACTGCGACAACAACCAATTCAAAATCACGGGCGGCACTCACATCGGCACGGGCGGCGCAACGAGCAACCCGACACAAAGCGTTTGCACCCAACCCACGCTGAAAATCAACACGCAACCCGGCTACGCCATCCAAGTCCTGAAATCGGACGGCACCGTGATTTGCACCTACCAATGCCCAACCTTCACGGGCGGCGGTGGCGGCGGTTGGGGCAACAATATGGTGATGCTCTTCACAGACCCGCAACTGCAAACGGGACAATCGTACACCGTGAAATACGGCGGCACCATCAGCGGCGGCACCAACTGGAACGGATACTACACCGGCAACGTCACCTACACGGGCGGTCAAAGCACCAATGTCAATGTCAATTCGATGTACACCACCGTAAGCGCTGGAGGTGGTGGATGGTAAATGTCAAAGATTTCGGAAAGATGAGTCTTTGCTCTGCCATTTTCAATTTCCAAGTAAGTGTTCAAAAACAGACTGCCACAGCCATTGACTTCGGGACTTCGGGACACGAGACTTCGGGTATTTGACTCGCAGTCACGGAGTCTCGCAGTCTATCATATCCACCTACTTATTTGAAAGGTATTGCAACGGCGTTTGCCCGTATTTTTTCTTGAACGACCGCAGGAATGTAATGTAGGAATTGAAGCCCGACATCAACGAAATCTCTTCCACGGAGTGTTGGTTTCCGTCATCTTTGCTCTCTAACAAGCGTTTGGCTTCCTCCAAGCGAAAGTCGTTGATGTAATCGTAGAAACTCTCATGCTTCTCTTGGTTGATGTAATTGCTCAAGTATTGCCGGTTGGTACCCAAAAGTTGTGCTAGCTTCTGCAAAGTCAGTGTGTTGTCTTGATAATATCGGTTTTCAACGATAACGCTTTCCAAGTTATTATTAATCAACACTTTGTGATATTGAGGATTGGAAACAGGCTCCTTTGCTTCAATTTCTTGGGGTTCGGTCTCATCCTCGGCTTCGGTTGTGGATAGGGTAAACACCTTTTGCCTAATCAGTTTTTTCGTGACAAACAAGACAACGGCTATAACAAAGAAACAATAAACCGTGTCGAAAAGCAGGTTGTTGTTCATCGACTCAGTCGAAAACCATGTTTGCTGCGAAAAGCTTTCGGCAGTCCAAATCAAAAGAACCACGAAATAGACGGCAAGCAGGTAGTTGGTCCAGCGCAAGTCGAAATACTCCATGTTGCCCACATTGTCGAGCAGCATTTTCGTGTGCTTTTTTATGGAAATCTCAAGACAAACCAGCAACACTACTGAGACCACCAAAGTGTAGACCCGTACAATGGGCAAAACCATACTGTTTTGGGTAATGGCAAACAGTAGCATCGCAATGACGAGAGGCATTTCCAAAAGCAAAAGTTGGCGTATCTTGAAGCGGTCGGGGAATACCAAAGAAACGCTGAACATCATATATCCGCCCGCAATCACAAAATCGAAAAACAACAAAAGCAAGTTAAGGAACTCGGAAGAGGGCAGATTGCGGCAGGCCAGTATCACAAAATTGTTGAAAAAGCCGATGGAATGCAGGAGCAAAACAGCCGCGTAGATGCGTTGGAACTGATAGCGGCGGTGACACTTGAGCATGAAGACTCCGATTCCTGCCAAAGCGCATTGCGTTAAGCCGGAGACCAAACAAAGCAACAGTATGTAAAATGAAGCATCGTTCATGTATGCAAAATTACGGTTTTCCCTTCAAAGAAAGACCAATTTCCGCCCCGTCCTTAATTTTTTTACGCATTGAAAACAATTTTTTACGCAATGAAAGATTTCAAGGTGTCTTTTTTACGCATTGAAAGTCGATTTTTTAACCAATGAAAGCCAGATGAGTCGATTTTTTTTGAAATTTGGCCTCATTAATATGTAAAGCGAACTAAACAAATTTTCAACTAATCATTAAAAACAAATCATCATGAACAGAAAAGTTTACTTCTTCCTGCTGATGGCGCTATCACTGCCATTGGCAATCATGGCCCAAACGGCCGTAGTTGTGGACGGAGACAATCCCTTCTCCGACAACTTTGAAGGCTCTGAATGCGAATGGGAATTCGTGAACGGCGAATCCGTTAACGCCTGGTATTGGGGAACAGCCACCAGCAACGGCGGCACCCATGCCGTCTACATCTCCCAAGACGGAGGTGAAACCAACACCTACAACACAGGTGCTTCCACCTGGGTGTATTTCTGGAAACTCTTCACCCTTGAAGAAGCCACTTATCGCTTCCAATACGACTGGAAAAACTATGGCGAAGGCGGCTATGACTACATCCGCGTTGGTTTAGTGCCTGGCTCAACGGAGCTTACCCAAAACTCAGGGCTGCCCTCAGGTTGGATTACGATTGACGACAATACCCAATTGGTAGGCAATTCCAACTGGAGCACCCGAAGTGCCATCAGAAGCGACATTACGGAAGGCACCTACAAGATGGTCTTCGCATGGCGCAACGACGGCGGTGGAGGAAGCAACCCTCCCGGTGCCATTGACAATGTTTCCATCGAAGAAATGGTGATTGACGGCCACACCTATCTGGTCCAGACCAGCGACAACGACTTCATCATGGGCGACGGCTCGAATGTGAGCATCGCGGACGGTAAGGTGGCCTCGCAATACAAGATGGCCTCCGTTGCCGACTGGGCCGCAACCACCAGCCTGCCCCAATCGCTGAAAAACCACCAAGTGGTGACTTGGCGCAACTATGTGTATTGCGTGGGTGGCCACAATGGTTCCAATCCAGTGAGCAACGTGTATCGCGCCACGCAACAAGACAACGGCATTTCGGGTTGGACTACCCTCAATGCCCTGCCGCAACCTTTGCAGGACATGGCAGTGGTGGCCACACAAACCCACTTGATTGTGGCCGGCGGTCGCAACAACGACACCGTGAGCGACAAGATTTATTCGGCATTCATCAACGATGACGGTTCCATTGGCTCCTGGGAGGAACTCACCGTCAGCCTGCCCCAGCCCTGCTGGGGCGCTCGCGCTGTGGAAGCCTTGGGTAACCTATATATAATAGGTGGCGCCAACACCGATACCGAAAACGATGCCACCGACAAGGTGTATCGCCTCACCGTGAACGCCATCGGCGAAGTGACGGGCATCACCGAAGTCGCCAGCTTGCCCGAAGCCCGCAATGGACACGCCGTGGCCGTCTACAACTCGAAGATTATCGTCACCGGCGGCTACGACGCTTCGTTCACCCAAAAGAACACGGTGTATAGCGTCGCCGTCAACCTCGACGGCAGCCTCGGCACTTGGGCCACCAATACCGCCCTGCCCAACGCCGTCTATGGCCACACCACCGTTTGCACCAACGGCATCCTGACCGTCATCGGCGGCAAGGAAGGCACTTTGGAAAGCAACAAATTCACCTATACCGATGCCGATGCAGCCACTTACGATTGGCAACTATCAGACATCCAACTGCCTGAACGCTATACCGAAGGCGCTTCCTTCGCCTTTGGCAACAAGATTTTCTACTGCGGCGGCATCAACCTTTCAGGCAACCTCAACAACGCCACTCGCTTCATGGCCGTGACCCCCTCCACCACCCTCGCCGGCCATCCCGTTTTCGTCAGTTGGCCCTTCAATGTGGGTACGCCCAAAACGATGGACGAGTTCAACTACAGCCTGACCAACACCGGTTCCTACGCCTACGAGGTGCTCTACCGCACGGCTGACGAAGACCATGTGTTCAGCAACTGGACCTCGGCTGGCACCAACCTGCCTGTGACCGTAGGCCAGACCAAGAGCTACATCCAATACATGTTCCGCATCACCTCCACCGGCGAAGAAGCCTTCTTCATCGATGAGGTCACCCTCACCCTGAGCGGCTACAGCCAATTGGCCGGCAACCTGAACTGGATTGGCAACCTCACCGCCGAACACAGCCCCTATTTGGTGACCGAAACCATCAGCTTCACCTCCGGCACCCACAACATTGGCCCAGGTGTCACCATCATGTTCATGCCCAACACAGGCTTCAACATTGGAGCCGCTTCCGTCAACTTCAACGGCACCGAGGAAAGCCCCATCCTTCTGACCGCCTTTGAAGCCGGCAGCGGCAGTTGGAACGGTGTGTATTACCAAGACGCCAGCGACAACAACAGCGGCCTCTCCTCAGTGATGGAATACACCACCATTGAGAAAGCCGGCAACGGCGAAAACCACGCCAACCTGCGCATGTATAACACCGGCCAACCCTCCGTCATCAACCATTGCAACTTCAACCTGTCTTCGGTTGACGGCATGTATTGCTATTACTCAGGCACGACCATGACCGACTGCACCTTCGATGGCAATGTCAGAAGAGGCTTGTACATTGATTACAACTCGCTGCTCACTTGCACCTCCTGCACGATGAGCAACAACTACGACGGCCTCTTTATGTACTATTCTTCCTCTTCAACCTTCAACGACTGCACGATGACAGGAAACACCAACTGCGGCATTTCTTTAGCCGAAAATAGCCACAATGCCGTCTACTCAGGTGTAACCTGCTCCAGCAACCTCTACGGTCTGTATTCCTACACACCCGACCGCTCCTTCAACTTCGACGAGAGTGCCATCGCCTTTGCCGACAACGGTTCTGACATTGCCGTGGGTGAAGGACGAATCTATTCCAACCAGACATGGAATTACTATGCCAATGGCTATGCCATTTTGGGTAGTGTATGGATTGGCAATAACTCCCCAAAACTCACCGTCGCTCCCGGCAACACTATCAAAGTGAAACAAGGTTGCCGCATTTATGTGGGTGACTGGAGTGGCGGTCAACTCTATGCGGTGGGTACGGCAGCATCCCCCATCACTTTCACTTCGCTGAACGGCGAGGCGGGCGGCTGGCAAGGCTTCTGCTTCTACGACAATAGCGACTATAATTCCTCCTCCTCGATGCGCTATTGCGTAGTGGAGAATGCCGTCACCAACCTCTACTGCGAATACACCAACCAACCCAGTGTGATGTACTCCACATTCCAGAACGCCACGGATCACAATGTTTACTTGTACCAATCCAGCATCAGCTTGGAAGGTTGCACCCTGAAAGACGCCCCAAGAGGCTTGTCGGTGGACTACTATTCACAGCCCACCATTGTTTCCACGACCTTCGAGAACCACAGCGAGGCTTGCGTCCGTTTCTACAGCAGCAACAACACCTCAGTGACTTACGCCAACTGCACCTTGAAGGATTCGAACTATGGCATCTGGTATAACACACCCGATATTGACATTCCCGATTTCACCAATACGGTTACTTTCGAAAACAATGTGGCGAACATTGCCATATCTGGTGGAACCACTTATACCCACACTTGGGCTGCCAACACGTATGCTGTTCTTGGAAACATTCGAATCTATAATGGCACCCTGACGCTTTCACCCGGAACCGTGTTGAAGTTCACGGAAGGCGCCTATCCTTATGTTGATTATTATGCCAATCTTATCGCCGAGGGTACGGCCACACAGCCCATCACCTTCACTTCGCTGAACGGCGAGGCGGGTGGTTGGGAAGGTCTCCGTTTCTACGACTATAGCGACTATAGTGCAGATCAACAGTCCTCTCTGAAGCACTGCATCTTGGAGAAAGGCAATAGTTACAACTTGTACATGGAATACACCACCCAGCCATCTTTGATAGAAAATTGTACCTTCCAGAATTCTAATGGTTATGGTTTGAGGTTCTATAATGCTTCATCCACTGTCAGCAAGTCGTCGATTAGAAACAATGCTTCCCACGGCATTTATATGTCTCATTATTCTTCACCTGTAATTGGTGGTTCTGCCGAGAATGCTTGCAGCATTTACAACAACGGTGGCTATGCCATGTATTTGGATAATAACTACAACCAAAACACGAACCTCAACATGGCCTACAACTTCTGGGGCAACATCAATGCCAACTATATCGACGACGAACTGGTTTATGACAAATTGGACAATGGAAACAATGGACGCGTCATCTTCGAGCCAGTGAGTTGGTTCCCTGTGGACAACTTCGAGCATCTGCAAGGCACTTTCACCTATAATGATGACAAAGTAATGGCCAACGCCGAAATGAACATCATCAGCGAAAACGACAGCGTCATGGCCACAGCCACCACCAACGGCAACGGCTTGTTTGACTTCAGCAACTATGCCGTGGGTGTCTACAACACCTTGGATGCCGACCTTGGCGTGGATATTTTGGCTGGTGTGAACGCCACCGACGCCCTCTTGGTGATGCGCCACTTCGTCCATTTGGATACGCTTGCCTACAACTATGCCGCCATCGCCGACGTGAACGGCAGTGGCAACATCAACGGCACCGACGCCATGCTCATCCTGCGCCGCGCCATCGACGAGCAATTCCCTGTGGGCGACTTCTACTACTACAACCCCAACGGCATCAGCGTTGAAGGCAACACTTGCACCTACGACCTGAGCTTCCTCTGCTACGGCGACGTGAACGGCTCCTACACGCCCGCCACCCGCGACAATACGATTGAACTGATGACCGAAGGCCAATTGGTGGCCGAATCCAATCAGGAGATTGTGCTGCCTGTGAGCATCAAGAATGCTGTGGAGATGGGTGCCCTCACCTTGCGCTTCGCCTATCCCGAGGAATACCTTGAGATTGAGGATGTGGTGCTGGCCGCCACCGGCGAGAGCCTGATCTTCAGTGCCAACGACGGCGCGTTGACCACAGTGTGGTTCAGCCTTGAGCCTATCGACTTGGCCGAAAACGACGAGCTTATATTAATAAAGGTGCGCACGAGAGACCTGAACAACATCGACGAGCCTGTCGTCTTCAGCTTGAACGCATATTCCGAGATGGCCGACGGCAGTGCCCAAGTGCTTGACGACGTGGTGATTGCCATGCCAGCCATTGTCACCGCAACCCTCGGCTTGAACAACAACACGATAGATGTTGCCAACATGACCGTCTATCCCAACCCCGCCAAAGATGTTTGCCGCCTGAGCTATCAGTTGGCTGAAGCAGGCCATGTGACGGTGACGGTTTACAACATGATGGGTGTGAAGGTGATGGATGCCGCCAACTGCCGTCAAGCCGAAGGCAAGCACGAAGTGCGCCTGAACACCTCCGACCTTGCAGCCGGCACGTATTGCTGCCGTATCACCTTCGAAGGTGAGAACAGCTGGGTGAAGACCACTATGTTAATCATTGAAAAATAAGATGCCATGACACGGAAGAATAAAATTCTCATTTTGCTATGCTGTCTCTTCCCGTGGATGTGGGCGGCGGCTGACCCCGTCGTTACGTCAGTGGGCAGCGGCTCCATTTGCCCCGAGAATGAGGTCGTGATTCCCATCACGGTAAGCAATTGCAATGGTGTGGCAGCCATCAGCTTAGCCTTGAACTTCGACAACACGAGAATCAGCTACGAAGGCTACCAGAACGTAAACAGTGCCGTTTCCACGATGCTCGTCAACCAGAGCAACGGCACGATATATATGACTTGGGCTAACATGAGTGCCGTCAACGTGGATGACGGCACCCTCTTGGAGCTTCGCTTCACCGGACTCCCCGACTACAGCGGCTACACCTACCTGAACTGGAACACGAGCCAATGCGAGTACAGCGACGTGACGGGAACAGCCCTGCAAGCCAACTACTCCAACGGCTCCGTGAACGTGTATGCTGTGCCAAACATCACCTCCAACCCTTCCGACCGCACTATAGCCGAAGGGCAGAACACCTACTTCGATGTGAGTGCTTCGGGCCAAGGACTGAGTTACCAATGGCAAATCAAGACCCCTGCCGACAACACCTGGCAAGACTTGACCAACGACCAGTTCCACGGTTCTGTGAACAATTGGAGAATGTATGTGTACAACGTCAACTTGGACATGGACGGCAACCAATACCGTTGTGTGGTGAGCGGCACCTGCCCCTCGCCCGCAATCTCAGAGGCGGCTACGCTGTCGGTTGAGGTTTTCGTCCCTACCATTGTCACCTCATTGAACCCGGTGTACAGTTGCGCCGACCAAATCTTTTCGGTTCCCGTCCATGTGACCAACTGCAACAATGTGGGTGCGGTCTCCTTGGTCTTGAACTACAATTCCAACTTGGTGACCTACGTCGGCTACGAGAACGCCAATCCTGAGTTGGAGAACGGCACCATGCGTGTGAACGCTACCGGAGGCACGGTGTATTTCACCTGGGCCTCGTCGAACCACACCCTTCAAATCGGCAATGGCGACCTGATATCGTTTGCCTTCAAGTCGAATTCGGGCAACTCCTCGCTGTCGTGGAACACTTCGCTTTGCGAATACAGCAACCAAGCGGGTGTGGCCCTGCCGACCTCTTTCAGTGGTTGCAGCGTGAACATCTATTACCCGCCGACGGTGACCTCCGATCCCACCGACAAGACCATCATGGAAGGCAACAGCACCAACTTCTCCATCAACGCTTCGGGTCAGGGATTGAGCTATCAATGGCAGATGAGCCAAGACCAAGGCATTTCGTGGGAAACCCTGACCAACGGCGGACACTACAGCAGCGTTACTTCAAGGACGCTGTATGTCAACAACGTGGTCGCCTCGATGGACGGCTACCGTTACCGCTGCGTGGTGAACGGCACCTGCGAGCCTTCGGCCACTTCCAACTACGCCACCTTGCATGTAGAGACCCTTGTCCAGACCATCGCCACCACGGCAGGCAGCATCAACACCTGCTCGCAAATAGAGTTTGGCATCCCGATTTCAGTGACCAACTGCAACAACGTGGGTGCCATCAGTCTGGCCTTGGCTTACAACACCGACGTAATGACCTATACAGGCTACGAAGGCTTGAACCCCGGACTGAGCAATGGCCAACTGCAAGTGAACGCCGCCAACGGCATGGTCTTCATTGCTTGGGCTTCCATTGCTGGAGCCAGCATAGGCGACGGCAACCTGCTCACCCTCAACTTCACGGCACTGTCAGGCAACAGCAACTTGAACTGGAATACCGCCTACTGCGAATACGCCAATCCCCAAGGCTCGCCGTTGCCCACCAGTTATACCAACGGTTATGTGTCGGTCGCTGAACTCAGCTTCACCATCACGACCCAGCCAGCCAACCAAACCGTGGTAATGGAAGAAGATGCCACCTTCTCCATCGAGACCTCCGGCACGACCACTGGCTACCAATGGCAGGTCAGCCAAGACCAAGGCTCCTCTTGGAGCAACGTCACCGCCAACGACCACTACAGCAACCCAACCACCAACACCTTGAGCATCAGCAATGTTCCGCTTGAGATGAACGGTTACCGCTACCGCTGCGCAGTGGGTGGCACTTGCGGTTTGCAGTATTCCTCCGTGGCCATCCTGACCGTGCAACTTCCCCCGAACTATTACGAAGTCAGCCTTTCCGCCGACCCGACAGTAGGCGGAACGACCGAGGGTGCAGGCGCTTACGAAGAGGGAACGTCATGCACTGTGACCGCCATTCCCGCCACGGGTTATGACTTTGTGAACTGGACGGAAAACGAAGTCGAGGTCTCGCAAGATGCAGAATACACCTTCACGGTTGAGGACAACCACGACCTTGTTGCCCATTTTGCACTTCAGGAGATTGACATCGTGGCCACTGTGGTTCCCGCAGGCAGCGGCACCATCAATGGCGCAGGCTCCTACCTCTATGGCGACCATGTGCTGCTGACCGCCATTCCCGCCACGGGTTACGTGTTCGACAACTGGACCGAAAACGGCGAAGTGATTTCGAGCAACCAAAGCATCAGTTTCACGGCACAAGCCGACAGGACCTTGGAGGCTAACTTCTCCGTGTTGCAAGTCAACATCACGGCCACACCCGTGCCTGCCAGCAATGGTAGCGTTACAGGCGCAGGAACCTTCCCCTACGGCACCACGGTCAACTTGATCGCCCTTGCCAATGAGGGATTCCAACTTGGCACCTGGACCGAAAACGACTCGGTGGTCTCCACAAGCGACACACTGACCTTCATGGCCGAGACCGACCGCAACTTGGTGGCCAACTTCATCATCAAACAGTTGCACATCACGGCAGTGGCCGACCCCACACAAAGTGGCACCATCACTGGCGCAGGCACCTACAACTATGGCGACCCCGTCGTGTTGACCGCCACTCCGCTCGGCCAGTTTGAGTTCTACAACTGGACGGAGAATGGAGAGGAAGTCTCCACCCAACCCACCATCAGTTTCACCGCCTACGAACACCACAACTTGGTGGCACACTTCATCACCACCATCACCATCGCCGTCACAGTTGATCCCGAAGAGAGCGGAACCATCCAAGGTGCTGGCACCTACAACTATGCCGACCCCGTCACTTTGACCGCAGTGCCTAACACGGGTTACAGTTTCGCAAACTGGACAGAGAGCGACACCCTTTATTCGACGGCGACCAGCATCAGTCTCACGGCTTATGTGAACAGAACCTTTGTGGCCCACTTCGATCCCATCATGCACCACGTCACCGTGTCGGCCAACAACGATGCGGCTGGAACGGTTTCGGGTGGCGGCGACTATCAGGAAGGCTCTCAGGCCACCGTGTCAGCACAACCTAATGAGCACTATGAGTTTATCCGTTGGATGGAAAACGGCACGACCGTATCCACATACGCCAACTACACCTTCACCGTTTACGGCGACCGCAATCTTGTGGCCGAGTTCTCATTAGTCAGTTATGAGGTCACTGCCTCAGCCAATCCCACCAATGGCGGTGAGATTACAGGCACAGGCACGTACTTCTACGGCAACGAGTGCACCTTGACCGCCATACCCGACTCGCGTTTCACCTTCGTGAATTGGACAGTCAACGGCGCAGTGGTTTCGACCAATATGGACTACACCTTCACCGTAACGAGCAATGTGGCTGCCGTGGCCAACTTCGAGTGTGCGTTGCCTTTGGGATTGTTTGCCAACATGTTGCCTGCCGACAATGACACAGTCACCAACATGCCCGTCGTCTTCTCATGGGATGCCGTTTCGGGTGCAACGCGTTACGACCTGTATCTTTGGATTGCCACCGACCCGATGCCCTCAACGCCATACGTTTCCAATTTGACCACCACTTCCTACAGTTGCAACTCGTTGTCCAACTATCAGGCTTACCAGTGGCGCGTCAAGGCAAGGAACTATTGCAACGAGACCCTTTCCGAGGTCAAGAGCTTCTCCCTCAATGTTGAGCCTGAGTTGCAAGTCAGCACCAACAGTATCGATTTTGGCGAGGTGGAACTGACCCAAAGCGAGAGCAGGACAATGACGGTGAGCGGTATCATGCTCGAAAACGAGTTGGAATTCCAGATTGTCGGCGATGAGGCCTCCATGTTCTCCTATTCCACGAATTGGGGCTGGAACAACTATTCCGGCGGCACACTGACTATCACCTTCACTCCGACGGTGGCACAATGGTCATACAATGCCACCCTCATCGTGAGCAGCGGAGAACTCACCCAGTCCGTCGCTTTGTCGGGCAACCTTGCCAACATCTACCAGTTCAACACCTATGTCGACGAGGACATCTATCCCATGAACTCGGTGATCCCGATTTACGGCACGGTGACCTACTTCGACAACACCCCTGTTGCCGACTTGAACGTTGACGTCAGCGTTACCGTGATGGGCACGAGAAGAATCCTGTCGACTGTTTCGGATGAAAACGGCGAGTTTAGCGTCAATTTCGAGACGGAACGTATGGAGTCGGGCTACTACACCGTCAATTCGGGTGTGGCCGGCCACAACAGCACCGTGGTACACGACAGCTTCAACATCTTGGGCATCGACGTCTTCGAAATCACCATAGACGAGAACATGAACGTGACCAACAGCAGTTGGATTTTGTGCGACGTGACGCAAGACATCCCAAAGACCGGCTACATCAAGGTAAGGAACAGGAACAGTTTCGATTTGAGCAACATCCAAATGAACGTTCTTTCGGCTCCTGAAGGCGCCAACTTCACCTTCACGCCGATGGCTACACTTGCCGGACTCCAAGAAGGTTATATCCAGTTCACCGCCCTCGGCACAATACCGACGGCAGAGCTTTCGTATCAGCAAGTCTGGATCAAGGCATTCACTGACGAAGGTGCCGAAGCACTGTTCACCATGTGGTTCTATTGCGACATAGCCCATAGCGTTCTCGAAGTTGCACCGACCGAAATCAACACCACCATGACGAGAGGAGAAAGCAAGACCATAGATGTGACCATAAGCAACCACGGCGAGGCTGCCTCGGGCGAAATCACCATCAGCCTGCCCGATGTGGATTGGATGGAAACGGTAGGACAAACCACACTGCCTTCCATCGAAGTGGGTGAGACAACCACCTTCACTTTGAGGCTTTCTCCCGACAGCACAGTGCCTTTGACCGAACACACGGGTAGCATCCAGATCAGTTGCGAAAGCGGCAACTCCGTCTATCTGCCTTATTCGATTATGGCGGTGTCAGTAGCCAATGGCGCACTCCTCGTCGACGTCACCGATGAGTTCACCACCAACACCAACGGCGGCAACGGGCCGCATGTGGAAGGCGCGGAAGTGACCTTGACAGGCTATTATTCCCATGAATTGGTGGCGCACGGCTTTACAGGTGCCGACGGCACTTTCAGCGTGGAAGGCCTCGCTGAAGGCTACTACACCCTCAACGTCCAAGCAGATTCACATAATGGATTCAATGGCTATGTCCTCATTGAGGCTGGCACCACCAACCAGATGGATGTGTTCCTGCAATACCAAAGCGTGACTTACTCGTGGATTGTAGAGCCTACCGAAATCGAGGATCATTATGAGATTGTGTTGGATATCGAGTTTGACGTTGAAGTACCCGTCCCGGTAATTACCATAAGCGCACCAGCTTGCATTACCGAGATGGACAGTGCCTACACATTCAACTACGTCATCACCAACCACGGACTGATTGATGCTTACAATCAGACCATCTATCCTGCGGAAACCGAGCATTTCCGGTTCACGCCATTGTACAATTACATCGACACCATCCATGCGCACGAGTCAATTGAAGTACCTTGTGAGGTCACGAGGAAGAACCTCGGCGAGATTGACTGCGGCGAGTGGGGAGAAACGAGAGTGCAATACAGTTACTTGAGTGGATCAGACCTGATTTATAACCAGGCCTTTGCCTACACCAGGTTGGGCAGTTGCACTTCTTGTTACCATCCTCTGCCTCCTATTGGCCCCGGCCCCGGCACCGGTGGCGGTGGCGGCGGTGGCGGCGGCGGCACACCTCCTCCTCCTGGTATTCCAGGCCCAGTACCCCCAATTAACCCGCCTACACCTACACCTCCTATCGTTCAGCCTACTCCTTCCGTCCATGTGAGGGTTGGTATCCAGTTCTCACAAAGCCTGACCATGACGCGCGAAGCCTTCATCGGCACATTCACGGTTCAAAACAGCCATGAAACCAATGCAGTTGAAGGAATCGGCCTCGATTTCGTCATCAAGGATGCCGAAGGAATCGACCACACCGACTTGTTCCAAATCAGCACCATGTCGTTGGAAGGCGTAACTGAAATTGACGGCACAGGCACTTTGGCAGCAGCATCAAACGGCACGGTCAGAATCCTGTTCATTCCTACCAGAGATGCCGCTCCAACCGAGCCTATCGACTACTATTTTGGCGGAACCTTCACCTTTGTTGACCCGTGGAACGGTGCTACCCGTGTAATGGAACTGTATCCTTCAGAACTCACCGTACATCCCAGCCCTGATCTTTACATCGACTACTTCGTGTCTGAAGATGTTTATGGCGACAATCCGCTCACACCGGTGACAGAGCCTATCATTCCAGCAGAACTTGCCGTAAGGATTTGGAACAAGGGTGCCGGAACCGCAAAGAATGTGAGGATAAGCTCATCGGTGCCCACCATTGTTTCGAACCAACAAGGCTTGCTCATTAACTTTGGCTTGTATGGAACCTACATGCAAGGACAAGGAGTGAACTTGCGCATAAGCGACATTGATTTCGGAAACATCGAAAGCGGAGAGACGAAAGTGGGCGAATGGCTGTTCACCAGCTCGTTGCTTGCCCATGTGGTCTCCTACGAGGCGAGTGTGGTTCACAACGACAGCTATGGCAACCCGAACCTGAGCCTTATCAGCCATGTCGGTATCCATAAGCTGGCCCACGCTGTCTTCACCGACTTTGTCCCCTTTGGTGCAAAATCCAGTGGCATCAACGACTTCTTGGTCGACGATGTTCCCGACGAGAACAACTATCCCGATTACATCTTCTTCTCCGATGGAAGAAGCTCGTCGGTTGATGTTGCCGAAAGCGTTGCGTTTGACCATTTCGTCACCGCGCACGACACTATCGTTACCCTCACGGTCAATCCGTCGAGTATCGGATGGAACTATGGTGAGACAGCAGACCCAGGCAGAAACTACTACAAGTTGTTGAGTTGCACAAGAAACGATGGAGTGGAAATTCCTTTGAGCAACGTCTGGCAAGAATCCATCCTCCTGCATACTGGCGATTACGCAAACGATTCCGTCTATGTGGACAAACTGCGCATTGTAGATACGGTTGCAGCGGTTCAGCCCCACACCTATTCCTTGGTGTTCTCAGGCGATCCTCTCTATCCATACGTCTTCTTCGGCAACGAGGATGAGTATTGGTCGAATGTAGCCAACTGGGAAAACAATGTCAAGCCGTACAGACCTAACGACAACGTCGTCATCAACGGCATCTGTGAGCTTGATGAAGACGCTACCGTTTCAACCTTGACCATCGAGGAAGGCAAGATCTTGACCATTTCCGATGAACGAACCCTGACCGTTTCGAACATGTTGACCAATACTGCTGCAAACAGTTTGGTCATCGAAGAAGGCGGACAGTTGATTCATGCCAACGCAGGAACGTGGGGTAAGGTCAAGAAATCCATCGAGCCTTGGACCAACAACAACAATGGCTGGTATCTTGTTGCCTCTCCGCTTGTGGGCAACACGGACTTAACGGAAGTGAACGACTTGCTCCTCAACACCTACGACCTGTATTACTACGACGAGCCGACCTTCTATTGGATCAACCAGAAAATGCCCGAAAACAATTTCACGGAATTTGAAAACGGAACGGGCTATCTGTACGCCAATCTTGAGGAGGTAACGTTAGAGTTTGCGGGAGAGCTTCAAAACGGTGCCGCCACGGTGAATGTACCGTTGAGCTACACCCCGAACATTCCTCTTACAGGTTTCAACCTTGTGGGCAACCCGTTTGCGCACAACGTCACCTCGTATGCTTCCGAGAACGTGGCCGAAGGCTGCTATCTCACCAACGAGACAAAGGACGACCTCATGGTGGACGAAATCAATGAGGAAAATCCGTTGAAACCTGGCGCAGGCTTCTTCGTGAAAGCCACGGATGAAGGGGCTTCCATCACCTTCAACGCGGGGCGCGGCACATCGGCCAACCCAAGCGGTTCCATCCGTGTGGAAGTCTTGGAAAAAGGCAAAATCGCCGACCGCCTCATCGTGAAGAGGACGGGCGAGCCTTTAGAGAAAATTTCGCTGAATGAAATCCGCACCAAGCTCTTTGCCACACAAGGCGATCAGGAAATCGCCATCGTGCCTTGTGAGGGCAACGAGCAAGCCGTGAGCTTCAAGGCCGCGAAGAATGACAGCTACACCATCAACGTGAGCAGCAATGGAATTGAGTTCTACTATCTCCACCTCATTGACAACCTCACTGGCATGGACGTAGACCTGCTGAAAGATTCCGACTACACCTTTGAAGCTCACACAAGCGACTATGCTTCAAGGTTCCTGTTGCGGTTCATCCCGAAAGAGAATTCTTCGACAGGTTCAGAGGACAACTTCGCCTATTGCTTCAACAACAAGTGGGTCATTGCCAACGAAGGCGAGGCCACCCTGCAAGTCGTTGACGTGGTTGGTCACATCCTCAGCAGCGAGCAAATCACTGGAAGTTGTGAGAAGATGATTGACGCTGCCAATGGAGTGTATATGTTACGCCTCATCAACGGCAAACAATCAAAGGTGCAGAAAATCGTGGTGAGATGATTCGTCATCACACCTCGGCACTTTGACAAAGGGCCAGCGGAGTCATGCCGCTGGCTCTTTTTTGTTGCCTTCACGAAACCAACTTCTTCATATAAGTAACTGTTCAACATTAAGCTGCAATATCTTTTGACTTCGGGACTTCGGGACACGGGACTTCGGGTATTTGTTCGACTCGCAGTCACGGAGTCTCGCAGTCTATTATGTAAACTAAATTTGCTCATCTACTCATCTGATTTTTGGTTACCAGCCTGTGTCTTTACAGGCGATTCGTAAAAGTCACCTTTTTTTGACTAAAATTCCACAAAAAAACAGCAGGTTCAATCGACATTTTCTGTAATTTTGCGGCCTCTTTTCGAGAAGCAACAAATCTATTAATAAACTAAACATTACATCAACAAAATGAACAACTTACGTAAAATTTTACTCATCATTTTTGCATTAATGACGGCCGTTTTTGCGCCGTCGGCAATGAATGCACAAACTGAAGGCAACTGGATTGACTACCGCGACACCGAATGGCCTTCGGATTACTCGCAAACTTCATTTACCATCAACACGGCTGGACAATTGGCACAACTCGCCTATTTGGTAAATAATGGCAGCACATTTGAGGATAAAACCATCACGCTGACAGAGAATATCAATTTGGCTGAACACTACTGGACCCCGATTGGCAATGGCGATAAAGATTTCCGTGGCACTTTTGAAGGCGGCAATAAAACCATCAACAATTTGACCATTAACACTACCGCTCAATACCAAGGTCTGTTTGGCAGCTTAGCCTCTGCCTTTGTAAGGAATGTAAACCTTGTTGGTTGCAACATCACTGCCGGTTCTATCACGGGAGGCATCGCCGGAGATGCAGGTTGGACTACCATCTCCAACTGTAGTGTCAGTGGTGAAATTCACAGTGCAGGAACATCATCTCATAACTACGGAGGTATCGTTGGAACTGTCAGTGGAAGCTCCTATGGAAATCTCATCATTGATGGTAATACCAATACAGCAACTGTTAGCGCAACGGCAGGCGGATATGCTGTCGGAGGCATTGTGGGATACTTTGGCCGAACCACGAAGTTTAGAAACAACTTCAGTACCGGCGTTGTTTCCGGATCACGTTATGTTGGCACCCTTATTGGCATGATTGATGAAGATTCTTATAATGAGTATTTCAACAACTGCTATCCAGCCAATACTAATCTTACAGGTGCTGTGGGTTCAGGCGATGACTCCACAGGTCACGACATTGACGGCGCTTCCGTTGGTTTCACCATCACGGCAGGCCAAGGCGTCACTATTTCACTTCCTGACCCTGTTAAAACATATAATGATGTAGCTTATTACATGAGCGGCGTGGAGGTGAGCACAACAGCTTTCAACGTGCCCCAAGGCAATCACTTCACGGGTTATACTGTCAACAGCGGCAGCATCAGCGATGCCGGTTTGATGATTGGTTCGCACATCCTCACCGGTGCAACCGAAAATGATACTATCAGAGGCACTTATGCGGAAGGTGCAGCAACCGATTTCAGCAATCTAATCACCATTACGGTTGTGGATGCCACTTACGACGGCCAAGCCCATCTGCAAGAACCCGTGGTTCTGCTTGACGGAACGACGCTTACCAAAAACGAGCATTACACCGTCAGTTATACTGGAGCTTGCATCAACGCTGGCGAATACACCTTGACCGTCACGGGCAATGGTATTTACGCTGGAAGCACAGACGCTACCTTCACTATTTTACCCTACAACATTAACAACAATAATATAAGAGTTTCTGTTAATTGCTTCGCATCCACTACGGATCCTTCGACCTACGAACGTATCTATTATACCGAATATACAGGCAGCGACATTACTATTAATGGACAAGATGTGGAGGTTATGAATCAGACTAATTATTCAGAACTGATTTACAATACTGATTTCACAATCTCAACTACGCCTTCACCCGTTAACGAAGTTGGCAACTACACCCTCAATATCAATGGCGCAGGCAACTATACCGGTACAAAGAGCATTCCGTTCAGTGTAACTTATCCTGCACCAAGAATTGAAGAAACGGTGACTACGACGGCCACTACCGCAACTTTAACATGGCAAGATCAAAGTGCCAACAGCTGGGAGGTGGAATATATGATTTACGACCCATCAAACTACTTCAATCCATATGTCACTGTTGGTAGCGTATTCACAACCGAAACGACCATCACGCTGACAAATCTCACCCCTGAGACCATGTACCTTGCCCATGTCAGGGGCATCTATGGTGATAGTCAAAGCCAGTGGAGTGAACTTGTTGATTTTGAACCTTCCGCCAAGATTACCATTGGCGAGAGTGAAGACGACATAACAGATTTGCCTACCAAGATAAACGCACAATACTCTGTGTCTCAGCAAATCTATACCGCCGCAGAGATTGGTCAAGCTGGAACTATTGCTACTATCGATTTTTTAATCGCTGGAAGGATGCCCGTGACACGCAATCTGGATGTCTATATGGTTCACACGAACAAGACAACATTCGATAACAATTCCGATTGGATTAGTGTTACAGACAATGACAAGGTGTTTTCAGGAAATGTCAGTTTCAATTCTTGGACCACCATAAGTTTGTCTACACCTTTCAATTATAGAGGCAACAGCAACCTTGCCGTCATCGTTCATGACAGGACAGGCCAAAGCCAATCCGGGATGTATGGTTCAGAATTTGGATTTGCTTGTTTTGAAACCCAAAGCAATCAAGCCTTGTGCGTTTCAAGTAGCACTGACTTTGACCTGAACTCAATGAGTGATGGAACTCCTGCTGCAAGTAAGAACCAAATCCGTCTCTTTATGGTTGACAAGATTATCTCGACAGATGGTAATTGGGACGTGGATGCCAACTGGAATCCTTCAGGTGTTCCAACAAGCTCGGATGTTGCCATTGTCAACGCCAATGTCACCATCCCAAGTGGATATGTCGCCCAAGCCTCCATCGTATCAGTAGGAAACGGTTCGCTCACCATCGAGGAAGGCGGACAACTCATTTGCAGCAATGCTGCGCCTGTCACAGTGAAAAAGACCATTGGAGCTTGGACAACAGCCCCTGTCGGTGGATGGTATTTCATCGCCTCTCCTTTGAAAGAGAACCTCATGCCAAGCGAAGTGGACAACATGCTTACCGATGAGGTGGAAGTTCCTTACTCTTTCGACCTTTATAGGCTTAATGGCACCACTTGGGAGAACTACCATGCGCACAATGAAGGTGGCTCTGATGAACCATATTATCCTGGTGGAGGAATGGGTGGAGGATTAACACCTATCAATCCTGGTGGTTCAGTTGGTGATGCCTTCTATCTCGAAAATGGCCAAGGCTACCTCTATGCCAACGCAAGCGATGTCACTTTGGAATTCACCGGCACCACCAAGCCCTACACTGCCGGCTACATGGTTGAAGCCAACAGCTGGAGCCTTGTGGGCAACCCTTATACGTTTAATGCCTACGTCAACCAACCCCATTATGTGCTGAACTCGGATCGCACTGTTATTGTGGCAGCCGAAAACAATAGTGCCGCCATCGCTCCTTGCACAGGTGTCATCGTTAATGGTAACGCCACCTTTTACAATGAACCTCTGGCACAGTCCAACAACCAAGGCAACATCCAAATCGCCTTAGCACAAACCGCCGCTACCCGTGGCGGCAGCAACATGGAGACCTTAGACAACGCCATCGTAAGCTTCAACGAAGGTAACAAGCTGAGCAAGTTCTACTTCGGCACACAGGCTGCCAACATCTACATCCCGCAAGGCACTGAAGAATACGCCATCGCCTTTAGCAATGCCCAAGGCGAAATGCCTGTCAACTTCAAGGCCAACCAAGACGGTGAGTACACCCTCAGCATCAACGCCAACGACGCGGAAATGAGCTACCTGCACCTGATTGACAACATGACAGGTGCCGACATCGACCTGCTCGCCACCCCGAGCTACACCTTCAACGCCACCACACGCGACTATGAGAGCCGCTTCAAGTTGGTGTTCGCTTCCTCCTCCATCGAGGAGATTGACGGCGACAGCGACACCTTCGCCTTCTTCAGCAACGGCAACTGGATCATCGCCAACGAAGGCCAAGCCACCTTGCAGGTCATCGACATCAACGGACGCATCCTCAGCAGCGAGAGCATCAACGGCAGCGTCAGCAAAGCCATCGATGCAACGGCTGGTGTTTACATGATTCGCCTCGTCAATGGTGAGAACGTCAAAGTACAAAAGATTGTAGTCAAATAATGTCACAAAACTAACAAAACATACAAAACCAAAGCAAGTCAATGGGAAGCCCGCTAACCAGCGGCTTCCCGTCGGCGAGCCGGTTGGCAAGCCGACCTGACGAAAAGCAAGTTTTGCATGTTTTGTGAGAAAAAAGAATAAAAACAGAATTAAACAATCAAACAAAACATAAACAACAAAGACGTCCTTATGATGGGACTTGGTGCTTCCGCCCAAACCAGCTTGCTGGGTAAGGAAAACAGTTATGATGAAGGATACAGAGATGGTGAAGATGTTACCACGCCGTTCATCCTCCCCGGCAGCCATGGTGGCAGTGATGATGTCGATGCCACTCCGCTCGGCACAGGCATTGCCGTGTTGACAGCCCTTGGCACTGCCTACCTTGTGGGCAAAAAACGCAGAGAGGAATAACATTTTTCCCTATTTTTGCGGCAAACTAACCGCACTATGGGAAACCACATCAACAATAAACTAATCCAATACGTCGAGCGGGGCATTTTGCCCCGCTACGATTTTTTTGACGCTGCCCACCAACGCAACCACGCCGAGGAGGTCATTGCGCGAAGTTTGGCCTTGGCCGAGCATTATGAGGTCGATATAGACATGGTCTACGCCATCGCTGCCTACCACGACACGGGGCTTTGCGAAGGCCGCGACACGCACCATCTCGTTTCGGGACGCATCATCCGCGAGGACAAGAACTTACGGGAGTGGTTCGATGAAGAACAAATCGAAACCATGGCACAAGCCGCCGAAGACCATCGTGCCTCGTCGGGACATGAGCCGCGCTCGATTTACGGCAAAATCGTGGCCGAAGCCGACCGCCTCATCACGCCCGAGAAGGTCATCCGCCGCACCATCCAATTCGGCCTCGACCATCATCCTGAACTCGACAAGGAAGGACAATACCAGCGTTTCCGTGAGCATTTGTTGGAAAAGTATTCCGACACGGGTTATCTAAAACTTTGGTTGCCAGAATCGGAAAACGCGCCGCGATTGGAAGAATTGAGGAGAATTATCCGAGACGAAGAACAAATGAGAAAGGTGTTTGAAAGTGCTTTTGGAGAGTTATAATACAATCTTCTGCATCCTCACACCTTTACCTGTTGTGAGACGCAGCACATAAACGCCCGAAGCGGCTGAAAACGGCATCGCTACACATCCGTCAACTGCCGTCTCCTTCACGACATGGCCCAACAAGTCAATGACTTGCAACTTACCCATAGTTTCCAGCTCTGACACGATGATGTTTCCATGGCTGAAATAGGCAAACGGCTCTGCCTCAATCCCTTCAGCAATGCCATGGTCGGTATTGACGAAGAGCTTGAAACGTGAGGAATAGTCATTGGTTGTGGCACTGAAACTGTAATTTGGATTTGCCAGCAAGTTGACATCAGCGCCAGTCTTGTTGTCGACAAGCCAAAGCGATGCAATCTCTATGCCTTCGGGCGTCACGTTGAGGACAAAGTTTCCATCCTCATCAGTCCTGAAATGCACCGATGTCTGGCTTGATGTTTCGGCAGTACCAATGGCGCAACTCATGCCATTTTGTGTGAAATATAGATTGGCAGTGTGTTCCGTAAAATTGAACTTGCCTATTTCTTCACCTTCGTTGAAACTTAGCAAGGCATTGTCCACCACATTTCCGTTGCTGCTCAGCGTCAGTCGAAGACACCCCTTGTCGGTGGTCGACTCAGCAAAAGGATTGAAACTAACCTCCTGACCTGCCGCCAACGCCTGAACTATCACACCCGTGCAAGGCTTGATAGCTTCATTGGCCGAAGCACGCACCAATTCGATGTCGGTGCCTTCGGAGTTCATTCTATAAAAACTCCTATCCACATAAGCCTCACAAGTGAATGGATTACCCACCAGATTGAAACCTTTGGCGACAACATTCGACGCACCATCGTATTCAAGCGGCAACGAAATCGGTTGGTTACTGGCCTGGACTCGACCCGCAAACGAAACTGTCACTTCCGATCCATTAACATAGAGATAACCTTGCCCATTGTTGAGATAGAACGAGTCTTGATAAGCCTCATCTTTGTAGCGTTCCCATTCACCGCCAACATTGCTTTGGTTGAAACGCATCAGCTCATAATTGGCATCTTCGTAAACCAAGCTATCCAAATCGGTGGGCAATAAAGCCTCCGTTATCGGTGATGCTATGAAATGCCATGCTGCCGCTTCTTTGGCATTATCGTAGGGCGAAATCTTTTTGCACACTGTGGCCGACACCTCATGCCCACACACTAATTGGGCACCGTCCTCCACGATGAGTTGCTGTTCCGACAAAGGTGCAAGTGCTCCTTTAACTGTCAGGCGGCAATCCTTGGCAACGGTCACGACGGCTGAAACATTGGTATACAACAAGTCGTCGACAACGACATTTTCGTCGACACGCACACTCGCATGAAGGAATATTACGGTATGTTCCCCATCAGGTTTCAAACCATCTTTCCAATTGCTCGCATCAGACCACAACTCACTCAACGTGCCGTTAAAATGAAACTCGTTCTGAGCATAAAGTTTTGAAACACATGTTGTTAAAACAAAGACAAAAAGGATAAAAAAACGTTTCATAAGGACTTGATTTTAATTCGTTTTGCGGTGTTACATAGTTTTTGAAAGGGCAAAGATATAAAGGTTTTATTGGTTTTCTGCGTTTTTTATCGAATTTTTCGGTTAAATCTTCCAAGCAATCACTATCTTTGCAGTCTGAATGGATGAACAACACCTTATATTATTAATGCGTCAGCACGACGTGAGGCTCACGGCCAACCGCGTCCTTGTGGCCAAAACCTTGTCGAGCGCCGACAGTCCTCTCTCGATGAACGAACTTGAGGACTTGATTGGCAGTATTGACAAGTCGGGCATTTTCCGTACACTGACGCTATTTAGGGAGCATCATCTCGTGCATGTCTTGGAAGACACCGAAGGCACTCGCTACGAACTTTGCCGCAGCCTCAACCATCAGGAAGACAACGACATGCATGTGCATTTCCATTGCCTGCATTGTGGCTCAATCATCTGCCTCAAAGACCATCCCATCCCTCCGATTGAACTACCCGATGGTTTCAAGACGGAGCATGGCATGTTCGTCCTCAAAGGCATCTGCCCAAAATGCAGGAAGAAAACCGACAACAGAAAACAACTAATTAAATAAACTGACATGAAAAAAGTATTCTTCACATTGGTCCTGGCTTGCCTCGGCGGGATGTTGATGGCACAGGAAAACAAAGAAACGGAGTTCAAGATGACAATCGGCGACACCGTGGTTTGGCAGCCTTTCAGCAACTGCAACGCGATTGATTACGTCATCTCAGGCGGTAAAGTCATCGAGTACGAATTACTCAAATACGGCGAGCAAGTCCAAATCATTGCCAACAAAGAAGGCAAAGGCCGCATCACTGCCACCTGCAAAGACGACACCCTTGTAGCCTGCGCTGATTTCTTAGTAAAGAAGCCTTACGTCGCGCCCATTGTTGTAAAACCAGTGAAACCGGCAACACAACCCTTCACGGGCAACTACACCTTCAATCCGCCCACAAACCACTTCTTCATCACCGTGACCGACCCAAGCCACGACTGCAAGGAAACCTACGTGAAAGTGGACGAGAATGAAGCCTACAATGATGGCCGCGGCTTTGACCGTTTCTGGAACCTCAAGACAGGCCAAAACTGGTACTACTGCCCTGATTCACAAGGCTGGACCGACGACGTGAACTGGGAAATCGAGGCTTTACGCAAGAGCTTCTTCCCTCTCAATGCCTTCGACATTGAGGTGGACAAGACCAACCTGTCCGATTATTACGTCGGCATGGAGAGAGTGCTCGACACCGACTGCTGGAAGTTCTTCGTCGACTACCCCAATGACATAGTCATCCAATATTGGGTCGACCCGGCCAATGGCTGCACCCTGAAGAGACAAGTCGATGCCGAAACACCAAGTGAGGTCACTGTTTACGACCTGAAATACACGAAGATGTATTTCGGCCCCAGCTACAAGAAATCATTGCACGACAAGACAAGATAACTTAAACGATTCAACAATAAACAACTAAACATTTCAACATGGAAAACATCGAATTGAAGAAAACCCCTTACAACCAGATTCATCACGACCTGGGTGCCAAGATGGCTGAATTTGCCGGCTACGACATGCCGATCCAATACACCGGCCTCGTCGAAGAGCACAACAACGTCCGCAACAACGTCGGCGTGTTCGACGTGAGTCACATGGGCGAGTTCCGCGCCAAAGGTCCCCTGGCCAAGCAGTTCATGCAGTACTGCACTGTCAATGACGTCGCCGCTTTGAGCGACGGCAAGGTGCAATACACCTGCCTGCCGAATGGCAAGGGTGGCATCGTTGACGACATGCTGGTCTACCGCATCGCCGATGACCACTATTTCATGGTGCCCAACGCTGCCAACATCGACAAGGACTGGGCTTGGATGAGCCAAATCGCAGAGAAGTTCGGCATGAAGCTCGGTGAAGACTTCAAGAACGAGAGCGAAGAATGGGCACAGTTGGCCGTGCAAGGCCCTAACGCCCTGAAAGCCATGCAGAAACTCACCAAGGCCAATGTGGTTGACATGGAATACTACACCTTCCAAATCATCAACTTCGCTGGTGTCGACAACATCATCTTCTCGACCACAGGTTACACTGGCTCAGGTGGTTGCGAGATTTACATCCCCGTCGCTCATGCCAAAGAGGTTTGGGATGCCGTGTTTGAGGCTGGCAAGGAGTTCGGCATCATGCCCGCAGGTTTGGGCTGCCGCGACACTCTCCGTCTTGAGAAGGGTTTCTGCCTCTATGGTCACGAAATCGACGACACCATCAGCCCCATCGAGGCTGGCTTGGGTTGGATCACCAAGTTCGTGGACGGCAACGACTTCCTCAACCGCGAAATCTTCGCCGCTCAAAAGGCCAACGGCGTGAGCCAGAAGATTGTCGGCTTCGAGATGATCGACCGTGGCATTCCGCGCAATGGTTACGAAGTGTGCGACGCCGAAGGCAACTGCATCGGCATGGTGCGCTCGGGCAGTCCGTCGCCCTCGACTGGCAAGAACATCGGCACCGCTTTGGTGAAGAAGGCCTTCAGCAAGAAAGACACCGAAATCTTCATCAAGATCCGCAACAAGCTCATCAAGGCTATTGTGGTGAAGATGCCGTTCTTGGCGTAATAGTCAAGTTCCTTCAATCAAGTTCTTTTTATCAAGAATTTGGAGAATTAGAGAAAAAAAATCCTGCCTCATAATTGTTTGAGGCAGGATTTTATCATTAGTAATGATAATTCAAGTTTCGGTGCATCCCGATGGGATGCAACTTAATTGCGTCTGGCTAATCCCGTAGGGATTTACTATCGGTAAAACAAAACAGCATCAAACTTTTGCATCCCGTAGGGATGTGCCAAACTTGAATGATAATTTCCCTGCCAAAATTTCCGACTTCTACGGCGGAACGATTCTTGTGATAGACTGCGGTCATGGAAGAAAAACAAGACAAAAAGAAATTTTTCGGCAGTCTCGTCATCCCTGCCATACTCGTCACACTGATGTGGGCGGTGAAGATTGTCGAGATTTCCTTGAATGTGGAGTTGGGTCGTTACGGGTTGGTGCCGCACACGGCGCAGGGACTCCTCGGCATCCTGACCTTGCCCTTCCTGCATGGCGGCTGGGAACATCTGATGGCCAACAGCGTCCCCGTCATCGTGCTTGGCACTGCGCTCTACTACTTCTACCCCACCCTCGCCAATCGCGTCATGCTCGTCTCTTACTTGGGTAGCGGCCTGCTCACCTGGTGCCTTGGCGACCCAAGCACGACGCATGTAGGTGCCAGTGCCTTGATTTACAGCCTCAACTTGTTTCTTATCATCAGTGGGTTCATCCGTGGCAACCGACAACTCACCGTCATCGCACTCATTATGGTGTTTCTTTATGGCAGCTTCATCTGGGGCATGATTCCCTCGCTTGCCCGACCACAAAACATCTCATGGGAAGGCCACCTGAGCGGTGCCATCATCGGAATGGTGTTGGCCTTCTTGTTGCGCAAGGAAGGACCTCAAAAGGAAGTGCATCATTGGGAAGAAGACGACGATTCGGATGATTCGAGAACCGACGACCCAGAAAACGACGAAAAGCCCTATTGGGACGTGCCGACGCCCTCAAACGATGAGCTGACGGTGCAATACCGCATCAGACGTTGAAATCGGCCTCAAGCACTTCTATCACCTGACGGGCAATGTCCTCTTGGCCTTGAGCATCGGGATGCCACCAATTCTTGTGAATGGACAAGTCAATGCAATCCACGCCGTAGTGATTGCTGATTTGGTGCGCCGACTCGACGAGATTCAGTCGGGTTTCTTCAGTGATGCCGCCCGGACAAGGACTTGTTTCAAGTAGGAAGTAGATTTTAGCTCTGGGATACTGCCGTTGCACATTGTCCAAAAGATAGGCCAAAGCCGGACGGAAAGAGCACAACTGTTCTTCGGTCCAGTTGGAATAGACATAATCGCCAAAAGGAGCATCCTGCCACACGTCGTTGGTGGCACCGAAAATGAATATCACATCGGGATTGCCAAGGTTGTCCATGCGACGGATAAAAGAGTTTGGGGCATAGTAGCTTCCCCCTTCAAAATCTTCGAAGTTGCTGATCAAAGCTCCTGAAAACGAGTTGTTCAACTCGACGGACCACTCCATCTTGTTGGCCACCTTGTACCACCACATCTGCTCTACACTGGCAACCCCAATTTCGGAATAATGAGGCCAAGGGTCGTTGGTAACAGGGTCGACATAACCTTCATAGGAGGAATAGCTGTCGCCCAAAATCGAAAACTTGATTTCGGTAGGTTGGACTGGATCGTCGGGTTTCACACAAGCCGACATCAAAACGGCCAAAGCTAAAAGCGGGAGTAAACGTTTCATTTTCAAATATTTAATTAATGATAATCATTTCTGTTCTACGGTTCAAGGCGCGGTGCTCTTCGCTGTCGTTTGGTTTCAACGGCTTCGATGAGCCATAACCTTTTGCGGTCATGCGGGATGCTTCTATGCCTTTGGCAATCAAGGCCTCACGCACCACATTGGCTCGGTCGTCTGACAGTTGCAGGTTGTATTTCTCGTTGCCAATGTCGTCGGTATGGCCAGCAAGCTCCACCTTTAGTTCGGGATTCCGTTTCAGGAAATCGGCCAGTATCTGTATGCCTTCGTGTGAGTCTTCCGTCAGCGCGGAGCTGTTGAACTCAAACTGCAAGTCGCGCAGCATAAATACATCGCCAGGATACAGCTCCGTCACGTCCACGCCGGAGAAGAAGTTGGCCGAGTCGGAACGAATTTCCTCGGGCAGCTCAAAGGTATAGATGTCGTAGCCGCCAAATCCGCCGTCGCGTTGCGAAGAGATGAACGCCGTTTTGCCGTCAGCGGCCACGAAAAAATTGATTTCGTCGCCATCGGTATTGATGGGAAAGCCCAGATTGACTGGGGTTTGCCATTGTCCGTCCTCTCCCCTACGGCTCATGAACAGGTCGAAGCCGCCCATGCCGATGTGCTTGTCCGACGAGAAATAAAGCGTGTGGCCATCGGGATGGATGAAAGGGGCCATTTCGGTGCCTTTAGTATTAATAGGTGTACCCAAATTCTGCGGCTCGCCCCAACTGCGGTCGGCATTGCGTCGGCTGCAATAGATGTCGGCATTGCCGTTGCGCCGCGAAACGAAATACAATTCCTTGCCATCGGCACTCACGCAGGGCTGCGACTCCCAACTGCCCGTGTTGATGTTGCCTTCCAACAGCTTTGGCATCGACCATTGGCCTAAATCCCAGTGTGAAACGTAGAGGTCGCAACCGCTGTCGCGCCCCCATCCGCAGCCGGTCAGGTATAGCTTCGAGCCGTCGGCGGAAAGGAAAGCCGCGCCCGGGTCAATGTCTTCGGGAAAGAAAGCAAACGACAAGGGTTGCGGCTGTGCCCAGAGGTCCACATCCTTGTGCGAAACAAAGACCTTTTCCTCAAAGAACCCGTTGCCTTGGTTCATCTTGCGGGTAAACAGCAACTGGTCGCCGTAAAACGTCAGTGCGTTGACATACTCGTCGTCGGCAGTATTCACCACAGAGCCTAAGTTCAGCGGGTCAAAAGCCACGGGATGCGATAGTGCATCATCGCGAAAAACGGCCAATTCGAGCATCTCGGCCACGGTTGCATCGTTGACGAAGTTGCCTTTGGCTCGGGATTGATACCAGCGCAGCAAGGGAATCTCGCGCTTGTAAAGCCCACGCTTGTCGTAAAGCCGTGCCAAGGTGATGGCCGCCGGCGGAAACAGCATCGAGTCGGAGGCCAAGGCGTTCTCGTAGCCGAGCATGGCCAAGTCCTCGTTTTTGGTCTCCACGCCAATCTCGCCCTCCAAGAGCCAGGCCTCGGCATAGTTGGGGTCTTCCACCACCGCTTTCAGTGCATGTTGGTGGGCTTTCTGGTAGTCGCGCCGCATGAAGGCCTCTTGCCCAGCCTCATACGCCTTCACCGCCTTTTTGGGGTGCTGCGCCACTGCCGAGGCGACAAGCCAGAGCATCATGCCGATGATGAGAAGTGCTTTCTTCATGGTTTTTCTTTCGCCTTGCAAAAATACGATTTTTCCTTTAGCCTCCAACAGATTTTGTTTCCACGGGTTTGAAGGCACAAAGAAGGCCGGCAGCTTGCGCCACCAGCCTCTCACAAAACTAATGAAAAAAACACAATTATTCTTCACGACGGCGTTTGCCCACAAGGTAGGCAGCGCCAAGGGCTGTCAGCACGGCAATGCCAGTGCCGAGCGGGGTGGCATCGACGTCATCACTGCCACCATGGCTGCCAGGGAGGATTGTTTTCCTTACCCAGCAAGCTGGTTTGGGCGGAAGCACCAAGTCCCATCATAAGGACGATTCCGATTGTTAATGCTAATTTCTTCATCTTTGTTGTTTGGGTTTTATTTGTTTGTTTAATTGTTTTACTGTTTAATTCGTGTTTCGTTTTGGGTCTTTTGACTCCCCCGCCCTTTCGGGCACCCCCTCAAGAGGGGGACGCCTGCCGGACGCTTGTTTTGCGCCGCTTTGCGCGTCCCCCTTTTAAGGGGGGCAGGGGGATTCAATCATCTCACCACAATCTTCTGAACCTTCACGTTCTCGCCGTTGATGAGGCGGAGCATGTAGACGCCAGAGGCGGCGTTGATGGTCGTGCCGACGCTGCCGTTGACGGTCTCGGTGCTCAGGATGCGGCCATTGACGTCGACCACTTGCAGGGTGGCTTCACCCTCGTTGTTGATGATCCAGCTGCCGTTGCTGAAGAAGGCGAAGTTGTCGGCCTCGCTGTCGGCGTTGGCGCTGTTGGAAGCGGCGAACACCAAGCGGAAGCGGCTCTCGTAGTCGCGGGTGGCGGCGCTGAAGGTGTAGCTCGGGGTTTGGAGCAGGTCGATGTCGGCACCGGTCATGTTGTCGATGAGGTGGAGGTAGTTCATCTCCACGCCTTCGGGGTTGACGGTGAGGGTGTAGGTGCCATTTTCGGCAGCCTTGAAGTTGACGGGCATTTCGCCTTGGGCTTCGGTGCTGACGATGGCGTATTCCTTGTTGCCCTGCGGGATGAAGATGTTGGCGTTTTGTGTGCCGAAGTAGAACTTGGGAAGCTGAATGCCTTCGTTGAAGTTCACAATGGCATTGTCCATGACATCACCAAAGCTGCTCACAACGTCAATGTTGACCATAGCGGCTGACTCGCTGTTTGAACGGCCAGCAGCAGTGAAGGTAGCTGTAGAAATAGGTTGTGATGCATCATCATCGTAGGCATAAACGAGAACGCCTTCCATCGCGGCGACACTGCTGTTGGCATTCTGGGAGGTGAATCCTGAACCAGTCCCATTCATCTTGAAGAAAGGCATATTGAGCGTGGCTGCAGTGCTGAAAGGATTACCAATGAGGTTCCAACCATGCATATTCGCATCTTCGTTGTCTTCAGAATAGACAAGGTCGACTTCGCCATCGCCGCTGTAAGGCACGCCGGTGAAAGCAAGGGTGGTTCCATTTTTATTGGCATAGAGGTAACCAGTGCCGTTGACAAGGTTGAAATTATTTACCCTGTAGTTTTTCCATTCCTTACCATTGTTACCACCAGTTTGGTCAAAATAGTACAGGTCGTATGTTCGGTTATTCGGATTGGAAATATCATCAGTGATGAAACCATTATCGGCAGAAGGAGTAATCGAAGAAGTAACAGGTGAGGCAATCAGATACCAGCCGCTTGGATTATTATCATTTTCGTAAGCATTGATTTTACGAGTATAGACTCTCTCATAGAGATAAATATCTTTTTGACCTGAAGCATAGCAAGAAAAGATATTACTGCTTGAATTGTAGCGCATAATCTTTCTTGCTGCATCACCCTGGGCGGTAATAGTGGCAACACCATTTTCATTAATTACAATAGTCCATCTTCCATTATCAGTAAGTTCAGTTTGAACTTTCAGATGGTTATTACTCCCAGTTCCACCCGCTGCATAAAGATAGCCTCCGTTGACACCATCGAAGATGTTGAACCAATTGCTGTTGGTAGCATCTGTGGTGATGACAAACTCATACACATTGTCATCGCCAGTAGCCTCTCCGTTTTCAATAGTGATGCTGACAGCAGCACGGTTGTTGGTGTTCTGCGAACCCATAGCCTTGTTAATACCGTCGGTGATGATGTAATGTTTGCCAGATTGGATGCTTGTAGCCAAAACATAAGTGTAAGTTTCGGGTTGCGGGATTTCAACAGCCGTCGCGGTAATGGTTGCATTGCCTGTAGGCATGTAGAAGGAGTATGTATTGGAGCCTTCTGGGGTTACTTCAACTGATTGATTGTCGCCATACACAACACTCACAGACTCCATAACATAATCTTCAGCAGGAGTAGCAATAACGGTAACATGAATCCCTTCGCAGAGTGGATCACCAGATTGAACCTCGTTGCTTTCTTCACCCGCAGTCAATTCAAGAGTAACATGGCTCAAGGTGCCAATAGTCAGGGTGTGTTGAGGCAGTTGATTGGTTTTAGCCTTAAGCGTTGCATTGTTTGCGGGCATGATGAATGAGTAATAATGATCCTCATCTTCCGTATTATAGGTTGCAAATATAGTGTCGTTGTTGCCATAAACAACGTAAAAGCCCAGCAAAGTATAGCATTCTTCGGCTAAACCGCCACTAATTCTGACCTGTGCTCCTGAAGACACTAAGGCTTGTCCGTTTCCATCAGGAGTGATATTATCCCAATTTTCATCGTGGTAATCGAATAAATAATAATCCGTCACATTTTCAATGTTATCAGTCAAAGTGTATTGGATGGTATAAGTAGCCGAAGCCTCTTCGCTATCGTCCATTCCTGTCTTGGTAGCCTTGGCCCAGATGGTGGTGGATTGGCTTACAGTGATTGAATCAATGGCATTGTAGGTCAACCAGCCGCCTTCTTCTGTCAGTTTGTACAGAATGGTAGCTCCGTCTGTAGTGCAACCGATGGCCACTCTTTTTGCGCCCGTGTAAGTACCACTGGCAGGATTAAATGTCGGAGTGGCAACCTGTTCTTGGCATAAAGGATTGCTATTGTAGGTAATTGTTGAAGAACCGTAGGTGACGTTAATCTGTGTAAAATCTGTTCTTGCAGAAGGTGAATATGATGCGGTTCCATTATTATTGATGGTAAATTCACATGATGGCGATGACGTAACAGCTGTCACATTACTTGATGCAACTGAAATCATAACGGTACCTCCACTATACATACGCCATGAACCGCCACCAGAAGTATACCATTTTCCATTATTTCCACCACCTTGTGCTTCAATTGTTACAGGAGCAATTGTAACTTCTGTGTATGCTACGCTATTTTCCCAATGATTAGCAGAAGCAATTTCCGAGAAATTAAATATAGTCGTTCCACTTCCACTGCCAGTTATACGATACACTGCGTACAAGATTTCAGTCGTTGTGATGGTATAATCCTCACCCGCAGCCAATAAAACATCGGGAGCGGTTGTAGTTTCGGTGACAGTTTCGTCGGTCCAACCAGCGAAAGTCCAACCAGCTTGGGAGCAACCTGCTGAAGGTGATGCTGTGGGCAGAGTAATGCTTGAACCTTGGGGGCCGCTCATTGATGGCGTTTCGCAAGTGCCTGTACCAGTGTTAAAAGTAATAGTGCATGAGGGGTTTGCTGTGAAAGTTGCGCCAACCGTGACGGATTCAGAAGGCATCTCAAACATACCTGTATTGTCTTCAACTTCCACATCAACTGTACCGCCACCTACTTTTGTAACGGTAAATGAAGTGAAATGATAGCCAGGGTTTGGATGAGCGGTAAGTGTCACGATTTCATCTTCAATAGCCGTTTCCATGTCGGCCTCTACTGTTCCGTTTTCAATTGAGTTTGAGATATTTACATTATAAGCCGCAGCAAAATGAGCTGTAAGAGTAACATCGGAAGTTCCCATCATGAAGGTGGTTGAGTTGGCATCCGGATCATCTAACTCTGAATCATTGTTGCTAAGACTCCAGTGGGTGAACTTGTATCCTGTATTTGCAGTGGCAGAAATATCAAGTATATCATTTTCGGCTACGGTTGCGGGGCTTGTCAAATTGTTACCCACCACAAGCGAACCGCCTACCGTTGGATTTGCGCCAAAAGTAAGGATGTGGGTGATGCCGCCCGAAGGCGCATAAGTTACTTTAATTGATGTCCAACGGAATTGTCCGCTTCCTATGTTTTTTAATATTACTTCTGCAGCATCACCTGTCCATGTAGCTATACTTCCACTAACTGATATTGAACCAGGTTGACCAGGTACTAATCCAACATTATTGACATTTGACGACGTAGTAACAGCAATACTATTAATATTTCCAGCAGCCGATGAGAAAGTTATCTCGCTGCCCGAATATTCTTTAACATGATTACTTGCGCAATATGCTTTGGTCGAGGCTATCGAAATATCGCCGCTAGTAGCAGAGCAGGCACTTCCTGATCCACTTGTACCTTGACCATCATACGCAGTATAACTAAATGTTACTTCAGGATCTGTTTTCGTTTGTCCCCATCCCGCCATGCTCGGCGTCATGAAGGCGAGCAGCGCGAGGGCTGCCATCAGTTTTGTAAATTTTTTGTTCATTTTGTTTTTGTTGTTTTTAATTGTTGGTTATTTAATTATTTGAGATTTAAAGATTCAAGATTTAAGATTCCTCTTTAATTTATTGGGCTTATCATGGTAAGATACTCACCAGCGGTCATAACAGGGATTTTCGAGTTGGTGAAATCTTTGCCGTTTCTGGTAATGACAGCCTCGGTACCAGCTTGCATTGCTGAATGATATTGCATGGCATCCTCGAAGTCCTTAAATTGAGAGACAAGTGCATCGTCAACAGTACACTCGTTAGCAGTGGTCACTTGTGTCAAGCGGCGCAAATCGGAAAGCAAGTTACGCACACCCTCAGCTCCATGTTTGCTCAGGAGAAATGAGGCGGTGGCATAGGTCATAGGCGAAACGAACAAATCCACTTGCTTGTTGTAAGCCATCGAGAACAAGCGCACAGCATCATGGCAATAAGGCTCGCGTTTTTCAAGCAAGTCAATCACAATGTTTGTATCAAGAAAAAGCTTAGTCATTGGTATTTCTCTTCAAGGTGTTGATAATAGGCTTTGCGCCCATTCAGGTCGTCATCGTCCAAAGGTAAGCCTGCGCCAAACAGACGGAGCACGGCATCAGGAATAGCCTGCTCTTTTGTTTGTTTTTGCCTTGCTTGGCATATTTCAGCATTAATCTCATCGAGCGTCAATTGAGGGTTGCCATTGTTTTCGCTTTGTTGGCGCATGGCCGTCACAGCTTTCCTCGCGCGAATCTTTGTCTCTTGCCGTAAAGAAAGATTGAGCAAGATTTCCTCCACTTGCTGCTGAAGCCAAAGCTGCAAGGCGTTGTCGTCGGCAAAGGAAGGTCTCACTTTTTCCACCAAAGTATCGCTCAGTGTTATGTTGTAACTGCACATGGCTTGTTGTTTGTTTTTAATTATCTGTTTTTGTCCTTCCTTTCGTTCTTTTGGGGTTTTGTTGTTTTTTTATAAGTGCTTGAAAATTTCGCCCGCAAAAATACAAAAAAATCCCGATGTATTATAAGGTGCATCGAGATTAATTTGAAAAAATATTTCCTGAGTTATTTTTCGCTGATTGGTGGTGTTTGGTGGTTTATAAAAACCAGATTTCAAGATCTAAGCGTTTCCAAATCGAAATATAGCAGCCGTGTTTCAGCACCTTCGTCTTCCTTAGAGAGGGGAGCAAAACCTAATTTGAAATAAAATGGCAAAGCATCGGCATACGCATCAACGGTGATGAAACGGCATCCTGCCTTATTGTCGTTTCGATAAGAGCCGATGATGGTATTGACAAGCATAGCCCCAATGCCTTCGCCCCTGTATTTCTTATCGGTAGCAAGACGGCAAATCTTAAGGGCTGGATAACTCTTGAACATCTTGCCCTGGGCAAAAAAACGTTTGCGGAAACGATTGTAGGCCGAATTGCTTGGGAAATCGGTAAGCGATATGCGATCGTGTGCAAGGCTGAAATAGCCCATGACTTCACCGCTTTCGCCATCCTCCAAAACATAACTTGTGGCCAAGCGCACTCTGAAATACAAAGGCGCGTCGGTCATAATGAAGTCGTTCAAGTCGTTGTCGCCACAGTCGAACCCAGTCACGACATCCGATTCTCCAAGTCGCCTCAACTGTATCTTTTCTTTGTTCATGGTTTAACTTTAGAATGAACAATTGACGCATCTTGAGCGGAGAAACTCGTAGTCATTCAGAATGTTTTCCAGCATCTCTGGTGGTATCGGCAACGGATCCATCATCCGCATCTCGAATTGCAGAGCCTCTTCACCGTAGAGAATCGGGGTTTCTTTGATTGGTCTTGCCATTGTTTTGTTGTTTTGTTATGATTGATGTCGATTGTTTCAGTGTCCCTGACATTTCGCCCGCAAAGATAAAAAAATTCCCGATGCTTGTCAAGGGGCATCGGGATTAATTCATATCAGAATCCGTAACTCGACCCATCAAAACAATGTGTGCAGAGTTTGGATTTGGGCAGGCCAATGGCTTTCACCACGCTTTCCAAGGTATTGAATTTCAAGGTATCCACTCCTACGTGTTGGCGCAGCATCTCAACGAGGTTAGCGTATTCGGGCGTTGTCGGGTCGCAGTATTTGTCGATGTTGGCGTCGTCGTTGCCTTCCATCTCCTTGATGCAGCGGCGCGTGATAAGCTCCATGACGTTCTTCGAGGCCGAGAAGTTGAGGAATGGACAGCCGAACAGCAAGGGCGGACAGCTGATGCGGACGTGCACCTCCTTGGCGCCGTAGTCGTATAGCATCTTCACGTTGTCGCGCAGCTGGGTGCCGCGCACGATGCTGTCGTCGCAGAAGGCCACCTTCTTGCCTTCCAATAGGGCACGGTTGGGGATGAGCTTCATCTTGGCAACGTGTTCGCGCTGGCTCTGGTTGACAGGCATGAAGCTCCTTGACCAGGTGGGAGTGTACTTCACCACGCCACGCTTATAGGGCACCCTGCGCTCGTTGGAATAGCCCAAGGCCATGCCGATGCCCGAGTCGGGGATGGCCGACACATAGTCGATGTCGACGCGGTCTTGCTTGCCCATCTCGCAGCCCTCGTTGTAGCGCGTTTCCTCCACATTGATGCCTTCGTAATCGGCAGCCGGATAGCCGTAATATATCCACAAGAAACTGCATATCTGGCTCTTGGGATTGGGAGGCAGCAGCTGTTGCACCCCGCCGTCGAGCGTGACCTTGATGATTTCGCCTGGCGCCACATTATAGCAAGTGGTGTAGTCAAGATTGATGTAGCTATGACTCTCTGAGGCCACCACGTAGCCCTCCTCCCCTTTTCCGACCACGATGGGTGTGCGGCCATAGCGGTCGCGGGCGGCAATGATGCCGTCGGCGGTCATGATGAGCATCGAGCAGGAGCCTTTCACCTTCTCGTAGACGATGCGGATGCCGTCCACGAAGTCCTCGCCTTGGGTGATGAGCAGGGCCATCAGCTCAGTGGGGTTGGTGGCGCCGCTGCTCAGCTCGGCGAAATGCTGTCGTTGGTCGAGGCAGTGGTCGACAAGGTCGTCCAAGTTGTTGATTTTGGCCACGGTGCAGATGGCGAACTTGCCAAGGTGCGAGTTGACCACGATAGGCTGCGCGTCGGTATCGCTGATGACGCCGATGCCAATGTTACCGACGAACTTACTTAACTCATCACAAAACTTCGTGCGGAAATACGAGTTCTCGATGTCGTGGATCGAGCGGTGAAACAGTGCGCCATCATAGGTCACCATGCCAGCGCGTTTGGTGCCGAGATGTGAGTGATAATCAATGCCATAGAACAAGTCCTTGACGCAAGGATGACGTGAAACGGTGCCGAAGAAGCCTCCCATAACAGTTTGATTTAGTAGTTTATAAAAACAAAAACATCTGCGGGAAAAGCCCCGTAGATGGACTGCAAAAGTACGGATTATTTTGATACGGTTTTCAAGTTTTCGACAAAAACAATTCAACAATTCTACACCAACCAATTCAACAATTCACTATTTTTGCGCGATTTTTCTGTAAGCCTATGATACTCAAACTTTACCCAACCGACCCCAACCCGCGCTATGTCAAGATGATTCTTGAATGTTTGGCCGACGGCGGCACCATCATCTTCCCTACCGACACGCTTTATGGTCTCGGCGGCTGCATCAACCAGCCCAAGACCTTTGAGCGCATCTGTCAGATCAAGGGCATCCGAAAGGAGAAAGCGAATTTCTCCTTTATCTTCCACGACCTCAGCATGTTGAGCGACTTCACCAAGCCAATCAACAACGACGTGTTCAAGATGATGAAGCGCAACCTGCCTGGGCCGTTCACCTTCATCTTGGAGGCCAACAACAACATTCCGCGCATCTTCCAGAGCAAGAAAAAGACCATCGGAATCCGCATCCCCGACCAGCCCATCATCACCAACATCGTGAGGGAGTTCGGGCAGCCCATTATGACCACTTCGTTGGCCGATGAGGAGGACGAAATCAACCCCTATCTCACCGACCCAGAGGAAATTTACGACCGCTACAAGGACTTGGTGGACATCGTCATCGATGGTGGCGCGGGCGAAAACGAGGAGAGCACGGTTGTGGATTGCACTGGAAATGAAATAGTTATCATTCGTCAGGGAAAAGGCGAGTTGGATTAAAGAAAAAATTTTGGCGAAAAAGGCTACCGTAACGAAAAAAGCAGTACTTTTGCAGCCGCTTAATCCCCCTCACCCCCTTAGAAGAGGGGAAGCAAGGTCGACTTGGTAGCTCAGCAGGTAGAGCATCACACTTTTAATGTGGGGGTCCTGGGTTCGAGCCCCAGCCAGGTCACGAAGAAACGAAAAATCCACGGCTATGGTCGTGGATTTTTTATTACCTTTGCGCTTCAAACGAACCGACAATGATTGACCTATTGAAAGACTTGAACGAGCCTCAGCGTGAGGCCGTTACCACCATAGAAGGTCCCGTGATGGTGATTGCGGGAGCAGGCTCGGGAAAGACCCGCGCCCTCACCTATCGTGTCGCCTACATGATTCAAGAAGGCATAGACCCGTTCAGCATCATGGCGCTCACCTTCACCAACAAGGCCGCCCGCGAGATGAAGGAACGCATCATGCAACTCGTGAACGCTACCGACGCACGCAACGTGTGGATGGGCACCTTCCACTCCATTTTTGCGAGAATCCTGCGCATCGAGGCGGAAAAAATCGGGTTCACGAGCAACTTCTCGATCTACGACACCGACGACTCGAAAGCACTCATCACACAAATACTCAAGGATTTGAGTCTTGACACCAAAGTCTATCCGCCCAAGCAGGTGCTGTCGCGCATAAGTTCGGCCAAGTCGAGCCTGTTTTCGCCCGAAGACTATGCCAACAACCCCGACATCCAAGAAACCGACCGCAAGTCGAACAAGCCGCTGATGGCGCAACTCTTCAAGCTCTACAACGACCGCCTGCACCGCGCCAACGCCATGGATTTCGATGACATTCTGTACTTTACGAACATCCTCCTGCGCGACAACCCCGACGTGCTCTACAAATACCAGAACCACTTCAAGTTCATCCTCGTCGATGAGTATCAGGACACCAATTATGCCCAATACCTCATCGTGAAGCGCATCGCGGCCCTGTTCGAGAACATCTGCGTGGTGGGCGACGACGCGCAAAGCATCTACGCCTTCCGTGGCGCGAACATCCAGAATATTCTGAATTTCAAGAACGACTACCCTGATTACAAGCTGATTAGGTTGGAGCAAAACTACCGTTCCACACAAAACATCGTCAATGCGTCGAACAGCGTCATTGCGCACAACAAGGACCAAATCAAGAAAAAAGTGTGGAGCGACAAGGAAGCCGGCGAACTCATCGGCCTCATCCACGCCAACAGCGACACCGAGGAAGGCACGATGGTGGCCAACAGCATTTTTGGCTACAAAATGACACGCCATTTGGCCAACAAGGACTTCGCCATCCTCTACCGCACCAACGCCCAAAGCCGCTCGATGGAAGAAGCCCTTCGCAAGCAGAACATACCTTATAAGATATACGGCGGCCTCTCGTTCTACGACCGCAAGGAAATCAAGGACCTCTTGGCCTACTTCCGCGTCGTCATCAATCCCGAAGACGAGCAAGCTTTGCTTCGCATCATCAACTACCCCGCACGAGGCATCGGTAAGACCTCAATCGAGCGCATGATGGTCACCGCCAATGAGCAACGCAATAGCATCTGGAAGTGCATGGAAAACAGCGTGTTTCCGCAAGATTTCAACATGGGCACCGTGAACAAGTTCCGCGACTTCATGGTGATGATCAAGAGTTTCCAGAGCTTGCAAGCCAAGATGAACGCCTTCGAGTTGGCCAAACACATCACCAACGCGATAGGACTGATTAAGGTGCTGAAGGAAGACGACTCGCCCGAGGGCGTTTCGAGGGTGGAGAACGTGGAGGAACTGCTCAACGCCATCATGGAGTTCAGCGACCGCCAAGTGGACGAGACCACCGGCGAGACCGCCCGCGTGGACCTCGTGCAGTTCATGGAAGACGTGGCCCTGCTCACCGACGCCGAAATGAAGAAAGACGACGGCGACAACGACTTCGTCAGCCTGATGACCATCCACAGCGCAAAGGGCTTGGAGTTCCCGTATGTCTATGTCGTGGGCATGGAGGAAAATCTTTTCCCCGGCATCCTCAGCCTCAGCACCCGTGAGGAATTGGAGGAAGAACGCCGCCTATTCTATGTGGCCATCACCCGCGCCATGACCAAACTGACCTTGAGTTACGCCGAGCAACGCTACCGCTACGGCAACCTCACCCTCAGCGAGCGTTCCCGCTTCGTCGATGAAATCGACGCCAACCTCATCGAGCAGACGCAGAAGGCCTCGTTTAGAGGCACTTCGCCGATGGGCGGCAGAGGCGGCTTCGGAGGACGCTTTGGCAAGCCCATCGCCGAGCCGGAGCAACACGGTTTCCGAAAGATAGAGAACACACCCACGGCAAGGCCGACATTCAGCCAACCCGCTGTGCCACAAAACTTCGAGCCTTCCAATCCCGACCTGCTTCAGGAAGGAATGCGCGTGATGCACGCCAAGTTCGGTGCCGGCACCATCCTCAGCATCGAAGGCGCAGGGGCCAACAAGAAAGCCTCCGTCAACTTCGACGCAGGCGGCGTGAAAATGCTCATGCTGAAGTTTGCAAGGCTGGGGATAATCAGATGATTTCTATGGAAATTTCGCATAAAACCATACAAGATTCAGAAATAATGTGTAATTTTGCAGACAGAAACCAATAAAGCACAAGGAAATGGAAACAAAGAAACCCATACCGGAAAACCGCCTTAAGCGCCTTCTGCAGTGCAAGCTGGAATTGAGAGAGTGCATCCAAAACGGAGCCGACCCAAAGGAAATGAAACGAATAGCAGATTACTATGGTTTCACATTCGCCACTCCCGTATAATGTCCAAAAGATAGATGAACTTAACTATGTGTTCGTCACCAAGCACGGCATTCTCTATCACTTGTATTTTATGCCTTTAGTGGGCATATATCCCTCTTTGCCAAACACCTACTCGTTCAACATAGAGCGCGAAGGCACCCTACCCCACCCCATTGACCGCCGCATCGCGGCCACGGTTGTTGATGTGTTGCGCCGCTTTTTCCAAAACATCGAAAACGCGATGATAATGGTGTGCGACAGCACCGACGGCAAGCAGCACCGGCGTCGCAACTTGTTCGACCGTTGGTTCCAATATTACAATGATGGAACTATGGCCGCCATCAACGCCGAGGCTGGAGATAGCGAATACGAAATCCTTCTCTCCATCTACTTCAAAAAGACCAATCCCAACAAACAACAGTTGATGAAGGCCTTTGGCGACTTGCTGGCCCAAGATTGCTACGATATCGTGTTTTAGGATTTCAAAATTAAAAACGGAAATCTTGCGCATCATTAGCGGAAAAGTCGTATCTTTACCCTCAGAAACAACAAGCAAGAGCGAAACATGGCCACAGGAAGCGAGATTGTTAAGATTAAGTTTAACCAATAAAAGAAAGGGAAAGTAATATGGGTATGTACTTAGTTGGAATATTTGTGAGAGAGTTTCGCTTTCGTCAGCAACGGCAAGCTCATGATCAACGGCACAGTCACCTTGCAGGTGATGGACATCCTTAGCCGCCCAATCCTCACCAAGGAAATCTCAACTCTCAACTGTCAACTGTCAACTGCCAACTTCACCACGGGTGTATATGTGGTCCGCCTCTGCAACGGCAACGACGTGAAACGCAGAAGATTGTAATGGAATAATGTCACAAAACTCTCAAAACATACAAAACCCAAGCAAGTCATTGGGAAACTCGCTAACTGGCGGTTTCCCGTCGGCAAACACGAAGAGAAAGAAGGAGGACTAAACCTTTAAACGCTCAAAACCTAAGAAATCTGTGCCGAAACGTGCGGTGCAGCTTTTTTTGATGTACGCTTCTTGGTGTGGATATTTTTCCGTACCTTTGCAAAAAATTTAAGACAAGATGGACAAAATCGGATTGACCTACAATACAGAGAAAGAGCAGATTGTGATTCCCGAATACGGCCGCTGCATTCAGGAAATGATCAAAAAACTGCCCGAAATCGATGACCGTCAGCAGCGCACTGAGGCCGCCAAATACATCATCAGCGTCATGGTGCAGATGAACCCGAACATCAAGCAATCGAGCGACTACGAGCACAAACTTTGGGACCACCTCTACATGATTTCAGGCTACACCCTTGATGTGGACGGCCCCTACGCTCCACCGATTCCCGAAACACAAAAAAGAAAACCACAACATATTGGTTATCAAAATAATAAAATAAAGTACGGCCACTATGGGCAGTATCTTATCAAGATGGTTGAAGCGGCTTCGAAGGAAGAGGACGATGAGATGCGCGAAGTGCTCGCCTACTCCTTGGCCTGCCAGATGAAACGCAACTATTTGGAATGGAACAAGAACGTGGTGAACGACCAAGTCATCATAGACGACCTAAAGACCATCAGCGAAGGCCGGCTGGTCATCCCTGATGAGACGAAGTTGAACACTACTGGCGAGATGCCCACTGGCAAATCACAGCCGCAGTCCAAGCAACAGCCACAACAACAGCAAGGCAAGAAAAAGAAAAAGAAGGTGCCGAACCTGAAAGCCAACATGAACAACCCGAACAACCCGGCGTATAAACTGAGGATGCAGCAAATGGGAAAAATGTAATTATGAATGTAGAATGCGGAATGCGGAATAGCGCAAAGCGACGCTGGGCTTCGCCCCCTATTCAGCATTCCGAATTCCGAATTCCGAATTAAAAAAATGGCATCACTAAAAATAAAAGGAGGCAACACGCTTCATGGCGAAATCACGCCGCAAGGCGCGAAAAACGAGGCCATGCAAATCCTTTGTGCCTGCCTGCTCACCGACGAGAAAGTCACCATCCACAACCTGCCCGACATCCTCGACATCAACAACCTGATTGCCCTGCTTGAAGGCATGGGCGTGAGCGTGGAACGCCCAACTCGGCATGACATTACTTTACAGGCCAAGTCGCTCAACTTCAACTACTTCAACGAAGCGGACTACCAACAAACCGCCTCGAAACTGCGCGGCAGCGTGATGATGACCGGCCCGATGCTGGCCCGCTTCGGCAAGGCCTACATGCCCAAGCCCGGCGGCGACAAAATCGGTCGGCGCAGGTTGGACACACACGTCATCGGATTGCAGAAATTAGGTGCCATCTTCGACTTCGACACCTACCAAGTCGGGGTGCAACAGGGCGGACTGAAAGGCTGCTACATGCTTTTGGACGAGGCTTCCGTCACCGGCACCGCCAACATCGTCATGGCCGCCGTGATGGCCGAAGGCACCACCACGATTTTCAATGCCGCTTGCGAGCCTTATCTCGTGCAACTCTGCACCATGCTCAACAACATGGGTGCCGACATCAAAGGCGTGGGTTCCAATCTCTTGACCATCAACGGAGTGACAAAACTCCACGGCACAGAACACACTTTGCTCGCCGACATGATCGAGGTAGGCAGCTTCATCGGCATGGCTGCCATGACGGGCAGCAAAATCACCATAAAGAACGCTGGAATTGAGCAACTTGGCATCATCCCCGACGTTTTCCGCCGTTTGGGCATCCAAATGGAATACCGTGGCGACGACATCTTCATTCCCGCGCAGGAGCATTACGAGGTGCAGACCTTCATGGACGGCAGCATCCTCACCGTGGCCGATGCCCCTTGGCCCGGCTTCACGCCTGACCTTATCAGCATCGTTTTGGTGGTGGCCACCCAAGCCAAAGGCACCGTGCTCATCCACCAAAAGATGTTTGAGAGCCGCCTGTTTTTCGTGGACAAGCTCATCGACATGGGCGCACAAATCATCCTCTGTGACCCGCACCGCGCCAACGTCATAGGCCTCCGCATGGCCTCGCCCGACATCCGCGCCGGCGTCGCCCTGCTCATCGCCGCCCTCTCCGCCGACGGCACCAGCATCATCGACAACAGCGACCAAATCGAGCGCGGGTATCAATATATCGACCAAAGGTTGAACGCTTTGGGGGCGGAGATTCAACGCCTCTAAGCCATCGCTTTCCCCTCCCCTGCCATTTTGTCAAAACCCGACGTTTGGCAAAGGTTTTGATATGGCTTGCGGCAATGAAAAAATAGTAAAAACAACACATATCATGGAAGAAAACGAAAACGTTAAGAATCAGGACGATGCCTTGAAAGACACCGTCAATCCCGACATGGAGAACAAGCAAGAACCCGCCGAAGAGCAAACCGCAAACGAGAAAAAGGAAGAAGCCGCTGACAAGGTTTCGGACAAAAAGTCAAAGCGGTTCAAGATCCGTCATGCGGCTGAAAAGGCTTTGGAAGAGGAAAAAACCAAGTATGCCGAACTGAACGACAAATACTTGCGTCTGTTCTCAGAGTTCGACAACCACCGCAAGCGCACGGCCAAGGAAAAACTCGACCTGACGGCCACGGCTTCCGAAAACGTCATCAAGGACATCCTGCCCGTGCTTGACGATTTCGAGCGCGCCCTGCAAAACATGGAAAAGAACGGCAACGAGGCCGACTTGCAAGGCGTCACCTTGATTTTCAACAAGTTGAAAGACACCTTGAAGAAGAAGGGCTTGGAGGAAATCGAGGCGATGAACGCCGAGTTTAACACCGACGAGCATGAAGCCCTCACTATGATTCCCGCTCCTGAAGAGGACAAGAAGGGCAAGGTTTTGGATGTCATCCAGAAAGGTTACAAGCTGAATGGCAAGGTGATACGATTTGCGAGAGTGGTGGTCGGGAATTAAGACACGCTTCGCGTCACTGCGAGGCACGAAGCAGTCCAGACAAGCGACTTGCTCTTTGGATTGCTTCGTCGTTCCTCCTCGCAATGACGCAAAGCGGCAGAAAAAACAGCAGATTAGAAAGGACATTAGACAATGGCAGACAAACAAAAAAGAGATTACTACGAGGTGCTTGGGGTGAACAAAAACTCCACGCCCGACGAGATAAAGAGCGCGTACCGTAAGGCCGCGCTCAAATGGCATCCCGACAAGTGGGTGAACGGCACCGACGCCGAGAAAAAGACCGCCGAGGAGAACTTCAAGGAAGCCTCGGAGGCCTATTCCGTGTTGAGCGATGCCAACAAGAAGGCGCGTTACGACCAATTCGGCTTCGCAGGCATGGACGGCGGCTCGGCGGGCGGCGGCTTCGGCGGTTTCGCCGACTTCGACCTGAACGACATCCTGAACAGCGTGTTCGGGCGCGGCTTCGACTTCGGTGGTGGTCGCGGCGGCTTCAGCTTCAGCAGTTTTGGTGGAGGCGGCGGTCGTGGCGGCACCGTCAAGCAGCGCGGCTCCAACCTGCGCGTGAAGGTGAAACTCAACCTGTCAGAGATTGCCCACGGCGCAAAGAAGAAAATAAAGGTCAGCAAGTATGTGACCTGCGCGCATTGCCACGGCAGCGGCTCCGAGGACGGCTCCACCGAAACCTGCCCGACCTGCCACGGTCGCGGTCAGGTGGTGCAAACCGTCAACTCCTTCTTTGGCCAGATGCAGACCGCTTCGGTATGCCCCACTTGCGGCGGACAAGGCACCGTCATCAAGAAAAAATGTACCCACTGCGGCGGTGAAGGCATTATGAAAGGCGAGGAAATCATCGACATCGACATCCCTGCCGGCGTGGGCGAAGGAATGCAACTCACCGTGCGAGGCAAGGGCAACGCCGGTCCGCACAACGGCATCAACGGCGACTTGCTCGTCCTCATCGAGGAGGAAGCCCATCCCGACTTCGAGCGCGACGAAAGCACCTTGATTTACAACCTGTTCATCACCATCCCCGAGGCCATCATGGGAACACAGGCTGAAGTGCCCACCGTCGACGGAAAGGTAAGAATAAAGATTGCTCCCGGCACTCAAAGTGGCAAGGTATTGAGGCTGAGAGGTAAAGGCTTGCCGGTGGTCAATGGTTACGGCATGGGCGACATGCTCGTCAACGTGAACGTATGGATTCCGAAGAAGTTCAACAAGAAAGAGGAGGAACTGTTGCAGCAACTCTCCCAATCGGAGAACTTCAGGCCCAACCCCACCGCCGAGGAGAAGAGTTTTTTCAGTAAGATAAAAGACTATTTTAACTAATACCCGACACGCTTCGCGTCATTGCGAGGAACGAAGCAATCCAGGCAATAAGTTTTCCCCGTAGATTGCTTCGTCGTTCCTCCTCGCAATGACGACAAGCAATGAATAAGCAACACATTATGACCAAAATATCCGTCAACGAGGTCACAAAGCGATACGCCGACCACACCGCCTTAGACCGTATGTGCATCGAGATCCCAGAGCGTTGCATATACGGCCTTTTGGGTCCTAACGGCGCGGGCAAGACCACCCTCATCCGCATCCTCAACCAAATCACCGCCCCCGACTCGGGTCAAGTGCTGATTAAAGGCGAGAAACTCAGCCAAAAACACATCGCTCGTATAGGCTACCTGCCCGAAGAGCGCGGCCTTTACAAGAAAATGAAAGTCGGGGAGCAAGCCATTTATTTGGCTGAACTTAAAGGCATAAAGAAAGCTGAAGCGCAAAAACGCCTGAAAACATGGTTCGACAAGTTTGAAATCGGAGGCTGGTGGGACAAGAAAGTCGAGGAACTCTCGAAAGGTATGCAGCAGAAAATCCAGTTCGTCACCACCATCATCCACGAGCCGGAAATCCTCATCTTCGACGAGCCTTTCAGTGGCTTCGACCCCATCAATGCCAACCTCTTGAAGGAAGCCATCCTCGAACTGCGCGATAAGGGCGCGACCATTCTGCTTTCCACACACAACATGGCCTCCGTCGAGGAACTTTGCGACAGCATCACCCTAATCAATCACGGAAAGAGCATCCTGCAAGGCAAGGTTGGCGACATCAAGCGGCAACACGACACCCACGAAAGGGAAATCATCGTGCGCTGCGACGATTTCAACAAGGTGATGGCCGTCGCCGACACCTATAATAATATAAAGGTGGAACACACCGACCTTCACGACGAGACCAAACTGACCCTTTTCAGCGAGTCGCCCAATGAATTGCTCGGGCAGTTGCTGCAAGTCGGGCAACTCGTTTCGTTCAAGGAAGTGCTGCCCTCGATGAACGACATTTTCATCCAAGAAGTGCAATCCAAAAACCAAGCCGCATGAACAAGATCGGACTCATCATCAAGCGCGAGTATTTGACTCGCGTACGCAAGCGCAGTTTCCTCATTCTTACCTTCTTGGGGCCTATTTTGATGGCTGCCATCTACATCATCCCCATCATGCTCGCCCTCAACTCGAGTACCGACCACCTGCGCGTGGCCATCGTCGACGAGAGCCACTGGTTTGAGGACCGCTTCACCAACAACGAAGACCACACCTTCATCCTCATGCCTGGCCAACCGATTGACTCAGTGAAGGATATGGTGAAAAACGGTGTGTTCGACATGGCGCTCTATGTGCCGCCCACCCAACTCAACATTCCTTCCAATGCCGTGGTTTACAGCATCCGACAAGTGCCGATGGAAGTGGAAACCTACATCAGCAGCGTTATGCAAAAGGAAATCGAGGAACAAAAACTGATGGCCAAGGGCGTTGACCCTGAAATAGTTAGCGCAGTCAAGACCGATGTCAACCTGCAAATCATGCGCATGGACGAAAACGGCAACGAAAAAGAGACTTTTACGAAAGTGCAGTTCTCGCTCGGCATCATCCTTTCCATGTTGGTCTACATGTTCATCATCTTTTTCGGTGGCCAAGTGATGAACGGCGTGGCCGAGGAAAAAACCAACCGCATCATCGAGGTCATCATCAGTTCGGTGAAGCCTTTCCAACTGATGATGGGCAAAATCATCGGCGTTTCGTTGGTTGCCTTGACCCAATTCGTGCTTTGGATTATTCTGACGGGCGTGTTATATGTGGGCTTCTCCACCTACATCGGCCTGAGCCATCCCGGAACGTTGTCGTCGGGCACCGTCATGACACAAGAAATCGTCTCAAACGACATCATGAGCAACGAAAACGTGCTTCAAATCGTGCAAATCGCCCAAAGCATCGATTTCGGCACCATCATTTTCAGTTTCATCGTGTTCTTCATCCTCGGCTATCTGCTGTATGCGACGCTTTATGCCGCCATCGGCTCGTTGGTCGACAACAATACTGATTCACAACAGTTTACCTTACCCATCACCGTGCCGTTAATGGTTGCCATCATCAGTTCGTTCTACATCGTCAACAACCCCGACAGCAGCCTATCCGTCTGGCTTTCAATGATTCCGTTCACCTCCCCCATCTCCATGATGGTCAGGATTCCGTTTGGCGTTCCCATCTGGCAGATTGTGCTTTCCATCGTTTTGTTGGCCGCCACTTTCGTCCTGATGACCTGGATTGCCGCCAAAATCTACCGCACAGGCATTTTGATGTACGGAAAAAAGCTTTCCTACAAGGAAATTTTCAAATGGTTGAAATACAAATAGAATAATTTCGTATTTTTGCAGGCTCAATTTTGGGTAAAAATATTCTTGTTAATAATCAACAAATTAAAAGTCAAATAATTAAATCAGTTTTACAATGCAAAACAAAGGAGCAATCAGGACGTTAGCCATCATCTTCGGGCTGATTTTCCTCTATCAGCTGTCGTTCACTATTGTGACCAAGCGCGTAGAAAGGAAAGCCGCGAAGTTTGCCATGACAGAGGCTAGCAAACTTGCAAAGGAAGGTGAGTCGCAGTACAATCTCATCAAAGACCAGAAAGAGACGTACTTTTTAGACTCCATCAGCAACGTGAATGTGTACAACCTTTTGGTGAAGAAGTACACCTATCGCGATGCGAAAGAAAGAGAAATCAACTTAGGTCTGGACTTGAAGGGCGGTATGAACGTCACCCTTGAAGTCTCGGTGAAAGACATCGTCAACGCCTTGTCGGGCCACTCGCAAGACCCCGTTTTCTTGCAGGCCATGCAAGAGGCGACCATTCGTCAGGAGAAGAGTCAGGGCGACTTCGTGACGCTGTTTGGCGAGGCTTTCGAGGAGATTGACCCCAATGCAAGACTGGCTTCGATTTTCTTATATGAATTCAAGGACAAAGGCATCACGGTCAACTCCACCAACAGCGAAGTGCTGAAGGTGTTGCGCTCCGAGAGTGAGGACGCCATCAACCGTTCTTACCAAATCCTGCGCACCCGTATCGACCGCTTTGGCGTGGCACAGCCCAACATCCAGAAGATGGAGAACTCGGGCCGCATCCTCGTCGAGCTGCCTGGCATCAAAGACCCGAAGCGTGTGCGTAAACTCCTCCAAGGAACGGCACAACTCGAATTCTGGGAGACCTACAAGTTCAGCGAAATCCAACGTTATATCAACGAAGCCAACGCCGAGTTAGCCAGAACACGCAAGGCCCAAAATTCCTTGGAACAGACTGCTGCTGAAGAAGAGCCTGCCACCGTTGAAGGCGAAGAAATCGCCCAAGCCGAAGGAGCCGAAGCCGTGGCTGACAGCACCGAGTCCAACCTCCTCGACCAATTGGCTGAAAACAAAGAGCAAGCCAACGACAGCCTCACCGAAGACGAGGCCTTCAAGCAATATTACGAAAACAACCCGCTGTTTGCCTATCTGCATCCCTCCTACTATCAGAACGAGGCTGGTCAGATGGTGGCAGCCGAGACCGCTTGCGTGGGTCTGGCCCAAGTGAAGGACACCGCCGCCATCAACCAGATGCTGACTGAAGTCAAGGGCAAGAACATCTTCCCGCGCAACCTGAAGTTCGCCTGGACCGTGAAACCTGAGAAAAGAGATGGCGAAACGGAGTTCCTCGAACTCGTGGCCCTGAAGATGTCGCGTGACAACAAGTGCGCCCTCGGCGGCGAAGTCATCACCGACGCCCGTCAGGACTACAACCAAACCAACCAAGTGGAAGTCACAATGCAGATGAACTCGGAAGGTGCCAAGACGTGGAAGCGTCTCACCGGCGAGAGCATCGGCAAACAGATTGCCATCGTGCTTGACGACTATGTCTACAGCTATCCCACCGTCCAAAACGAAATCGGTGGCGGTCGCTCGTCCATCACTGGAAACTTCACCATCGAAGAGGCTCAAGACTTGGCCAACATCCTGAAGGCCGGTAAGCTGCCTGCTCCTGCAAGAATCCTTGAGGAACAAGTGGTTGGTCCTTCGTTGGGTAAAGAAGCTGTGCAAAAAGGTATGTGGAGTATGGTGTTCGCCTTCATCCTCGTGCTGGTTTACATGGTGTTCTTCTATAAGAAAGCCGGTCGCGTGGCCGACATCGCCCTTATCGTCAACGTGTTCTTCCTGTTTGGTGTGCTGGCTTGCCTCGGCTCTGTGCTGACCTTGCCTGGTATCGCAGGTATCGTATTGACCTTAGGTATGGCCGTCGACTCCAACGTGATTATCTTCGAGCGTATCAAGGAAGAAATCAAGGCTGGTAAGGGCTTGAAACTCGCCATCCAAGACGGTTACAAGAACGCTTACTCCGCCATCATCGACGGTAACGTCACCACATTGATTACTGGTGTCATCCTCATCATCTTGGGTACCGGCCCTGTCCACAGCTTCGCCGTCACCCTCTGCATCGGTATCCTGACCTCCTTGGCCACGTCCATCTTCATCTCGCGTTTGATCTTCGAGCGCATGTTGAACAACGAAAGGGAAATCACCTTCTCGACCAACCTCACCCGCGACTTCTTGCAGAACAAGCACTACGACTTCATCGGCATCCGCAAGACCTCCTTCATCATCTGCATCTGCTTCCTCGTCGTCAGCTTGGGTTCGCTTGCCCTTCGCGGCCTGAACCTCGGCATCGACTTCAAGGGCGGTCGCAACTACGTCGTCCAATTCGACAACCCGAACATGAAGGTCGAGCAAGTGCGTGAAGTGTTGTCAAACGTCAGCATCGACAAGAACGCCATCCACAGCGCCCTCGAAATGAGAGCCGACCAAGAGGTGGAAGACTGGTCGACGCCTGAAGTGAAGACCTACGGCACCAACGGCCAAGTGAAAATCACGACCAAGTTCTTGATCAACAACGACAGCCCCGCCGTTGACAGCGTCATCCAAGTCATCCTTTACGACGGCTTGAAGGGCCTCTACACCAACAATCTCACGATGGAGCAGTTCTCCTCAGAGGACGAGACCGTGGGCATCCTGAGCACCCAGAAGGTGGGCGCCACCATCGCCAGCGACGTCACCCGCAAATCCATCATCGCCATCATCGTGGCTTTGGCCCTGATGTTCTGCTACATCGCCTTGCGATTCAAGAAGTGGCAGTATGGTGTGGCTTCCATCATGGCCTTGGCACAAGACACCATCATCGTGTTGGGTATGTATTCGTTGTTCTACAACATTCTGCCCTTCACCATGGAAGTCGACCAGAGCTTCATCGCTGCCGTGCTGACCGTCATCGGTTACTCCATCAACGCTACGGTGGTTATCTTCGACCGTATCCGTGAAAACGTCAACCTGCACCCGAAGGCCACCTGGAAAGAGAACATGGTCAACGCTGTGAACAGCACCTTGACCCGTTCCTTCAACACCTCAGGTTCGACCTTGGTCGTGTTGCTCGCCATCTTCATCTTCGGCGGCGACACCATCCGTGGCTTCATCTTTGCCCTGTTGGTGGGTGTGTTGGCCGGTACGTTCTCGTCAGTGTTCCTGTCCTCGCCTTTCGCCTACGCGCTGATGAAGGGCGACAAGAAAGACAAGGAGATTGAAGAAACCAACGACAGCAAAAGAAAGAAATAATTCATCATCAACCTTCTAAACTGCTTGCAAAGAATCCCGCTGGAAACGGCGGGATTTTTTATTTCATCACCCCAAGACATGTATTTTATAAAATACATTTTTGATTTTGTTTTGTATTTTAGAAGAAACATTTTTTATTTTTATTTGTATTTTAGAAAAAACACACTATCTTTGCAGCGTGAAACAAGGCAAACATGTAATGCACTATGGATAAACTATTTGAAAGACATGACGAGTATATTTCCACAGTTTCGACTGATTTCGTGAGAGGCTACATCAACAAGATTGACTGGACTATCCGCCTGATAGCCATCAAAGGGCCAAAAGGCGTAGGCAAGTCAACCCTAATGCAGCAATACATCAAACTGAACTTTGCTCCCGACGACAGGCATGTGCTGTATTGCTCGGCTGACACCAACTATTTCACTACTCACACCTTGGTTGACACGGCTGACCGTTTCTGCAAATTGGGTGGTCGTTACCTGTTCATCGACGAAATCCACAAATATGAGAACTGGAGCAGGGAAATCAAGGAAATCTATGATTTGCATCGCGACTTGCACATTGTCATTAGTGGGTCATCGCTACTGCAAATCAATGACGGACAAACAGACCTCTCACGCCGCCTGACAGAATACCTGATGCCCGGACTTTCATTCCGCGAATACCTTTGCATGGAGGCAGGAATCCATATTGACAGCATTACTCTCGATGATTTGCTCTCGTCACCAAACAGATTCTGCATTGAAGTCAAGAAGTTGTGCCATCCTTTGGAGCACTTTGGCGACTATTTGAAAGCGGGCTATTACCCATTCTATTTCGAGAACAAGCGCATCTACCAAAGCCGAATCGAGTCCGTAATCAACTACATCATCGACTCCGAATTGACAAAGTTTCGCAGCCTTGAGGTCGGTAACTGTCGAAACATCAAGGCATTATTGCAAATTCTTTCCCAAATCGTTCCTTATGAGGTAGACATTTCCAAACTATCGCGCACCATAGGCATACAAAGGCCGACAACATTGAAATACCTAAAGCATTTAGAAGAAGCCGCACTCATTCGCAGACTTTTCACCCATCTTGACACCATCAGCGACCTGCAAAAACCCGACAAGATACTGCTCGACAACAGCAACCTACTCTACACCCTCTCCGACATGCCACCTGAAATCGGGACGGTGCGCGAGACCTTTTTCTGCAACCAACTCCATTCAGCGGAGCACCGAGTTGAATACGGAGGCATCAAGACAGGTGATTTCCGCATCGACCGCGACCTTATCGTGGAAGTGGGCGGCCCCGACAAGAGTTTCAAACAAGTGCAAGGCGAAACGAATGCCTTCCTTGCCGTCGACGACATCGACAGCGCCACTGCTCGGAGAATCCCCCTTTGGGCTTTCGGATTTCTATATTAATGTAATCCCGATAAAAACGGCGGGATTTTTTTGTTGCCATTATTGCTCGCGTTCAGAAATATGCCTATTTTTGCAATTGACATGAATTGTTGGAACGATCATCATTTGATAATCAAGCAATAAAAATGAAAACCACTTTGCGTATAATGGCATACCGATTCTTTGCCTTGTTGCTTTTGGCGCCTTTCTTTGTGCCAAATGTCATCGCGCAAAGCACCTTCGGCACTGATTTTTGGTTGACTTTCATGCCCAATTTGAGGCTGGAACAGGAACATCCAGAAAGAGCCTTGTATCTCAAAATGTCGGCTGCAAAGGCATGTTCGGGCACGGTGACCAATCCTCGCACGAACTGGTCGTCGGAGTTCAATGTCGCTGTAAATCAAATAACCACGCTTGAAATTCCTTTTGAGCAGGCCTATGACGAAGAGGCCTCCGACACCATCCTCGACATAGGCTTGCATGTAGTGGCCACGGATTCCATTTCGTTGTTTGCGTTCAATTTCCGTGAGTATTCGTTGGATGCCTCATGCGTTTTCCCCATCACGGCTTTGGGCGACGACTATATAGTGCAGTGCTATGCCCCAAATTCCATCAATGGTGACACTGCCATGCGTTCGGAGTTTTCAGTGTTAGCATTGGAAGACAACACGATGGTAGAAATCCAGTTGACCAGCGACACAAAGGGCGGTCATCATGCAGGGAATATCTTTTACGTTGTATTGGATGCAGGCCAGTGCTATCAGGTTCAATCCGTACCTCTTGGAGAAGCGGATGGTAACCTTTCGGGTACTCGATTGCGAAGCCTTGAAGGAAAGAAAATTGCTGTATTTGCGGGAGACAGAGGTACTTATATTCCAGATTCGGATCCGTTTTGCGGAGTTGCGGATATGATTTTTGAGCAAATGCTTCCCATAGACACGTGGGGAAAGCGTTTCATCGTGATCAATACGGAGAGGCGGTTTTACGATAGGGTTCGTGTTACTGCAGCTAACGACAACTGCCAAGTTTTTGTGGACGGTGTTTTGCAAACAACCATTGATGCCTTTGAAACCTACGAATTTGAAATGCAACCTGAAGCCCCTGCCATATTGCTTGAAACTTCGGAACCTGCGGAGGTGTTCATGTACCTTACCGGTGCATTATTCCACCAAAGCGACCCACTAATCGGCGACCCTTCCATGGTGCGCATCAGTCCGTTGGAGCAAACCATTGATTATGTCACTTTTCCCATATTCATCAATGGGCATTGCACATTTCATTATGTGAACATTGTGGTAGCCACCGCATTTGTCCAAAACATGGTGTTGGATGGCCAAAACATCGCTTCCCGTTTCAGTGAGGTGGCAAGTTACCCTGAATATTCTTTTGCCAAGATTCAGTTGGGGTCGGGGGTGCATACTTTGTCGAATCCTTTGGGTGGTTTTGTGGCACATGCCTACGGATTGGGGCAAGGCGAAAGTTATGCGTATTCTTTGGGAACACATTCGCATAGCCTTGTAAGTCAAATTATTGTGGATGATGAAACTGCCGTTGCACATCCTTGGGGCTTCGATATTTGCCTGAACGACGAGCCTGAATTTGATTTGCAGACCAATTTCAATTGCTCCGCCGCTCATTGGGATTTCGGTGATGGGACAACAGCTTCGGGTTTCCCAATATCCCACTCATTCACCGAGGCAGGTAATTATGCTGTTTTATGTGATGTTTTCAAGGACGAGCAAGGCCAAAGCGTTTTGGTTTCCACTTTGACGACAGCCATCCACGTTCATTCCAGCTATATGAGCGAAGAATATGTTACGGTTTGTGATGCTTATGAAAACAACGGGATAACCTATACGGAATCAGGTGTTTATGATTTACAAGGCGAAACTTATTATGGATGTGACAGCATTGTGAGTTTGCACCTCACCGTCAACCATAGCGATACGACTAAAATTCACGTCGAAGCCTGCGACGCTTACACTTGGTATGGGCAAACCTATTCGCAATCTGGCTTTTATGAGCATCTTTTGGAAAGTGTCCAAGGTTGCGACAGTTTGTTGCTGCTGGAACTTGAAATGGGTGGAAATTTTAGCACGACAGAAGATGTTGAGGCTTGCAACAGTTACACATGGCGCGGTCAAACCTATTATGCTACTGGCGTTTATTCCGATACCGTCCAAAATCCCGATGGTTGTGACAGTCTTTTTGTTCTTCAATTAACCGTAAATTATGATGTCACAAATGACACTATGGCTACAGCTTGCGACGAGTTTACTTGGAATGGCCAAACTTACACTGCATCAGGACATTATGAGCAAACGCTGCAAACCATGACTGGCTGCGACAGCATTGTCAGCCTTGACCTTACCGTGAAACATGCCCAACAACTTGTTCTTCAAGGTTTGTCGCAAGTGTATGTCTCAACCAATATCATTGATGGTCTTTATGAATATAGAGTGACTGATTCAATGGGTATTGCGCCAGGTGCGCTTACATGGTCGTGTACCGTTCCCGATTGGGTGGTCATGCCCTCGGAAAGTGGTTTCAGTTGCCAACTTTGGGTAACCACTTTTGGACATGGCACATTGTCGGCAAGAACCGACAAGGACTGTGAGGTCAGTTTCAGCCTCGACATTTTCGCGGAATGGTTCGATGTTGACGAAAACAGAAACTTGAAAATCAGCGTATTTCCCAATCCCGCCAACGGAAAGTTGTTGATTGAGGGCATTGAAGTGGTTAGCGTGAGGATTTACAATGTCCTTGGCCAATTGGTGAAGGCCGTGCAAGGCACAAACGAAATCGATTTGGACACCCTGCCCAATGGAATTTACACCATTTGCATTTTCTCCGCTGATGGTTTGGTTTCGAGCAAGAAAATTGTAGTGGAATAGGTTTGGCTTTGCAAGAATTATTGTACCTTTGCCCAATAATAAAAACGCCATTTCAGCGTTTGCAAAAAGAGAATTTATGTCTATGAAAAGATACCTCCTAATCATCATGTCGGCCCTGTTCATCTTCATGAGCAGCGACCTTTACGCACAAAGAAGAAACCCGGCCAAGAACGCCGACCTCGCTTTCGGGCGCAAGCAATACACCGAAGCCGCCGACCGCTACAAGAAAGCCTACCGCAAGGTGCGCCGCAACAAAAAGGAAGAGCGCAACCGCATCAGCTTCCAAATGGGTGAGTGTTACCGACTTATCGGCCTCACCAAGCGCGCCGAGCCTTACTACAAGCGCCTTCTGAAGACGGACTATCCCAACACCCATCCCGAGCTGTATCTCTATTTGGCCGAGACCTACAAAATGAATGAAAAATACAAAGAAGCCATTGAGATGTTCAGCATCTACGCGGAAAAAGTGCCCGACGACCCGCGAGGGCCATTGGGGATTGAAACCACAGCGATGATTCAGGAATGGACGGAAAACCCGTCGAAATATGAACTCACGCCACTGAAGAAAATCAACTCCACGAAGGACTCCGACTATTGCGCCACATGGCTCAACAGCAACTACAACGAAATCATCTTCACTTCCACACGCGACGCGGCCACTGGTAAGGAAAAAGACGGCATCACCGGGCAGGAGTTTGCCGACTTTTTCACCTCAAAGCAAGACCGCAAAGGCGAGTGGAGCACACCCGTTTTGGCAGACGAAAGCGAGTCGGTGAACACCACAGCCAGCGAAGGCACACCCTATATGAACTCGAAATACACCAAGATGTACTTCACCCGCTGCCTGAGCGACGCCCACAAGAAAAACGGCTGTCAAATCATGGTGGCAGGCAAGAGCGGCGGCGCCTTCTCTGACCCCCATCCCGTGGAGATTGCCGGTGTCGACACTTTGGATATTGTGGGCCATCCTACCCTCACCAACGACGAATTGGTCATCTATTTCGCTGCCGAGCGCAAAGGCGGATTCGGAGGAAACGACATTTGGGTGGCCATGCGCGACAACGCCTCCGAGCCTTTCCGCCATCCCTTCAACCTCGGCGAGAGAATCAACACGGCGGGCAACGAGGTGTTTCCGTTCTTGAGATACGACACCGTGCTTTACTTCGCCTCCGACGGTCACGGCGGCATGGGTGGCCTCGACATTTTCGTCAGCTCAATGGACACCGCCGGCGAATGGGGACAGCCACGCAACCTGAAATATCCCATCAACTCGACGAGCGACGACTTCGGCATCGTTTTCCACCCCACAGAAGAACGCGGTTTCATCTCATCGGGTCGTGGCAACAGCCGAGGCTTGGACAACATCTATTACTTTGAGGAGCCGCCCATCCTGTTCACCTTCTCGGGCACGGTCAAAGACGCCAAGACCAAGCAGTTTGTCAGCAACGCCGCCGTCCGCTTGATTGGCAGCGACGGTTCGAACATGATGACCCGCACCAACGACAAGGGTTATTTCAACTTCAGCGACAGCCAAATCAACAAGAACACGACTTACGACATCACCGTCGACAAGGAGAACTACTTCACCCTCACCGCACAAGAAACCACCATCGGCGTGGAGTTCAGCAAAGACTTTGTCAAAGACTACGACATCGAGCCCATCCCGCAGGAGCCTATCATGCTGCCCGACATTCTCTATGATTTGGGCAAATGGGACCTGAAGCCACAGTTTGAGGACTCATTGCAAGGCCTGATTGAGACCCTGCAAGTCAACCCGACCATCACGATTGAATTGGCTTCGCACACCGACTTGCGCGACACCGACGAACACAACGACATCCTGTCGCAAAAACGCGCCCAAAGCGTAGTGGACTACTTGATTATCAGAGGTATTGACCCACAGCGACTCACAGCCAAAGGCTATGGTGAGCGTGTGCCGCGTACCCTCCAAAACGACGTCACAGTGAAGGGTTACACCTTCAAAGCTGGAACGCGCCTGACTGAAGACTTCATCAATTCGTTGCCCAACACGGAAGTCAAGGAAGCCGCGCACCAAATGAACCGCCGCACCGAGTTCCGCATTTTGAGCAAGGATTATGTGCCGCGCACCAACATCAATGAAAACCAGACTGTCAACATCGCCATCAACCCGCAAGAAGACCAAACCGTACACTTCACCGTCAACAAGGCCGGCTATTTCACCTTCTTTGCCAACGTGGACGGCTACAACGAGCCTCTCACCTACAGCCAAAACGCCGATTTCTGCGTGTCGGAAAGCCGTGCTTTGGAACTGCTGAAAGATGGCCGCATCTCCGCCGACGACTTCAAGGGCGACATCGATAAGATTCTCACCACGGGCGGCATCGCCAACAATTCCATCTTCGTCATCAAGGAAGTGAGAATTGCCGGTCGCTCGCTCTACAACGTGGAGTGCAAGGTCGTGAGCAAGATGGTCGAGCTATGGGTCATCGGACAGAAAGACCTGAAACAGCTCGGCAACTTCGAGTTTGACACCAAGGATAAAATGTTAAAGTTCAAATAATTATGACGCGAGACTTCGGGACTACGGGACTGCGAGACGAGCCAAAACCCGTAGTCCCGAAGTCCCGAGTCCCGAAGGCTAAAAAATATGGACAATCGCTACAGTCAACGCGGCGTTTCAGCCGAAAAGGAAGACATCCACAACGCAATCAAGAACCTTGACAAGGGCTTGTATCCCAACGCTTTCTGCAAAATCATCCCCGACATCCTCGGCGGCGACCCTCTCTATTGCAACATCATGCACGCCGACGGCGCGGGAACGAAATCGTCATTAGCCTACCTCTATTGGAAAGAGACTGGCGACATGAGCGTATGGGAAGGCGTGGCGCAAGACGCCGTGGTGATGAACACCGACGACCTCATCTGCGTGGGCGCGACCGACAATATGCTCCTCTCCTCCACCATCGGGCGCAACAAGAGCCTGATTCCGGGCGAGGTGATTTCCGCCTTGATTAACGGTACGGAACATTTCTTGGAAAAGTTGCGCAAACTCGGCATCGGCATCTACCTCACAGGAGGCGAAACCGCCGACGTGGGTGACTTGGTGCGCACAGTCATCGTCGACAGCACCGTGACGACAAGAATCCGCCGTGACGAGGTGATTGAGAACAACATACAGCCGAATGATGTCGTCGTAGCCTTCGCCTCCTTCGGACAAGCCACCTACGAGGACAGCTACAACGGCGGCATGGGCAGCAACGGCCTCACCTCGGCCCGCCACGACATGCTGAACCATTATTTGGCAGAGAAATACGACGAGAGCTACGACCATAGCATCCCTGAAGATTTGGTTTATTCCGGTCCGCACAAGCTCACCGACCCGACCGAAGTCCCTGGCGTGGACGTGGGCAAGCTCATCCTCTCGCCCACCCGCACCTACGCCCCGCTGATGATTCCGATTCTGAAGGAATTCCGCAAACAAATCCACGGCATCATCCATTGCAGCGGCGGCGCGCAGACCAAAGTGCTGCATTTCGTCGACAAGCTGCACATTGTGAAGGACAATATGCTGGCCTTGCCGCCCTTGTTCAAGATGATCCAAGCAGCCTCGGGCACCGACTGGCATGAAATGTACAAGGTTTTCAACATGGGCCATCGTTTGGAAATCTACACCAACGAAAAGGCTGCCAATGAGATGATTTCCATTGCCAAGGAGTTTAATATTGACAGTCAGATTATTGGACATGTGGAGGCATCGGATGTGAAGCGGCTGACGATTCGGAGTGAACGTGGAGTGTTTGAGTATTAAGCATTTACATAGCCTGCAAAATCTCATCCAAAGTCCTTTTTTCGGACTTATAGCCTAATTTTTCCTTCAGTTTCTGTTTCCGCTTGAAAATGGCGCTCTCCGAAACGCAATAGATTTCGGCCAGTTCAAAGGTCGAAAGACCTGATTTTACTAAACAACAAAATTGGAAATCCTTGACGGAGAGGCCTTTGTCCTGAAGCAATGCTGAAAACGAGGTGTAAACCGCGATTACAACCTCACATAAAGCACTTATTTCCTGATCATTCACTGGCTCAAGAGACGTTCTCCGATTCACAGAATAATAACCTTTTGAGACCAACGACTTATAAGCATCGGACTGGCGAAGCAATTTCACGGCTTCCTTATCTTCGCCTGTTGGCATTACACTCTTCGACCGTTTCTTTCTACTCCAAACTAAACCAACTAATACAATAACTAACAGGCCAATTGTCAAGCCTTTCCAAACCCATGCTGCTTGTCCCTCGACTTCTTTCTTGCCATTTGTAAAAGTGAGCTGATATGCCGTGACGCCAGAGATGCTATCCGTCGCGAGCGACAAGTTTTCGATAGGTTCCTCCAAATGAAATCTCATTGGTTTTGCAATGGTATCAAGCATAATTTCTCCTTTTGTTCCGCAAAGATAATAGTTTTCAAGATGCACCAGACCTTTTCCAACCATTCGGAGACATAATTCCAGTATTTTTCCAGTAAAATTCCAATGTTATTCCAGCGTTTTGAATGGCCGTTTTACCAATTTTGCCGTCAAATCAAAACACATATACCATGCACAACATCAGAAAAAGCCTTATGGCACTCATGCTCGTCACAATGACGATTTCGTGTACGGCGCAAAGCGAAGAAGTTTTCGTCACCGCCAACACCAACCTTTGCCCCAACTGCTTCAACCAGTATCGGATGCTCGACAGCATCGATGAAACCATTACGTTGCACTTGGTCTTCCAAAACAGCACACCAAAAGAAGCCAAGAAGTTCACAGACAAGTTTTTGCACATCAAACGTGACTTTGACTTCATTTGCGACGATTCGCTTTACGCATCCCTTTCGCACAACATCTTTCCTTGGCTGTATTATTACAAGGAAAACGTGCTCGTTTTCGATGCCAATTTGAACCAAAATGAGGAATGGAAACCTATTATTAATAGGCTGCACAAACACAAATTCGATAATAGGCTCGCCCAATTGCCCGAAGAATTGACCCTTTCTGAAGACAGCAGATGCATTCCCTTGAAAGACAAATTCCTTTTCATGGATTTTACCTACAACGAACTTCAGCTTTTCGATTCGGATTTCCGATTTTTGAAAACCCAAGATTTTGCAGATTCAGACCTCTCTATACTTTATCAAAACGTTTTCCACGATGAAAAGGCTTGGACGGACGTAAATCGTTATGCCACAGAGATTAAGCCCCATATTCCAGATTTCGGAAGAGTCAAGATCAACAATGGCTGTATCTTTAATGACACGTTATTTATGCTCATCAATGTCAACTATATCGAAAGCTATTACAACGAAAAAAGACAAGATTCCGCCGTCAAAGTGATGAATGAAAGTGCCATCGTCCGTTTGGACGAACAACTCAACATTCAGGAAATCTATCCATTACGCTTTCGGGATTCATTACGATTCGACGATTTTATAGTCAATGCATACGCACACTGCGTCTTTCAAATCAACGACTGGGACGACATCATTTTGGGCATATCACAAAAAGAAGAATCCAAAAAGCACATCCTTTGCAGAATGGAGAGAAGAAACAATGAAATCCGATTCAAGTCATTGGTTGACAATGTTTTTATTCCTGACTTCAATGAGCAGCATCACCTAGGAACAAAATTATGCTTGATGACAATCGACAAGCAGAACGCTTATTTCAATGTGGCACCTATCATCACCAACTACAACAGCGGTCGAATGCTTGAATTGCCGTTTTCCAATGAAAATGCCCATTTTGACCTAAATCATGGCATTGCAGAAGCAGATTACATCCTTGCAGACGCCTTTCAAACAGCTACTGGCGACTATTTATTGTTGTATTATCTCGAATCAAAGAACAAAGTTAGCCTCGTGGATTCGACAGGATCAATCGTATGGACAATCCATCTTCCTGACAATTGGTCGAAGGCATACTTGGTTGACGAGAATGGTTTACTCTTCATTGATGGAGAGAACCATCTCATCAATGCATTCTAAGCTCATTAATCTTCTGATTAATATGGTGGCAATACATGATTCGTGTTTTGTGCCCAACCATTTTGGAAACGTGGACATCACAGAAAAACACTAAGCCAAGGCCATCATCCGAATCTTTTATTGGCGAGTTTTGGCAAAAACACCATTTTTCGCCAATAATTTTGTATTTTTGCGAAGTATGTCAAAAACATAATAATGACAAAACGTTGTGCGGTTCAAGAAATTTCTGAATTATTGGAATCACTCCCTAAAGGTGGAATAATGAAAGAAATAACAGATCCTGTCGAATGGCAAAGACAGCAACGAGACGAATGGGGAATTGATTTGGAACAATTCTAAATTACACAAATAAATTAGAATTATCCATTCTATTTTCAAAAAAGTATGTATCTTTGCAAACACGATTACGCTCACGGCGACGTTTGTTCCGGTGGCATCTGCCAAATCTTGATAATGAACAAGCCTACCCGCGAGCTTGTTTTTTAATTAATTATGAGGAAAGATACATTACACACTCTGCCCCCAACAAAAATCGCTGTACTTATTGATGGTGGTTTCTTTCTGAAAAGATTCAACGCACTATACAATAAAGACAGAAGTTTATCAGCCGAGGAAATTGCTGATTGTATGCATTCCATGGCCTTGCACATGGTTGGCAATAATACGCTTTATCGCATTTTCTACTACGATTGTATGCCATTAGGCAAGAAATTTCACAATCCGATTACGCATAAGTCCGTAGATTTCAGCAAATCAACCGAACACATTTTCAGATGCAAACTATATGATGCATTGAGAAGAAAGCGTAAAGTTGCATTGCGCCTCGGCACACTGAAAGACAACGGAAATTGGATGCTCCACCCAGAAATCACTAAAGAACTGCTATCAGGAAAAAAGAAACTCGAAGACTTGAAAGAAGATGATGTCTATATGGAGATTCGACAGAAAGGCATCGACATGAAAATAGGTGTTGACATTTCCTCTTTGGCACTGAAAAAGTTAGTGGATACAATTATTTTGGTTGCTGGCGATGCCGACTTTGTACCAGCGGCAAAATTAGCCAGAAGAGAAGGCATCGATTTCATATTACATCCGATGTTCGCTCACATTGACCCTGATTTGTTTGAACATATTGATGGATTAAGCAGTTATAGACCTGCTCTCCCCATAAAAACAGATACAAAATAATTGGGTTTATGGACATCACCGGAGGAAATGGGCGAACAGCTCGCCGACCCTGCCGTGGCTTCCGACATGAAGAAGTTCGTGAAGCTCAACAAGGACTATAAGGACTTGGAGCCTATCGTTATGGCCTTCAAGGAATACAAGACGCTGAAAGCCAACGTGGAAGAAGCTAAGGAAATCCTTGCAACAGAGAAAGACGAGGAGATGCGCAAGATGGCCCAAGAGGAATTGGATACCGCCCAAACGCACATCGAACAATTGGAGCAAGACATCCGCGTGATGATGATTCCCAAAGACCCACAAGACAGCAAGAACGCCATCATGGAAATCCGCGCTGGCACAGGCGGCGACGAGGCCTGCCTATTTGCCGGCGACCTGTTCCGAATGTACAGCAAATTCTGCGAAAACCGTGGCTGGAAGGTCGAAGTGACCTCCGTCAGCGAAGGTGCGAGCGGCGGCTACAAGGAAATTGATTTCACCGTCACGGGCAACGGTTGCTATGGCATCCTGAAATTCGAGTCGGGCGTACACCGTGTGCAGCGTGTGCCCAAGACCGAGACCCAAGGTCGCATCCACACCTCTGCCGCATCAGTGGCCGTGTTGCCCGAAGCCGAGGAATTCGACGTGGAAATCAACGAGGGCGAAATCAAGTGGGACACCTTTCGCTCAAGCGGGGCTGGCGGACAGAATGTGAACAAAGTGGAGTCGGGCGTGCGCCTGCGTTATATGTGGAAGAACCCCAACACGGGCGAAATGCAGGAGATCCTCATCGAGTGTACCGAAACCCGCGACCAGCCCAAGAACCGTGAACGCGCCCTGTCGCGACTGCGTACGCGCATCTACGACATGGAATACCAGAAATACATCAGCGACATCTCCGCCAAGCGCAAGACCATGGTCTCCACCGGCGACCGCTCGGCGAAAATCCGCACCTACAACTACCCTCAAGGCCGTGTCACCGACCACCGCCTGGAAGGTCTCACTGTCTATAACCTCGCCGCCGTCATGGATGGTGACTTGGATGAAATCATCAACCGCCTGCAAATGGCGGAAAACGCTGAAAGACTGAAAGAAAACATTGAATCATGATATTCACAAAACCTACAAAACGAACAAAACCTTATTTCATAGTTGGGGAAGCCCGCCAACCGGCGGCTTCCAGCGGCTGCCCGGTTGGGCAAGCCGCTCTACACAATTCAATGTTTTGTAGGTTTTGTAGGTTTTGTAGGTTTTGTGACAAAAAAAACACCAATATGAATAAACACCAGTTATTCGAGCAAATCAAGAAAAAGCACTCGTTCCTTTGCGTCGGGTTGGACACCGACATCAACAAGATTCCACAGGAATTGTTAGCTATGGACGACCCTGTTTTTGAGTTCAACAAGCAGATTATCAACAAGACCGCCGAATTTGCCGTGGCTTACAAGCCCAATACGGCATTCTACGAGGTGTATGGTGCCAAAGGCTGGCTGAGCCTTGAGCGCACCATCCAATACATCCGCAACAACCATCCCGACATCTTCATCATCGCCGATGCCAAGCGCGGCGACATTGGGAATACCTCGGCCAACTACGCCAAGGCCTTCTTCAACACCTTGAACGCCGATGCCCTGACCGTGGCACCCTACATGGGCAAAGACTCCGTCGAACCTTTCCTCAACTTCGAGGACAAATGGGTCGTCCTTTTGGCCTTGACTTCCAACAAAGGCTCACAGGATTTCCAATACCTGAATGTCGGAGAGCGGATGCTGCACCAACAAGTGCTGCAAACCGCCACCACTTGGGCCACTTCGGAGCAGATGATGTTCGTGGTCGGTGCGACGCATCCTGAAGAGTTGGGCGAAATCCGCAAGATGCTGCCCGACTATTTCTTCCTTGTACCTGGCGTAGGTGCCCAAGGCGGCGACTTGCAGGCCGTGGCCCACAACGGCTTGAACGACGAATGTGGCCTTTTGGTCAATTCGTCGAGAGGGATTATCTATGCTTCGAATGACAGTGACTTCGCCGTGCGTGCAGGCGAAGAAGCGAAGAAGTTGCAAGTGCAGATGAGTGAGTTGTTGAAGGAAAGAGGGCTGGATTAATCCCCCCTACCCCTTTGCAAAGGGGGAGCCACACGCACATGCCTTCTAAATTGTTTTGCTCCACTCGCAATGACCCATGAAAAAAGCCACCTCAATCGAGATGGCTTTTTCAGTTTCAGTTGGTTGACCGATTAACGGGCAACTGAGAAAGTGCGGTTCAGCACAGAGCCGTCGTTGGCATGGATGCGGACAACATAGAGTCCGTTTTCAAGGCTCTCGGCGTTGACTTGAGCCTTGTTGCCATCGACTTGCTGCATCATCACACGCTGGCCAATGGTGTTGTAAACTTCGATGTTGGTCATGCCTTCACCTTCGATGTTCAGTACGTTGGAAGTCGGGTTGGGATAGACCTTCAGGCTCTGTTCAAGTTCGTTGATGCCTTCCGTCCAAGTCTGGAACGTGGTTTCATTGCCGTAGTAGGTCTCGCCGTTGACGATAGCATAAGCCCTCACCACATAGATGCTGGTCATCTCAAGGTCGTCAGTGAAGCCCAAGATGTTGCCGAACTCATTGTAGAAGCCTTGAATAATCATAGGTTCGGAGCTGGTCACCTTGCGGCAAGAGAAGCCCACTTCGTCGGGATAGCCTTCATAAACCATAGTAGCCACAAAGTCGGCATGGGTGTAGGTAATATTGCTGACCTGCGTCTCGCCAACCTCCACCTGAGCCTGCGGGCCTCTGACCGAAATCAGGTGGGAGGCCGATTCGCCAAACTGACCGTCATCCTCGTCGCCAAACAGCACATCGCCCTGGCTGTTCTTCACAATGTAGTAGCCGTGGCCGTATGAGCAGCAAATGCCGTTGCCCATTTGGTCATAGATGGTGAACTTCACGCATTCGTCGGCGGGAACCGTAACATATTCAAGGTGCATTTGTGTTCCCGTACCCGCTGCCAGCATGGTGTAAGGACCGCCTGAGCCAAGCACAGTGCCATCAGGAGTGGTGAACTCCCAAGTGATGTGGTTGCCAAACTTGTCCTGCATGATCTCAACCCTAAGCTCTTCCTCGTCACCTTCAATTTCGACATCAGCCCATTCGATGCAATTGACCGAACCGGTTGACGTTTTTTGCTGAGGCTCACCGTTAGCTTCGGTGAGGGTGACATTTACGGGATAAGTACCAAACGGAACCTCAACGGTGGCTCCAATCTTTTCCACAGCATACTGAGGCAGCTCGCCTTCCCAGTTGATGGTCTGGGACTGTCCATTCATTTCGACGACAAGCGTCATGGAAGTCAGAGTCTCAGTACCGATATTCTGGATGCTGATCTCAATATCCTTGGAATGTGTGCATGTGGCACCGCCAATCTGAGTGATACCCTTAAAAGAGGGATAAATTGGCTCGTCAACGCCTTGCACCATTTCGAGCTTACAACCCGTCAAAATGGGACGATAGGCATTGCCCTGCTGACGTTCAGCGACCCAAGCCAAGAAAAAGATGTTGTTGAGGTCGACATCAACACCGTTGGGGCTACCGATGCTCTCAGGAACAATATACTCGTATGTACGGGTAATCAGCGTACCTTGCGTAGTGGGGCTGATAGGATCGCCCCAAGCGCTCTCACTGATGACATCGCGGAGGATGTGCATGTGGCAATATTGGTTGCCTACCCATTGCGTGGGATTGTAGTTGCCATAGTCGGCTTGCGAACCGAGGATGCTGTCTTGCAGCATGGCCACAGTCAGGAAGTTTTGGTCAACTGTGCTGTTACCTGTGTAATACACCTCAACTGTAATCGTTGCGACACGGGTCTCAGGATTGAGGACCACCATACCGCCGATGTTGCACTCCGAGGTTTGGCCCATCTGTGTGTTTGCCTGGCCGTTCCATTGGCCTCTGTCGATACCGCTACCAGTAGTACGGTTCACAACACCCGTAGGATAACCGCTGATGCTGAAACCGCCGTGGATGGTGTTACCGTCTTGAGTGATCATGTTGGGATAAGAGGTCTGGGCATAGCCGCCAGCATGGATGTTGATAGCCCAAACCCTGCCGGGGTTGTTGGCCATAATCTCATTGGCGATACGGTGACCGTCAGTGCAATAGCCGCAGCCGCGACCTGTGAACTCTTCAAGGATGACGTTCCTGTTGGCAGGCTCCGTCGAGACGTATTGCTGTGCCTTCAGCGAGAAGGTGAATGTCAGCACCGTCAGTAAAAAAAGCGTAATTTTTTTCATTGTACTATGATTTAAGTTGTTGATTGATTTTTCGGCCACAAAAATACACATTAATAAAAAATGCGCCACGGTCGTGGCGCATTTTTTTCAAACTTTTTGCTCACAAAGGCACATTAGAGGCCTTCGATGACCATAGTCCAACCGAACTCGTCGGGCTCGGTGCCGTATTGGATGCCACGGAGCTTGTTGTAAAGCTTCAGGCTCCACGGGCCGGGCTTGCCGTCGCCAAAGGTGTACGACTTGCCGTTTTCGGGGTCGTCGATGCGCGAGATGGGGCTGATGACGGCAGCAGTGCCGCAAGCGCCAGCCTCCTCGAAGGTAGTCAGTTCCTCTTCGGCGATGGGACGACGCTCCACCTTCATGCCGAGGGTTTCTGCCAATTGCATCAAGCTCTTGTTGGTGATGGAAGGCAGGATGGATGTGCTCTGAGGCGTGATGTAGGTGTTGTTCTTGATACCGAAGAAGTTGGCTGCGCCAGCCTCGTCGATGTATTTCTTTTCCTTGGCGTCGAGATAGAACTCGCAGGCATACTCACCACCGTGGCAGGCCTCGACGTGCGGACGCAACGAAGCGGCATAGTTGCCACCCACTTTGTAGGTACCGGTGCCGAGCGGGGCAGCGCGGTCGTACTTGCGCGTGATGACGTAGGGGTTGGCCATGAAGCCGCCCTTGAAGTAAGGACCGACCGGAGTGGCGAAGACCAAGAAGAGATACTCATCGGCGGGTTTCACACCTACGCGGGCGCCCGTGCCGATAAGCAACGGACGGAGGTAGAGCGAAGCACCAGTCTCGTAAGGCGGAATGAAGTCGGCATTGAGGCGGATAACCTTTTCGATAGCTTCCTTGAACTTGTCATCCGGCACTTCGGCCATCATGATGCCCTGAGCCGAGCGCTGCAAACGCTTGCAGTTTTCGTCCCAACGGAAGACGCGCACCTTGCCGTCTTTGCCACGGAAGGCCTTCATGCCTTCGAAGGCTTCCTGACCATAATGCAGGCAGGTGGCAGCCATGTGAATGTTAATCGAAGTGTCGGAGCTGACTTCCAATTCGCCCCATTTGCCGTTGCGGAAATAGCAGCGGACATTGTAATTCGTTGGATAATAACCAAATGTTAAGTTTGCCCAATCGATGTTTTGCATAACGTGTTATGATTTTAGGTTTAAAGATTCAGTTGTCTCTGAAAAGTCCACGAAAATACGAAATTTTTCTATATCTACGTCGGTTTTGAAAGAATTAATTTTAGAAGGCATACTTGTAAACCACCAATTCGGTCAGTCCCTTGCTGTTCTTCTCGATTGCATTCCACCTGAAGCACTTGGCTTCCTTGTCATAAACAACCTGAAAAGGAACAGATTCCGTCATCATCACCCCGTCTATCGTAACCCCCTTCCTGCCGGTGACATAGGACATTTTATGCTTCCCGTCGGGAGACATCCTTTCGATGGAAAGATTATCAATCAAATCATCAGTATACACGACCGAGTTGGATTCCTTGGCCACACTACTGATCTGACCATTATCATAAACATACCATTGACCAGCAGCAAGGAAATGGAACCGCAGCCTTTGCTGGGCATTAAGGGCAAAATGGCCCGTAATCACCTGCTGACGAATGATTTCGCCATTCATCACCAAAATCTCTCCCTTTTCTTCCTCACCATTCTTATAAGCCTTATAGAAATAGTCTCCGGTCATGGAGATAAGGAAATCCGAAATGGTATAGCCCTCAGTGGACTTCATTTCGCCATCGACCCAGAAATATCCATCCACGACGGCCATCCAATGGTTGCCGTTGTAGGAATACTTCAACCTAATGTCTTCATCAGTGTATTCACCAAACAACTCAACCACCCTGCCATCGACGACCAACACCGTGTAAGGCATGTAATTGTCCTTATACAGATAATAATAATGGACATCAGATTTCTCGCTTCCCACGCTGCAATGATACACATCTCCTACCTTAAGCCTACAGCTCACCCCTCTTGAAGAAAGCATACTCCTGTCTTCTTCCTTGTAGATTCTTTTTTCAGGCCAAACGATTTCAACAGCCTGGCCAGCATTTGTTCCCTGTTTATAGGTCCTGTATGAGTAAACTCCGTTCAACTTGGCGATATATCCATCGTTGGTGAGGCTCACAATGCTATCACATCGGTCTTGCATCACACCGTTGGCGTAAATAGTCTCCATGCCAGCTGCGATTTCATTCGACACATCCTCAAAATACTTGACCACAACTATGCACTCATTCCACGTACTTCCTATCCGAAAAGGCCGCACATCATATTCCAAGGAGGGAAACATCAATTTTCCGTTGGTGCCGATAGTTGACCTTCCCGAATTCTCTTTCTTCGCGATGTAAAGATAATTGTAGAGCGAAGGGGTAGTTGGTGAAGACATATTGGAAGAATAGCTGTACTCAGCCTGAAACTCGCCATGATTCACGGTCAGGAAGCCTTCCAAGGTCTCCAAACATTTTCTGCTCAGGTTATTAGGCGTTTGTGCATTCGACAGTTGCATGAACGATGCCATGAATAGCAACAAAATGATTGATCTTTTCATAACGACACTTATTGATAACTATTTTTTGATTTTTCAAATTCACCCAAATGGAAACCGATGCCGAAATCGACACAAAGGTAACGTTTTCCAGAAGTTTCAAACAAGTCGGACTCGTGCAGGAAGACTGTTATGGGGAAACGCCACAGGTTGAGAATGGTTCCCAACTCAAGGCCGATGCCTCTGAAAGTTTTATCCAAGCCCGAAACATTGAATGTGCCTGAAACACCCAAACACATGTCAACCAAGCCGTTCACAGGCGTAAAGACCACGCCGGCGCCTCCTTCAATGCTCCTGACCTTGTCGATGGTGTTGGCAATGCTATCCATCCGCTCTGAGGGCAAATAGAGTGCCTTCACATAACCGCGCACCTTGTCTTTTCCCAAATCGCCCACCATAAAACCTTTTCCATGCTCGGCAGGACGGAAAACATAATTGACTGAGAACCAACGGCGGCTGTCGCTTGAGCAATAGCCCAACTTGGCGTCGTAATACCGCTTCAGATAGCCTCCCACGCCTACCATGAAACCAGTGCTGTGATCTCCCTTTTTGAAACTGGTTCGAGAGGTATGGAAGCCCGCAGTAAGCATAATGTTCTTGTAGAAGCCCATGATACCTGCTTCATAGTCAAAGCCCACATGTGGTTCCTTGACATATCCGCCTATTCCGACGCCTGCATAGGCACCGACGTATGGGAACTGATTATGGCGAAACACCGGACCAAACGAGATATTGTATCCAGAATAATCGTTATCGCCCTTGGCAAAGTCGGAGACAAAGGGCAAATTGGCCTGGAAATGCGTATAAGCGCCCCAAGAATTGGCGCCCACATAGCCCGTCATCATACCTAAAGCCTTGTTAAAAGACCAAGTGATGGAGGCGAAACGGAGTCCCGGCTCAAAAAGCACATCCTGTTGCCTGTCGTTGGCGAACACCTCACGACGCTCGAAACCCATCTGCAACGAATAATGGCCATAGTCGATGTCAATATCAAACGGCGTGTATCTCACATTCGACTCACCACCATCATCCATTATGGTGACCTTCAAGTCCGACGGCACACTCTCAACCTTAACAGCACCCCTGCTCGACTCGCCATCGGCCTTGATTTCCGAAACCAACTCAGGACGAGAGGAAGCGGAAGCCCATTGATGGACAGGCACCGTGCAGAATCTCCTGCCCAATCCAACCCTAATCAATCCATGCCTACTGAAAAGCGATTCGTTTTTCAGCACCCGCACTCTCACCGTATTCCTTTCGATGGTGGGTTGAATCCAATCGTCGTCGGTCAGCACTTGCCATTGGTTGAAATTGCTTATCACCAAAAAATCGTCTTCTGACTCGGTGCATGGGAATACCAATTCATCCTTATTGGCTGAAACCGTAGTATCCGATTCGGCCTGCACGACCGTGATGGGGAAACTTTCGCCGACAGCACCGACGAAAACCGTTGCTTTACGTATCGTGGCCAAATTGTTTTGCATACTGGTGAGATACAACATGGTATCATTCGATTCGTATTCAATCCAATCGGGAACCGAATCCACTTGCCAAGAGGTGGCGTTGGTGAAAATGGCTATTTCCACCCTCTCGCTCATTTTTGAGAAATGCACCGAATCGGGCTGAGCCTCAAATTCGAGTTGCCCGCCACGTTGCGATACCTCGAATGACACCGTCTTACCATCGGCAATCACAGAGATGTTGGCAGTACGCGAATTTGGGGTGTCGTTCCTCTTACATGTCACCGACACCGTGTTTCCTTTCCTAAACGCATTGCACCAGTCCTCGCTGCTGTTCACCCTGAACGAATCGGCGTTGGTTTTCACCTTGACGGATTTCGCGGGGCTGGAATAAGCCTCAAACTGGATGTTGTTCTCCGACACGCTTAGCGTCGTACACTCCCTTATCATTTTGTCAAGGTCGTTGTTCTCAGGGATGCCGCCTTTGCAAATGACTTTGATTTTCTTGAATTTTTCCTTGGCCTCGTCAAGTTTCCCCTCGTTTTTCAGCTTCACCGCCTCGTCGTGGAAATAATTGTAGCGGTCATAGTTTTGGGCGAAAAGTGTCACCTGACATACAAAAGCCGCAAGGATTGTAAGAAGTAAACGTTTTTTCATATTTCGTCTTTAATTTATAATTGCATCAAATGAGTCAAGCTCGTCTTTTTCTTCGGGCAATGCTATTATTCGTGCCGACTTCAAATCCTGACGTGCAAACCTCGCCCCACCTTCTCCCTCATCCAACCAAATCTTAAGGTCGGCCATGATAGCATCAAAATAGCTCTGCCTGAGATCAAGCAGTTCTTTCTTCTTCGCGTCAACACGGTATGTGTCAACGATTTGGTCTCCATACTTTTCCTTCAGTTTCAAGGCCTCGTCATATTCTGCAATGCCTTCTGTCAACTGAATGAAAAGTGTGCTATCATAAACCATCTGCGCGATATTTTCCTGAAAAGTTTTGGCATCGGGCAGGTTTTGGGTCAATTTTATCGCCCTATTAGCGTGATAATCAAATGTTTGTAATTCTGCAATCTGAAGATTGACATTCGGCACTTCCTGCTGTGGTTCATCAACTGCGTCAACAGTTTCAGTTTCCTTCTTCGGCAGCAACACCACCAAAGCCACCACCAAAGCCACGAGCACGGGCAGCAGGACAAACAGTTTTTGACGGTTTCTTTTCTTCTTCAGTTTCGTGGAGATAAGATTTTCCGCGATTTTTTCAAAAGAGGCCGCCCTGTATTCGTGCGTCCACACAAAGACCTGCCTCGTGGCGAGCGACTTCAAGGGTTCGGGCAAGGCATCCTCCTCGGGCATGACGAATCCCGGAAGTCCAACACCGACGATGTTCTTGTTCTGTTCCTGAGCCAAGATTATCTCGCGGCGCACCCAGTCCTCTTCGTCAACGCAACGGTCGAGCGTGCCGGGCGACAGCACCAACAAAAAATCCTTACATTCCGAAATAGCCTGCTTGATTTGCTCAGGAAACTGGCCGCTTCCAATCTTGTCGACATCGAGAAAAACCTTGTAGCCCAAGTTCTCCAACTTGGACTGCAACTCGCCAGCCACACCTGCTCCAGCGCCTTTTCGCCTATAACTGATGAATATATCGTATGCCATAAAGTTGTTAAATATAGATTTGCAAAAATACGGATTTAGTCAATATTTCCAAACTTATCCCTCAAAAAAATTCAAATTCCCAGCACTTCCTCCAAATAATGCTTTCGGATGCCATATTTCGTCTTCAAATCGGCAATTTGCTGCAAGATTTTCGGGTCTTTTGTGCCCTTCGAAGTCCTTCTTCCAACGAGCAAAACATTCTTCGGCGTGTGTTCCATCTCAATAAACTCCATCACTTGGGTCTTGTAGCCGAAATACTCCAAAACCAAAGCGCGGATGGTGTCGGTGATCATTACTGCTTGACGTTCGAGGAAAATGCCATAGCGTGTGATGGCATCCACCTTGCCCGAGCGTTTCATCTCCTGCCGGATTTGCTTGTGGCAGCACAGCGCGCAAACTATCAGCTCTGCCCCTGCCTTAATACCTGAAGCGATGGCATCATCAGTGGCCGTATTGCAGGCGTGAAGCGCAATCAGAACATCTAATTTTTCGGGATGGAAATCCTGTATGCTGCTCTCCACAAACTCCAAGCCTTTCAAATGGTTGGCATTGATTATCTCGTTGATTTTCAACACCAAGTCTGGGCGAATTTCCACACCTTTGATGTCCACGGCCATGTTCAGTTTTTGCGTCAGCAGTTCGTAAAGCGCGAAAGTGAGATACCCCTTCCCTGCTCCCATGTCGGCGATATGAACGGTGCCGTCGAACTTCATCGGCTTGACGAGGCTCTCTACAATTTCAGCGTATTTGTAAATTTGCTTGAACTTGTGCTGCATGTCGGCGGTCACTTTGCCCTCGCGGGTGGTCAAACCGAGTTGATACCACCACGGATTGGCCGGATTGATGAGGCGGTTTTTCTGCTTGTCGTGCTCAAGGTTCTGCTCGCGACATTCCTGCACTTTCTTGGTCTGAATCGTGGCCTTGCCCTTGCTCGAAACCAACAAAGTGACATCTTCGCTCACGGTGAAAAGCACGGCGTTCAGAAAACGTGCTGGCAGCATTTCCTTCAGAATGTCAAGCATTTGCGCGGCATCGTAGTTCTTCACCTCGTCGCGGCGCTCGTAGTGGTAGGTGAAGGCAAAAAGTCGTTTCTCCTTTATTAATACGGGCTTCACATACACGTTGCGCAACTCGTCGTGCTTCTGCGCAGGCTTGCTCAGTGTCATTTTCACTAAAGTGCTTTGCTCGGCGGCTTCACTGACACGGCTCAAGAATTTTTCAAGGGTTTCGGACATGGTTGAAATTTTTCGCAAAGGTAGGGAATATTCTCACGCAGAAATCGCAGAACTATGAGAATATCACTCCTCATCAACCGCATATTTCCTGAAATTCTCCGCCTGCTCAAAGATTTCCTTGAACACATCGTCTTGCGGTACGGGCGGATAACCATGCTCAGCCAAAATCAGAATCAAGTCCATCTGCAACTCGGCCTTGATGTCGGAACGATTCGCCCAATCGGTATATCTCGACTTATCGTCCACCATGGCTTTCACTGCGGCTGACAATTTCAACAGTTTGTCCTCTGGATACTCGAACCCGAACTTATGGGCAATCTCTTTCAAAATGTCATAAAACGCCTTCTCTTCGTAGGTGATACCCAATTCCTTGAACGACTTCTTTTCCTTGTTCACCTCTTTCAGCAACTCGGCCATCTGTGCCGCCACTTCGTTGAGCACTTCCTCGGCAAACACAGCATTGTCGCTGCGGTCATTGTAGCGCATCACCAACTGGTTTAGTCGCTGGGTGAAATCCACGCCTTTCATCTTGTTCACTTTCTTGAAATCGGTGATGACCGTGCGAAGCAACCTCTCCATCAACTTCACCTTGGTATTGGGTTGCTTCAACTTCTCCAATCGGGCCATGTAATCCTCGCTCAGCACATCCAAATGCTTGGAATCGGCGTTCACTTGGGCGATTTCCTCCACGCCATCCGACTGCAAGGCTTCCTCAATCATCTGGCTCACTCTTTGGTTCATCTGTGCTATGTCGGGCGCGTTGCCCTTGGTCAACTTGAAGATGATGGCACGCACACCTGTGAAGAAATGGATGTCCTCGCGGTCGCGCTCGGTGATTTCGTCGTTGTTGGAGCATAGGTTATACGCCGACTTCAGCTTCTTGGCGTGTCCCATGAAAAGGTTCTCGCCTTTTTCGGTGGACTGAACAAACTCCGCCGCGTTTTTCAGGCACTCCAACTGCTCCAGCGGAGAACCTGATGAGAACTTTGAATAATCAAACTTGTCGAACATGCGGCGCAAAATATCCAACTCATCCTTCACCATCGTGACCGACTGCTCAATGGTCTCCACATTCAGCCCGATGCCTTCCCCGTCCGCATATTGCTTCAAGGCCAAATTCATGTTGTTCTTGATGCCGATGTAATCCACCACCAAGCCCTTGTCTTTCCCTTCGTACACGCGGTTCACCCTCGAAATGGTCTGCACCAGCGTATGCCGTTGGAGCGGCTTGTCGATATACATGGTGTCGAGGCAAGGCACATCGAAACCCGTAATCCACATGTCGACCACAATGGCAACCTTGAAGTTGGAATCCGGGTTCTTGAAATCCAGGGCAGCCTGCTTTCTGTCTTCGTCCGTACCAAGCAAGTCATAAAGTTCCGGCTCATCATCCTTGTTGCGGGTCATGATGAGCCTGATGCGGTCGCTGCCATACAAAGGAGCAGACTCCGCCGCCATGGAATAATCGTGGTACTCTTCCTCTTCTTTCGCGGGTTGGGTCACCCAATGCGGGCGCAATGCGACAATCTGTTTGTATAGTTCATAGGCAATGCTTCGGTTGGAGCAGACAAACATCGCCTTGCCGCAAACCGTGCTGCCTTCTTCCAAGCGTTTTTCGTAATGCTCCACGAAATCCTTTGCCACCGCCTCCAAACGCTCGGGGTCGCCCAAAATCAAGTCCATTTTGGTGACGGCCTTCTTGCTTTCCTCGATTTGGTATTCATTGGTGCCTTCCTCGGCGCATTGCTTGTAATATTCCTCAATCTCCTGCAACTTCCTATGGTCGGCGAACACCTTGGCGGCACGGCCTTCATACACAATGCGCCGCGTGATTTCGTCGGCCACGGATTCTGTCATCGTGTAGGCATCCACCACCTCACCAAACACTTCAATAGTGGCATCAATAGGTGTGCCTGTGAAACCCACATAAGTCGCTTTTGGCAAAGAATTGTGCAAATAGGTGGCAAAGCCATAACTGCGTTTCACCCCGTTTTCGGTCACACGAACATTCTGGTTGACATTGGTTTGCGAGCGGTGGGCCTCATCGGAGATGCAAATGATGTTGGCGCGGTCGGAGAGCAGGTCGATGTCCTCACTGAACTTCTGTATCGTGGTCAGGAACACGCCGCCACTCTTCCGATCACGGAGCAGTTCGCCCAAGTGCTTCCGCGTTTCCACCTTTTTCACGCACTCGTCTCCGATAAACCGCTTGGCGTTCACAAACTGTTCGGCCAATTGTTCGTCCAAATCGCTGCGGTCGGTGATTAGCACGATGGTAGGACTGGCCAAATGGCGGCTGCGCATCAGCATCCTTGTCAGGAAAAGCATGGTGAGGCTCTTGCCACAACCCGTGGCACCGAAATAAGTGCCGCCCTTGCCGTCGCCGTGGATGTTGATGTGCGAGTGCTCCAAAATATGCTCGTAGAGTTTGTGCGTGGCAAAGAATTGCGGATAGCGGCACACGATTTTCTTCTCGCTCTTCGAGTTGTCGGGGAAAAACACAAAATCCTTGATGACGCTCAGCAGGCGTTCCTTTCGGAACAGTCCCTCCATCATCGTGTGCAAGGAATTGATGCCATCGGTGGCCTTGTCGGTGCTTTCCACCTTGCGCCAAGCATAGAAAAAATCGTAGTCGGAAAACAAAGTGCCGTATTTGTTGTTCACGCCATCGCTGATGACTACAAAAGCGTTGTATCTGAACAAATTGGGAATATCCCTCCGGTAACGCACCGTCAATTGGGTGAAGGCGTTCATGATAGTGGTGTCCTCCTTCACGGCACTCTTGAACTCCAACACCACCACAGGCAAACCGTTGACATAAACGATGCCATCGGGGATGCGTTTCTCCGTGCCTTTGATTTCCAACTGGTTGACAATCTTGAAGATATTCCTTTCGGTATGTTCAAAGTCGATGGGTTCAACGAACAAGTCGGGCAGCGAAGCATCCTCGCGTTTGATGCTGAAGCCTTCCACCATCAGGCGATGCGTCAGGGCGTTCTGCTCATAGAGCGAAGCCCCGTTGTCGGCGGTCAGACGGGCCATCACACGGTCGATTTCCAAAGGCGTAATGTCGTCTTGCTGATAGCGTTCTTGCAGGTAAAGTCTCAAGTCGTCGCGCAGCAACACCTCCGACAGTTCCTTGTGGACGGTCTCGCCATTCTGATACACATAGCCCTGTTGTTCAAACAGTTCCATGATGGCCATTTCGAGGCTGTGTTCGTTGAAGTGGGACATGGTTATCTCTTTGTTGTTTCTTGACCGATTTGTTTTATCTTATCCAACAGCTCAAAAGCCTTATACACATTTGAATATGATTCCCCTTCTTCTCCAAAGAATTTGGCACGGGTCTCTGCCAACTCTAATTTCCCTTCTGAACTTAGATTGGACACCCACTTCAATTCTTGTAGAAACTTTGCCTTTTTCTCATATTCAGGAATATGTTTGCGTAGTTCATTCTCCGTAGCAGCAGAATCCTTAAAGTGTCTGTTCGTGTTTTCGAAGTGCAACAAGAACCAATATTCAATAGAGGTGAGACTGTCGCAAAGCACAACGTTTTTCTTAGCGGCATACTTTCGGCGTATGGATTCCAATTTCTTCTTCTCCACTTCATTACGGTGGGCAACATCTGCGTCAAAAACGGCAATGGCAAAACCACCATCCGTAATGGCTTCCGCTATCTTTTTATCCATCTCGACAAGTGAAGTGACAGAAAAATAGTATGGCTTTATTGTATAATGGTAGTCGAATAAGGTACGGATATGGGTGAAATAGTATTGTTCGGTCAATCCCTCACCTAAAATGGTAACCGAATGATTCTTTTGGTTTCTATTATCAATCCGTCTTGCCATGATTAAAGATCAATTTGAGGGATGGCACCAAAATTACCCTGATTGTATGCCTTTTGAATTGAAGACAAGCGGTTCAAGCCTCGGAATTCAGCTAATGAATAGACATCCGTATGCCCAGAATCCAGTTTTTCAGTAAACCAAACGCTATCTTTGCGGAAGATGCGTTGATCGTTCTGTTTTGATATATCATTCAACAAGGGATCGTAGTGTGTGGTGATAATCAACTGAGAACGAGACTTCTTTCTAAGAAAATCTAAAAGTATAAACCGTAGCAGTTGTGGGTGTAAAGAATTTTCCACCTCATCAATAGCTAAAAACGCATTGTTTTGTTGAGCATAATAAATGACTGATTCTATACCAAAAGTACGACGTGTGCCGAGCGACTCCAAATCTTTTGGGAGATAGAACTTCGACATTTTGTCCTGTATGGTAACGGTGTGTTCAAACAATGTGTCATAGCGAGCAAGCGTCTTCTCTTTTCTCATCCTATCTTTCTCTGAAGCAGGAAGCGTTTCGTCATTCAAGAACGAATTCAGATATTGTTCTGGTATTGCTTCCTTGACAATATCCATTTTGACATCTGTAATATTAAAATCAGCTTGTTTCAGAAATCCTAATAGATGTGCTTTCAAACGGGCGTCATTTGTCATTTGGCGCTCGGCATATTCAAACAATGCAGTTTCCGGGACAATAACAGGCATGATCTGGCCTAACAGCCATTGCTTAGCCGCATCAATCTCGGGAAGGGTAACATTCACTTTATTGCGAGCGGCAAAAAATGACATGTTTTTAAGACACTCTACAGAGATTTTCTCCTTTTCTATGGCACTGATTTTTACAGGGGCACCAAAATGGATAATTGACTGTCCGTTTTCTAACACTCGGTCAAAAAGCATTGTAGGCTGTACGCTGTTATAAATAAACAACTTTTCGAGAAGGACAGAGTGTTTGTCTATAACAAGTTGATACCAATATTTTGTGTTTCCAACATAAAAAACAAGTCCAAACTCAGAAGGTTTGTTGGGCGTTTCATAATGTAATAGGAAAGGGACCGTTTCAGTCCCCATATCCACAGATTGTGGAAGCTCTCGCCAAAAAGAGCCAAGGAACCTAAAAACAGATAAAAGATTGGACTTCCCCGAAGCATTGGCGCCATACACCATGGCAAACCTCAAAAGGCGAACACCTGGAGCAACTTCAAACACCTGATATTCATCAGCAAAGGTGTCTTTAGTGGCCTCAAAGCTAAACGTCACCTCATCCTTGAACGAAAGGAAATTCTTTATTTTCAGTTCCTGTATCATTTCGTTTTTTCATTCTTATACGCTGCAAATATAGAATAAAACCAGAAATAAATGTATTTTATTTTCAATATTTGATGATTTTATGCAAAAATTAGCGATAAAACACAAAAACATACTATTCTTTTATCGTGCAAGTAACTGAATTTCGCTCTTGCAGCAGGGCAATGATGGACTGTTCTAACTGGCTTTCTTTGAAGTAGGGCATTTTTCGTTGTTGTATTATTTGTTCAACTTTGAGAATTGTCAAGCAATCTGTCTAATTGAGATTGCAGTTCTTCGCGATTGGGCAGATAAAGTTGATAGCGTGCGGCAAAGAGTTGGTTATCTATTCCTTGTAGGGCATATTCCATCAGGAGTTCGTCCTTCCTTGCACCCAACACAATGCCGACGGGCGGATTATCGTCTGGTTGGCATATCTCATTCTTGAAGTAATTCAAGTAAAGATTCATTTGTCCAATGTCGCTATGCTTTATCTCAGCACGTTTCAAATCAATTAAAACATAGCATTTAAGAATAGCATGATAAAATACCAAATCAACCTTGAATCGTCGGGAGCCGATAGGTATAATGTACTGACGGCCAATGAAAGCAAAACCTCTACCAAGCTCAAGCAAGAACTTCTCCATATTGGTCTTCAGCGCCTTTTCCAAGTCTGTTTCCTTATATCGTTTCTGTTGGGGAAGCCCAGTAAATTCAAGTACATACGGGTCGCGTATGATATCTGAGGCATTCATGACTTGATGTCCTTCTATCGCAAGAGCCAGCACACCTTCCTTATCTGTGCTTAGTGCAAGACGCTGAAACAGCGACGAATTGATTTGACGTTTCAACTCTCTCACCTTCCATCCTTCTTTAATACATTCTTTCATATAGAACTGTATCTCCAACGGATCGTCACATTTTAGCAGTTCAAAATAGTGGCTCCATGTCAATTGGTGAGACAGTGTCTCACTTTTTGGGAAAGTCAGATACAACTTACGCATATAGATAAGGTTGGAGCGGCTAAAGCCCCTACCTCTCAATCGTGTCAAGTCTTTAGCGAGGTTGATGAGCAACTGTTCTCCATAGCGGGCTTTTGTGTTACCACCTTGCTCAAACTCAACGATATATCTACCTGTCTGCCAATTAGCCTCAAGCAATTCTGTGTTTACGGCAAAAGCGGCTTTCTCTCTTGCCTTTTCCCACACTCCCGAAATAAGTGAGACAAGTCTCACATATTCCGAATCACTTGTTTGCAGAACACCTGTTGAGGTCATTGTCAATTCATTATCTGTTGTTTTCTCTACCAAATTCATTTATCTATAACGTTTTCGTTTTCTTTCTGTTGCAGCAGCGCGATGATGGTCTGTTCTAATTGGCTTTCGTTGAAGTATGGCATAGGCTATTCTGATTTTATCACATAGAATTGGGGCAACAATTAGTTTTAGAGATGAACATGACTGTTTTCTTCTATCCTCTTATAAAAATCGGATAATTCTTTTTCCTCCAGATTATCCGAAGTACAAATGATTTGAAAATGAGATTGGGCATACAAACGTTGAATATTGATTCTCATATTCCTCAAATTTGTGATGATACTCAATCTTGAATTATCGTCTTTGGTAAAGATTGTGATGTATTTCTTTTCATCCTCATTAATGGATTCCCCTTCAGTTAGTTGTCTAAAGAACCGGTCGAAATAACTGTAATCAATACTACCAAATGACAATCCAAAAATCACAATCTCTCTTGAAACAGACAAAGAATGATATAAATCGTAAGAGCGGTAATACCTACTCGATGATTTATGAAAACTCTCATATCCCCTTCTTAAATTTGTTTCATCGACACCTAAAATAATCGACCCGTCCGATACTTTTCCATGAAGATGGGTGTATTCGATATTCCAATCAATACGCGCCTTAGTTGCAATAGAGTTCAAATCCGTATAATTGAATGAATAAATCTTCCAAAAGCAACCGTTACTCGCAATCGCTTCAAGTACATTACGCGCTGTACAATCATTACGGATTTCATGATTCTTATCAACGTTTAAGATATAATCATTCAACGATTCACGTAACTTATTATAATATTCCACATTGGTCTTTACTTCGTTTGGCGATTCTCTACTAAATCGAGTATAATTGGGATCTGACTTTTCATATTCCTTCGAGTAATCCAACAACTCAGCCTCAAGGTCAAACCATGTCTCCCTATTCTTTGCTTCTTGAATAACTTCTCCCAACCTAGGCGCATCAGCATAAAAATATGTGTTCAATAAACCACTATTATTTTGTGAGCTACCATCATATTTCCAAGGACTTGTTTTTACCGTTGGCCAAAACTCAGATAGTGCAAAATCCGAATACTTTGTTGGCAACCCTAAATCAAGGTCAAATCCATTTCCTATTATAAAAACATTTCCCATGCCATTTGTCTTTATTTCCCCATCCTCGCCAATAGCAAGGACTGTAATTCAGTTAATTTCTCGTTTTCTTGTTGTTTTAATAATATATTGCGATAGACAATTTCAACTTTTTCATTATATGCCATCGCCATTTCTATTGGAACTATCAATATTTCAGTACTATCAAAATCTTTTGTGACCAAAGCCTCAAATGTTGCCCCTACAGCTTCATTTTTCAACGACGCCATTGTTTCTATTGCTAATTGATGAGTATAAAAAGGCATTGAATCATCTTTCCCTAACAAAGCATAGCAAGTTTGGTTCATAGCCATCGCGCATCCAGCCATTGCTAATCCCCCAGTTGTTGCACCACGAGCTGTTACGAATGTTGTATTTTGAGGATATAATTTACTACTACAATGTGCCAACCCAGCTTCTGTAATATGTTTTTCTGTTTTTAATGAATAATAGGATTCTGTTTTGTCGCCTGGCGAATAAAATGGAATTTCGCCATTTTGCCAATAGGTTGCTTCATCGGTGCTTGGCGTTCCACCTCCACAAATATTTACGATTTCCGTAAATCTCCCCCTTCTCCACCCCTCCGGCAGATTCTCCTTGTCAATCCCGTCCACGAACATCTTGCGGTACAAGGCCTGCGCGGTCTCTTCCAAACGGGCAATCATCTGCTCGTTGAGGCGGATGCGGCGGCTCAGCGTTTCGTATTCTTCCACGATTTCGCGCTGGCGGGCGATGGAGGGGACGGGAAGACGCATATCCCAAAAGGCATCTTTATCCAGACCGCCACGCACATCGGCATCTGTATAGAACCATGCATTTCTGTCAAATTCGGGGCGACGGAACCACATCATCAAATATTCGGGCAATATTGGGGTTCGTAGAGACGCACGGCCGTGCGTCTCTACAGACGAATCAACGATTTCAAACACGAAATATGCGGGTGAAACAATAATAGGTTTTTCGTCCTTATACATCGCAATTGGTATTTTTTCATCCCGACCAACATGCATCAGATTGCAGGCAAATTGATTCTTACAGACCAATTTGTACGCAGACAAATCTGTCCCAATGACGTTAGCAACCGACGGCATAAAATGTTTGTCAATATTAATACCCATCGGTTTCGTCACCTTCAACTCGCTGTTGCGGACGTTCACCTCTCTGATATAGTCGCCTAAACGCTGGTAGTTCATCATGGCTCAGTCCTCCTGCTCGTAATAGTATGAATAATCAATGCCCTTCATGAAGATTTCACGGTCGTCGATGCGGTCGGTCAAGGCCTGCTGCAACAGGGCTTTTATGCGGGTGGCATCCGTCACGCTGCGGTGCATGGCATCAAGATAGTCTTTCTTGTCAATCTTGCTCCAGTCCACGCATTTCTTCAGCGACTGCTTGAATATCAAATCGAGCCAGATGCGCGTGGAGCGTCCGTTGCCTTCCATAAAGGGATGCGCCACGTTCATCTCCACGTATTTGTCCACAATCTCTTCGAAAGTCGTTTGCGGCATCTGCTCTATGGTCACTAAGTTTTGCATCAGGTATTCAGCCCGGCAAAAAACGGTGCCACCTTTCGAGATGGTCTTGGTGCGTATCTTGCCTGCAAAGTCGTAAAGGCCTCCGAAGATATAGGCATGTATCTGTTGCAGACATTCAACGGTGCCTGGTTTCATGTCGTCAAGAATGTCACTTTCAATTAAGGTATATGCTTTCTTTTTGCTTTGTCCGTCGACGGTGTTGTCGCTATACACAAACCAATTGAGGAAAGCATTCGCGCGGTTATTGGGATAGTGTTGGGCCAAGGTCTGCACACATCCGGCATCCAACGCATCGGCATTACGCTGCTTGCCGTCGGGAGCCATGAATTTGAAGTCGTGAGTGACACTCACGAGTTGAATGCCTTCCCCGGTCAATTTCTTTTTCAACCAACGCCAATAGTTACCGGCTTTCTTGTAGTCCTCTTCGTCGTTGATGGCCCGAACAATATCCGTGGCAGAGAACCACCATTTGGCGATCTCCTCGTCCCAAACGGCACGAACCTCGTAATCGTTGTAGAAACGTATGGATTTCTTGCTCATAGCGTGTACCCTAACTTTTCAAAGAGGTTTTTCAGTTCCTGTTTGCTTTCTTCTTCCTGTTGCAAAAGGCTGCGCATCTCGGTTTGCAACTGCCGCATCTTCGTGTCGTAGTCGATTTGCTCGTCGCGGTTGACAAACTCGATGTATTTGCTGGGCACGAGGCTCCATCCTTTCTGCTCTATCTCGTCGAGCGTGGCGGAATAGCAATATTCAGGCTCGTTGTGATAGGTTTGCTCATGCCCCATCCGCTGCCAATTGTGGAAATTCTCGGCGATACGGGCAATCTGCTCTTGCGAAAATTGGATGTACTTCTTCTCGAAAGGCTCACCCCATTGGCGCAAGTCGATGAAAAGCACCTCATTCTCGCGGTCGCGGTATTTCACCATCTTGCCGTTCTGTTCCACCACACGGGCTTTCTTGTTGTGGTTCAAAATCCAAAGCGTCACGCTGATGTCGGTGGAATAGAACATATTGCGCGGCAAGATGACGATGGCTTCCACCAAATGGTTTTTCAGCAGTTGCTTGCGGATTTCCAGTTCAGTGCCGTCGCCGCTCAAGGCACCGTTAGCCAAAAGAAAGCCAGCCGTGCCGTTGGCGGAGAGTTTCGAGACGATGTTGAGAATCCAGCCGTAGTTGGCGTTGCTCGTAGGCGGAACTTCATAACCCACCCAGCGTGGGTCGTCCACCAACTCGGTCTCGGCCCGCCAAGCCTTTTGGTTAAATGGCGGATTGGCCATGATGAAATCGGCCTTCAAGGTCTTGTGCTGGTCGTTGTGGAAGGTGTCGGCGGCCATTTCGCCCAAGTTGCAGGCAATGCCACGGATGGCGAGGTTCATCTTCGCCAGTTTGTAGGTGGTGTTGGTGTATTCCTGACCGTAAACGGAGATGTCGCGCTTGTTGCCGTGGTGCGCCTCGATGAACTTCATGCTCTGCACGAACATGCCGCCAGAACCACAGCATGGGTCGTAAATCTTTCCGCGATAAGGCTCAATCATCTCGGCAATCAGGTTGACGATGCTCTTGGGCGTGTAATATTCGCCTTTGCCCTTGCCTTCGGCGATGGCGAACTTGCCGAGGAAATACTCATACACACGGCCAATGAGGTCGTTTTCTGGGTCTTTCAGCGTGTCAATCTTGTTGATTTCATCAAGCAAGGCGGCGAGTTTGGTGCGGTCGAGCGACAAACCCGCGTAATAGTTGTTTGGCAGGGCACCTTTCAAAGTCGGATTGCTTTCTTCCACCTTGGCCAAAGCCTTGTCAATCTTGATGGCGAGGTCGTTTTGCTTGGCGTTCTCAATCAGGAAATCCCAACGACTTTCAGGCTCCAAGTAAAAGACATTCTTGGCATTATAGAAAACAGGATTGTCGGCAAAAGCCTCCTTGCCTTCCTCTATGAGTTCCTTTCGACGCTCCGCAAAGCGATCGTTGGCGTATTTCAGGAAGATTAGGCTTAATACAACATGCTTATATTCAGACGGTTCCACTGAGCCGCGCAATTTGTTCGCCGACTCCCACAAGGATTCTTCGATGGATTTTTCTTTTGTCAAGGTTTTGGCCATAGCATACCTTAATTTGTATAGGTAGCAAAAGTACAAAAAAAATCAAAAGCGCATCACCTTAATTCTTTATTTTCAAACTCCAACAACCACCGTTTCCGCTCCAAACCGCCGCCATAGCCCGTGAGCGAGCCATCGGCACCAATAACGCGATGACAAGGAATGATGATACCAATAGGATTGCGCCCTACTGCCCCACCAATGGCTTGCGCCGACATGGTTGGAGAAATTTGTCGGGCAACGTCACCGTATGATATTGTTTTTCCGTAAGGTATGGTGAGAAGGATTTCCCAAACCCGCTGCTGGAATGGCGTTCCTTTCGGTGCCAATTGTGGAGTGAAATCGGGCTTCTTGCCTGCAAAATACATATCAAGCCAACGGCGGGTTTCATCGAAAACGGGCAACATTGTCGTTGCGGATGTCACGTCCGCAAAACGAGGTTCCCGCCTCGTCCCATCAAACCAAAGGGCGGTAAGAGCTTGGCCGTCGGAGGCCATCGTCATACCGCCCAATGTGGAATCGTAATGTACAGTGAAACAGGTCATTGCGGCAGTTCCACTGCTGGCCAGCCAAAGTCTTGGAGCACCTTCGCCGACAAGTTGTGCTTCTTCACATAGTCGGCGGTGAAACGCAATCTTTCCATCTCTCGCTTTTCACCTGCGCCAGTGAACTCTTGATAGACATCAAACTTGTCACCAAAAATCTTCTTGGCACTTTCCAAATTGCCAGCACCGTCAACCACGGCATCGAAACCGGTCACTTCGTAGCCGCTGTCCGTTTTCTTCACATGCATCAGTCCGGGATGGCTGCCACCCGAAACAGTCTTCAGCGTATCGCCCGACAGTTCATAGTTGAATACCCAGAAATCGCCCCACACAAAAATGTCGTTCGGATTGCTTTCGTCCGTACTAACCACGTAGGCGTATGGAATGCACACATCGCCTTGACTGTAGTTTTTGCCAATCTCGTTCACCAAATAGTCGTCAATAACGGTGAAGCAAGTCGGTTTTTCCACTACTTTTTCGGCTACTTCGGCCTCGGATTGGACGGATGTTTCGGTTTGCTTGGCGGTCTTGTTTCCGCAACTTGTCATGCTTATGCCGCTAAGAATTAGGATGGCGGACAACATCCACATTTTCAATGTTTTGTTCATAGTTTTTTTGTTTTATTATCGTTTATCGTATGTATTTTCCGATGCAAAGATACGCTATTTTATTTCTCCAACCAACCGAAACCAAAGTTATAAAACACCATCGAATAACCCAGCGTGTCACCATCGGATTCCTCCACATAGAGGCCGATGCTATGGTCGGGCAGGATGCAGAGCGACGAATAGGCAGCATCGTAGGGCACAACGCATTTGCTGACGGGCCAAGTTTGGCCTTCGTCGTAACTGACATACACCGTCACCTTCTCGCGACGCTCGGGCGCAGGCAGGGAATGAAGCAGGATATTCTTCTCAGCCCCCTCATTCACAGACGAATAGCGGATGATGTCGCCGTTGCAGGCCGTGGCTATGAGGTCGGTCCAAGCGGATGTTTCGGGGCGCCAAGTGAGGCCGCCGTCCTCGGAAATGTTGTACCAACGCTCGCCCTCGTGACGAATGCTCATCAGAATTCTTCCATCAGCGAGTTCAACGACTTTGGCCTCATCGCCACGCTGCGAAGCCCGACCTGAAATATGCCAAGTTTCGCCGTTGTCGTCGGAATAGACCACATAGTTGCAGGCCGCCCATGCTTCAGTGTCGCGCACGGCGAGCACGAACATGATGCGTCCCGTGGAGGTCATCAGGCCGTTGCCCGAGGCGAAAAATGCGGACCACCATGTGCGGCTCACCTCGTTTTCGCACTTCGCGCCATAAAGTTCATCGGTGATGTCTTTGGGTTGTGTCCAAGTCTGGCCGTTGTCGTAACTTCTTGCAATATAGGTTCGTTGCGGGTTTTCGGGCCGACCTTGCCAGAAGCCAGTTCCACCCACAAAAGCTGCCAAAAGGCCGCCTTCGTCGTGGGTGTGTACCAAAGCGCAGTCGCCGAAGCCCTTCCCCACCCCTTGGCCTTCTACGAGAGTGTAAGGCTCGCTCCAAGTGCGACCGCCGTCGGTGCTTCTATTAATAAGGATGTCGATGTCTTCCGGCAGGTCGTCGATATTGTGTTTCCGCTTGTCGGTGGCCACCACAAGCGAGCCATCCTTGGCGGTGATGATGGCGGGAATGCGGTAATTCCTTGAGCCATAGTCGCCCGGACGGTAAAGCACCGTGCGGGTGATGATGGTATCGGAAACGGATTCAGATTGTTGTTCGGATTTGTTCGTGTTGCCGCAGGAGGCCAAAATCAGGCTCAATACAAGGACAATGAAAAAGTTAATTTGCTTCATATTCGATTCGTTTTTAGAATTTCAAAAGTAGAAAAAATGTTCCGATAAAGGGCTAAAAGTACAAAAAAATAGTGGTTTTAGCCCGTTATCCGAATGGTAATTTTACCATTTTTAATTGATTATCAATCATTTACAAAATAAAACAATCACCGAAAAACCAAGGCAAAAACTGTCATATTTTCGTCGCTTTGTTCGAGGAGCAAGGTGCCGTTGTGCCGCACCATGATTTGCTTTGAAAGGCTCAAGCCGATGCCTGTGCCGTTGGGTTTGGTGGTGTAGAACGGGATGAAGATTTCTTCGATTTGCCGCAAAGGGATGGGCTTGCCGTTGTTCGTCACGCGGATGACGGTTTGGTCTTCCGAGTTCAAGTCGGCGGTGATGCGGATAGAGTTGGCATCGGCTTGTATAGCGTTCTTAATCAGATTGTTGAACACCAACATCAGTTGGCCTTCGTCGGCGTAGATGAGCAGGTCGAGCGTTTTGGCGGTGTAGGAAAGCGAGGCACCTTGCTCGGCGATTTTGGCCTTGTTGAGGAGCAAGACCCTGTCCATCAATTCGTCCACCATCACGGCCTTGCGCACGGGTGGCTGGGCATTGGCGAGGCTGCGGTACGACTCCACAAAGCGAATCAAATCTTTCGACGAGGCCGAGATGGTTTCCAAACCCGCCTTCACGTCCACGCCTTCCTCGTTGATGAGCGCGTCGCTCAGCGAGGCGATGGGCGCGACAGTGTTCATGATTTCGTGTGTCATCACGCGGAAGAGCTTGCTCTGCGTGGCTTCCTCGTTCATCGCCGTGCGCCGCTCGAAAATGCCCCGGATGCGGTTGAGCGTGCGGTTCATGGCCGACTTGCCGCTGAAGCGGAAGTTCAGTTCGCCGTCCTCCAAGGCATCCATCATGAACGCCACCTTGCGGACTTCGCGCCGCTTGACGACCCAAGCCGTCAGCACGACGGCCACAACGACCGCCGCCACAACAACCGCTATCCATGCCCAAGTGCTCATATACCGTATTTCTTTAGGCGACTGTACAAAGTCGGGCGACTGATATTCAAGGATTTGGCCACCAAAGTCAGGTTGCCGTTGTAGGTTTTCATCGCATTGCGGATGACTTGTTCCTCGGCACTTTCAAGGGTTTGGTTTTGCGGTTTTGGTTCCTTTTCGTCCATCAGTTCCGAGGCACGGATTTGGAGGTCGGCGGCGCGCACCAGTTCGGTTTCGGAATAGATGACCGCCTTCTCGATGCAGCCTTGCAGCTCGCGGATGTTGCCGCTCCAACGGCAACGCTTCAAGAGGTTCAACGCTTCTTCGGAAAGGCCTTGCGCCTTACGATGGTATTTTTCGGCGTATTGCTTGATAAAAAGTTCTGACAATGAGACAATTTCGTCGGGACGATCGCGCAAAGGCGGCAGGTTGACCACTACCGTGTTGATGCGGTAATACAAATCCTCTCGGAAACGTCCCGCTTTGACCATCGCGGGAAGGTCCATGTTAGTGGCACAAATCAGGCGGATGTCGATGGGGATGGATTTCGAATCGCCAACACGAGTGATACTTCGGTTTTGGATAACGCGCAACAGTTTGGCTTGTTCGCTCAGCGGAATGTTGCCGATTTCGTCCAAGAAAAGCGTCGTTCCTTGCGCCTGCTCGAACTTCCCAATGTGGTCGGCGTGGGCATCGGTGAAAGCGCCTTTCACATGGCCGAACATCTCGCTCTCAAACAGTGTCTCGGTGATGGCACCAATATCGACGCTCACCATTGGCTTGGTGGCGCGAAGCGAAAGGCGGTGTATCTCGTTGGCCAACACATCCTTACCTGTTCCATTCTCACCAGTAATTAATAAGGTGGCCTCAGTCGGGGCCACTTTTTCCACCATCTCTCGCAGTTGCTTCATTGCCTTGCTCTTGCCCCATTGCATGGCGGGCGAGGGATTGGCGGAAGTGCCTTTCGCGGCAGCATTACGGTGTTTCTTGCAGGCTTCTTCAAGCGTGGCGAGGAGTTTGGCGTTGTCCCAAGGCTTCACCACAAAGTCGAAGGCACCGCGTTTCATGCCTTCCACGGCGAGGGCGATGTCGGCGTAGGCTGTGAACAGCACCACCTCCACCTCGGGGGAGTCGCGCTTGAGTTCGGAGAGCCAAAAGAGGCCCTCGTTGCCCGTGTTGATGTCGGTCTCGAAATTCATGTCGAGCAACACCGCGTCGGGCTTGAAGGTTCGCATGGTTTCCATCAGCACCTTGGGCGAAGCGATGAGTTCCACCTCGGCAAAACGCATCGGCAGCAAGATTTTCAGTGCCGAGCGGATGCCTGCGTTGTCGTCAACTACTAGGATTTTTGATTTGAGTTTGGGCATAGTTTATTGATATAGAATTGCCACCATTTCAGCAGGTGTGACTACAAAAGGTTTTTTCGGAAAATGCTTGATGTTTCCAGTGACCAGATAGGCATCGTCCTTGCTCAACGTAACTTCATAAAACACAACATCTTTAGGATCGGGGAAAACGCCTTCAAAGGTGGTTGCTCGTCCTAATTTCAGTCCTATCGTTTTCATTAGAATCTCCACCAAATCAACATCTTCCTTTTGAAAAGGGAATTTACTACGGCCCAATACCTCCTTATATTCATCGAGAATCTCTTCATTATACAGAGGAGTTATTCTGCCATCAAGAATAGCCTCAAAAACTCGCGATGTATTTGATTCTTTGTTATTCTTCGACAATAAAGCAGAAACAATGACATTGGTGTCGATGACGGCAAAAACCTTATTTCTTCCCATAGCGAACCTCGTGGATTATATCATTAATTTCGTCAAGCGAGAGGTCCTGTAATCCAGCAGCGGCCGCATCAGCCCTCATTCTTTCGTATGCAAGCCTTGCCTTTCTTCTCACTTCCTCTTCAGATTCCGTCTTAATTTCAAAAGGAATCCTACATTCGCGCACGACAGTTTTTATAAACAGCATCAGCGCAGAGGTATTGCTGAGGCCGAACTCATCGCAAAGGACATCGAATCTTCGTTTCAAGTCGCTATCGACTCTAATGGACATAGTTGTTTGTGACATATTGCTTTACATCTTATAGGTTTTGTAATGCAAAAGTACGATAAATTTCATTACATCGAACAGATTTTCCAATTTCGCTCAAATTACCGAAAAAAAATTACCGAAAAAACATAATTTGCAAGATCACTCCTTCTGCAACACATCCACCGGATTGGTCTTGGCCGCCTTCAAGGTCTGCCAAAGCACCGACAGGAAAGCCATCACGAGGGAAATGGCCACGGCGACGACGAAAATCCATCCGTAGTTTTCGAGTTTGACGATGAAGCCTTCGAGGTAACGCTGCGCCGCCCACACCGCTATCGGGACGGCGATGACGCAAGCCACGGCAACCAAAACCATATATTCCTTCACGGTGCGCCACGTCTCGCTCTCGATGGTGCCGCCAAACACCTTGCGCACGGCGATGCTCTTGGCGTTCTCGCCCGCGTAAAAGGTGCTCATAGCGATAAGGCCAAGCAGCGAAATCAGAACGGCAAGCAGCATAAAAATTTCCAAAAGCCGCATATTGTTCTTGGCGGGCTTGAGCGCGTCGCGGTAGAAGTTGTCAATGTAGTCGTCAGCATAAACCATAAACGGGAAGCCCTTGCCCCAAGCCTCCGTCGTTTCGCGGATGGCCTTCCGAGCCTCTTTTTGGTCGCCGACCGTCTCGATGAGGAACGCCGCGCGCTGGCCACCCCATTCGATGTCCTCCATTTTCTGCACACTCACGACGAGGTAGTCTTCCTCGCCCACATTTGTCCTGTTGACGGGAAAATCGCGAATCACGCCAGCCACTTGTTCGCAGCCGGTGGTACGTTGCGCCAAGGTCTGGCTGATGTCGTGGAAATCGTCGTCGAAGCCCGTGGCGGCAAAGGCGGCCTCGCCAAACCAAGCCGAATTGAACACGGGCGCATTATAATCGCTTACCTTCTCAAAACCAAGCATTTGGAACGCGGTTGTATCCACACGGAACATACGATAGGCAATCTCCTCACCATCGCGGGTGAGGCTGTATTGTCCGCCGACAGGATAACCCGGCACACCTTTACAATGGCCTATCTTTTTCACACAAGGCAGTTGTTCCAAAGCCTCGCTCAAAGCCTCGCGACTGGCACCGTGGGCACCCGCATCCAAATAAAACAGGTTCTTGGTGTTGCAGTGCATCGGGCGATTGAGCGAAGTGCGGTATTGGGTCTCCATCACGATGGCCATAGCGATAAGGAATACCGCCAAAGTGCTTTGGATGACGATGAACACCTTATTAAATACCATCTTCGTGTTGCGGCGGAAGGTGCCTTTCACCACATCCATCGGCTGCACGCGGCTGGCAAACACGGCTGGAATGATGCCGTTGAGCACACCAATCACCACAATGACAGCGAGATAAGTCAAGAGATACATTGGCTTCACTTGCACCTGTATCGGAACATTGGGGTCGTTGAGCAAGGCATTGACCGAGGGAGCAAACAGATAGGCCAACAACAACCCAAGACCGAAGCAAACCGCCGTAAATATCAGTGATTCAGAAATATATTTCCAAACGATTTCGCCTTTTTGCGCTCCGAGCAGTCGGCGCGTGGCCATCTCTTTGGCACGTTTTCCCGTGAGGGCAAACGAAAGATTGATATAGTTGAACACCGCAGAAAGCAACAGCAACAACCCGACAATCGCCAAGAGTTTCAAGGTGCCGAGATCACCGCGATTGAATTGGTTCTTTGAGTCGTTGGCATCGCGGAAAAACAGTTGGTCGAAGCGCTTCACGACCAATTTTTCGAAGAAAGCCTTGCCGTAAAATTCGGGATAGATGGCCTTGCAAACCTGCTCCGCCTTGTCGTAAATCACCTGCGGGTCGGTGCCTTTGCGGTATTTCGCGAAGGTGATGGTCGAGCCGTAACGATCGTAAGGCATTTCGTAGGCTGCCCAATTGGCGGGATGTCGGTCGTTGACAATCAGGTCGGTATATTTGAAAACGGTGTTGCGGTTGTCCTTAAGGATGCCTGTGATGACATAATCTTGGTTGTTCTCACGAATCGTCTGGCCTACTTTCAGGTCGTAGGTCCGAGCAAGGGTTTCGCCGACAATGACATTCGAGGTTGACTCGATACCTTCGGAACTGCCATCGACAAATTCGAGGTAAGGGAACATCTTGAAGAAGTTTTTGTCCACGGCGACCACTTTCACCGATACGAACTGATCGTCCATCACGACCATCGTGCTAATGCCTTCGCAATAGCGCGAGGCCATCTCCACTTCGGGCACGCGCTCGATGAGTTCGTCGGTGAAGGCGTAAGTGAGGCCCGTGTAGTCGGTCATTCCGAAGGTGTAGATGTTCTTTCGGTCGGGGCTTTCGCGCGTGATGCTGTACTGCTGCCACGCGTAACTGCCGATGATGATGACGAAAGCGAGGCTGACGGCCAAGCCCACGGCTTCAATGATTGTATAGAGTTTGTTTCGGGATAGGAATTTGATGTAACTTGACATATTGTTGAATTGTTGATTGTTTAACTGTTAGTATTCAATTGTCTAACTACGGATTACACAGATTTTACGGATATGCTTCCGAAAATTTTGGGGATGCAAGCATCCAATTCTTACGGATAAGCTAACGCCAGCAGGAATCCGTACCAATCGGACGCTTGCGTCCTCCAAATTTCTTGTCGGACATCCGTTAAATCCGCGCAATCCGTAGTTTCTCAAATTATTCACTCCGCAGCGACTTCACCGGATTCATCGTAGCCGCCCGCAAACTGCGCAAGGTGACCACCGCTATCGTGACACCCAAAACAGCCAACAACGCAAGTGCAAACACCCAAACATGCAGCGGCACCTGATAGGCAAAGCCCTCCAAATAACGCTTCATAATGACAATGCTCACAGGCACGGCAATCACGAAGCACACCAGCACAATCTTCACAAAGCGCGAGTTGAACATCGCCAAAACCTGCCCCACCGTGGCGCCATGCACACGACGGATACCGATTTCCTTGCGGCGGTGCTCCGTCTCGAACATCACCAAGCCGAACACGCCCATCAACGAAATGACGATAGCCAGCACCGTAAACAAAGTGACTAACTTCGAGAGGTTTTGCTCCTTATTGTATTGGCTTTCAATTGATTGCTCGAAAGGTGTCACTTCGTATGACATTCCCTCGCCCAAGTCGGGGTCAAGGTCGTTGAGGGTCTTTGTGATGCGCTCCATCAGGGCGGGAATATCTACGCCGGCCTCGGTGCGGATGAAAAGCCTGTTGCAAAGGTTCCACGGGTCTTTGCCATAGACATAGAAAGCAAACGGGGCAATGCCTTGGCGCAACGGGGCGAAGTTGAAGTCCTTGCAGAAACCGGCAATCACGGCGATTTGGTCATCGTGGCCGCCAATCTGGTCATCAAGGGTGATTTCGAACAAGTTGCGCGCCCTCTCGTTGAAGATATAGGTGCCTGTGGATTGCTCGTCGGCCTCGGTGAAATCGCGGCCTTCCACAATCTCGATGCCCATGAAGCGCAGAAAGTTCCATGAAACGGGATAGACCTGCCAACCCGCCTCCTCACCCCGCACTTTGCGGCCCCAACTCATGCGGCTGTCGCGCACAAAAGCACCTGCTCCCCAAGCCAAATCCTTGACGGCAGCATCGGCTCTCAACTGATTCTCAACGGCTTCGCGGTTGTTGGCGAGACGCCCCGACACCTGCACCTGCAACAGGCACTCCTTGTTGAAGCCCATGTCGTGGTACAGCATGTACTGGCGTTGCTCGCGGACGAATATCGCGCAGATAATCAGCACGATACTCACGGTGAACTGCAAACCAATCAAGCCGATGCGGAAGGCCTTGCCCTTTTGTGTGGTGCCGAGGGTGCCTTTCAGGGCAAAAGCGGGATTGAAAGAGGTGGCGAACAAGGCCGGATAAAGGCTCGCGGCCACCGAAATGAGCAGTCCGAGGCCGACGGTCAAGGCGACGAGGCCCCAGTTTTGGCTGAAATCCAACGAGGTGTCGATGAGCGAGGCCAAAGTGGACTGCCTGAACAGCGTTACGACGGCCACCGCCAAGCCCAAGGCGATGACCACCATCAGCGCCGACTCCCACACATCCGACATCACCAACGAGAAACGGCTGCTGCCTAATATCTTGCGCGTGTTGATGTTGCGCAGGCGCAGCGGCACCATGGCGAAGAAGAAGTTGATGTAGTTGATGAAGGCGATAAGCACTACGAAAATGGCGATGACCAAAAGCGTCATCGTCGTGGTTTTGTTGCCCGACTTGCCCGGCGCGAAATACGAGTTTTTGTCGAAATACATGTCGGTCAGCAGCGTGGCGTAAAGACCAAAAGAGGCCTCGTCATCGGTGATTTCAACGCCTTGCACTTCGCTGAAAAACTGCCTGACCGCAGGCTTTGCCACCTCGTTAATCGCTTTGGGGTCAGCACCTTTGCGCAATTTCAAGAAATAGTTGAACGAAAACTCCTTCCAATCGTCGAGGAAATTATCGCCCATGTCGAAAACCATTTCGAAAGACGAGAGGTCGCTGTGCTGCGGCATGTCCTTATAGATGGCCACGATGGGTGTTTCCACCCACCACGCTCCACCGTAATACTTCATGACATCACCCACTTGGACACCGAGCCGATGGGCCGCCGATTCAGAGAGGGCGATGGCCAAGCCCGTCAAGTCGTCCCAATTGCCTGCCACCAACTCGAAGCCGAACACCTCGCGGGCACCTTCGCTCAATGAAGTTACTGTGATGTCCACTGGCGATTGCTCATCGCTCACACGAATCTTGCATGGATTACCACTGATAGAGCCACAGCCACCCACTTCAACATCAGGCGAAGCGGCAATGACATACTCTCCCATGGGGCGGTTCAGGTAAGAAGTGTATGCGCTTTGGCTTGTTTCTTTCTTTGTAAGGACATAAATCCTGTCGCTGTCCTTGATGGCCTTGTTGTAGGTGAAGTCGTGGCGCACCTGCACGAGGATGATGTAGAGCGCGGCAAAGGCTGCCGTCAAGCCCAAGATGTTCAGGATGGAAGACACGAGGGAGGTCTTGCCTTTTTTATAGATTCTCATATTGTTGAATTGTTGATTGTTGAATTGTTGTCTAAACGAACAAGTCTTTTGTATATTTTCTCTGCTTTTTCAAGTCCGAAGAACTTTACCAACTTTTCGAAAAGCACTTGGTTGATTTTCAGATTATTGCAGTTTTTCATCTCGGCATTATTATTTCTCATAACCTATTTCTCTCCTCCTCACTCGCCGAGCGTGAATTGAGCCTCACTTTCGATTTACCAAACTTGTAGGTGACATTCAGCATAATGTTGCGTCCGTCGCCATCAAAGAAGACCAAGGAATTGCCGCGCAAGATGTTCTGCTGCCAATAAAGCGTGGTGTTAAAGAAGTCGTTGGCACTCAACCGAATGGTCAGGTTGTTGTCAAAGAAACTCTTCTCCAAACTGGCCGACAGGCTCCACAGTTCCTTAATCGTAACGCCGTTCGATGGATAAGGTGTCATGTAATAGAAATCCAAGTTGAACTTAATGTCGTAAGGCAAAGTCAGCATGTTACTGACATTAAACATGGCGAAGTTCCTGTTGTTCTGCTTCAATATGCCGTCCTCCATCTTCTCATAATAGTTTCTGCCGAAATAAACGGAACTGTAGAGATACCACCACTTTGTGACGTTACCGTTCCAAGCGATGGAGCCGTAGAAATTCTGCGAGTGGTCGCCATTTCTGTAACGGACTTCTCCCATATCAAGATTATCAACACTTTGATAATGTTCCCAATAAATGGGATGGATTTCGTAATTGTAGCCGAAACGCAGCGAAAGCGAAATGGGGAAACTGAAGAACACCTGCGCCGCGTGGATGTGGGTGTTGATGAGGTTGGGGTTGCCCATCGTATTGACTAGCGAATCAATATACATGCTGGGATTCAAGGCATCCAACGAAGGACGCACGATGCGCTTCGAATAAGATGCGCCCATCGCATAGCCCTCGGCGGGCTTGTACTGCACAGTGGCATTCGGGAAAAGTCCGGGCTTCGTGTAGTCCACTAACGCTGGCGTAGGCGGCAGCGTTAGACTCGTCGGAATGATAGTGCTGCAAGAGGGTGTTGTTTCCGCTCAAGTCAACATGGTTGTCGGTTTGAATCAAGGAATATTTCGCTCCCACCGAAAATGTAGTTTTGCCGTTTCTGAAAGGCAATGTGTAGTCGGCCTTGCCCACATAGATGCCCGTGTTGCCGTAGCCTTTGTTGAGGTTCAAGATGCCTTGGCTCTCGCTTCCGTCAACGATGTTGCGGAAAGCGTCCTCGTCATCATAGCGGTTGTAGGTGTAGTCCAAGGTCACGTTGAGGTTCTGGCCAAGGCTGTCGATGTCATAGTTGAAAAACAGTGTGTTGTTGCTACGCAGGCTCTTGTCGTTGGTGTTGGTCACGGTCTTGAAATCCGTGTGGTTGAGTCCCTCGAAATGGGTCTTTTGCTCGCGCAGGCTCGTCCCTTTGCCCAAGTTGTTGTTGCTCTGCAAACCGAGGGTGATTTTCGGAGTCAGCGCGTATTCAAGCATCAGTTTCGCGTTGTGGCCTTGGTTTTCCGAGAGGTTGTAGGCTCGGTGTTCAATCATCGAGTAGCCCATCACGTCCTCGTTGTTGAAGGTATGAGTTTTCCTTCCGTTGAATCCGTAATAGAGGTTGGCCGAAAACTTGTTTTTCGAGAAGGTGACATCGGCAAAGGCACGCTCGCTCCACCTTCGCGCCTTGGTTACGGTGCCGCCAATACGCACCGAAAAATCATCGTTGCGCCTTATGGTGACGATTTTCACGATGGCGGTGGCATCGGCCTCGTATTGCGACGACGGGTTGTGGATGATTTCGATGGACTTGATGTTTTGCGGGTTCAGGTTATAGACCTCGTCCATCGAATACACGCGCCGGTTGTTGATGTAAACGATAGGCGAGCCTTGCCCGACGCTTGGCCGCAACGGTCACCTCTTGCAATTGCGAGGCCGCGACATTCATTTTCAGCGTTCCCAACGCGCCTTTCGGTTGGCTGACGAACTTCGTTTCATAGCCCACGAAACTGATTTTCAGCAGGTCGCAAGTCATTTCGAGGGTGAAACGGCCATCGTTGTCGGTGGTCACGCCACCGAGGAAAGTGCTGTCGGGCAGTTGCATCGCCACGACGGTGGCGTATGGAATGGGCGCGTTGGTTTCGTCCACCACGCGACCACTGATGTTTTGCGCCTTCGCGCAAAGTACCGCCATGCAAACGAATAGTGCGGTTAGTAATGATTTCTTTGTCATAATATTATGATTTTAAAGATTTTACTTGATAATTCCGAATAATTTGAAGAGTCTCTCCGCTTTTTCAAGCCCAAAAGCCATTACCAGTTTTTCAAAAAGTAACTGTTTGATTTTTAGATTTTTTCGGTTTTTCATCGCAACACTTTTTGTTGGTTTTCACATTTTCCGAGTCAATCCTTTCGATTTTTCCAAACATGGTAGTGCCTTTCACCTTGACATCACCGTAGTAATAGATTCTACCCGACCCTGTACCTGTGATGGTGTAATCCATCGTTTCCAACTCGCAGCGGGTCTCCACCGAACCCGAGCCAGCCACGGTAATGTCCGCGCTTTTCACCGCACCGGCCTTGATAACGATTCCTCCCGCACCGGCCACGTTCAAATCCGCATAGTCGGAATGGAGATTCTTGCACACCAACTTACCCACGCCTGCGACATTCAAGTCCACACGGTCGGAATGAAGGTCCTCGCACACCAACTTTCCTGCTCCGGCAAGGTTCATCTTAAAGTCTTGGATAGTAGCGGTTTGGTCGAAAAACACACCATACGCGCCTGCCGTGCTGATTTCCAATTTTGGGGCCTCAAACGGCGTGACGAAACTGAAGTCGCCGCCGCCCACCAAACTGATTTCCTCCAAGGTAGGGGCGGTGAGTTCGATGAGGAACTTCGTTGGCTTCAAGTCGGATTGCTGAAGCGTCTTGACCATCTCCACCCTCAAGCAATCGTCTTTCTGATAGATGTCGAGACACTCGAAAAGGTTCTCATCGAGGGTCACGCGGCAGGAACACTTGTCCGCCACCGCGTAGGTTACCGAAGCCGACAGCGCGATGCTGACTTCGTCGAACGCCGCCATATCGAAGTCGCGCGTGACGATGTTGCCGTTGCCTTCAGCGAATGTTCCCCGCGAGTACACAGTGATGATTTTGTTGCCGTTTCCGTCGATGACGGTATCAGCCTTGTACACATTGTTGTTTTGCGCCTCTGCGCCCAGCACCGCTGCCAAAACGAGCAGTGCCGTAAAGAATGATTTCTTTGCCATAGCTTTATAATTTAATTGGTTCAAATTTTTACACATTTTAGCATAGCAAACGCCGTGCCAACTTTGTAAATAATTAAAAACCAATAAATTACAAAACGGGGTTTACAAAAAGTGTAAAGATTTTTTACAGTGAGTGTAAAGAAACTTTACAGTGGTCAAGTTTCTGAAGAAAATATTTTGGGGCATTTCGTTCAAAAATCGCGGAAATGTGTAATTTTGCACCGTTGAAAAATCGCGGAAATGTGTATAAACACCCATTTGAAAAACTTAGGAAAGGTGAGTTATGAGACGAAAAATCTATGATAAACTATTGAAATGGAAGCAAGAACGGAATGGCGATACCGCATTGCTTATCGAAGGTGCGCGACGCATTGGGAAAAGCTATACCGCCGAGGAGTTTGCCCGCAACGAGTATGAATCCTACATCCTGATTGACTTCAGCAAAGCACCCGTCCGAGTCAAATCGTGGTTTGACGACTATCTGGAAGATGTGGACACACTGCTACAAAACATCCAACTCCATTACAAGAAAACCCTCACGCCGCGCAAGTCGCTCATCCTCTTCGACGAAGTGCAGAAATGCCCCCGCGCCCGCGAAGCCATCAAAGCATTGGTTGCCGACCACCGTTTCGACTACTTGGAAACCGGATCGCTCATTTCCATCAAGAAAAACGTCGAGGACATCGTCATTCCTTCCGAAGAAGAAGGCATCGATATGTATCCGATGGATTTCGAGGAATTCCTTTGGGCGATGGGAAACGAGGTGCTGATGCCATACATACAAAAACAATTTGTAAAACAGCAACCTATGGGCGATTTCCATCGCGACGCGATGCACTATTTCCGCCAATATATGATTGTGGGCGGTATGCCGCAAGCCGTGGCCGAATATGCACAAACGAAGGATTTCAACAAAGTGGATACCATCAAACGACAGATTTTGCGCCTCTACAAAAACGACATCAAGAAATACGCAGGCTCAGCAACGGCCCGCGTAGAGGCCATTTACGATGCCATTCCCGGCCAGCTCCAAAAGCACGAGAAGAAATTCACCCTCGCGGCACTGAAGGACGAAGCCCGAATGCGCGAATACGACAGCGCTTTCTTCTGGCTTGACGATGCCCGAATCGCCAACATCTGCTACAACACCACCGCGCCCAGCATCGGCCTGCAACTCAACGAAGACCGCACCGCCCTCAAATGCTATTTCTGCGACACAGGTCTGCTCATCTCACTGGCTTTCAACGCCCGAGGCATCGTCAGCAACGAGATTTACCAGAAACTGATGTTCGACAAATTGGAAATCAACGAAGGAATGTTGGTGGAAAACATTGTGGCACAAATGCTTAAAGCAACGGACAAGAAACTATTTTTCTACAACAATTACGACAAGGAAGAAGCCGAAAACCGTATGGAGGTTGATTTCTTGATCCAAAAAGAAACCGTCACCTCGCGGCACAACATTTCGCCCATCGAGGTCAAGAGCAGCACAAACTACACCTTGACCTCGATAAAAAAGTGCATCGAAAAGTACCGAAACTATCTTTCCATACCGTATGTCCTTCATTCCAAAGACATTGAAACCAAAGACGGGTTGGTGTTTCTGCCGCTTTATATGACGCCGTTGTTATGACTTCCGTGTTTCACTTCACCATCCCATCATCATACCCACCATTCCAAAGCGTCTTCTGGCCTTTGTTGAACGCTTTGCCGTAGTTCAGTTTCCAAGTCAAGCCAAGCACGAGCATATTGCCGTTGTCGGCGGTCCAGTTGGTATGGATGTAAGGATGCACCGCCGAGAGGCTTCTGGTCTGGTACATATAGCCCTCCTTGTTGAACGGGCAATGCCAAACCAAACTGACATTCAAACTCTTCCAATTATATTCGGCATAGATGCTTTGCGACATCTCCCCTATCGACATCTCCTCGCCATACAGCGACTTGTCGGGCAGGAAATCGAAATCGCAGCCGACCATCAACTGCTTCCAAACAAATTGCGCCTTGATGCCGCTGCTGAAGTTGAGGTTGTCATGATAAAACTCCTCACCTTTGGCCTCCTCCTTTTTCAGTTTTCCGTTCAGCGTAATGTTCAGGCAGTCAAACAGTTTCTTTACGCCCACCTCGGTCTTCAACTGGAAACGCTGGTAATAATCGGTGTTTTGTGGCGTACCGACAAAAAGGTCAAGTTCGGGGTCGTATTGATACACGCGGACGGTGGGCGAAAAGTTCCTGAAATGGCTGAAAGTCGCGTTGGCGAACCAGCCCTTGTTGTTGTAGCGCAAACGCAACGCATTGAACCAAGTGTTGTAGGGCTTCAGCGATTCATTTCCCTTGATGGCCTCCACATCGTCCACGCGCTGCAACACGGGCGAAAGTTCGCTCAACGAAGGCAAATATGGGATGAACCTCGTATTGGCTGTCAGCGACCAACGCTGGTTGATGCGCCAAAACAGGCCTGCCGTGCTCAAGTTGCGGACATACCGCTTGGTGTCGATGCCATCTGTCACGGAAAACAATTTGGCACCCGTTCCCAACGAATACATTACATTGTCGCTCAAATTGCCATCGATGCTAGTGTAAAGATAGGTATTGTCCTTGGTCATCTCGGTCTGCGTTTCGTAAATCACATAGTCGTTGTTCGCAAAGTTGTGCTGATATTGCAGTCCTATGCGGGCTTCCGCCTTTTTGAACTGCTTGCCGTAAACGGCCTCACCACTGACCGCATAACCTTTGTTAATCACCTTCGTGGGATATTGCCATTCGTTTTCCGAATCCCTGTAAATCAGGTTGTTGCAATAATCACTATGAGAATATTGCCCAACCATATTCAACTCGATTTTTTGACGGTTCCTCATCTTGTGCGTGAAAAACAAGTCCAATGTTGGCGAGTTGCCTTTTCGGTCGGTCTGCTTGTTCATATCCAAACGAGTGGTTATGCCGTTCTCCGTTTCGTTGATGGTGCCCGTGCCGTACCAATGATTGTTGTCGATGTAATCACGCAGGGTGGCCACAAACATGGTGCTGTCGTTGGGCTGGTAGGTGTATTCGCCCGTGATGTTGTGCGTGATGTAATTGAAGGGGAAACTCAACTGCTGTGAACGCTGCACCGTGCGTTCTTCCGCGATATAACTGTCTGTCATCTCGTAAGGTACGTTCTTGTAGTTGCGGTGGCTCAAGTTGTACTGCAACGAAAATTCCGACTTACCTTTGTGGTGCGCTGCCATAAGATAGCCGTCCACAAAACCCGTGGTGAAGGCCGACTGCACCCTTGCCATCACGTTTCCGCCATCGTCCGACTCCTTCAGCACAAGGTTGATAATGCCCGAAGCATTTCTATCAAGGTAGCGGATGCCAGGTTCGTTGCTGTACTCGATGCGCAGGATTTGCTCCGGCCTGACGTTCACGAAACGTTCAAGCGGCACTTCTTTTCCATTGATTTGCAGGATAGGTGTGCCGCCGTCGATGGTGACGGTTTGCCGAGCCACGTCCACCTCCAATCCAGGCAATTGCTGCATATCGAGCAAGGTCAAGCCGCGCCCCGAGACTTCGGCTTCTTTCGGGTCGGGAAGCACCACGAAGCGTCCTGCTTCTTCTGTGATTCTTGAACCCTCAACGACAATTTCGTCTAATTGCTCTGTGGTTTTAGGCATCAGCAATGTACCAAGGGCAGTAGCCCCGCAACGGATAGTCAGCCGCTCGTAACCGATAGCGGATGCGGTGAGAATGTACCTTCCATCTTTCACATCGGCGGAGAAGTTACCGTTCTCATCGGAGGTCAGGCCTGCAACGAGGCTGTCGTTGGCGGCCAATTTCAGCGTCATATTGGCAAAAGCCACGGGATTGTTGTCTTCATCGGCCAAACGGCCATTCAAGTTTTGCGCTTCTGCACCCAGCACCGCTGTCAAAACGAGCAGTGCCATAAAGAATGATTTCTTTGCCATAGCTTTACAATTTAATTGGTTCGTATTTTTTACACAATTTAGCGTAGCAAACGCCGTGCCAACTTTATAAATCATTAAAAACCAACAAATTACAAAACAAGGTTTACAAAAAGTGTAAAGAATCTTTACAGTGAGTGTAAAGAAACTTTACACTCGCCAAGCATGGCAATCCTCGTGCCAGTCAGCTTGAAAAATCCGAGAAATTCAGCCAAAATAAGAAAAAATATCGCATTTTGGCTGAATTTCTATTGCACATAAAAGATATTTATCTATCTTTGCAGCAATAAATTAGCATCGTTATGAACCCTTCATCAGTTATCGGAAGAGAAGAAGAAATTGCCACCATCTCAAGGCTTTTCGCCTCGGAGCGTTCCGAGTTTTTGGCCATTTACGGGCGGCGGCGCGTCGGCAAGTCGTTTCTCATCGAGGAGGCGCTTGAGAACAAGTTTTCCTTCGTGGCCGTCGGCTTGTACCAAAAAATCGACCACGACAACCCCGAAAAAGTCGAGTCGTACCGGCAGAAACAATTGGCGCATTTCCACAACAGCCTTGTGGAATATGGCTTGTCCAAAACCAATCCCGCGCCCAATAGTTGGATGGAAGCCTTGAACCTTCTGAAAAAGTTGCTGCAAAGCAAACGCGCCCGCCGCAAGGTCGTTTTCATCGACGAATTGCCTTGGTTGGCCGGACCGCAATCGGCGGAACTGCTTGCAGAACTTGGGCATTTCTGGAACTCGTGGGCGAGGAAACGCAAGGACATCTTCCTCATCGTGTGCGGCTCGGCCACCAGTTGGATGGTTGACAACGTCATGCGCGACTACGGCGGCCTCTATGGTAGAATCACCGAATCCATCTTCCTCAAGCCCTTCACCCTTGCGGAATGTGAACGCTACTGGGCCAAACGCGGCTTCCATCTGTCGCGGTACGAAATCGCCCTCACTTACATGGTCATAGGCGGCGTGCCTTACTACATGGACAGCATACGACCCGACCGGACAATGGCCGACAACATCAACGCCATATACTTCGACAAGGACAAGGCACGACAGGAGTTCAAGGACGTTTACACCGGGCTCTATTCAACCTCCGAAACATACATCAACGTCATCCGCCAATTGGGAAAGCGATTCTACGGAATGACGCGGGACGAACTGCTCAACGCCGTCGACAAGAAAGGTGGCGGCACTTTCACCGACGTGCTCGAAAACCTGATGGACTCCGGCATCATCCGAAGTTACACCCTCTACGGCGGCGCAAGGAAGCAGACCGTCTATCAACTTGTCGATTTCTTCACCTTGTTCTATCTGCGTTTTGTCGAAAACTCGGACTTCACCTCTTGGCGTTCGCTGCAACGAAGCAAGCCGTTTTACACATGGGCAGGCAACACCTTTGAACTCTTGGTCATGGAACACATGCCACAACTCGCCAATGCGCTCAGAATCAAGGAATACGCCACGCCTTTCAGTTGGCGAGGAAAGACACCCGACGGCGAAGGGGTTCAAATCGACCTCATCATCCCCGCCACCGCCGAGCGCGCCAACTACATCTGCGAGATGAAGTTCTCGGAAGGCAAATACACCCTTTCCAACGACGATGTTGAGGAGATGACAAGACAGATTTCAGCCGTCAGCAAGGCCAAAATCCACAAGCCGAGCCACTCGATTTATGTCGCTCTTATGACCACATTCGGAACGACCGATTCAAAGCATAAAACCCATATAAATGACATAGTTACGCTTGATTCCTTGTTTTAGAAATTCAGCCAAAACCGAACTTTTTTGCTGATTTTGGCTGGATTTCTACTGTCAATCTTTCCGTCAGCAAACTCACTACGGATTCCACGGATTTGACGGATATGTCACCGAAAATTCAGGACGCAAGTGTGCGATTGATACAGATAATACAACTACGAATTACACGAATTTTGCGAATTTCGATTTGAGAATTCGTGGCGCAAGCCACAAAATAATTCGTTCCATTCGTGCAATTCGTAGTTCCTTCAATCGCCGAAATCACAGTTGCGACAACACATCCTCCACTATCTTACCATCGAAGAGGTTGATGATGCGGTCGGCAAAGCCCGCGTCGCGCTGCGAGTGGGTCACCATGACGATGGTGGTGCCTTCCTTGTGGAGGTCGGTGAGCAAGTCCATCACCTCACGGCCGTTCTTCGAGTCGAGGTTGCCCGTGGGCTCGTCGGCGAGGATGAGCTTGGGGTTGGCGACCACGGCGCGGGCGATGGCCACCCTTTGCTGCTGACCGCCAGAGAGTTGCTGCGGGAAGTGGTCTTTGCGGTGCTTGATGGACATGCGCGTCATGATGTCGTCAACGCGCTCCTTGCGCTCGGCGGCGGGGATGTTCATGTAGCGCAGCGGCAGTTCGATGTTCTCAAACACGTTGAGTTCGTCGATGAGGTTGAAGCTCTGGAACACGAAGCCGATGTTGCCCTTGCGGAACTGGGTGCGATCCTTCTCCTTGAGGTTGCCGACCTGATGTCCGAGGAGTTCGTAACTGCCCTCGGTGGGGTTGTCCAAGAGGCCGAGGATGTTGAGCAAGGTGGACTTGCCGCAGCCCGAAGGCCCCATGATGGCGACAAACTCGCCTTTGTTGATTTCGAACGAAACGCCGTCCAATGCGAAGGTTTGGATTGAGATGTCTTCGCTCACGAAGACTTTCCTGAGATTTTCTACTTTAATCATTGCTTTGATTGTTTAAGGATTTAACTTTTATTTTGTTGAATTGTTGTTTGATTGTTGTTTTGTTTTTGTTATTGTCGGCAGGGGTTTCACTGCGCTTCACCGCCTGCCTATTTTCCGTCGCCCCTACGGGGCTGGCCTGCCGGGATGCTGCCGTAGGTCACGACCTACGGTTACTAAGGTCTCGCCCTTTCAGGGCTTTGCTCCCTCATCGCTTTGCGCTTCCCCCTTTGCAAAGGGGGGCAGGGGGGATTCAACGACCCGCTTCGCGCCATTCGTGTAATTCGTAGTTCCTTTCATTATCAATTGTTCTTCAAAGACTTGACAGGATTCATTCGGGCTATCCTATTGCTGCTCAAGACGACCACGATGGTGACGACAAGCAGCACAGCCACCGCACCGATGACGAAATAAAGGGGAGAGAGGCCGATGCGCTCGGCAAACTGCTCCAACCACTTATGGGCCACAAAGAAGGTGGCAACGCAAGCCAAAGCCGCCATCACCAACGAAAGGCGCAGCACATCCCAAGTGAACATGCGCAGTATGTCCGCCACCGTCGCGCCGTTGATTTTGCGGATGGCCACCTCTTTGCTCCTTCGGTTCGACTCGTCGCGGATGAAACCGATGAGGCCAAGCACTTGCGGCTGCCCTCGTAAGCCGATTGCATTTGGTCGGAATAGACGTTCAACTGCACCTCCCTCCCATCAAGGGCTTCGGAGATGACAGCGGTCAGTTTCGCCATCGTGGTTGCATTTATTTTGTTCACTTTGAACACGATATGCGGCATATAGGAATCGCCGCTATCTAAACTGCCGTAAAAACGCACACTCGGGCGGGAGTCCATTCTCACGAGGTCGCCGATGCGGATGTCGCGATAAACACCCGAAATGGTGAACGGCTCCAATTCCATTCCCCAGTTGCCATGACCTGTGATTTGCACCTGCTTGCCCACCGCGCCGTCGCTCCAGTCGGCAAACTCGTTCATGCGTTCGACAAAAGACGCTGAAACAACCACTTCCGTTGAATCGAGAGGGGCGCGACCGTCCACAAACTCCATTCTAAAAATGTCGTAAAAACCTTCCGTGGCTCCGTATTGGTCGGCCACATTGAACAACTCGCGGTCGTCGCCAGGGAGATAGACGATGTCGCCGCTTGAACCCGCAAAAGGCAGGCTGTTACAAGCCGCAACTTGCACGACTTCAGGCACTTGATTGAGAGCATCCACCACGCGTTGCTGGGCGGCATAGTTGCGGTCGTACATGTTCACAAACAGCACATTCTCATAACTATAGCCGGGATTGTCGTTCATCATTTTCTGGTATTGCGATGCGATAATCGTCAGCATCGAGACGATAAAAACGTTGATAAACACCTGAACGCCAAGCAGTCCGATTTTCCAGCGGCGCGAATTTCCGATATAATTGCGGAAAGCCACCGAAACGGGTATGCGTACGAAGAGTTGTGCCGGCACGAAGACCGAAACTATCAACACAAAGACCAGCACGAGGCTAATGACAAGAACGCTTTGCGGAACGAGCAACGTCTCAAACGGCACGCCCAACAGGTTCTGTATCACGCCTTTCATGGCAAAAATGATGGCCGCCGACAAAGCCAAGGCCAACAGCGAAAGCCTCGCCCGCCAACAAGGTATGGATGTTGAAGGCACTGGCGCCATAGCACTTGCGCACCGCGATTTCCTTGGAGCGGCGCACCATCGCCGAGATGACAACAAGAACATAGTTGAGCAAACTGACGAGAATCACTAACGCGGCCACGATGGAAAGCAGAATCACCATCGAGCGGACCGATGAGTCTTTGATGTGATTTTTGGCGAATGGCGCGAGAGAATACGTCAGCCTCACGCCACTTTGTTCAAATTCCTCCAAAGGCTGGTGCGTTTCCTGCATCTTGCGTATGGCATCATCAAGCGATTGAGGTTCAACGCCTTTCGTCAACTTCGCAAAACCTTGATAACGCTCGTTGCCTACCCAGTTTTCTGTGCTTCTTTTGGGATAACTCTCCATCGAAAGAAGCAGGTCGGAATCTATCGAGCCGTTTTTCGGGAAGTCCTTGAACACGCCCTCAATGGTCATTTTCAGGCCGGGTTGTTCTTCGTTGGAAATAGTTTTTCCAAGACACTCATCCACGCCACCGAGTTTGTTGGCAAAGGATTCCGAAACCATCAGGCACAGCGGCTTTGCCAAAACCTGCGCCGGGTTACCAGCCAGAATCGGGCGATCGAACACCTTGAAGAAACAGGAGTCGGCCAAACACAAGTTGCCCGTGATGACATGGCCGTTCTCGTCCATATAGCGGTTGCTGCCGAAATAGAAGGTCGTCCGTGTGGCCGACTCCACGCCCGGCACTTCGGTCTTGAAGCCTGGAGCCACTGCCCCGCTCACTTTGCCGAAACTCTCCGATTCGCCTTGTCGTTCAATGCCTGTTTGAATGATGTAGATTCGGTCCACATTCTTGTAGAAACTGTCGTACGACAGCTCGAAGCACACCTTGGCAATCAGCACGATGCCGATGGCGAGACCTATGCCTAACGATAGGATTTTGATTAGGTTGTCGGTTAATCTGTTCATATTGTTGAATGTTTAATTGTTTGTATTCAGTTGTTTAACTACGGATTTCACGGATTATACAGATTTGTTTCCAAAATATTAGGGACGCAAGCGTCCGATTGGTACAGATAACACAACTACGGATTTCACGGATTTTACAGATTTGTTCCCGAAAATTTTGGGACGCAAGCGTCCGATTATTACGGATGGACTGTCGCCGGTAGGAATCCTCGTCGGACATCCGTTTAATCCGTTTAATCCGTAGTTTATAAACCGCTGTATCATAATATTTGTGATTAAAAAACCAAAACCTCACTCTCCCCGAAGTTATCATACGAAGAAGTAATCACCCTCTCCCCTGCTTCAAGGCCTTCAACGACCTCGTAATACTGCGGGTTCTGCCGCCCAATCTTGATGTCGCGGCGCGTGGCCTTGCTGCCGTCGGAAGAGAGCACATAGATCCACTTGCCGCCTGTCTTTTGGTAGAAGGCACCACGCGGGATGAGCACCGCCTCCACGGGCTGGGAGTTGCAGGTTGAGGTAATAGGTCTGGCCGCTGCGGATGTTCTCGGGCTGCTGCTCCATGAACTTGAAGTCGGCCTTGAACTTGCCGTCGCGCACCTCGGGATACACCTTGCGGATTTGCGCTGCGTAACGCTCGCTCTGCCGCTCGAAGGTGGCCTCCAAGCCGGGCGTGATGCGGTCGATGTAATGCTCATCGATTTGGGCCTCAATCTTGTAGCTGTCCAAGTTGTTGATTTGCCCAATCTTGGAGCCTGCGCCCACCGACTGGCCCAACACCACATCCAACAGGCCCAACTCGCCGTCGATGGGTGCCTTGATGGTTAGGTTTTCCTTGCGCTTGCGGATCATCATCATATTGATGCGCATGTTTTCGAGGCTCTCGCGCATCCTGTCGATTTCCACCGAGCGGTGAAGGCTGTCCTGCTTGGCACGGTTCTCCACCAACTTCAAACGGCTGTTGGAGAGCGTGAAGTCCTCCTCGGCTTTCAGGTAGTCCTCGCGGGCGATGAGGCCGTCGTTGTAGAGCGACTTCTGCGCCTCGTAGGTGCGGCGGTTGCGCTGCACTTCCATTTGCAGTTGCAGCTTCTCCTGCTCCACGCTCAACTTTTGTTGTTCCATCTGAATCATGGTGTTGCGCAGGATGTTTTCCTTCTCGGCGAGGTCGGCCTCGGAGGTGAGGATTTGCATGTCGAGGTTCTCGTTGCTCAAAATGAGGATGACGTCGCCGGCCTTGACGCGGCTGCCTTCCTCGGTGACAATCTGCTGCACCACGCCGCCTTCCAAGGGGCTGATTTGGATGGTCGTCATCGGCGCGACCTGCCCGCTTATGCGGATGTAGTCGTTGAACTCGCCCGAGGTGACGGTACACACGGTGATGTTGTCCGCGTCGATGCGGAGTTTCTTCGAGTCGTCCCTGAAGACGAGCCAAAGGATGAAGACGAGGAGCAACGCCCCGCCCCAAAACGGCAACGCCTTTTTCGTGAATGCGCGGCGAATGCCTTTTTTCTGTTCGATTTTTCTGTCCATTGAGTGTTCCATATTGTTGAATTGTTGATTGTTTAACTGTTTAATTGTTTGTATTCAGTTGTTTAACTACGGATTTCGCGGATTTTACAGATTTGTTCCCGTAAATTTTGGGACGCAAGCGTCCAATGGGTACGGATGGCTGCCGCCGGTAGGAATCCGTAACAATTTGGGCACTTGTGCCCGCCAAATTCCTCGTCGGCCATCCATTCAATCCGTTTAATCCGTAGTTTCTGATTATTCATTGTTTTGTGGGTTTTGATTGTTTTGTGATAAACGCTATTCCTTCTTCAACACCGTAGCTGGATTAGCCCGTGCCG
>CACZNA010000030.1:0-34631 GCA_902782455.1 uncultured Bacteroidia bacterium | reverse complement strand
TAAGGCTGGGCTTCGAGAGCGTGAACACCCACTTGCCTTCCATGCCATCGGCCTTGGCTTGCTCGGCGGCGGCATCGATGCTGGTCTGCGGCAATCCGGAAAGGTCGGCTTCGTTCTCGATGACAAGCTTGTAATTGGCGTTCTCCTTCAGTAAGTTGTTGCCAAATTGCAGGCTCAAGGTCGAGAGTTGCTCGTTGATTTGGCTCAGTTCGGCTTGCTTGTCAGCAGGAAGGGCGGCACCGTTGCGCACGAAATCCTGATGGTATTTCTCCACCACGCGGATTTGCTGGTCGTCCAAACCCATTTCGTTGCAGTGTTGATACACGTAATCGATACGCTCGAAGAGTTTCGGGTTCATCATGATGGCGTCGCTGTGCTTCGAGAGCATGGGCAGCACCTGCTCGGCGATGGCAATCATCTCGTCGTTAGTGAGGCACTCATTGAGGTTGAAGAATACGTTGCTGACGCGATTCAAAGTCTGCCCTGACTTGTCGAAAGGCAGGATGGTGTTCTCAAAAGTGGGCGTTGCCTCGTTGTTGACGATGGCTTCCACTTCAGCCTGTTGCTCGGTGATACCTGCCTCAAAAGCAGGCAGATAGTGTTCAATCTTGATTTGGTCGAATGGCGGCACTTGGAAGGGTGTCGTGTACTCGGTCAGGAAAGGATTCGGGGTTTCGGTCTCGGTTTTAGGCTCGTTTTTCGAGGTGCATGAGGCCAAGGTGATTACGCTCAAAGCGATCATGTTGATAAGTTTTTTTGTCATATTGTTGAATTTTGAGGATTCTTTTTCCGCTGCAAATATAAAAAATGTTGTTTTTCCTTTCGTGTGAAAAAAAGCATTATTTTTGTAGCAATTTTTTGATTGAGAAAAACAAGCATAAAATATACTATGAGTTACATTTCCTGGGACAAGAAAAAACTGGTCAATCTGGAGTTTACGCTCAACCGTGAAGTGTTGCGTTCCAATGCTTTAGGCGCATTTCTCGCCACTACGGTGATTGGCTGCAATACGAGAAAATACCACGGTCTGCTGGTGGTGCCTCAGCCGCAATTGGACAACAACAACCATGTGCTGCTGTCGAGCCTCGACGAGACCATCATCGAAAACAAGGAGGAATTTCACCTTGGTGTGCACATGTACCCCAATGGCGTGTTCGCGCCGCGTGGCCACAAATATATCCGCGACTTTACCGCCGACCCGATGCCGAAACTGACGTATCGCATTGGTAACGTAGTGCTTGACAAGGAGTTGATTTTCTCTTCCACAGAAGCACGGCTCTTTGTGCGCTACACCTTGCAGGATGCCGCCGTGCCCATCACTTTGCGTGTTTTGCCTTTCTTGGCTTTTCGCAATGTCCACATGCTGACGTACGAGAACCATGAGGCCAGTCGCAAGGTTGAAATGGTGAAAAACGGTGCCTCGTGGCAACTTTACAAGGACTATTCGAGGCTGTTTTTGCAGTTCTCGAAGGCCGCGGAATACACTCATGTTCCGCATTGGTACTATAATATGTTCTACATCCGCGAGCAGGAACGCGGTTACGAAGCCGTTGAGGATCAGTTTGTTCCAGGGTTCTTCGAGTTGCAGATGAAGAAAGGCGACACAGTCATCCTCTCCGTTAGCCTTGAGGAACAGAACCCAGCTTCCATTAAGCGGCAATGTGAGGCCGAAGTGAAACGCCTTTTGCCGCAAACGAGTTATGAAGATTGCCTGCTGAAAGCCGCGCAACAATTTGTTATCCGTGATGCGCAAGGAACAAGGCTGTGGGCAGGCTTCCCGTGGTTTGGTTCATGCAGCCGCGACACTTTCCTTTCGCTGCCTGGCATCACTTTGGCGCAAGGCGACGAAAAGACCTTCAATGAGGCACTGCAATATCTTGTATCAAGGATGCAAGGCCCGTTCTTCCCGCATCGTTATTACCAGAAGAGCCTGTATTTCACGGCAGTAGACTCGCCGCTGTGGTTCTTCTATGTGCTGCAACTCTATGAAAAGATGCTTGGCAAGGACAAGAAGGACATTTGGAAGAAATACAAGAAGCCGATGACGACCATTTTGGAGAGTTTCATCGAAGGCACCGACTTCAATGTGCATACCTTGGACAACGGCCTGCTCTACGCAGGCAACCGCGATTTGGCTCTTACTTGGATGAACGTTTTCGCCCAAGGTAAACCTTGGACACCACGCACAGGCTTGGCGATTGAGGTCAATGCTTTGTGGTACAATGCATTGCGTTATGGTGTTGAACTTCTGAAAGAAGCCGAACCGAAGAGCGCATTGTTGAAGAAATGGCAGACCTTGGCCGACAAGGTGAAAGTTTCGTTTGCCGACACCTTTATTGATAAGGAGCGCGGTGGTTTTTACGACTATGTGAACAGCAACGAGAAAAACACGCAGGTGCGCCCCAACATGATGATTGCGGCGGCCTTGCCCTATAGCCCGATGAGTGACGAACAGCAAAAACGCGCTTTCGACATTGCCCATTCTGAATTGCTGACTACCAGAGGAATACGTTCCCTTTCGCCAAACGATGAGAACTATAAGGGCATCAGCATTGGCAACCATTCGGAACGTGAACGCGCCTATCATAACGGCACCACATTCCCTTGGCTGATAGCGTTTTATGCAGATTTGTCGGTGAAATTGTTCGGGAAGACCTCGCTACCTTATTTGGAAGACCTCTACAACGGTTTTGAGGAGGCCATCAAGGAAAACGGAATCGGCACGGTTTCAGAGATTTATGATGGCAATCCGCCCTTTGAGGCTCGTGGTTGCATTTCGCAATCGACGAGCGTGGGTGCCTTGCTTTACCTCAAGTATGTGATTGACGAATTAAATAAGAAAGGAGGCTCAAAATGAGAGTCTTGATGTTTGGGTGGGAGTTCCCGCCCCATATTACCGGTGGCCTTGGAACGGCCTGTTTTGGCATGACTAAAGGTCTGGCCAAGAACAATGTAGAGGTGCTGTTTGTGGTGCCTCGCGCCTACGGCGATGAAGACCAATCGAACTTGCGTCTGCTCAACGCCAGTGATGTGACCATCGACATCGACCATGAAGAAAACCGCAGTTATTGGGAACGTGTGCAATATATGGAGATTGGCTCCAACATCATCCCCTATGTCGGTCCGGAAGAGTTCGCGAAGTTTATGGAAAACCGCCATGTGGTGGAAAACTTCGACCGCACAACTTCAGTATTTGCGCGTAACTACCAGTTTTCGGGCAAATACGGTATGAACCTGATGGAGGAGGTGGCGCGCTATGCTTTGATTGGCTCGTCGTTGGCCACGAAATACGACTTCGATGTCATCCACGCTCATGACTGGCTGACCTATTCGGCAGGCATTGCGGCGAAAGAAACGACTGGCAAACCCTTAGTGGTTCACATGCACGCAACCGAGTTCGACCGCTCAGGCGAGAACATCAACACGGATGTGTACGCCATCGAAAAGCGAGGCATGGAGGCCGCCGACCGTGTCATCACGGTGAGCAACCTGACACGCAACATCGTCATTGAAAAATACGGCATCGACCCAGCCAAGGTCGTGACGGTGCACAACGCCGTGGAACCCAATGACAAGCCTAAGTCGGAATATGAACGTAGTGGCTTGGATGCCAAGGTGGTGACCTTCCTTGGAAGAATCACTTATCAGAAAGGCCCTGAATATTTCATCGAGGCGGCCTACAAGATTCACCAAGTCGATCCGAGCATCCATTTCGTGATGGCAGGCACGGGCGACATGTTGGAGAAGATGATTCGCCGCGTGGCGCAACTTGGTATGGGTAGCCATTTCCACTTCACGGGCTTCCTGAAGGGTGAGGCCGTTGATCAGATGTTTGCCATGACGGATGTGTTTGTCATGCCTTCCATTTCGGAACCTTTCGGTATCGTGCCTTTGGAGGCCATGCGCCTCAATGTGCCAGTGGTCATCAGCAAGCAGTCGGGAGTTTCGGAGGTGGTGAAACACGCCTTGAAGGTCGACTTCTGGGACATCAACGGCCTGGCCGACGCCATCTACGGCCTCTGCCACTATGAGACCTTGGCCAATTGCTTCAAGGACCAAGGCAAGGACGAGGTGGACAGCCTCAAATGGGAAGCCGCCGCAAAGAAGATTAAGGCGGTTTACGAATCGGTAGCACAATGATCAATAAACGGAAAGCCATGAAACGCTACCTATTACTCATAGTGGTTCTTTTCGCAACAGCATTTTCAAGCTTCGCGCAGATTGAGGATGAAATCCAGCAGTCGAAGAAAGAGAAGATTGCCAAAGGCAGAGCCTATCTCCTAGAGAAGTTCATCGAACGCGACTACGAGAAGGTGAGGGAAATCAAGGATTACCTGATGGAGATGGATGATGACAATTATGTTGCGTTAACGCCTTTCGAGCAGTGGCATATCTTGCTATGGACAAAGGAATATGACGCTTTGACAGAAACCCTGCGCCATTCCGATTCAGTGTATTTCGCCAGTTATGAAAAAAAGGTTTTCCCTGAACAGGATGACTTGATGCGCCGATTGTATTACCGTAGCGCAGAGGATGAACATCTGTTGAGATTCAGTTTGAATGAAGCACAATTGCCAGAAGAAGACCGTGCTTTTCTTACGTTGTTTCTAGATTGGCTCGTAAGGTCGGAGAACAATGACAATCAAGACAACTGGAATGCTGAGGCTGACAAATTCCTTGCAGGTTATCCAAACAGCGAATATGAATGGTTCGTAAGGCATTGGATTCGCAAACAATATGTTGAGAACGATTGGGGCTGGGGTATGGGTCTGGATGTTTGTGGAGGCTTTTTGACGGGTTCGTTGAAAGATAAGTTCTTGCCGATTTTTGGCTTCGGAATCAGTTTCGATGTGCTGTACAAAAAGTTCCTTCTCAATTTGGGATATGATATTATCATTAGCGATACAAAGATAGACCAACCTTATTCGGGAGGTATTTATCCTGCCGGAAGTCGTGACAATGTGATGAATTTCTATGCGGATCTTGGCTATCGTATCGTTGACAATCGTGCCATTAGCGTCATCCCGTTTGTGGGAATAGGTGGTGCTTGGGATACATACGGGTATGGACAATACGACAAGCCTAATTTGTCTGAATTAGACAAGTTCTACACGACTTATCAGGCGGGTTTGATATTTGACATTAAGACTCATGGCGCTTTTGAGAATGGCGTAATCAGAATCAAATACAATTGTGGCTTGGCGCCGATCAATGGTAGTATTTCCACAGTCAATGTGATTTCGGTTGGAGGTACTGGTATCATCCGAAATAATAAACGTGTATATTGAATTGAAAAATAAATACCTATACATATGAGCAAATCAGTCTGTTTCTATTTCCAAGTGCACCAGCCTTATAGGCTCCGCACGTATCGTTTCTTCGAAATCGGGAAGAAACACTACTATTACGATGATTACAACAACCGCATGGTGATGCGACGCGTGGCGGAAAAGTGCTACCTGCCCATGAACGACCTGCTGATGAAGCAAATAGAGAAGTTCGGCGACAAGTTCAAGGTGGCCTTCTCCTTCTCGGGCATTGCCATTGAGCAGATGGAACAGTATGCCCCAGATGTATTAGAAAGTTTCCAGAAACTGGTTGCAACGGGGCAAGTGGAGGTGCTTTCTGAGACTTACGCCCACTCGTTGGCCTCGCTGAACAATCCCGATGAGTTCAAGCGTCAGGTGACTGCCCACAAACACAAAATGAAAGAGGTGTTTGGCGTTGCGCCGAAGACTTTCCGCAACACGGAGTTGATCTACAGCGACGAAATCGGAGCGGCGGTGGCCGACATGGGCTACAACCTCATGCTCACCGAAGGCGCGAAGCACATCTTGGGTTGGAAGAGCCCTAATTACATGTATGCCAACGCCATCAATCCGAAACTGAAGGTTTTGTTGCGTAACTTCAAGTTCAGCGATGAGATTGCCTTCCGCTTCGTGCAGGACAGTTTCCGTGCCGAGGACTTCGTCAATTGGCTGAATGCCTTGCCTGAAGAGGAGGAAGTAGTCAACATCTTCATGGATTACGAGACCTTCGGCGAGCACCAGTCGGCAGAGACGGGCATCTTCAACTTTATGGAACGCCTGCCGGAGGCCATTCTCAAGGGCAGTAAGTTCAAGTTTGCCACGCCTCAGGAGTTGGCGAAGAAGTTGCAGCCCGTGAGTGCGGTCAACGTACCCAATGTGCTGTCGTGGAGCGATGAGGAGCGCGACCTCACGGCTTGGCTTGGTAACCCGCTTCAGGATGACGCTTATCGTGCCTTGTATGACCTTTCGGCCAAAGTGCGCCGCATCAAGGATGAGGAGCTTCAGCAGGATTGGCTTGAACTCCAGACCTCCGACCATTTCTATTACATGTGCACAAAGTGGCTCTCCGACGGTGTGGTACACAAGTATTTCAGCCCCTACGCCTCGCCGTATGACGCCTACATCAACTACATGAATGTGCTTACTGATTTCGCTGACAGGGTGAAGAACCTTTCGAAACGGAAAACCGAGAAATCTTGAATTATGAATCTTAATTTTTGAGTCCTTATGAAAAACCCTGAATACCTTTTTGAAACCAGTTGGGAAGTATGCAACATGGTTGGTGGCATCTATACGGTGCTTTCCACGAAATCGAATGAAATGCGCCAACTGCTTGGCGACCACTACATTACGGTTGGCCCTGATGTGGTGAAAGAATCGCATGAGACGCTTTATTTTGTCGAGGACAATGAACTTTTCCCCGATTGGCGCGAGCGTGCTTTGGCCCAAGGCCTGAAGTTCCGCATCGGTCGCTGGAAAATCGAAAGCAGCCCTATCGCCATTTTGGTGGACTATACGACTTTGTATCAGACTAAAAATGAGATACTTACTCATCTTTGGGAACAATATGAACTCGACAGTATCCGTGGTCAATGGGATTATGTTGAGCCAGTGTTGTTCGGCTATGCCGCTGGTCAGGTGATTGAGAATTTCTGCAACTACAACTTGCAGCAAACCAGTAATATAGTGGCTCATTTCCATGAGTGGATGACGGGTTCGGGCGTGCTTTATTTGAAAGAGCATTGCCCACAAGTCGCCACGGTGTTTACCACCCACGCCACTTATCTCGGTCGTGCCATTTCGGGCAACGGGCTTTCGTTGTATGACAACCTGAAATCCTACCTGCCTTCGGTGATGGCCATGCAGTTCAATGTGGTCTCGCAGCAGTCGATGGAGCAGAAGGCCGCCAAAAACGCTGATGCTTTTACGACGGTGAGCGACATTACGGCGCAGGAGTGTGAGCAGTTCCTTTATCGCAAGCCCGATGTGGTGACGATGAACGGCATCGACCACACGCAAAGGGAAGAGCCTGAGGCGTTTGCCGAGAAGCGGAAAGAGTCGCGAGAGAAGATTCTGCAAATTGTCGAGACGCTTTGCGGTGAGAAGATTGACCGCAACTGCCTGATGGTCATTAACAGCGGCCGTTACGAGTTCAAGAACAAGGGCATAGACCTATTCATTGAGGCTTTGCGCCGCTTGAACGAAGACAAGAACTTACCACGCACAGTGGTTGGCGTGATTGCCGTGCCGAGCAACATAGCAGGTCCCTCGAAGGATTTGCAGCATCGCCTTGACGGCACCAACGCCATCATGGGGCATACCGATTTCCCCGCAACGCACCATGTCTTTGAATATGAGAACGATGCGATTCTGAACACTTTGCGCAATTCGGCATTGCAAAACGATGCCAACGACAAGGTGAAGGTGATGTTTGTGCCTGCCTACCTTAACGGCAGCGACGGCATTTTCAACATGACCTATCCTGAGTTCCTTGCCGCTTTCGATTTCTCGGTGTTCCCGTCCTATTACGAGCCTTGGGGCTACACGCCGCTTGAAAGCGTTTCGATGGGCATCCCGACTTTGACCTCGGATGTTTCTGGCTTCGGCAAATTCGTGCAACAAAATTTTGCAGGCAATGAAGCCGTGACCGTGGTGCCGCGTCAGGAGGGAGATGCTAATAAGGTGATTGACGACATCGTGTCAACCATGCGCCGTTTCCTGAATTTGACCGAAAAAGGCATGACAGAAATTTCGGAAGCCGCTTTGCAGGTGGCTGAAAAACTGCTTTGGAAAGACCTGATTGTCAATTATCAGAAGTCTTGGGATGTGGCTCTTGAGAAGTCGGGAGGCCGTCATTACATGATGGAGCCTGTGCCTTATGCCGATATGATGCACGAGGTGGCTTACCAAAAGAACGATTCGCCGAGTTGGAAGAAGGTGCTGGTGAAGCCTGTTTATTCCCCTGAAATGCAGAAACTTGAAGAACTTTCGCGCAATATTTGGTGGTGCTGGAATGTGGATGCCATCGAACTCTTCGAGTCCATCGACCCAGAGGCTTGGAAGGTCACGGAGCAGAACCCCGTTGCGCTGATGGGAGGCCTCACGTTGGAGCAAATCAAGGATTTGGAGGACAATGAGGATTTCATTGAACGCCTGAACAAGGTTTACGACCAGTTCAAGCAATACATGGCCCAACCTTGCCCAAGCAAGGACATGATTGCTTATTTCAGCATGGAATACGGCTTGATGAAGAGCCTGAAGATTTATTCCGGCGGCCTTGGAATTTTGGCTGGCGACTACATGAAACAAGCCTCCGATTCCAATGCTAACATGGTGGGAATCGGTCTGTTATACCGTCATGGTTACTTCGCTCAGGAAATCACCGTTTCGGGTGAGCAAAGGGCCGACTACATCCCTCAAAAGTTCTCGCAACTGCCGCTTCAGCCCGTACTCAACGAAAATGGCGAATGGTTGAAGGTGAGCATCGCTTTCCCGGGTCGCTCGGTATTTGCTAAGGCGTGGCGCGTCAATGTGGGTAGGATAGGGCTGTATCTGCTTGATACCGACATTGAGGAAAACTCGCAGGATGACCGTGGCATCACGAGTCGTCTTTATGGCGGCGACAGCGAAATGCGCATCAAGCAGGAGATGTTCCTCGGTGTGGGCGGTATTCGCTTGCTCGAAGCCATCGGCCTGAAACCCACGATTTACCACTGCAACGAGGGTCACGCGGCCTTCAGCGGCTTGGAACGCCTGCGTGTTTACATCAACAAACACAATCTCGACTTTGATGTCGCTTTAGAGTTGGTCAGGGCTTCCACCTTGTTCACGACGCACACGCCTGTGCCTGCGGGTCACGATGCCTTTGAGGAGCACCTCATCCGTATGTATATGCCGCACTACGCCAACCGCATGAATATCAGTTGGGAACGCTTTATGGGCTTGGGTCGTTTCAACCCGAAAGACCCGAATGAGAAGTTCTCGATGAGCGTGCTCGCCACCAACCTTAGCCAAGAGGTGAACGGTGTGAGCAAGATTCACGGTCGCGTTTCGCGCGAGATGTTCCAATCGTTGTGGCCAGGCTATTTCGCCGAGGAAAACCATATCGGTCATGTCACCAACGGCGTGCATCTGCCCACTTGGAGCAATCGCCTGTGGCAACGCCTTTATAAGTTGACTTTCGGTCCTGATTATATTGACCATCAGTCGGATGTGAATATGTGGAAACAAATCAACGATGTGCCGGATGCGGCCATTTGGGACATCCGCAGGCAGTTGAAGCATGAACTGGTTGCCTACCTTTCCGAAAAAATCAAGGAGGATATGCGCCAGCGTCAGGAAAGCCCGAAACTGATTATGCAGACAGTCAACAATTTGAACGAGAACGCTTTGATTGTTGGCTTTGCCCGTCGTTTTGCCACCTACAAGCGTGCCCATCTGCTGTTTGGCAACTTGGAGCGCCTGTCGCAGCTGGTCAACGACCCGAAACGCCCCGTCATTTTCTTGTTCGCAGGCAAGGCGCACCCCAACGACAAGGCTGGCCAAGACCTGATTAAGATGATTATCGACATTTCGCGCCGTCCTGAGTTCATCGGTAAGATTCTGTTTGTCAGCAATTACGACATGGAACTCGGTGCCCGCCTGACGAGTGGTGTGGATGTGTGGCTCAACACCCCGACACGCCCCTTGGAAGCCTCTGGCACGAGTGGCGAAAAGGCTGTGATGAATGGTGTGCTCAACTTTTCCGTCCTTGATGGCTGGTGGGCTGAGGGCTATCGTCCCGATGCAGGCTGGGCCATTCAGGAAAAACGCACCTACCAAGACCAACGTTATCAGGACGAAATGGATGCCGAAACGATTTACAATACGCTTGAGAATGAGATTGTTCCGCTCTATTACGCCCGCAATGTTCAGGAAATCCCCACAGGTTGGGTTGCGGCCATGAAGAAGTGCCTCAACGAGATTTCGCCTCGCTTCACGATGAAACGCATGATGGACGATTACTTCAACCAGTATTACAACAAACTGATTGAACGCACCAATTGGATGAGGGCCAACCGTTACCAAAAGGCCTTTGAAATCAATGCGTGGAAGAACCACATTCGCGCCAATTGGGACAAGGTGGAGGTGAAGTCGCTGATGTTGCCCGACACCAACGTGCGCCCGCTGACCTTTGGCGAACAGTTTGTTGCCGAAATCACCTTGCTCACGCCAGACCTTGAGCCGGGCGATTTGGCCATCGAGTTGCTCTTCGGCAAGAAGAACAACGAAGCGGTGAATGAGATTGCCTCTGTCGAAAAGATGAAGCTCGTCGACTCGGGCGACGGCTGGGTGAAGTATTATATTAAGGTGCCGATTACTCGCGCCGGTGTGTATAATTTCACCTTCCGCGTCTATCCCACCAATCCGATGCTTCCTCACCGTCAGGACTTCCCGTTGGTGAAGTGGATTTGATTAAGTAATTGAATGATAGGAGGTTTTAGTATGAAAAAACTGTTTTTGACTTTGGTTGCAATGTTCTTTTTAGGACTTGGGTCAGTATTTTCGCAAACCGCAAACGACACTATCGCGGTGGAAAAGAACAAGTACTATTATCATGGCTTGCAAATCGAGTCTATGCGTCAGATAAAATCCCTCGTTGCCAACGACGAATTGGCACTCAAGGAGGTGAAAAAAGCTGCGGTAACCAATGGCTTTTCTTACGTATTCAGTTATCTTGGCGGCTTCGCCTTAGGTTGGGAAGTTGTGGATTTGATTCGTGGTAATTTGAATCCATATATCTTGGCTGGCGGTGTTGGTTTGGCAGCGGTTGGTATTGGACTTGGTTATTTGGCTAATAGCCAATTGAAGCAAGGTGTTGCCATCTACAACGCCAACCTTGGTGCAACTTCCTATGGTGGTAGTATTCAGCTTGATTTCGGCTTGGTGCCAGGAGGCGTCGGGCTGACGTTGAGTTTCTGAATCATGCAACTGTAAATAAGAAAGCTCCGCTTCCCGAGGGAAGCGGAGCTTTTCTTTTGGTAATCAGTGATTTACTTCAACGGGGAGGGGGTGTGGTATTGACGGGCACCCAGCTCCTTGTCGAGCATAATCATGCCACCCATGTGGCCATCAATCATCTTGCACTGGGCGATGAGGTCGCGGGCGTTCTCTTCCTCTTCCACTTGTTCGTCGATGAACCAAGCGAGGAAGTTGGCAGCGGCGCGGTCTTTGTCCTCGTCGGCGATGTCGCAGAGGTTGTTGATCATGGCGGTCACCTTCTTTTCGTGTTCGAGGGTGTCTTCAAAGGCGGCCAACACAGTGTCCCATTCGGTCTGCACCTTGGCGATGGGGGCGAGAATGACCTTCTCATCTTGTGAGTGCAGGTAGTTGATCATAATGGCGGCGTGGGCCTGTTCCTCAAGGAACTGCACTTTATACCAGTGCGCAATGCCCTTGAAACCCTTGGCGTAGATGTCTTGCGACATGCTCAAGTAAAGGTATGCCGACCACATTTCGGCGTTGATTTGGTCGTTGATGGCCTTGGCTAATTTCTTGCTAATCATTGTTTTCAGTTAAAAGTTAAAAATTGATAGTTGAAAATTGATTGTTTACAAAGACAATTTGAAATTGAGAGTTGACAGTTTCTCATAACTTTAAACTCTGAACTCTCAACTTTCAACTCATCCGAAGTAGCGTTTGTAAAGTCCTTCAAAGCCTTTGCCGTGGCGGGCTTCGTCTTTGGCCATCTCGTGGACGGTGTCGTGGATGGCATCGAGGTTGCGCTCTTTGGCCACGCGGGCGATGCGCATCTTGTCCTCGCAGGCGCCGCATTCGGCAATCATGCGCTTGTAGAGGTTGGTCTTGGTGTCCCAAACCACGTCGCCAAGCAATTCGGCAAAGCGGGCGCAATGTTCGGCTTCTTCAAAAGCGTAGCGCTTGAAAGCCTCGGCAATTTCGGGATAGCCTTCGCGGTCGGCTTGGCGGCTCATGGCCAGATACATGCCGACTTCAGTGGCCTCGCCCATAAAGTGTGCGTTCAAGTCCTTGATCATGTCCTCGCCAGTGCCTTTGGCGATGCCGACGACGTGCTCAGTGACGAAATTCAGGGCCGCGCTCTCGTCAACGACCTTCCATTCAACGATTTGTTTGCATTGAGGGCAGCGCTCGGGGGCTTCCTCTCCTTCGTGTACGTACCCGCAGATGGGGCAGATGAATTTTTTCTTCATTGTTGTTGTTTAAGTTTTGAGTTAGTTGTAAATCGGATTCCTAACGCAAAAGTAGGCATTTTTCGTGTATCGGCAAGTATTTTGAGGAAAATTTACTACCTTTGCAATCCGTATTCATACGATTTGACATTATGCTTAACAGAAGATTTTTGAGAGTCAAGGTGTTGCAGAACCTTTACGCCTACCATCAGGCGCAGGAAACCAACATTTCTCAGGCTGAACGTCAGTTGCTCAAGGACATTGACGGCCTTTATGAACTTTTCATTTACATGCTTTCTTTTTGGGTGGAAGTAAAGCGTTTTGCCGAGCAGCGCATTGAGGAGAACAAGCACAAGATTTTCAAGACCGAGGAAGACCTGAACCCCAACTTGACGTTTGTCAACAATCGGATTATCAATGCGTTGGAGAACAACAAACACTTCATCAAAATTGAGGAAGCCTACAAAATCAATTGGGGAGACGACCGTGACGACTTCATCAGAAACTATTATGGAAAATTGCAACAATATCCTGAATATCAGGAGTATATGAATAAAGAGAAATGTGCTTTCTCCGACGACAAGCAGTTCCTCATCGATATTATTGACAAGTATATGGCCGACGACGATTCGCTCTACGATTATTTCGCCGACCGAAAATTGAGTTACAACAGCGACTATCAGATTGGGCTTTACCTGCTTTGGAAGTTCATCTTTGAGATGCGTCCCGATTTCAATGCCAATTCAAGTATGCCGCCTGTGTATGCCACTGAAAACAGGGAAGTTAATGAAGATAAAGAGTTTGCTGTCAACTTGTTCCGTAAGACGATTTTGCATCGTGAGGAATTTAGGACTTTGGTTGAGAGCCTCGCGTCCAATTGGGAATACGGTCGTTTGGCCTTGATGGACAAGATATTGATTTTCATGGCTTTGACTGAGTTTTGCGACTTCCATAGTATTCCGGTCAAAGTGACTATCAATGAATATGTTGAGTTGGCCAAGTTCTATAGCACTGCCGAAAGTGGACGTTTCGTGAACGGTATTTTGGACAAATCGTCGAAGATGCTGGCGCAAAACGGCAAGATGGTCAAGACGGGCTTGGGCTTGATTGACAAGTGATTGCGTTGAAATGCAATAAAACAACTGCGATGCCGTTATAAAGAAAACCTTGAACTATGAAGAGAAGCATTACTATAATGACTTGTATCCTAATGGCTTTTGTCGCAGCAAAAGGCTATTCCCAGGCATATAATGGATTATTCAATTCCATAAGCAATGCCCATTCGGCGCGTGTGGTAGCCTTAGGAGGTATTCCGTTGCCCATGCATGACGGTGACTTGCAGACTGTAACCTTCAATCCGTCAAGCATTTGCCCAAGTATGGACAACCAGATTTCGCTTTCATACGTTGGCGACTTCAAGACAGGTACCAATTACGCCTCGGCACAATACAGCCACACTTTCGAGACGATTGGCAGCTTTGCCGCGACGGTGCAATACGACAATTACGGTAATTTTGCTTACGCCTCCGAAAGCGGACATGCCGACGGCACCGAGTTCAACGGGTCGGATTTCGTTGTTACCCTTGGTTGGGGTCGCGAATTGACTGACAAATGGAGCATTGGCGCCAACCTGAAATATGCTGGCATCCAGTATGAATCGGGCCGTGGCGGTGCTTTGGGGGTGGATGTGGCTGCCACCTATTGGTCTTATTCCAACTGGGCGTTTACCCTTGCGGGTCGAAACATTGGTCACCAACTCTTCTACACGGGTACGGCGAATAATGAGAAATGGCTGCCTTTCTCCATAGATTTCATCGCTTCCAAGAAACTCGACCATCTGCCGTTGACCTTCGTTTTTGGCTATCACGATATTCAGAATTGGAAGCGAGTGTCTGACAATCAGTACCTTATCGAGGAGAACTATGACCCCATCACGGGTCTTTATGCCGAGCCGAGCAAAACGAAGAAGTTTTTCAACAACCTTGGCAGCCATTTGGTGTTGGGTGCTGAGATGGAAATCGGGAAGAACTTTGTGCTGAGGGCTTCCTACAACTATGAGACGCACTTGAAGATGGACGTACCCAAGAAACGTACCTTGATGGGCCTTTCGGCTGGTTTTGGCGTGAAAATCAAGGCCTTCCAGATCGATTATGCCTATTCGTGCAACAATATCGCTGGATCGCCCCACTTCCTGAACCTCCGTATGGATTTGAGTAAGTTCTAATTATGAATGCAGAATTAAGAATGGTGAATGCAGAATTGGGGCAAAGCCCTGTATCGCATTGCGATATTCTGCATTCATAATTCAACATTCTTAATTGAAGATGATATGTTTCTCCACGAACTGAAACTGACGAATTTCAAGAACTGCGAATCAGCCGATTTGCTGTTTTCGGAGAACATCAATTGTTTTGTTGGACTTAATGGCGCTGGAAAGACCAACATACTCGACTCGATTTATTACCTTTCGTTTTGCAAGAGTTTTTTCGGTGCTACCGACAAGCAGAACATCCGTCATGAGCAGGATTTCTTCGCGATACATGGCATCTACAGCCATTCCGAGAAGGATGATGAGCTGGTGTCGTGTGTGCAGAAACGCGACGCGAAAAAGTCGTTCCGTTTCAACAAGAAGGAATACGACCGCCTGAGCGAGCATATCGGCAAGTTCCCTTTGGTGATGATTTCGCCCTACGACCGCGACCTTATCAACGAGGGCAGTGACTTGCGACGCAAATTCATTGACGGTGTTATTTCGCAGTTTGACCCGCTGTATCTCAACGCATTGCTGAAATACAACCGTGCCTTACTGCAACGCAATATGCAGCTGAAACAGTTTCTTGAGCGTCGCATTTTCGACCGTGAGTTGCTTCGCCTTTGGGAAGACCAGCTGTGCCAACATGCCGACGACATCCATCGGAAACGGCAGCTGTTTTTGGAGGAGTTTTTGACCATTTTCCAGCATTATTACGAGATTGTTTCGGGTGGAACGGAGAAGGTGAATGTGGTTTATCAGTCACGCTTGGACGAGAAGCCGTTGAATGAATTGATGGAAGAAAGCCTGCAACAGGACCGCTATTCAGGCTACACGAATGTGGGTATCCACAAAGACGATTTGGAGTTTGCTCTTGACGGCCATCCTTTGAAGAAATTTGGTTCCCAAGGACAGCAGAAATCGTTTGTGGTTTCAATCCGTTTGGCGCAGTTTGAGTTTAACTATCAAAAGATTGGATACAAACCCATTTTGCTTTTGGACGATATTTTCGATAAGCTTGACGACCAACGTGTCATGAAGCTTGTGCGTTTGGTGGGCGATGACCATTTTGGCCAAGTTTTTATCACTGATACACAGCGGAATAGAATTGAAAAACTATTTGAAAACACCGATATTGACCATAAGATTTTTGAGGTCGAGAAAGGTCGGGTCAAGGAGATAGGAGGTGGCGATGGTTTACTTTGATGTGAAGACGGTTGGTGAGTTGATCAACGAGTTTTATGAGCAATATAAGGGGCCGGGCTATGTTGATGAGTTGCGGGTCGTCAACTCATGGAAGCAAGTGGTTGGACCGTTTATCGCCAAGCATACCATCGACCTTGCTATCCGTAACCGTATTCTTTTTGTCCGTGTCGACTCTGATGCTTTGCGCAACGAATTGAGCTATTCCAAGTCGGTGTTACTCAATCAATTGAACAATCAAGTGGGCAAGGTCGTGATTGATGAGATTGTGCTGAGGTGAAATCAGCCAATGTGTCGGCAAATCCCCTTGAAATCACAAATGTCGCATTTTTTGATGTCCTCGGTTTGGACAAAGGGAATGTTTGTGTCAAATAGCTCATTCACAACGGCATAAAGCATGGATTCCATATCAGCGATGAAGGTGTCATCCTCCAAAAACGGGACAGGCGTTTCGTTTTTCTTGGGTGTGGCTTGGGTGAGGCTGAACTCAATGGAGTTGCCGTAGCGCAGTCCGTGGATGGCAGCAGTTACTTGGTGGGGAGCAACATCTTGGTTTTCTTTGAGATACATGTACTTGTAAAGCAACAGCTGAACGGCCTTTTCGGGGAGTTGCATCAGAAAACCCAGGTCGGAGTCGTCTTCATGGCGGACTGGAATCTTCAGGTCTGAAGTTTCAACATGACCTGTTTTGTAATCGATGACGCGGGTGATGTCGCCCATGCGGTCGATGCGGTCGGCACGGCCTGAAACGAGGCATTTCTCAAACGGCGCGGGTAAATGGGTTTCCAATCGTCCTTCGGTTTTTAGGATAATCAAGTCGTTGTCCTTCAATTCGTTGGAGGTATATCTCAAATAACTCTCCAATTGCTTGCGTATGTTGATTTTGTTGAGGTAGTTGAACCCCACATCGGGGAGACCGCTCGGCAACAGGTTCTCAATGGCCTGGCCCAGCTTGTCCTCCCATTTGGGCTTTATTTCCTTGTCAAAAAGCTCTTTGTCAATGATTTGCAATTTTCCGTCTTGAGGGAGATAAGGCTTGAAAAGAAGCTCAAGGGTGTCGTGTGTGATGTTGCCGACCACATCGGCACCAACATCCTCGCTCAGACTGCTGTCTTTGATGTCCTCAATGTATTTCAGATAGTATTTCAGCGGGCAGGCGAGGTAAGTGGAAAGCCCCGATGGGGAGAGTCCTTTGTCCTTATTCTCAAGGAGATAGTGCAACTTTTTGATGACCTTTTCGGTTTTTTCAGCGATGAGAGCCTTTGCCTCTGCGGTGGGAGGTGTGGGATTGTGGAACGCCTCTTCCGTCACGGTGATGTTGGCGTTTTCGGCTAACTCATGCTTGATTTGCAGGATGTATCGACTTGCCTCTCCGCCCGAAAGTTCGCCTAAGTTATTGTAATATAGATAAATGTCTCTTCCGTTTTGAAGCAGATGGTAGAAGTGGTAGGCGAAAACGGCTTGTTTTTCGGCATAACCAGGCAAGCCACATTCCCGCTTGATGAAATACGGAATAAAGCTGCCTTGTGATTTGTCGGTGGGTAGGATGGATTCGTTGACACTGAGGACGTGCAGTCGTTCAAAGTCGATGTTGCGCGTCTCCAACAGGCCCATGATTTGCAAGCCATCCGTACTGCTGCTGTTGAGCTTTATGGAGGTGTTGGCACTCAACAGTTTGAATAGGATTTCGATGTCGTTGATGCTACGCACATAGTCCTTGTGCTGTTCGGCCACCTGCGCGATGCGGTTGATGTTTTGCCCCACGGCGCTCACTTGATTGAGTAAAAACAATAGTTGGTCTCGGTTGGAACACGTTCCTATCTTGTTGGCAATGAACTGCAAAAGCTGGCTGACAGACTGCATGAGCACTTGTGGCGAGGAATCGGATATCTCGTTGAGTAACAGCTTCAAAAAAGCTTTCACGTCCTCCGCGTTCTCGATGGTGTCAATGTCTTGGGTTTCAAAAACGAACTTCCCGTTTTTGACGGCTTCGGCTTTCCATCGTTCAATGGCGGCGAGCTCGGCTTGCGTGAAAACAATTTTTACCAATTCGCTGTCCATCACTTGAAGCACGGGCCAGAGATACCTGCCTTCCATAGTGTGCTCCACACCTTGATGGGTGATTTTCCGCACAATCTTTTTGCCTCGATGCAACTCGAAATACTTGTTGACAATCTGGCTGACAGGTGTTTTCTTGACGGGATAACCCATCGAAACCTTGAAATCCGTGTAAATCTCCGTGTCGGGGATGGCGTTCAGGATGGGGATGAGCAGGTTCTCGTCTGCAAGGACCACGGCGGTGTTTTTCTCGGTATTCTCCTGTAATTTGCTTTGCAAAGCTTTGGCTTGCAATGCGTTGCCGCTGGCACTGATGATATGGATGTGTTTTTCCTCATGGCAAAGTCTGTCGGTGATGCCATTCTTCATCCAGTCGGGATGCGAGGTCAGATAGCGTCGGGCAAATAGGCCGGCTTCGTTGTTCGCATCGTCAATATAATACTGGTCGTAATCGAAAAGTATTTCCGCTTTGCCCATTTTCACTAATTTGTCGATGATGAGCGTTTCGGTGGTGGTCAGGGCATTGAAGCCGGCAAAGATGACCTTGCGGCTGCCAATCCTTTCCGACAGCGCTTCGTCGGAGAGATGAGCCAACAGCTTGGTTATCATGCCATAATAGCCTTGTTTTTTGGCGATAAGCCTTTCGCGCAGGCGCAAGTAATAGTCGTAGAGTGAGGTGAAAAAATGCAAGTATTTCAGCTCTTTCTCCTTGCTTTTGGCTTCGTCGAAGTTCCAGATTTCCAACTTTTTGTTTTGGACGACATAGTTGAAAAGGTGGTTTGCGTCAATGTCGTACTGGTCGATTTCGTCGAAATCCTTGGCCATTTGCGCCGCTTGGCTCCCGAAAACGCTGAGGTCGCTGTTTTGCTCCACATGCAGTTCAGCGTCAATGTCGATGAGTTCGAAAAGCAGGTCGATGTTGTCGACAAGGGTCATGCCGCTCCATTGTGCGAAGGCCTCTTGGATGGACAGCATTTGTGGCAGCCAAATGGTCTGTTGGATGCTTTGCTTAATGGCGTTACGCAGGTAAAAGGCGGCGCGTTTGTTTGGGAAAACTACCGTAAGTTCCTGATGGGTAAGATTATAATGGCTTTGGATATGCTCGGCAATCCGTTGTATGAAGGTGTCGTGGGTCATTTACTCTTCGATTTTAGGAAACATTCGGCGGTTTGCAGTTGTTCGGGCTTGCCCAAATCGAACCAATAGTCAGGTTGGATAGGCTTGGAAATGATGCGGTTGGTTTTGGCTAATTTCAGGTATAAGTCAATGATGCTCTGAGGTTTACATTCAAAGTTTGCAAACAAGTCGCTGCGGAAGAAATGCAATCCGCTGAAGGCCATTTCTTGGTAGGTTTCATTATTATCGTAAACCCACTTGAAATTGCCTTCGGCCTTATTGCGCCAACCAATCAGTTGGTTTTCAGTATTAAATAATAATTTTCGATTGGTTTCACGGTCTTGAGTAAGCAGCCATGCATCATCCTTTGAATCAAGGAATTGCTGACTTAATTCATAGAGATTCACATTGCTAATGATGTCCACATTATGCACTAAGACGGCTTTCGAGTTTTTGAAAAGAGGCGTGGCTTTGACGATACCGCCGCCAGTGTCCATCAGTAGGTCGCGTTCATCGGAGATTTCGATTTCGGCATCGAAGCGGTGATGCTCCACAAAATCAATGATTTGCTCGCCAAAATGATGGACATTGATGACGATGTGATGAAATCCGTTATCTGTCAGATTCTCAATGCAATGCTGTAACAGTGGCTTGCCGTTAAGCTCTACCAATGCCTTAGGTTTATTTTGGGTCAAGGCTTTGAGGCGGGTGCCGAGTCCTGCAGCCAAAATCATCGTGGTAGTGTCATGCGTCATCATGGGTTGTGTTCCTCCTTGATTTTGCGTTCTATGTGGTTCAGTATCAGGTGGATGTCTGGGTACTCTTTTTTCAGCCATTCGTAAATCGTTTGGGCGAAAAATACGGAGCGGTGCTGTCCGCCTGTGCAGCCAAACGATACCATCAAATTGCTGAAATGTCGTTCTTTGTAGTTCTTAACACTTTGGCTGACAATACCTTTCACATGGTCGAGGAAGATATGGACGGGAGGCTTGGCCATGAGGTAGTCGATGACTTCCCAATCGCGGCCGGTTTTGGTCTTGAACTCGGGCTCGCGACCCGGGTTGGGCAGGGCACGGCAGTCGAACACGAAACCGCCGCCGTTGCCGCTGAAATCGTCTGGGTAGCCTTTTCGGAACGAGAAGCTGTTTATTGTGACGGTGAGTTTGGAGTTGAGAGTTGAGAGTTGAGAGTTGAAAGTTAGTGGATAGTTGAGTGTGGATAGTTGGGAGAGGACGTGCTGGAGTTCGGGGTAGTCGTTTAAGGGGTGGTTTTCGTTCCAGGTTTTCAATTCCTTCAGGGCGTAGGGGATGCTCTCGATGAAGTGCGATTTTTTTTGAATCAATCCCCTAAAACCGTAGGCACCAAGCACTTGCAGCAATCTCAGGTACACGAAATAGGGTTGATAAAGGTCAAACTTCACCTCATCGGGATTGACGAATTGTTTCAACTCATCTTTATAATATAGGATGAGTTCATCACGGACAGCCTGCGGAATCTGTGCTTTCACTTGATAAAGCAATGAGACTACATCATAGTTCAGCGGACCTTTCCTTCCACCTTGGAAGTCGATGAAATACAGTTCGGTGCCCTTTACCATGATGTTGCGCGACTGGAAATCGCGGTACATGAACAAGTCGCAAGGCGCATGGCTGACGAAATCGGCTAATGCCTCGAAATCCTTGCCTAAACGTGTTTCATTGAAGTCGATTTCCTCGTGTGGCTTGACGAAATAATACTTGAAATAGTTCAAGTCGTCCAAAATCGCTTGTCGGTCGAAACTTGGGGTGGGGTAGGCCTTGCTGTAATCAAGACCTTGATGGCCAATACATTGGAATTTTACCAAATGTTTCAAAGCCTGCTTGTAAAGTTGGATAACGTTCTCGCCCAAACCTCCAGCAATCAATGATTTCTGCACATGGGCAAACAAATTGTCATCCCCGAAATCGCTTTGCAAATAGCAGGCTTTCTCTTCGTTTACGGCAAAGACTTCGGGCACGTTCAGCCCCAAGTCATGGAAATGCTTGCTGAAAGCTATGAAGGCCTCGTTTTCCTCCGTGTTTTCGCTGTAGGTGCCAATCACGCTGCGTTTGTCGGTGACGATTCTATAATACTTCCTCGCCGAGCCAGAGGCAGCAATGGGCAGGATCTCGATTGGTGTTTCACCGATGGAACGGGTTAGTTTTGCTAATATGTTTTGTATTTCAGGGGGTTGCATACAATGCTTGTGTTTTTTATGTTGCAAAGTTACAAAGAAAAAATGATTTGCCAATCTCACCAAAATTGTTTATCTTTGCAATTCAATAGCAAGGGTATGACCGAGGAACAATACATCAATTTCGACGAATATATCCGTCAGGGCGAGCCGCAGAAGAAGGCGCGTGCCGATGCTTGGCGCGTGGCCATTGGCTTGCAGGCCGTGGATGGGCTGAAGACTTCGGCCTACCTTCAGGAGACCGCTCGCCGCAACATCGAAGGCGACATCACCATCGACGAGGCCAAGGAATTGGTCAACCAATACTATATCAAGAAAACCACGCACGAAGAGGGCGATGCCAACGTGGAAGAGGCCGACAAGGTTTCGACGAACATATCAAAACTGCTGCAAACCGACTCGTTCACCTATAGCGTTGCAGGTTTTGCGGCCATCCACAGGGCCATATTCAACGGCGTTTTCAAACATGCGGGCCGCTTCAGGGACTACGACATCACGAAAAAGGAGTGGGTGCTGCGCGGCGACACGGTGTTTTATGCCCATTGGGAGGATTTGCAGATGACCCTCCAATACGACTTGGACCAAGAATGGCAATTCGATTATAAGTCGTTGGAAAAGAATCAGTTGGTTGAGTATTTCGCCAAGTTTGTTTCAGGCATTTGGCAGATTCATCCTTTCGGCGAGGGCAACACCCGCACCACGGCCATTTTCACCATCAAATATCTGCGCTCGTTGGGCTTCGATGTGAACAACGACTTGTTTGAACAGCACTCATGGTATTTCCGCAACGCGCTCGTCCGTGCCAACTATCGCAATGTGGCCAAAGGCATCGATTACGAGCCTGTCTTTTTGGTGCGCTTCTTCCGCAATTTGCTTCTCGGAGAGGAAAATGCGCTGAAAAACCGCTATATGATGATTGACCCGCCCGAGGAATGGAAGATGCCGGAAGCAGAACAAACACCCGACAACCTACCCGACAAGTTACCCGACAAGTTACCCGACAAGTTACCCGACAAGTTACCCGACAAGTTGCTTCCTAAGAATCAGAAAATCATTAGTTTATTGATGGTTGTCGGGTTGAAGGAATTTTCCATAAAAGAAATGCTTGAGCTTCTTGGCTTGAAGAATAGGGAGAGCTTTATGGAGGTATATCTTGAGCCTGCATTGAAGGAAAAGTTTGTCCGTAGGCTCTATCCCGACAAACCTAATCATCCACGGCAAAAGTATCTGCTGACGACAAAAGGTACGGTGTTGTACAACGAAATCATCTCAAGTCACTGATTTTTCCCCCGACTTTCCACCCAAATCCAAAGCCGCCACATCAAATAGCCCCAAGCGAAGAAAAGGACGTAGAAAACCCATTTCGGGACGGAGGTCTGGTAAGCGTCCTCGTTGACGATTTCCGAGTATTGCTCGGTGGGGATGTCGGCATAATAATAGGCTCCCGCGCCAAAGTCGTAGCCTTCGACGAGGCCGAATTTGTTGGCCATAATCCAGCCTGCCAAAAACAAAGTGATTACCACCACGACGATGGTAATCACTTTGAAGATTTTGTGGTTTTTGTCCATTATTTGAACATATCCAGATTCGGGACTTCAAATATGGCTCCAGAGAGGAGGAACCACACGGCAAACAGCGTGAGGGCGATGTTGAACAACTGGCCGATGATGTAGAGCCAGAGCACCTTGCCGCCTTGCATCTGCTTGAAGAGGGTCTTGAAGTTGGTGTCCAACCCGATGCTGGTGAAGGCCAACACGAAAGCCCAGTTCTTGTATTGGTCAAGGACACCGTTGATTGCTTTCACGTCGCCGCCGAGAGGTTTGACGATGAAGGAAGCGACCAATGAAGCCACAAAGAAACCGATAATGAACTTCGGGAAGCGGGTCCAGATTTCGCTGGCACCGACTTTTTGGTTCGGGTCCTTGTCGACCTTGGTGGCGAAGAAGATGGCCACGAAGAACGCGATGAAACCGATGAGGATGTTTTGGATCATCTTGACCATGGAAGCGACTTGCTCGGCTTCCTCGCCGAGGGCGCTACCGGCCAGCACCACAGCTCCCGTCGAGTCCACAGTGCCGCCGATGAGGGCACCGCCCATCATCTGGTTCATGCCGCAGGCGCGGATAATCATCGGCTCGAACACCATCATCAAAATGGTGAAAATGATGGAAATGGAGATGGCCAACGAGAGGTCTTCCTTCTTGGCTTTGGAAGCCGCACCCGTGGCTATGGCCGCACTGGTGCCGCACACCGAAGTGGCCGAAGCCAAGGTGATGACCAAAGGCTTGTTGTCGATTTTCAGGACTTTGGTGCCGAGCCACCACATGAAGATGATGACGATAGGGGTGACAATCCACGCGATGCCGAGACCGTAAAGGCCGAACTTGGCGATGTTGCTGAACAGCACCGAGAAACCCATGATGACCAAGCCGGTCTTGATGTAGAACTCCGTGCGGATGGCGGGTTTCAGCCATTCGGGAGTGCCGACGGTGTTGGAGATGAGCAGGCCGATGAGCAAGGCCCAGAAAGCCCATTCGAGGTACATCTTGAGGGTGTATTCGGCGCTAATCATTCTGACGACGACGCAGATGAGGAACAGCACGACGAAGGCAGGGATGAACTTGCCGATTTTCTCGCCTTGCAGTTTGATGCCGATACCAAACAGGATGCCCGTCACCAAGAAGGTGCGGAGCAGTTTAATCCAAAACTCGCCGTTGAATTGGGCACCCAAGGATTTCTTTGCTTCCACGTTCTCCCACCAGTGCCAGGTGCCGAATTTGGCGGCGGAGAAATCAAACGAACCAGTCAGAACAGCGATGCAGGCCACCGCGATGACGATGAAGCCGATCCACACGGCGAGCCAGTCTTCTTTTTTCCAGAGGTTGGATGCGTTGTTGTTTGCCATAATGTATTTTTTTTGACTTCGAGACTTCGGGACGCGAGACTTCGAGACCCTAAGTCCCGTAGTCTCGTAGTCCCGCAGTCAATTTTAGAACTTATAACTTAAAATGCCGACCACACGGTGTGAGTTCTCACCAGCTTCTTTCTGTACCAGCGAATAGTCAAGTTTGAAGTTCACGGACTTCAGAGGCCAGTAGTTGATACCTACGGTGTACCAGTTGGTGCCGCCATCGACGATGCTGGTATCTTTGGTGAAGTGTTCATAACGCAGCACGGGCATAATCTTCTGTTCACCAGCTTGGAAGTTGTATCCAACTACGCCATAGTAACCGTTGCTGTTGTAATAGACAGGGTCTTCTGGAATAACTGTATGAGACAGACCTGTTTTGCCGCCGATGTATTCGCCACGAAGAACGAGTTTGCCGTCGTTGTATTGGACACCGGCAGCCCAACGGTTACGAGTACCGTTGTTTCCTTCATCCTTGTAATAGTGGCCGTAATAATATGAACCGCTCAAAGTCAGGTCTTTCATGCCAGGATGCACTTCGAGGCGACCCACAATGTCCTTGCGGTTGTTGTTGTCGAGTTGGTTGGCGCCGTTGCCGTTGAACACGCCGAGGCTGTAGTCGACGATGCCGAATTTGTCTCCGTTTTGCGTTTCGATGGGGAAGAGGCTACCCGTGGCCATTATACCGAGGTCACGGCCCAAGGAACCCACGCCGCAAACGTCGCTGTAGCCGACAAGCTTTTGTACGCTCTCTCCGTAGTCGAAGATTTCGAGGTTGACGGGGTTGATGGGGCTCTCAATGGAGAACGGGGTCTTGAACTGGCCGATTTGGATGGCAAACTCGTTGCAAGGCTTGTACTTCAGGAAAGCATCGACGAGCATCGGGCTACGGCTGAAGTCGCCTTGGATCTTGTAGGTCAATCCTTTGGCGAGGTTTCCTTCCACCGACATACGCACACGGCGCATCCTGAGGGTATTGTCAATAAGGTCACCATCTTCGTTTAGGTTGGCAAGGTACATTCCTTGGACAAAGCCTGAGATTTTGGGCATACGATTCACCTTGCCTTCAAGGTCGTTCACTTGTTGTTGCAAATTGTCTTGTGCGCTGACACACAACGGAATAGCTAATGCCAGCATTCCGATGAAATAACGAAAATTGCGTTTCATTTTAGTAAGTTTTAATTCGTTTTCAATTTTAAAATCGGCGGCAAAAATAGTAAAAATACTTATAGTAAGTATATTTACTAATTATTTTCGATGAAAAAATGTGGGTGTGAGCGTGTTTCAAATCCCTAAGAGTTCCGCATGTCGCGTCATTTCCTCAAAAGTAATCTTGAACCACTCCGTGTATTGTTCGGGGTGGTTTTTGATGTCCTCTTTCAAGTCGTTGAGGCTCATATATTTCCATGATTCCACTTCATCGCGGTTGATGTTGGGCGTGTCGTCGCTTCGGCCAATCCAAACGTGATCGAATTCGTGTTCGGTGAGACCTTGTCCGACGGGAGCCTTATATATAAAGGTGTAGACCTCGCGCATCGGGCAAATCATACCCATTTCTTCTTGAAGGCGGCGTGAAGTGGCTTCGGCCAGCGTTTCGCCATCGCGGGGATGGCTGCAACAGGTGTTTGTCCAGAGGCCGGGGGAGTGGTACTTCGAGAGGGCGCGTTGCTGCATGAGAAGTTCGCCCTTCGAGTTAAAAATGAAGATGGAAAAGGCCCTATGCAAATGCGGTGTCAAGTGTGCGGCCTGCTTCTCCATACGACCTATGGGCTGGTCGTTTTCATCGACTAAAACTACATATTCCATTTTGTTTTCAGATGTCGGCGAATTTTACGAATTGCACGAATTGAAATTTGTTTAATTCGTTTAATTTGCCGTTTTTAAACATTGAATCTAATATTCAGAATGTCACCGTCTTGCACAACGTAAGTCTTGCCTTCCACGCGGAACTTGCCCGCTTCCTTCACTGCGGCTTCCGAGCCATATTGCAGGAAGTCCTCCGTGCTCATCACCTCAGCGCGGATGAAGCCACGTTGCAGGTCGCTGTGTATGGCTCCAGCGGCGACGGGGGCAGTGTCGCCCACATGGATGGTCCATGCGCGGGTTTCGTCAGGGCCGGTGGTGAAGAACGAATGAAGGTTCAAGGTGTGATAGGCGGTGCGCACGAGTTTGTTCACGCCGGGTTCGGTCAGGCCGGCATCTTCCATGAAGAGTTGGCGGTCGTCGGCATCGAGTTCGGCGATTTCAGCTTCCAGCTTACCGGCGATGATAAGCATATCTTGACCCTCTTTCAATGCAGCTTTCACGGCCTCGGAATACTTATTGCCCGTGGTGGCGGAGGCATCGTCCACGTTGCAGACATAGATAATGGGCTTGGCCGTAAGCAACTGAATGTCTTGCACATATTTCTTGTCTTCCTCGGCCACTTTCGCGTCGCGGGCATTGCCGAAGTTCTCCAAAGTCTCCTTGTAAATGCTCAACACATCGAAGGCTTTCTTGAAGTCTTTTTCGCCGTTTTTGAGCATTTTTTGGGTGCGTTCCAACTTACGGGTGACCAAATCTAAGTCACGGACTTGAAGCTCTAAATCAACGAGTTCCATGTCGCGAACTGGGTCGATGCTGCCTTCGCTGTGGGGAATGTTGGGGTCGTCGAAGCAACGCAGCACATGGATGAGGGCATCCATCGTCTGTACCTCGGCCAAAAGCTTGTTGCCCACGCCTTGACCGCCTTTGCTCAGTCCGGGCAGGTCGACGATTTCAACCGTGGCGGGCACGATGCGCTTCGAGTGGGAGATGTTGTCAATCTTCTTGAGTCGGTCGTCAACCACCTCGCACATGCCGATGTTCGACTTCGAGGCAAAACCGATTTCTGCCTTAGTGTTTGATATACAATTGAATATGGTCGTCTTTCCAACGCTTGAAAGACCGATGATTCCGCAATTGAGTGCCATAATGTTTGGATTTTATGGCGCAAAGATATAAAAAAGAAGGAAGTTGTTTTTGAAATGTCGGCTACAAATTCAAAAACAACTTCCAAAACATTGGTTTTTAGTGTTCTATCTTCTGAAATTTATGAAATTGGTTTGGTCTACCCCCAAGTCGAAACGTCCGCCAACCACGTCGAGGCGGTTTCCGTCGGGACCAAATGCCCTGAACTGGAACTTCCCTGATACAATTATCTCTGCATCTTCCTTGTCCACAATGACTTGCTGGATTTTTTCGAAGCTGATGTATCCGCTATAGATGCTCGTGATAGTGGGCGGATAATAGCCTTCAAATTTCACGTTGCAACTCGTCGCGGTGGTGTCGATGTCGAAACGTTTTCCGTCGAGGGCCAGCAGGTCGTGATAGTCTTCCAAATGATAGGTGGAATCAATAGGAAGGGTGAAAACCATGTTGAGGTTGGTGCCTTCGCGCCAGCCGTAGAGGGTCATGGTGAGGCATTCACGGTCGGCGACGAGGTAAAACGGTCGGTTGCTGCCATGACTCGAGACGGTGAAAACCTGTTCGTTGATGTAGGCGCCATAGGTGTTGTAGCCCATTTCCGAATAGATGGGCAGGCCCGGATAATCGGGGTCGTCGATGTATTGGGTTTGCTTAAAGTCTGATTTTGAGCAGGCTGTCATGGCGAGGAGCGCCGCTGCTATGATGATGAGTTTTTTCATGGCTGGTTATTTTAAGGGGATGAGTAATTCGATTTGCAACTTGCTTCCGGCAAACTTCGGCTTGGTGGGCAACATGCCAGTGGAGCCGTTGATTTCAAACAGATGGACGAGCCAATTGAAGCCCACGCCGATGCCGCTTCTGTCGCCCACTTGGAAGCCCGCGCCAAAGTAGGCGGAGGCGTTCATCGGGTCGGGATTGGCGTATTGTTCCGTGACTTGTTTGGCGTAGGGAGCCATGCCGTCCTTGTTCAAGAAATTCACCTTGTTTCGGTTGCCAACGAGGAAATCGAGGTCGGCTTCGGCAGCCAAATACATCCTGAAGGTTTCTATGCCGGAATTGAAATAATAACGCAGTTCAAGCGGAATGCCTAAATAATGTGAATGTTGCTCGATGCCTTTCACGAGGAGGTATTCCAATTGGTTTTCGTTGTCAACTTGGAAGTAGTACCATTCTGTGTCGACGTAGTCCATCGTATGGAATACCTCTTCGGCTTGCTTGTAGCCGATGCGCTTGTAATTGAAGCCGTATTGCAGGCCGGTGCGCAATGCCCAATGGTAATTGGGGCTGACAATTTCATAACGCGCCGAGGCTTGCCAAGTCCTCATGCGGCTGTCCACATTAATATAAGCGCCCCAGCCCCCCGTGGGCCTGAAGGGTTCAAGGTTGGGCGACAGGTGTGAGGTGAATTTCGGCCCCAATTCAACATAAAGGTTGTGGTGCCATTGCGATTGTGGCGCGGTTTCTTGCGCCTTTGCCGTCGTGCCTGCCAAGAGGAGCAGACATGACCAAATGAAAATTCGTTTTCGCATGATGATAAAAGTTTGGTTAGACGGGGCAAAATTACGGCTTTTGCACAACCCTAAAACGCTTTGTCAAGGCATTACAAACTTTTTCGGAAAGTTGGTGCTGGTAATGAACTGTTTACGGGTTTTTATTACAAACTTTTTAGGTCGGATTGCAAACGAAAAATCACCATTTGTCGCCCGCATTCCAGTCGATTCGCTTGTATTCCGAGTCGTATCCGGTGTCAGAAATGATGTCGTTGTAGTCGAAAGGGATTTCAGCTTTGGCTTGTTGGCGCGAGTTTTCCTGCTGTTTGTAGATGTATTTCAAACCGATTTTCCACAGGTAGAAGTCGCCAACAAGGAAAGCGATGTAGATGAGTGAACCGATGCCTGCCCCAAGCGAATCGCTCACCATCAGCAGCCAGTCGAATAAGCCGTGGGCTAACATGGCAAGCAACAATCCGGTCCAGAGGTAGGTGCCGCGCTTGTTGGGATGAAACTTCGCCATGGAGAGGAAATAACCCATCACCACGCCAAACAGGAAATGGCCTGGCACTGAGAACATTGCCCTGACAACCCCCGTGCCGAAACCGTACTCAAAGACATATCCGATGTTCTCCACGCAGGCAAAGCCGAGTCCGATGAAAGTGGCGTAAACAATGCCATCGAAATATTCGTCGAAGTTCTTGTCGCGCCAGATAAGTATCATGAAAATCAAGAACTTGGAAAGCTCTTCGGGAATGCCTGCCTGAAGGAAAGCATCATAAAAAACGGTGTTTGTGAAAGCGCTGCCTCCGAAAATGGAGTCGATTCCCGTGACAATCAAAATGTCCAAGAATACGGCTGCAATGCCTCCAAAAAAGGCTTTTATTAACGATTTGATGGGCTCTTTTTGGTATTTGTCTTGCCGATAGATGAAAACCATCAGCACCACGACGGGCAGGATGGCAATACCGAAGAGAATGAGGTAGTAATGCATGTTTATTGATGTTGGTCGTTTTCTTTTTGCAAAAATAGGGATTTTATGAATGAAAAAGCCTATTTTTGCACAAAATTTCCGATTATGCAAGAAATGATTCTCATTCTCGACTTCGGCTCGCAAGTGACCCAACTGATTGGTCGCCGATTGCGCGAGTTGAATGTCTATTGCGAAATCCATCCTTACAATAAGATTCCGGCTATTGGCGAGAACATCAAAGGCGTGATTCTCAGTGGCAGTCCGTTCTCGGTGCGCGACGAGAAGGCGCCTTTTGTCGATTTGTCCAACATCAAGGGAAAGCTGCCTTTGCTCGGCATTTGTTATGGCGCACAATTCATCTCGCAGCGTTTTGGCGGCGAAGTGAATGGCTCCATTGCCCGCGAATATGGCCGCGCCATGCTGACCGTGGTTGACGAGCAATCGCCGTTGTTCAAGGGCGTGAGCAAGACGAGCCAAGTGTGGATGAGCCACGGCGACACGATTGCAAAACTGCCCACGGGCGCGAGAATCATCGCCTCGACCGATGATGTGGAGAACGCCGCCTACAAGATAGAAGGGGAGGAGACCTACGCGGTGCAGTTCCACCCCGAAGTGTTCCACACCAAGGAAGGCCCGCAGATGTTGGCCAACTTCGCTCTCGGCATTTGTGACTGCAAGGGCGACTGGACCCCGGATTCCTTCATCGACAACACCGTGGCGAGCTTGAAAAACCAACTCGGCGACGACAAGGTCATTCTCGGCCTTTCGGGAGGCGTGGATAGCACCGTGGCCGCCGTTTTGTTGAACAAGGCAATTGGAAAGAACCTGACTTGCATCTTCGTGGATAACGGTTTGTTGCGCAAGAATGAGTTTGAGGACGTACTTGATTCCTATAAGGAAATGGGCCTCAATGTGATAGGTGTCCATTCGGGACATCTGTTTCTTGAGAAACTTAAAGGTGTCACCGACCCCGAAGCCAAACGCAAAGCCATCGGCTCGACGTTCATTGACGTGTTCGACGCTGAGGCGCAAAAGATTGAGGGTGCGCGTTGGCTCGCCCAAGGCACCATCTATCCCGATGTGATTGAAAGCGTGAGCGTGAACGGGCCGAGTTGCAAAATCAAGTCGCACCACAATGTGGGCGGCTTGCCCGAAAAGATGAACCTCAAAATTGTGGAGCCGTTGCGTTCCTTGTTCAAGGACGAGGTGCGCCGTGTGGGTCGCGCCTTGGGCATCAAGCGCGAACTGATTGGCCGCCATCCCTTCCCGGGGCCGAGTTTGGGCATCCGCATCTTGGGCGAAGTCACCGAAGAAAAACTCCGCATCCTCCGCGATGCCGACGACATCTTTATCAAAGGCTTGCGCAACTGGCCTTGCGAGTTGCCGAGTGCCTCCTATCCAAACGAAATGGCTGATAACCTGTATGATAGCATCTGGCAGGCGGGCACAATGCTGCTGCCTGTGAAGTCGGTGGGCGTGATGGGCGACGAGAGAAGTTACGAATACACCATAGCTCTCCGTGCAGTGATTTCCACCGATGGCATGACCGCCGACTGGGTGCATCTGCCCTACGAGTTCATGGCCAAGGTGTCGAATGATATTATTAATAAGGTAAAAGGCGTCAACCGCGTGTGTTACGACATCTCGTCGAAACCGCCTGCGACAATTGAATGGGAATGATTGAAATTTAGAATAAAATGAGAAATAGACAGATTTTCCGAGCGTTCCTCGTGTTCGCTTTCCTTCTGATGTGTAGTCCTGTTCTTAATGCACAGGTGTCAGATGGGCGTTCTACAGAAATTAAGGTGATAGGGGGAAAAGAGTTTTATAGGCATCATGTCAAGTCAGGAGAAACGCTGTGGGGGCTATCCAGACGTTACTCGGTGTCGATGGATGAAATAAAACGCCTCAATCCGTCAGTGCTTGATGGACTGAAAGCTGGTGCCGTTATCACCATCCCTGTGGTGAAAAAGCCGGCCCCCGTCACTCCACCCAAGAAACCCGAGGTATCTGAAAAACCAGCCCCGCCCGTACAACCTGAAGTAATAGCAAAGCCTGAAACGCCCGAACAACCAAAGGTAATAGTAGAGCCTGAAACGCCTGAACAACCTGAAATACAGGTAGAACCTGAGGTGACAATAGAGCCTGAGGTGCCAGTAGAACCTGAAATACCAGCAGAGCCTGAAACTCCAGCAGAGCCTGAGACTCCAGTAGAACCTGAGACTCCAGTAGAACCTGAGACTCCAGTAGAACCTGAGACTCCTGAAATACCAGTAGAACCCGTTGTTTCTGAGGTTGAAAACACGATAGTAGAGCCTCAACAGGTGGAGCCTTCCCCTGTGATAAAAGACAGAAAATATAGTGTGCAAAAAGGTGAGGACTTGTATGACATTGCCAAGAAATTTGGCATCGATTTGGCTGATTTCAAGGCTATTAACCCGCGTTTAAACAATCGCCCTCGTCCTGGAACGGTTGTCTCGGTGCCGGATATTGTGAACGAAAATGACTACATTGTCCATAAATCGGAACGCAATGAGCGCGTCTCCTCCTTGCTGAGACGCTGGAAGGTTGACGAGAGTGAGTTTCGAGCCATAAACATCTCGGTTGGCTCTCATGTATTTGTAAATCAGGTGGTTCTGATACCGATTGAACAAATCAAACCCGTTGATGTACCCATTGACGAGCCTATTGCCGAAACCGAAATCGAATCCATGGAAGAGCCGCAACAATCAGAGTTGTTGGAACCTGTTGACCTCGATGAATCTTTCGTGTCTTTCAACGAGCCGATGGAAACCCCTGAATGTTACGCTAACCCAGAAAATGCCACGCGGTTGTACAAGGTGGCGTTGATGATTCCATTGTATCTCGATGATATCGACAACATTGAAATCTCGAAGGACAAACTTGCCAACGTGCAGAAGTCGCGTTCACTCTCGTTCTTGCCTTTCTACGAAGGCTTTATGATGGCCGTGGAGAAAATGACCGACGAAAAAGGCCTGAAACTCGACCTTGCCGTCATCGACGTGACTGAGAATGTGAATACAGCTCGACAGGCCTTGGAAAAGATTAAGCGTCAGCATTTTGACATGATTATCGGGCCTTTCTTTAGCAGGTCGTTTGCCGTGGTTGAGGATTACGCCAAGGAGCATGGCATCTTGGTCGTCAATCCGCTTTCAACCCGCCATGAGGTGGTTGAGAGCAACCCCAATGTCATCAAGCTGAAGCCTGCCCAAAGCGGCTTGATCCTTAATATCGGTCATCTTGTACGCAACCATTACTCTGATGCCAAGGTGTTCATTCTCAGCCGCGAAAACGCATCCGACTCGCTGTTTCTGGCGCAGTTGGAACGTGAACTGAACCGCGCTGTGAATAATGAAGTTACGGTTGAGGGCAGCGAGTTCCTCCAGTTTGCCAGAGGCGAAAGCGAGCGTCTCGAAATGGGCAGCCGCATGGTGCCGACCATCACTGTGGAAGGACAGGTTTACAGCACCAATGAATTGAAAAACGGCAGCATCGAGCATGTGACATTCACCAACTCAGTGCAACGCTTCGCATACGACAGCGAAAACCTGGTTTCCTTGATTTCGCTGCTGTCAGGTGTGCGAAACAATGTCATCATTGCTTACGGCGACGACAATGTGTTTGCCACTCAGGTGCTCAACACTTTGAAAAAGGAGGCCGACCGTTTCCCCATCACCCTTGTGTGCGCTCCCGATTGGTCGAGATTTGAGAAACTTTTGGTTGAGAATTTGCTGCAAATGAACGCGATATACCTCACTGACAATTTCGTGGACTACCACTCAAACGAAGCCAAACAGTTTGTCCTCGACTTCAGGAACAAGTATGTCGTGGAGCCGCAAAACTATGCCTTCGAAGGCTATGATGTGGCCACTTATTTCCTCACCGCCTTGATGCGCTACGGCAAGGATATGACTGGATGTCTGCCATATTTCACCATGCCGTTGCTCCATGCGCAATACCGTTTCATACGCATAGGTGAGAATGGCCTTGAGAACCATAACTGGAGGCTGTATCAATATGACAATAAGGAGGTTGAGTTGGTTCCGGTCAATCCCTTCAAAAAGCCTGTGGAATGAAAAGACTGGGCCTTTTTCTGCTTTCGCTTTTGTTTTTTGCCGCTTGCGACGATGGTGTGCAGCGGTCGTATTGGGACAACGGTGAGTTGAAGTCGGAGTTGCGCTACGTTGACGGCAAACTTAACGGGGAATGTCGATGGTACTATTCCAACGGTCGCATGAGCTTGCAAGCCAATTACGTCGACGATAAGAAGGAAGGCCATGCCCAACGTTTCCATACCAACGGACAGATGGAGCAGGATTGTTGGTACAAGCATGATGAGCTGGATAGTGTTTGCTTGTCCTATTCCGAGAAAGGCCGTCTGACCGCTGAGGAGCATTACACCAATGGCAAGTTGGATGGTGTCTTCAAGACTTGGTATGATAATGGCCAGCTTTTCAAGGACGGACAATACAAGGAAGGCATGATGGATGGCTCGTGGCTAATCTTCTATCCCAACGGCCAATTGGCGTCGAGGGCAAATTATGACAGGGGCTGCGGCAAGCAAACAGGCTACAACGAAGACGGCTGCATTATCATGGAGGTGAGCTACGTCGACAACCTGAAGCATGGCAAGGAAATCCATTATGCTCCCAATGGAACGGTTTTGCAAGTTATTGAATATGAACGAGGTGAGAAAATAGCAAAAACGGCCAATCCGTGATTTCCCGAATTATGTAAAAAGGAGAGAAAATATTTTGCATAATTTGAAAATTGTTCAAATAAAAATCCTAACTTTGCAGCGATTTAATAGAACTAACAACTTTCTAAACGTTAAATAAACCTTAATTAAAGTCAAAAGATGAAAGTCAATGAAATTATGACCGCTCTGGAAGCCAAGCATCCGGGCGAAAATGAGTACTTACAGGCCGTTCGCGAAGTCCTGGAAACCATCGAAGAA
>CACZNA010000029.1:0-35491 GCA_902782455.1 uncultured Bacteroidia bacterium | reverse complement strand
AAACCAAGTTTCCTTGGTCGTCAAACTCATATTCCACTCGGGAATCGCCCAACAACGCCCCATCGATCATACTGTATCTTTTGCAGCGCTTCATAGCAACGCGGCCTTGTTCGTCATAAGTGTTTTCGTACCTGAAACGAGGCTGTTGTCCACTCGCCCAATTGTCGTAACAGGTTTCTGCAACGATGCGGTCTTGCTCGTCACGCTCATATTCGTATAGCACAGGATGGTCTATCGCGGCGCCATTGTGATGGGTGAAGTTCTCCAATTTCCAAACGAGGCTGTCGTGTTCATTATAAGCAAATTCGATGGTGTCTTGCTCCCAGATGAAATCAGGAAGCGTGATACGGCGGTAATAATACCAAATGGGATTGTTGCGCTCATCATAAAGATATTTTGTTTCGGTCTCGGTTTCTATGCCGTTTGTGTTTGAAAATTCAAATTTCCTCAACAGCAAGCCGTCCGTGTTGTATTCATATTCGGAAGTGCTCTCTCCCGAATCCCAAGTGCCCGTGTTGGCGTTCCAAAGGAAATATTCCTCCAAAACCAATCGGTGCTGGTCGTCGTAGGTGTAAACCAGTTTGCTAAAGGGCTTCCAGTCGTTGCCCTCGGTAAAGTCACGGAATTCTATCGTCAAACAGTCCAGTTCGTCATATTCCCATCTCAATCGTTCGCAAGGTACCCAAGTCGTGTCAGACTCACTACGGCTGTATGCTCTATACTCAACGCACTTGTTGTTTTCATAATCATATTCCAATCGGTTATAAGAATGTCCTGCTCCGATTTCAGCGCACCGAAATTCCGATACGAAAACGCAGTTGCCCGCATTGTCGAAAACGCTGTCCGTCTTCTGATGGAGAAACCAGTCGTTGTTTTCCCAATTCCAGTAGGAAAAGGAAAGGCAGCGATTGTTGTCGTCGTAGTCGTAGTGCCATTTTTCGGCATAATGCAAGTCGGTGGAGAGCTCTTCCACTTTCGAGAAAATGACTTGGTTTAGGCGTTTGTTGCCATCGTACCCATAGTTGAATTTGGCCCTTACAAAACCATAGTCAATATCAGTAACGACAAGGCTGTCCAAGGCTTCTGTAAGTTCGGCTGTTTGTTGCGCCATCAATGTGATTGTTGCAAAAGCCATAATGAAAACAAAGATGATTTTCTTCATAATTGACGGTTGTTTTAGGTGATTAGGCGGCAAAGATAGGTAATAAAAAGTGTTCAACCGCCTGAAAATCATAAAAACCAATAATCAATTGTCCATTTTTTGCTAATTTTGCGCCGATAAACCATCGGAACTATGCCAGAGATTAGTCGTTTTTACACCGTTATGATACCGAGAATCAAACAATTTGAACTCAACGACAATTGGAAGTTGATGGTGACTTTCGATGACGGTTTCCGCGTGTGTTACGATGTGAAAGACGACATTGACACACTTGATGACTTCAAGTCTTTGACGACAGAATTTGGCCTTTGGCCGATGGCACAATTGGACACAAGTCGTACTTGCATCTTTTGGAATGACCGTATCGACTTGGCAAGCGACACAATATATGAATACGGTGTACCGCTTAGTTAGAAATCATTGTAAATCAGAAACAAATATTAAATCTTGAAATGTTAAATCTTTAAATCAGAGAATATGTACAGAACGCATACTTGTGGCGAACTTCGTCTTGCCGATGCTGGCAAGGAAGTGACATTGGCCGGCTGGGTGCAGCGCACCCGCGACAAAGGCTCCCTCGTTTGGATTGACCTCCGCGACCGTTACGGCATCACCCAACTCTTCTTGGATGGCAGCAGCGACCCGAAACTTCTCGAACAAGCCCGCTCCTTCGGGCGCGAGTTCGTGATTCAGGCCAAAGGCACCGTCATCGAGCGCGAATCGAAAAACCCGAATATGCCGACGGGAGAAATCGAACTGAAAGTCAGCGAGTTCAAACTGCTCAACGGCAGCAAAACCCCGCCCTTCACCATCGAGGACGTCAGCGACGGCGGCGACGACCTTCGTATGAAATACCGCTATTTGGACATTCGTCGTAACCCCGTGCGCCAAAACCTTGAACTGCGCCATCGTATGGCGATGCTCGTGCGCAACTATTTGAGCAACCTCAACTTCCTCGAAATCGAGACTCCGATGCTCATCAAGAGCACGCCCGAAGGTGCCCGCGACTTCGTAGTGCCAAGCCGTATGAATCCTGGCGAATTTTACGCCTTGCCGCAAAGCCCGCAGCAATACAAGCAACTGCTGATGGTGGCTGGTATGGACCGCTATTTCCAAATCGTGCGTTGCTTCCGCGATGAGGACCTTCGCGCCGACCGTCAGCCCGAATTCACGCAAATCGACTGCGAGATGTCGTTTGTGGAGCAAGAGGATGTTTTGAACACCTTTGAGGGCTTGGCCAAGCACCTCTTCAAGGAGATGAAAGGCCTCGAGTTCGACCAATTCCCGCGCATGACTTGGCACGATGCGATGAAATATTACGGCTCCGACAAGCCCGACATCCGCTTTGGGATGAAGTTCGTGGAACTCAACGACGTGGTGAAAGGCAAGGGCTTCGGCCTCTTCGACAATGCTGAATTGGTGGTCGGCATTTGTGCCGAGGGCTGCTCGGAATACACCCGCAAGCAACTTGACGCGCTCACCGAGTTTGTGAAGCGTCCACAGGTGGGTGCTGGCGGTATGGTGTATATCAAATATAACTCGGATGGAACGTTCAAGTCGTCTGTGGATAAGTTCTACACGCCTGAAGACCTGAAGGTCATTGCCGACAAGTTCGGTGCCAAGCCCGGCGACCTGATGCTTATCCTTTGTGGCGATGCTATGAAGACCCGCACACAACTCAACGCCTTGCGTCTTGAGATGGGCAACCAACTCGGTCTCCGCAAGCCCGATGAATACGCCCCGCTGTGGGTCATCGACTTCCCGCTTTTGGAATGGGACGAGGAAACGCAACGCTATTATGCGATGCACCATCCCTTCACCGCTCCGAAACCCGAAGACGAGGCCTTGCTCGACGACCCGACGAAGTGGGGCGACATCCGCGCCAACGCCTACGACATCGTGATGAATGGTGTTGAAGTCGGTGGAGGCTCCATCCGTATCCACGACCGCACCTTGCAGAACAAGATGTTCCACACCCTCGGCTTCACCGACGAGAAGGCGCAGGAGCAGTTTGGCTTCCTGATGGGTGCCTTCGAGTATGGCGCACCGCCTCACGCTGGTTTGGCCTTCGGCTTCGACCGTCTCTGTTCGCTCTTCGGTGGTGCCGACAGCATCCGCGACTTCATCGCCTTCCCGAAGAACAACGCCGGTCGCGACGTGATGAGCGGCTCGCCCGCCCCGATTGCCCAAGAGCAGTTGGATGAGTTGCAGATTGCTTTGAATTTGAAGTGATGAAGCCAAAACTGACCATAGAAAAACTAAAAGCCGAAGCCAAACAATTTTGCCTTTCAGAATCCAAGATTCTAAACAAGGATTTGTTTGGCGTGACAGATGGGAAAGCTGTTGGAACTTATGTTGAGCATAAGTTCCAACAGCAGTTGGCCACCAAATATGAGGTTGAGATAGGGTCTTCGGCGAGTGGAATAGACTTGCCGTCTGCTGATATTCTTACTGATATTAAGGTTACTTCCATAAAACAACCGCAATCATCGTGCCCGTTCAAGGATGCCAAGCAAAAGATTTTTGGATTGGGTTATAGTCTTTTGGTCTTTGTTTACGACAAGAAAGACGATCCGACAACAGAGACTACGGTTTTGGATTTTGTAAGCTGTGCTTTTATTTCCCAAGAACGTACCGCAGATTATACGACCACTTTCCGTTTACGTGAAATGATTACTGACGGAGCGAATGAGGAGGATATTGTGGCTTATTTGATGGACAAGAACATACCTGCTGACGAGATTACATTAAAACGATTAGCGCAACAGATTCTGAAAACAAAACCACAACAAGGATATTTGACCATTTCCAATGCCTTGCAATGGAGGTTGCAATATCAACGTATTGTTGATCTTGCGGAGCAGGTTTCGGGAATCTCAAAAATGATTTGAACAAGGAAATAGCCATGCAAGTCTTTGGTGCCAACATATCAGATTCAGTTTTGCAGTTCTTTAGGGGATTGTTTGCTAAAGATGAATCATATTGTTATGTGAATCAGGCAATTGAGGAATTGTGTGGATGTAAAAGTTTTTTCCCTGCCGAAGACAAACTCACTTCGTTTCAAGACGAATTGACCATGATTAATGGTTTTTGTTGTGCTGAGGACAGAAGCGAATATGGTGATTTTCAGACTAACAAGGTTTTGACAAAGGCTGTAACGGAATTGTTGGCAGAAAAGGGAATAACGCCAGAAATAGTGATTGAACCTACTTGTGGTAAAGGTAACTTTATTCTTGCTTCATTAAATAGTTTTCCTACCGTCAAACAAATTATTGGTGTGGAGATTTACGAGCCATACGTTTGGGAGTGTAAATTCAACATTGTTGATTATTTCTTGGCTCATCCAGAGGCGAACAAACCATCTATCACAATTTATCACTCCAATGTTTTTGGTTTTGACTTTATAAAACTGAAAAAGCAAATACAGGACAAAGACATACTTGTTATAGGAAATCCGCCTTGGGTAACCAATTCGACGTTGGGCGCATTGGAATCAGACAATTTGCCCAATAAATCCAACTTCAAAAAACAAAAGGGTATAGATGCCATTACCGGAAAGGGTAATTTTGACATCGCTGAATACATTGTGCTTCTATTGTTGAAATTATTCGAAAAAACCAATGGCTATTTATCATTACTTTTGAAAAACACTGTTATCAAGAATGTTGTTTATGAACAATGCAAGAATTGCTATCACATTTCGAACATTGAAGAGATGAACATTGACAGCAGAAAAGAGTTTAATGTGTCGGTGGATGCATCGCTGTTATTGTGTCGATTCAACTCTCAGCCGTCTTTACAATGTCAGATTTCCAACTTTTATGACAGAAGTATGTTGAATAAATTTGGATGGGTCGGAAACAGTTTCTATTCTGACATCCAAAATGATAGACCTTTTGGCGCAATCGACGGGAGGTGCCCAATGGAATGGCGGCAAGGCATCAAACACGATTGTTCAAGAGTGATGGAACTTGAACGGGAGGGTCACATGTTTCGTAACAAATTGAATGAAACAATTGATTTGGAAGAAAACTTGGTATATGGCCTGTTGAAAAGTTCAGACTTGAAATCATTAGTAGCACACAAGCCAAAAAAATGCACCATAGTTACTCAGCAAAATGTAGGACAAAAAACGGATTATATTCTCAAATATCCTAAAACATACGATTATCTACAACGACATCTTGATTTGTTTCGTAGCAGAAAATCAACTATTTATAAAAAGAATCCTGATTTTTCCATTTTTGGTATTGGTGATTACTCATTCAAGCCATATAAAGTCGCAATTTCTGGTTTGTACAAGACTTTGCATTTTACATTGGTCTTGCCCGATCAAAAGCCAGTCATGCTCGACGACACATGCTATTTTTTAGGCTTCGATGACTTGAAAAGTGCAGTTGCTGTTCAAGTATTGCTTAACACAGACGAGGTAAGGTCTTTTCTTCAAGCCATTACATTCACTGATGCAAAAAGAATGGTTACTAAAGAAGCTTTGATGCGAATTGACTTTGCAAAATTGATGAAGGTTTTGGACAGTAAAACATTAGTGGAGCAAGCGAATCAAGTCCTTTCGATTGTCAGAAGTGATAGCATAATTGAGGAAACGGATTTTGCATTCATTAGCAAGAATTACAATATGCAATTAGAGCTGTTTACATGATTTTGAACAACATCACTAATAACAAATAATCAACACTATGAAAACATTAAAAACCTACCTCATCGTCCTCGTGGGAGCACTTGTTTTAAGCTCCTGCTCGACGGACAAAACAATGATCGCCAAAGGCGTGAACCTCAACAAGTATGAGTACGCCTCTTTGACCCAAACCAGAAACTCTGTCGGCACGGTGACCGACATCGAAATTGAGCCTGGTATCTACGATGCCATCGAAGCCACACGCCTCAAAATGATAGGCTCACAACGCATCAACGACCTTTCCTCCGAACAAAAAGAGAAACTCGTTTTGGCAAAGTATTCCGCCACTTCTTCAAATGAAGAATCCATCCTTTCCGTCAGTTTTGAGGACTATATGACGGGCAAGACCGTGGCCTCGTGCCGTTCCTCAAACAGCGCAGGATGGACTCGCCAAAGGGATGTGGACCGTGCCATCAGGAAGTTGGCAAAACGCATTGAGAAGGTTTGGGGTAGATAACCAAAAACCATGAAAAAACCACTGTTTTTCGCTCTATTCATCCTCCTCGCCACGACTTCCTACGCCCAAAAGGTGGTGGAGTTCATGGGCATTCCTATCGACGGAACCGAGGCGGAAATGTTCTCGAAACTGAAGGAAAAAGGATTTCGGGAGACGGATGCCCCCAATGTATTGGAAGGTTTGTTCGAAGACCTTCCCGTCGAGGTGGTCATTTTGGATAATAGTCGTGACAAGGTGTATGAGATGGACCTCAGGCACGAGATGGGGAGTGACGAAGCTCTTGCCATTAAGCGATACAACAGCCTTCTCCTTAAGTTCAGGAACGACCCGAAATACAACGATTCCTATTCCGAGTTAATCCCTGAAGGCGAGCTGATTAGCGAAAAGTTGAGATTGGATACACACTTATATTCGGCTTGCTTCTCTCAAGTCGGGACGAATGGCTATGTGTGTGTCGAATTACTTAAATCGCACAATTGGAAAGATGATGAGAAATACAAGATGGCGACTTTTGTCATTGCGATGAAATTTGTCAACGCAGTCAATTCGCCTAATGGATAAATTTTTGAATTTTGAATTTTAAATCTTGAATTAAATAATACATTGAATATGAAAAGACTACTCGTATTAACCGGTGGCGGCGACTGCCCAGGCCTCAACGCCGTGATTCGCGCCATCGTCAAGAGAGCCGCCCAAGAGAAAGAATGGGAAGTGCTCGGCAGCATACAAGCCTACAATGGCATCCTTTGGGAGCCTACCGAAGTCGTCAGGTTGACGCCAGAGTCGGTGCGCGGCATCCATTTCCGTGGCGGCACCATCATCGAAACCACCAACAAAGGCGGCCCGTTCAACTGGCCAGTCAAGAATGCCGACGGCACTTGGTCCACCGTCGACCGCTCGGATGAAATGCTTCGCAAACTGCAATACATGGGCATTGACGCGGTCATAAGCATCGGCGGCGACGGATCGCAGCGTATCTCGCAGAAACTCTACGAGAAGGGTCTGAACATCATCGGCGTGCCCAAGACCATCGACAACGACCTCTCCTCGACGGAGTGTACTTTCGGCTTCCAAACCGCCGTGCAAATCGCGACTGAGGCTGTGGATAAATTGGTCACTACGGCGGCTTCACACAACCGTGTCTTCGTCCTTGAAGTCATGGGTCGCGATGCGGGCTGGATTGCCTTACATTCAGCTATCGCTGGAGGTGCCGAGGTGTGCCTCTTGCCCGAATTCCCATACGACATCAATGTAGTGAAGGCCCGATTGGAGCAACGCTTCAACCACGACCGTGGCTTTGCCGTGGTGGTGGCTTCGGAAGGCGCACGCCCGAAAGACGGCCAGCAGGTGTTTGAAATCAGCAAAGAAGTCGGCTACGAAAACAAGAAATTGGGCGGCATCGGTCGGCGTTTCATCGAGGAGATGAAGGCTGCGGGCTTCACCCACGACATGCGTGAAACCACCCTCGGTCACCTACAACGCGGTGGCGTGCCGATTGCATACGACCGTGTTTTGTCAGCCGAGTTTGGCGTGAAGGCTTTTGAGATGGTCCTTAACGGGCAGTTCGGCCAGATGGTGTCCTATCATCATCCTGACATTGTGGCCGTTTCGCTCAAGGAAGCCGTCGCCCAGCCTAACCTCGTCACTCTCGACAGCGACTTGGTCCGCACGGCGCAAGGATTGAATATTTCTTTGGGAATCTAAGCATGTTTTAATCCCCCTTGCCCCCTTTAGAAGGGCGACAACTTTTACTTCTGGTTTTGTTGTCCCCCTCTTGAGGAGGTTAGGGAGAGTGAAAGAAGACCCAAACAAATGAAAATAACAATCATCCCCACTGCCCAACAAGCCCAAGGCATCAATTTCAGCGGTCAAATTGTCGTTGTGATTGATGTCTTGCGGGCGACGAGCGTCATCACCACTGTTTTGGAAAACGGGGCACGAGAGGTTATTCCCGTGAAAACCGTTGAAGAGGCCCAAAACCTTTATGCACAATGCGACACGGCCAAAACCCTTCGCGGCGGCGAACGCAACGCCTTGAAAATCGAGGGCTTCGACCTTTCCAATTCGCCTTTGGAATACGAAAAAAAGGTGGTTGAAGGCAAGACCCTCATCCTGACCACCACCAATGGCACCAACGCCATTAATAATATAATAGGTGCGGACGAGGTGGTTTTGGCTTGTTTCAGGAACGTGGCGGCTGTGGCCGAGGTCATTGCGAGGAAGAACTACGAAGCAATCCAGAAAGATAGTGGATTGCCACGCTCCGCTCGCAATGACGTGGTCATCGTTTGTGCGGGAACGGAAGGCCGTTTTTCCTTGGACGACGGCCTTTGCGCGGGCATGATTATCGATTTGTTGAAACAACAAACCGAAGTGGAGACGGATGATCTGGGATTATTGCTGACACATTATTATAATAGTAACAAAACCAACTTGCTTGGCGCATTGTCGGGCTGTTTCCATTTGAAGCGGCTGTTCACGTTGGGTTTCTACGACGACATCCGTTTCTGTTTGGAAACGAATTGCGTGACGACGGTGCCGATAGTGCAAGAAGGCAGAATCAAGAAAAAACAGATGCCATGAAACGCACCTTCTTAGCCATACACATCCCCAGCGGAACGGAATATCCCGCTTTGGTGGAAAGCCTGAAGAAGAACCTGCCGCACGAAAAATACATCAACTATTGCAGGCCCGACAATATCCACCTCACCCTGAAATTCATCGGGCAGACCGAAGACCTCGACATTCCCGCCATCAATGAGGCCTGTCGCAAGGTGGCCCAACGGCACCAACCTTTCACGCTGGACTTCGACCGCACGGGAATCTTCGGGAGCAACGGTACGCCGCGTGTGTTGTGGCTCGGCATGAACAAAACACCCCAAGCCCTTTACGACCTTGAGGCCGATGTGCTTGATGCTTTCGACGACCTCGGCTATCTCCGCGACAGGCAAAACTTTGTCCCACACCTCACCGTGTGTCGCATCAAATCGTTGGTCGACAAGAGGTTCTTCCAACAAATCTACAACGGCATTGAGCAAAAAACCTATCTCCACGCCGATGTAAAGGAACTCATCTATTATCAAAGCTTCCTGCAACCCACAGGACCTTTCTACAAAATACTGAAACGTTTCCCCTTGGGTTAAATAGTATGCAATTTTGCTTTTCAAACCCCCTTGAAACGGAAAAAAGCGTACTTTTGCAATTTATTTGGCATTTTAGAGTTATAGAGAAACAATAAACACCTACTACAATGAAAACCAGAATCACAAGTATCATCATGGTACTCCTCGCTGTGTTCATCACCCTTGGAGGTACCACCAGCTGCAAGAGCAAGAAGAGACTTGCCAAAGAAGCCGCTGAAGCTGAGTACAAATCGAAAGTAGAGCAAGCCAGAAATGATCTCACAGCCATTCTCGACGACGAGACTTTGTGGACGCTCGAAGAGAAAGAAAACCGTGTGAAGACCATCAAGGACTGGAACCTGCAAAATGCGGAGATTGACGACCTGATTTCCCAAGTGGAAAAGAAACTCGCCCGCGAGCGCGCCCAAAGGGAAGAAGAGAAGCGCCGCGCCGCCGAGGAACGCGAAAAAGCCAATGCCGCCGATGTGGTACTTGGCCGCAACTTCAACAGCATCGCCAACGCCGGCAGCACCAGTCAAGCCAACCGCGTCATCAACGAGACTTTGGGCATGTTTGAGTCGCCCAACGTGCCTGTGCTGATCATCATTAGCCAGAATCCGGGTTTCAACGACTACGACCGTCCCACGACCATCGAAAAATACTTGAATTACCTGAAGGACCAAAAGAAGGCCACCGAAAAGGTGCATGAAATCAAATACAACGCCAACGGAAAAATCAACGAACTTGAACTGATAAAGAAATGAAAAAGATCATCGCCACATTAGCTTTTGTCATGTGCTTTGCGGGTATCGCCTTGGCACAGGACGAACTGAGTTTTGAACGCAAGCAAGCCATCGACAGCCTCGCCTTGGAAAAGGTGAGAGACCTGAGCAAATACATCAAAATCGTAGGCTCGAAGGATACACCTTTCAGCGAGGCCAACCGCGTCATCGACCGCGCCGAGGAGCTCTTCATGAGCGATGCCGAAATCGGTGTCTCCTCCATCCACAGCAACCAAATCACTTACTATCGCGTTCGCAAATACTTGGAGCACCTGATGCGCCTCAACTACGACCGCGTCGAGATTGAATGGTACAACATCGAGTATGTCAGCGACTTGCAGCGTCAGCCCGATGGCACATACGTTGGTGTCATCACCATATTCCAGACTTTCCGTGGCTACGATGCCGAAGGCAATTTGGTGTATAAGGATACGACCAAGAAAGACATCACCGTCTACGTGCGCCGCAAGGAAACCCAAATCGGAGGCCGCACCATCGGCTTCTGGGATGTGTTGCTCGGCGACATGCGCGTGAAGGAAACGACGGATAGGTAGTTTGCAGTTGAAAGTTGAAAGTTTAAAGTTGAGAGTTTAAAGTTGAGAGTTGAATGTGGACTCGCTTTGGGAATATTGCACTCTTGATCCTTGGCTTGCTTTGGGCTTCGGCATCGACGGCACAGACCATTGGCGACTTCAAGATGGACGAAACGGAGCTGTATGCCATGACCAAGCAGATGGGGCAATTCATGCGCCGTTTCAACTATGAGGAAGACCAATTCGGCAACAAACTCAACCCGAAAGACCCCAAATACCGCAACAATGAGATGCGCCGGCAGTCGCTGCCCATCCTCTTCGACCAGGAGAAATACGGCACCCAAACCGAGTTGCAGCGCTATTTCATCGAAGACGTGACCAAAGGCGACTCCACTTTTATGTCGTTTCTCGGAGGACGTTGGTATTCAGAGGTTTCGACTACGTTCAAGTACAACGGCACTGATGTCAGCGTTTTGCTGATTCTGGCCGTTGAGCAAGAAGGTCTTGGCTCGAAATGGGTGCTTACCAACGTCTACTGTTCGGAGTTCAACAAGCTGTTTCCCAAAGGGGAATTGGCCGAGAGGGAAAGGCATTATCTGCATCCCATGAGCCACGAACTTGACTTCATGAACATTTACAAGGCCTTCCAAGACCCTGACCTCATTGAATACTACGCCTCGAAGGATTATCAACCTGATTATCTGACACTTTTCTTCTACGAAGTAAAACAGGGACGACTCGTTTTCCAGCATGTCGACGGGCTTAAGTTCCACGTGTTCCAAATCAAGGATTGGTACTTCGAGGTGTCGTGGTTCGACCGCAAGGGTCTCAATTCCGGTTGGCTCATGTCGAACGTCATCTATATGCCTGAAAAGGAAAAAACTAATCTCATCAAATTCTATCAACCATGAAAAGAATCGCATTAGTCTGCGCCATCATATTCAGTTTTATCGTTGGCGGCCATGCCCAAAAGCTCACCAAAGAGGAAATCGCCCGCTATGAGACCGAAATCAGGACAATGGTCAATTATCTTGAGGAAACGCTCAATTTCATCGGCGACAGCACAGCCTCTGCGCAAGAAAAAAGCATCGTGTTCACCGAGAGCTGGAGCAAGATTTTCATTGACGACAAGGTGCAGGTGGAAGACGACCTCGACGTGAACCGCAACACGCCCATCAACAAGGATGTTCAGGCCTATCTGAAGGACATCGACTTCTTCTTCAAGTGGGCCACGTTCCAGTTCGACGTGCAAAGCATCGCCAACAACACCCGCGAAGACGGCGTCGTGTTTTTCAAGGTCACCCTGTCGCGCCACCTTACCGCCCGCACCATTAATGACGAGCCTATCGACGACATCCGCAACCGCTTCGTTGAAATCAATCTCGACCGGCAGAAAAACAGCCTCAAGATAGCCAGCATCTACACCTCGAAAGTCAATGAGGCAGAAGCCCTGCGCGAGTGGTGGAACGGCCTCTCGACGAACTGGAAAAACAGGTTGGGCGGCGATATTATGCTCTACGATAGCATTCCGTTGCAAAGGATCGTAATTACCACTACAGGTTTTGTGGATGTTAATGATAAGATTTATGAGAATAGCCTGAAAGATGTTGATGCAAAGCTGAAATTGGTCACGCAAAAACAAAGTGTCGATTTGTCGGGCATCCTGGGAATCATCAGTTTGGAGCCGTTGAGCGAGCTTTCCGACCTCACTTGGCTCGACTTTTCAGGTACTTCCGTCGACGACATCTCGCCGTTGCGCAATGCCAACAAACTCAAAACCTTGCGTGCCAATAACACCTTGGTTGAAGACCTTTCTTCGCTCAAGTATTGCCTCACCCTTGAGGAACTTGAAGTGTCAAACACTGCCGTCAACGACCTTTCGGTGTTGGCCTATTTGCCCAACTTGCGGAAAATCAACCTTTCCGATTCACAGATTAATCGCACTAACGGCTTGAAGAATTGTCCCAGCCTGGTGTCCTTAAACCTCAGCGGTACGCGTATCCCAAACATTAACGTGGTGCAAGACCTGCCTCTGCTCAAGAGTCTCGACATCAGCAATACGGCCATCCGCGACCTTACTCCCGTCAGCAGCTTGAAAGAACTGCAAAGCCTTAACATTTCGGGCAGTGCCGTCAGCAACTTGCAGGCTTTGAGCGAATTGGAAGACCTGCGCGAGTTGTATTGCAGCAACACTTCCATCAGTGATCTTACACCGTTGAAAAGCAACCGCCGTCTGATCAGAATCTATTGTGACCACTCTGGCATTCACGATGCAGAAGCAAGCGCTTTCCTGCAAACCAATCCTTACACTCTGGTCATCTATGACACCGAAGCGCTGAAAACTTGGTGGCGTGAGCTTCCTATCTATTGGAAAGCTGTGTTTTCCAAGCAAATAACAAATGTTGAATCGGAACCGACTACCGAGCAGCTGCACGAAATCATCAACCTTCAGGAACTCGACCTTTCGGGCAACACTTTCTTGCAAAACCTGGTGCCCGTCAGCCGCCTGATTAACCTCCGTACACTCAACATTTCCAACACGGAAATCAATTTCCTGCAACCCATTCAAGGTTTGATGAACCTCGAATCGCTCAACATTTCGCACACCTACATCCGCGACTTGTCGCCCTTGAAGGAGATGACGAACCTGAAGTATCTCAACATCATGAACACGCCCGTCGACGACTTCGCGCCTTTGTTGAACGACAACAGCCTCGAATTGATTGAAGCCGACAGCACCGATGTCAACCCGAGCCAAATCATAGCACTGAAGGAGAGTCAAAGGCAGGTGCATGTCATTTATCAAACCGAAGTTTTGAAGAATTGGTGGATTGGTCTCGACCCGATTTGGCAAGCCATCTTCCGAAACGCCATCGACACCCAAGATGAAATCCCAAACGCACTTGATTTGCAACGTGTTGTGGATATTCAAGAACTTGAAATCGGCGTGGAATTTCCCATCATCAGCCTTGAGCCTTTGAAGAATTTTCTATGGCTTGAGCGTCTGACCATCAACGGCCAAAGCGTGCGCGACATTGCACCTTTGGAGAACAAGTTGTATCTCATCGAACTCAATGTGCAGAACAACCCCATCAGCAGCCTGAAACCCATCGAAAGCAGCACAAAGCTCGAGCTGCTCAATATCGAAAACACGCAAATCAACGACCTCGGACCATTGTCGAAGATGCACAACCTTGTCACCCTCAATGCCGCTGGTACGCCCGTAAAATCGTTGAAACCTCTTTCGGGGCTGCATAGTTTGGAGAACCTCTTTGTCAACAACACCGATGTGCGCAGCATCTCGCCAGTTGAAGACATTGCCACGTTGAAACAGCTGAAGATATACAACACCAAGGTTCGTGTTCGCGATGTAGAAAAGCTGCAACAAAAGCGAATGGACTTGAATATCATTTATTATTGATTTGAAGAGAAATCTAATGGAAAAAAGCGTTTTCCTTTGCGGAAACGCTTTTTTTTGTAATTTTGCAGAAAAATAAAAATGCCAGAAATAAGCCGTTTTTGGTTTAAAATGAATTATGATTTGAAGAACATAGAATACCAGCACGATTACATCTACAAAGTGTCTTTTGAAGATGGAACATCGGGGCTTGTTGACTTTGACGATGTGATTCATTCCTCGAAACCTTACAACCTTTTGTTGAACATGAATTTGTTCAAGAAAGCCTACATCCATCCCGAATTGAAAACCCTCACTTGGGCTGATGATTTGGATTACGACCCGATTATCCTTTATTATAAAGCGAACAACATTCCGTTTCCTGCCTCATGGGGAGAAATACGATAAAAGTATACTAACATAAAATGAATCAGTGTTTTACAACTTAAAAACAGTTCAATTATGAAAAAATCAGCATTAATCCTTGCGTCTGTCCTCGCTTTGGCGGGCTGCACCAAGAAAAACAATGATTGCGTTTGGATTGAATATGATGCCTGGCACTTGCCAAAAGTCGTCAATGAATATCTGCCATATCAAGAGGGACAGCAACTGCTGTTTCTTCATGAATACGGCGATACCCTTCGTTTCGAGGTACGTAGCGTCCGTTTGGTAGATTACGATACGGCTCATTACACTTACAAAACAAATCCCTGCTATCCCACTGGAGATATTTTAGAAAGTGCAATGGTTCAACTTATCCGTTTGCCGGAATCCTATTTGGAGAACCAAAGTAAACAAGGCATTGAGCTGCAGATTTATGGTGCTGGCACCGAAAACGGAGGTATTAGTTGGCTTGAATATTGGATGTTTCCGAACATGTATCCTACATTTCAAAATCACAACATTCACTCGGAAAGATATAATGGTGATGTTGCGCTATTGGGCGATACGATTTCCATGGATAGGGACAATAAGGATGATTATATGACTAACGCTATACTTGTGAAAGGCAAAGGTTTGGTCAGTTTTCACGATGACCGCGACAACGGGGAATGGCTTTTGGTGGAAGAATAATCCTCACAGCGTTTCAGAATAAATTTCGCCTTTTGGAAGATAAAAACCCTTTCCAGAAGGCGAATTTATTTATTGTTTCGGTTTCCTTTGCTTTGAATACTTTTATTTTGTACTTTTGCAGTTCATCTGGATTGCTTGCGTGCCTCGCAATGACGCTAAGCGTGTCAAAAGTCCCGAACCTCGCAGTCTTGTGTTAATTCGAAATTTTGAATTTTAAATCTTAAATACAAAATCATGGAAATCAGAAAGTTAGAACAAATGTTTGAGGTTTTGCGCAGCAAACCCAAAAAACGTCTTGTGGCCGCTTACGCCAACGACGACCACACCATCTGTGCAGTGAATGCTGCCGTCAAGGAAGGTCTCATCGAAGCCACCCTTCTCGGCGACGAGAAAGTGATTGCCGAAGTGTGCAAGGCAGAAGGCATCGACATGGCCAACTTCAAAATCATCAACGAGCCCGTCGATGTGAAAGCCGCTGCCATGGCCTGCGACCTCATCAACGCTGGCGAAGCCGACATTTTGATGAAGGGCTTGCTGCCCACTGACAAATACATGCGCGCCATCCTCAACAAGGAGCGTGGCCTCTGCCCGCCCAATGTGACCTTGGCTCACGTTGCCGTCATTGAGAACCCGAACTACCACAAACTAATGGTGGCCTCCGACTGCGCCATCATCCCGCTTCCCGACATCAAGCAGAAGCAGCAATTGCTCAAATATGTGACCACTGTGGCCACAAAATTGGGTGTGAGTTGCCCGAAGGTCGCCATGGTGACCGCCACCGAGCAGATGAGCGCGGGCATCCCCGCTTGCGTCGATGCCGCCATCATCGCAAAGATGGCTGAGCGCGGCCAAATCAAGGGCTGCATGGTGGAAGGCCCGATCAGCCTCGACCTCGCCTTGGATGCCGAAACCGCTGCCATCAAGGGCATGAAGAGCCCCGTGGCCGGCGACGCCGACTGCCTCGTGTTCCCCAACCTCGAAGCCTCCAACGTGTTCTACAAGTGCTGCACCAAGTTCGACAAGAGCGAAGTGGGTGCTATGCTGATGGGCGCCAAGGTGCCTTGTGTGCTCAGCTCGCGCGGCGACACGTCGAAGACGAAATTGTATTCCATCGCTTTGGCCGCAATGATAGCGTAATTTTGGACACGCTTCGCGTCACTGCGAGGCACGAAGCAGTCCAGAAAACAAAACCTCTGGATTGCTTCGTCGTTCCTCCTCGCAATGACGCAAAGCGACAAAAGACTCACAATAACAATATAAATAAACACTATGGCACACAAAATCTTAACGATAAACCCCGGTTCCACCTCGACGAAAATCGCGGTGTTTGAAGGCGAAGAGCAAGTCTTCAAGAAGAACCTGAAGCACACCACTGAAGAAGTCTCGAAATACGAGCACATCGCCGACCAGAAGCCCTTCCGCACCGAAGCCATCAAGCGTGAGCTGAAAGAAGCTGGCATCGACTTGAGCGAAATGTCTTGTGTTGTGGGTCGTGGCGGCTTGCTTCGTCCCCTCGTTTCGGGTGTCTACGAAGTGAACGAACTCATGATCAAAGACCTTAACGAAGGCTACAACGGCGAACACGCCTCCAACCTCGGCGGCTTGATTGCCAACGACATTGCCAAGGAAATCGGTGTGAAGGCCTACATCGCCGACCCTGTCGTGGTCGATGAAATGGACGAAGTGGCGCGTTATTCGGGTCACCCGCTGTTCCCACGCATTTCCATTTTCCATGCCTTGAACCAAAAGATTATCGCCCGTCAATTGGCGAAAGACCTTGGTCGTAAGTATGAGGATATGAACATCATTGCCATTCACCTCGGTGGTGGCATTTCGGTCAGTGCTCACAAGAAAGGCCGCGTGGTTGATACCAACAACGCCTTGAACGGCGACGGACCCTTCACTCCAGAACGTGCTGGTAGCCTGCCGGCGGGATTCCTCGTCGATGCTTGCTTCAGCGGCAAATACACCAAGAAGGAAATCGGACAGATGCTGAAAGGAAAAGGCGGCTTTGTCGCTTACCTTGGCACCAACGATGCCCTTGAGGTTGAAAACGCCGTGAAGGCTGGCAACAAGGAATGGGAAAAGGTCTACAAAGCCATGGCCTATCAAGTGGCCAAGGAAGTGGGCGGACTCGCTGCTTCGGCCATGAGCATGGACGTTGATGCCATCTTCCTTACAGGCGGCATGGCCTATGATAAAGGCTTTTGCAACCTCGTGAAGTCGCATGTCGAAAAAATCGCTCCCGTGTATGTCTATCCTGGTGAGGACGAAATGAAGGCTTTGGCTCTCAATGGTTTGATGGTGCTCAATGGAGAGACTGAGGTGAAGGTTTACGAATAATTGTGTCGAGACGAGCCATGGCGCGTCTCTACCACACAAAAACCACCGTTTTCATTTGAAGGCGGTGGTTTTTCTATGCGCTTTACGGTGCGATTTTACCACAAAAAAGGAAAACAAAATGCCACAAAAAAGGAAAACAAAATGCCACAAAAAAGGAAAATGAAATACGTAAATAATGAAAAAAGAACTATATTTGCAGCCGAAATAAAATATATAAAACATGAGTTATTTTTATAGAACCGCTGATACTGTCTTGAAGGAAAGATTAGAGGCTTTTGGAGCCGTTTTGATAGAAGGTCCAAAATGGTGTGGAAAAACGACTACCGCAGAGCAAGTTGCAAAAAGTGTCATTAAATTACAGGACACTGATATGCGTGATGAGTATCTAACTACGGCCGCTTCCAAACCGTCGCTGTTGTTGCAAGGTGAAACACCTCGCCTGATTGATGAATGGCAAGACGCTCCTGTTATTTGGGATGCGGTGCGTACGTTGGTGGACAAAAGAAATGCTCCAGGACAATTCATACTGACAGGTTCCAACGCGGTGGACAGAAAGTCTATATTTCATTCGGGTACAGGGCGCATAACCCGTATGAAAATGTTGCCCATGAGCATTTGGGAATCGGGTGAATCGAATGGGAAGATTTCGCTCCAGCAATTGTTTGATGATGTTGGGCTGGATATTGACGGTATTACCTCTGATATGCAAGTCGAAGACCTTATCTTTGCTGCTTGCCGTGGCGGATGGCCTGCCACAATTAATGTAAAGTCGAAAAAGGCAAAACTTTATGTTGCAAGGGATTATGTTGAATCGGTTTGTAGTGAGGATGTCTCCCGAATTGACGGGGTGCAACGCGACGGATATATTGCCAAAATGCTTCTTCGCAGTTATGCGCGAAACATCTCTACACTTGCCAAACAAACTTCTATCCTTGCCGATGTCACATCCTCGGGCGAAGTTTCGTTGACCAAACCGACTTTTGAGGATTATATCAAGGCATTGGAAAAACTGTTCGTTATCAACGATATAGATGCTTGGAGTCCAGCCATAAGAAGCAAAACAGCCATCCGAAGCGGTCACAAACGGGCATTCGTCGATCCTTCCATTGCTGTCGCTTCATTGGGGCTTACGCCTGAAGCCTTATACACGCAATTAAAGACCTTTGGCTTCATTTTCGAGCAGATGTGTATTCGCGATTTGAAAGCCTATACACCCGACTTTAACAGCCATTTGTCCTATTACCATGACCGTTATGGACTGGAAGCGGATTTGGTTTTGCACTTGTACGATGGTCGTTATGCATTGATAGAGTGTAAATTAGGTAGTAAAGAAATCGAAGAAGGCGCGCAACATTTGCTTCAATTGAAAGAACTGATTCGGGAATACAATAAAAAGGAAAAGCAGGTTCCTTTGCGAGAGCCGGACCTTCTTGTCATTCTTACAGGGGGGAAGATGGCTTATACCCGAAATGATGGAGTGAAGGTAATTCCATTGGCCGTGTTGAAGCCTTGATTAATTCCCCGCGCAAGCCGCTGTAGCCGCGCTAATCGTAATTCCAGGAATGTTTTCCAAGACATGGGCACACGATTCCAAAGTGGCGCCTGTAGTGAGCACGTCATCGATAAGGAGGACGTGTTTTCCTTTTAGCTCGTCGGCGAAATGCAGCTCGAAAATGTCCTTCACGTTCTTGAAACGCTCTTCGGCTGACTTTTTGGTTTGGGTTTCGGTATATACTGCACGGACGAGATACTTGTCGCCAATCGGGATGCCTGTCACCTCACTGATGCCTTGCGCGATGATCAGGCTTTGGTTGTAGCCGCGTTTCTTCTCGCGTTTGGGGTGCAGCGGTACGGGAATCAAGTAGTCGATGCCTTGAAACAGTGGTGCTTCCTTGATGCTCTCGCCGATTTGCTGGCCGAGGAAGATGCCCGCCTCCTTGTTGCCTTTGTATTTCAGCTGATGGATGAGACGCTGCACCTTGCCCGACTTGGCAAAGAAAAAGCAGGCCGTCACAGCGTGAAATTTCACTCTTCCGTAAAAGATTTGCATCAACGGATTGTCGGGGTTCAGTTCATAGCTTGTGCGGGGCAGGGTGTAGCGGCATTTGAGGCATACCGTTTCCTCGTTCTTGTGCAACGAGTCGCCACAGGCGGCGCAAACACGTGGATAGAACAGGTTGAGGATGCTATGGAACCAGTTGTGGATTATCATAAGTAAGTGTTCAAAATCAAACTGTTATATCTTTTGACTTCGGGACTTCGGGACACGGGACTTCGGGACAAGCAAATTCCTCGTAGTCCCGCAGTCTCGGAGTCTCGCAGTCTTATATGTAACCTAAATTTGTTCATCTACTTACTGAAAGGTTATTGTCCCAAGCGGATGTATTTCTTTCGGGGCACCATCGCCTTGTTGCCGGTTTCCTTTTCCTCGTCGAGTTGGAAAACGCTGTAATTGATGGGATAGTCGAGTGAGTCGGGGAGGAGCTCGTCGGTGCGTCCTTGTTCGCGCAGCACTTCGTTGTACATGCGGCGGTTGCGCAGCAAACGGGCTTGGGTGCGCGCCGTCTTGTTGTACTTGTCGTAAAGAAACTGAATTGGGCTGGCTGAGACCGTTATCATGCCGTTGCCAGCTGGGGCGCGACTCATCCAGAGGTTGTCCAAGTCTTCTTCAAGGCGTTGCAGTTCGCGGGGTGTTTCGATGGAGGGCATGTGGATGAGCATCTCCTTGAAAGTCTCATAATCGTAGAAGGGCATGATGGTCACTTCGCGCAGGGTGATGGTGTCGCTGCGCAGGGCGATGAGCAAGGTGTCGCGGCCTGCCGCCATGGTTGAATCGATGGCGATGAGGCGGCGCGAATAGCCGATGCAGCTCACCCAAAGTGTGTCAACCCCTTTGGCAGGAATGACAAAACGCCCCTGCATGTTGCTGATGGTGCCGCAATGGGCCATCTTGCTGATGACGTGGGTGTTGCGTATCGGTTCGCGGGTGCCGGCTGAAATCACATAGCCGTAATATGGCCGGCGCCCGTGTTCGTCGACGTTCTCGTATTGTGCGAAGAGGGCGACGGAACAAAACAAAAAGGCCAATATGACGAGCAGGCGTTTCACTTCTTGCGATTTGAATTGCGAAGATACACAAATTGCAAACGCGGAATTATTTTTTTTATTTTTGCGGTGAATTTATTCTTTAAGGCGACTATGGTTCGGAGGAAACATTTCATAGGAATGATGTTGATGGGGCTGTTGGCGGTGGCCGCCTGCACATCGATCAAGGCCCCTGAGCCTGTCGAAGGGCCGTCCCCCGAATTATGTGCCATCGACAGTCTTATGTGGCACCAGCCCGACAGTGCCTTGGCCGTGTTGTTGGAATATGATGGCAACACCGATGGATTTAACGGCCATTACGCCCAACTATTGGCCTCGGAATTGCTGTACAAAAACGATTATGAGCAAACCAACCGCCCCGAATTGCAGCGGGCCGTGGGGTATTTCGATTCGTTGTTGATGATGGCAGACACACGCCATGCATCCACCAAGACAACGGCATTCCTTGATGCCCGCGCCCATTATATTAATGGTGTGGGCTATTACGAGAGCGACAGCGTCGTGGAGGCCTGCGGGGAATATTTGAAGGCTTTGGAGGTGATGGAAGGACATTTTGAGGAGAAGGAAATAACAGGACATAAAGCGAAATTTATGGTGTTGACGTACACCCATCTGACCGCTTTGTATTCCGACCAATATCTACATGAGCAGGCTATTTATTTCGGACAGCTTTCTCTCCCATATTACCAAAAACACGATGCTACACCTTGGCATTTGGCATGGATGTTCAACCAAATCGGATCGCATTATGAAATAATGGAACGATTTGATAGTTCAGCTTATTACTATAGAAAAGCTATTGACATTCTCAATGACACGAGTTACTTATTGTATAGAGATATTGTTTCCCATCAAACCATGTTGGAATATAAAACAGGCAATCCTTTCAAAAAAACTTTAGCCCAACTAAAAAGGATGCTCTTCCTCTCGCAAAACGATAACGAATTTCTGGCACGTTGTGCAACCATCGGAGAAATCTTCTACCATGAAAGACAATTCGATTCGGCTCTGGTTTATTTAAACCAAGTTTTTCGAGAATCGCAAAACGAAGAACTAAAAAAACAGGATGCCGAACTATTAGTTGAAATTCTTAAATCACAAGGTCGGGATTTGGAAATACTTGAATATGCCGAGTTTTTGGTGCCTTTCGCCAATCTTAATGAAAACCAGGGTTACCTAAAATCGGAACTTGCAGACCTTTGCATTGAATACAAGCAGAAAAAATCAGAAACGCTACATCATGACATAATACTGAAAAGCCAAAAAACAGCAAGAATGGCAATAAGTTTGTTGCTTATTATATCGACTGTAGTAGTCGCTTTATATCTTGTGAGCACGAAGCGTCAGCGACAACTGAAGTTGCGACAAAAGGAAAACGAGAGGCAATTGGAAACTGAGCGTCAGACTCATAGGATGCAACAATCCGCCTTGTCGGGCAGGTTAAAACAGAGCAATATTGAACTAAAAGAATTAAGAAAATCGCTTGAATCAGCTCGCCCCAAAGACATTCAACAACAAGAAGTCGTCGGGAAATATTCCGATGAAGCCATCTGCCAATATATTTTAAAGGTGTGTCATGATAAGCACAATCCCATCAAATCCACCGTACCAATTTCCGCATACGCCGATATTGCACTTGACTATGCACAAAAGGCGCAACTGAAACAAGCTGCCATAAGGCACTATGGCGATTTGTTCGAAAAAATAAAGCAGCAGCATCCTAGTTTGAAAGAGAAGGATTTCCTCTATTGTTACCTGTGCCTCCTTGGGTTGGACAATGGTCAGATTGCCGTTTTGCTACAACATTCATCCAGCACTATCTGGGAACGCGAGAGACGTTTGAAAAAGATTTTTGGCTCCGATGATAAAATTGTCATTATTCTTCATGGTTTTATGACAAACTATAAATCAAGTTATTAAGGTGAAAAACCGAAAAATCCGAATCCAAAATTCCTTGACAGACACTCTCCGAGCATATACTTTTGCGCACAATTTCAAATGCAAAAGTTATGCGATACACAACATTCAAACAACTCGTTCTGCTGATAGGCATGATGCTGCCGACGGCATGGTGCGATGCTATTGGCACCAATTCAATTGATGGTTATAGTCACATTCATGTAAAACAAGGTAACGTGCAAGGTGTTCCCAAAGGCTCAACCATCCAAGCTTCTATCAACGGCCACCTGTTAGTAGTGGTCTTCAGCGAAAATCTTGGCCAAGTTGCGGTTGAAGTGTCCACTACAACGGGGACCATGGTAGATTACACTTCGACCATCACCCCCAACGGCATTCAACTCTACATCCCCAATACGGGGGATTATGTAATCACCTTCACCCTCCCTAATGGAGATGAGTATTATGGTGAGTTTACGGTGACAGGTTAAAAACAAACACTTAATTCAACAAACAAAAATATCAATCATTAAAAATCAAGCAACAATGAAAAAAGCATTATTGACATTGGCCGTTGTGCTGCTGGCTTTGGCGGCACAGGCGCAAACAGCATTCAAAGTCCACAACACCGGGCAAATCAGCCTTCAAAGTTCCACCACATCGTTTGGTATACAAATACCTGCTTCTGGTGTGATGTCAATTGAGCCGAATATCACTAATGCTGGTGGAATAACTTCCAGTACGAAGGCACGGCACATGTTGGCCAAGGCTTGGTGCGTGGCACCTACCGGAGATGTATTAGCACCAGTTCCGAATACTTTTTACATTCAAGGGAACGGAAACGTATATGCCTATGGCAGCTATCTCTCCATAGCCTTACCCATGAGCAAAAACAGAGGCAATTATCCTGTTGAAAGAGCCAGTGAGATGGTCTTGCAAATGAAAGGATATTACTTGGATTCAGATGAATTTGCAGGAGTCTCGCCAGAGGATATTACGGGCAGCGAGAATGTACGTCCTGAAGCTTTGGAAGGTTTGTTAGGCGACTTGGAGATAAATCGCACTGTAGGCATGGTGGCGGAAGAGTTGGAGGATGTATTGCCTGAAGCTGTGCGTCACGATCCTGACGGTTTGGTTGGCATCAACTACAATGCCGTAGTGACCGTTCTTGTGGAAGCCTTCAAGGAACAACAGGCCAGGATTGACCAACTGGAATCCATTTTGAGTGAAAACGGACTTTTGGAAGGTAAAAAGTAAAAAAACTTGCAGCCATGAAAAAGTTTGTTTACCTTTGCGGCATGATGTTGCTGAGTTTGAACATAATGGCGCAGATAGACTTGAACGACGAGAATTGGGATACCATTGTAAACGATGACTTTACGAAGCCAGGACGTACTTGGGAAGCATGGTCTTTTTTGAGTTCTGATAGCGCTTGGAGAGCCTATTCTGGTAGCGCAGTAACACATTCTGACAACTTTATGGTTTATCAGTTCAGTCAATGTCATTTTAATGATGTTGACCACGTCATGGAGCTTGTGGCTGAATATGATACTAACCATTGGATTCCAATCAACAATTACAATTTGCCATCATGGATGCTGTCGCCAACTGGTCCTGGATATCCACCAGGCGATAGTTTGTATTATTTCTCAGGTCGTCTGGATTATGTGAATTCACGGCAAAAGGAAATTCAGAAATTTAAATACGGTTTTTTTGAAATTCGCTGCAAACTGCCTATTCACAGAGGTGCCTTCCCTGCTTTTTGGCTTTGGGATGCCAATACAAACCAACGATATTACGAAGAAATAGACATTTTTGAGTTTTCATGGCGTTTTGAAGACCTTAACATGGCTGGATGGCATTCTCCGAATCCTCACGAAGCAGGTAATCCGTATTGCTTTACTTCTGGGATTTATTACTGTGACACCGCTAATTATTATGGTCTTGAAACATCTCAAGGTAGGGTCTATCCTATGATTGATGATTCATTAAGCCACTGGCACACTTTCTCCTGCGAGTGGATGCCCGAGCATGTCTTATGGTATTGCGATGGAAACCTTGTGGACGAATACCACAACCCCGATAGTATTCCTCACCATCCGCTTACGTTGAAGACAAACTATGCGATAGACAGGTATGCCTTGAAAAATTATGATGAAGATAGTGTTCCAGAATGGAAAGAAGGTGATACTATGATTATTGATTATATTAAAGTCTATCAATTAGCACGAGATTGTAGCACTGACGAAATAATCACTCGGCAATCGGAACTTGACTATTTCGATTTCGCCGTAAAGAAAAGCATCACCATTACTTCAACCATAGAGCCTGTTTGTATTGGAAACGATACAAAAAAGACTTTCCGGGCTACCGATTCTTTTGAAATCACAGGGCCTTTCCAAGTGGACAGCGGAGGGGAAATGACGATTATCATGCAAAGTTGTCCAGAATAATAGCGAATGTTTAACCACAAATACACAAAGCCATGAAAAAATTGATTATCATAATCTTATTGACAACCTTGTTGGTGGTCTCTGAAGCATTTGCCCAACAACAACCTACTATAATTTTTCAGGAGTATCCTGACGAATGGATTGTTTTTCATGGGAATGGGAAGGCCTATTATGACGTTAATGATGATGGCATTTCGGATGTCTGTATTGATGCGTTTGAAGAATACGGCGGAATTACAGCCTATAGAATCCTTCCCACGCCATATTGGAGGACTTCCTCGTATTCTCCAAATCTATGGCCAGATACATACAATATCTTTCGAGACCTTTCGATACCTTTGAACGATGACAGCATTATCTGGGGGTCTGATTGTTATTATGAGGAAAACACGGCACCAATCGTTTCGTATAAAAGTGCCCTCAGGTTTCAAAACGGGGACGACTATTATTATGGATGGTTTAGAGGGTTTGCGGTACGAAATGCCCCTAACGGGTCTGTTTGGGTAAAAATAACGGAAACCTGTTTTTGTACTATTCCGAACTATCCGCTGCTTTGGGGACAAACGAGTCTGATGGACGACTTACTGGAAATGATGGAAATGGATGTCGCCACCGTCCACCCCAATCCCACTACAGGCCTTGTCACCATCACGGGCAAGAACTTAAAATCCGCCGAAGTGCTCAACACCCTCGGCCAGCGCGTGGCCACGGTGCAAGGCAAGGGCGAGACGCTGCAAATCGACATCGCCAATTTGCCCACAGGCGTTTATTTCGTCCGCATCACCGACGAGGAAGGGCGGAAGTGTGTGCGCAAGGTGGTGAAGGAATAGTAATAGGGATTGTGAATTCCCAGTTTTAAAGCCGTCGGATTGCAAATCCGCCGGAACTGGACACACGAATGCCCGGATTATACCAACAATTACCCAAATATGTCAACCCCATAAAACAATAAAGCCATGAAAAGAATTAAATTACTGACGGTTGCCCTTTCTCTTTCGGCAATCATAAGCCTTCACGCCCAGAATGGAGAAATCATTTTCACGGATTTTAATCCCGACTTGACTCTTACACAAGGGATTAATACCCACGATCCCATCATGCTTGACATCGATTTTGATGGCACGGATGACATCGAATTCAGCCTTTATCATGATCATTGGTGGGAAGCTCCTCAATATATAACTCTAAATGGGTGGAAACTTTGTCGTGTTAACGATTCAACTTCTTTAGCTGATACTACTTTAAATTGGGAGACGGTCTATGATTATGGCCCATTAACCAGTTATTTTGGCATGAGAAAAGTGGTCGGAACGGACTGTTATTACGGATGGTTTTATACTTATGATGGCCTAACAAAAAACTCCGAAAGAGCACACACCTTATTCATTGATTGCATGGCTTATTGTTCCATTCCTAACTATCCGTTGTATGCGGGCCAAACCAGCATCAATTGGGGTATAGAGGAAACCGAAGCCACTACCTTTGCCACCATCCATCCCAACCCCGCCAATAGCATTGTCACCGTCACGGGCAAGAACTTGAAATCCGCCGAGGTCATCAACACCCTCGGCCAGCGCGTGGCCACGGTGCAAGGCAAGGGCGAGACGCTGCAAATCGACATTGCCACCCAGCCTTCGGGCATCTATTTCGTCCGCATCACGGATGAGCAAGGGCGGAAGTGCGTGAGGAAGGTGGTGAAGGAATAGGCCTTACCCTTTCAGAATCAGTTTCTCCAACCGATTGTACCACTCCTCGCCAAACTTGCGAATCATAGGCTCGCGAAGAAACTTCCACAACGGTATGCCTTCCCTTTCCCCTTTGCGCTTGGCAGGCACACAAACGCTCCACTCATGGTAAAGCACATGGGTGAAGCCGTCTTTTTCCACAAGGCGGATAGGATAGAGGTGGCACGAGATGGGTTTCCAGAAATCGCATTTGCCCTCAAGATAGGCCTTCTCGATGGCGCAGAGCGCAGTGCCGTTGTCATGAAAATAGACGAAAGCACATTCTTCGCCGTTCACCAAAGGAGTGACCAGCTCGCCCGTTTCGTCATAGTCGTAAACGTCGTTTTCTTCCACCACCTTGATGCCTTCGGGGCGCATGTAAGGCTTGATGGCATCGAGGTTGTCTTCAATTTGTTGAATTTCATCGGCTTCGAGCGGTGCGCCCGCGTCGCCGGCCACACAGCACCAACCCTTGCAACGGGGCAGGCTGCAACAGAACTTTGCATTCAGGAACTCGTCGCTGACGACGACATTGTCAAGGATAATCATGGTGCAAAGATAGCACTTTTTTTCTTTTGACTTCGAGACTTCGGGACTTCGGGACGCGGGACTTTGGGACGTGGGACGTGGGACTTTGGGATTTGTAGACCATGACGGCTTTTATTGGCTTTTAGCTATTAGCTTACGCGCAACCAAGTTAATAGCTAACAGCTAACAGCTCCACAAAGTCAAAAGTCATAGTCTCGCAACCCCGAAGTCTCGCAGTCCCGAAGTCCCGCAGTCCATTGTGTGTGTACTAAATTTGCTCAGCTACTCATCCACTTAAGTGGTTTGTATGGCATCCTGTGGGCCAAACCACGCGTTCAAGGTTTCCTCCACCTTGGCATCGATTTCGGGCGTAATCTTGTCTTGAACCTTCTTGATGACATAAATCACGGCCAGCCCTTCGTCGAGCATACCAAGAATCTTGTGCGCTCTGACAGGAATCAGGCTGAACGGCAAAATGGTGTAGAGGATGGCGCCTATGATGAGGGCTTTCTCCGATGTGGTTGTCTCGCCCATAGTCAGCACATAATAAAGTTGCAGCAGTGGCTTGGTGGCCAAACGGCCTGCTTTTTTGGCATAGTCGCCGATTTTTTCGAACACTTCTGACGATTTGGCTTTCCAGTCAACGTCTTTCAGTTTGTCCAATTGCTTGTTGATGTCCTTGCCTCCAATGGCGTATGCCAAAATGGTGATGCAGATAATGGTGATAATCATTTTGTTACGTTTTTTAAGATTGATAAATGAAAGTGTCTCAAAGACAAAAGCCTGCAAAAATTGTTCCTTTTTTGTGTCAAGATTTCACCCGTTCAGGGTTCTCGGCGATGAACTTGCTCCAGTCGGGTTTGCGGCGGGCCTTGGCTTTTTCGGTGGTGTGCTTGGTGTAGTTCACGTCCTTGCCTTTGCTGATGGCATGGCAAACGGCGGCGGCTACGGCATCGGTGGCGTCGAAAAATTCGGGGTTCTCATCGGTTTTCAGGATGAAATGCACCATCTTGGCCACTTGTTCCTTCGAGGCGTTGCCGTTGCCTGTGATGGTCTGCTTGATGGTCTTGGGCGAGTATTCGAAGATGGGGATGTCGCGGTAGAGCGCAGCAGCCATAGCCACTCCCTGGGCGCGGCCAAGTTTGAGCATCGACTGCACGTTTTTCCCGAAAAATGGCGCTTCGATGGCCAACTCGTCGGGGTGGTATTCGTTGATGATTTGCAACACGCGCTCAAAAATCATCTTCAACTTGAGGGCTTGGTTGGCAAGCTTTTTCAGATTGATGACTCCCATTGTGAGGAGTTCAAGTTTCTTGCCTTGCTCACGGATGACGCCGTAGCCCATCACCATCGTGCCCGGGTCGATGCCTAATATGATTTTTTCGGAATCCATTCAGCAATGATAAAATTACTCATTAATTCTGGCAACCGTTTCTTTGGGTTCGAAAACCGATGTCTCGGGCAGCCTGTAGGTAGTGTCGCTGATGAAGTCCCACACCTCGTCGGGGATGAGTTGTGTGGTATTGCACAAGATGGCCAAGAAACGGTGGTGCCCCTCGTCGCGGATGACAAGGCTGCGGTAGCCTTTCCACCAGCCGTAGTGGAAATACATGCCCGGATGTTGCTTCGTCATGCGCCAGCCGAAGCCGTAGTTTTCATCGTTTTTCCAAGTTGATGAGCCCGGTCGGAAGGCCTCGCACTGGATGCTGTCGGGCAGCAGCTTGTGGCGGTCCAAGGCCTCGTTGAACGTCCACAAGTCTTCCACTGTCGAGAACATGATTTTGTCGCCCATCACGCCGTTCAGATAGTCGTTCTGCGTCTTCACAGGGCCTTTGCGGTAGATGTCGTGGCCTTGCACATCGGTGGGCATATAGAGCGAGACATGCGGTTCGCCGCGCATGGAATAGATATAGGAATGGCTCATGCCCAAAGGCTCAAAGATACGCTCGCGCATGAAATCCTCAAAGTGCTGCCGCGAAACGCGTTCCACCACCGAGGCCAACAGCGCATAGTTGATGTTGTTGTAGAAATAGGTGGCGCCCGGTGCCCCGTATGGTTTGGGCTTGCGTTTGGCCAGCATGTCGATCATCGCCTCGTTGGAGAAAGGCACTTTGCGGTCGGGCCAGAAGGCGTCGGCCATGGCGTCGTAGCGTGGCAGGCCTGAGCGGTGGTTGAGCAACATGCGGAGGGTGATGCCCTCGTAAGGCAATTCGGGGATGTATTGTCGCACGTCGTCGTCGTACTCTAATTTCCCCTCGATTCCAAGCAACATGATTGCCGTAGCGGTGAACATCTTCGAGTCTGACGAGATTTGGAAGGCATCGTCGAGGCGGAGCGGATCCTTGGTTCGCTTGCTCAAATCACGGAAACCAAAGGCTTTCTCATATACAATCTGGCCTTCTTCGGCATACAACACCACGCCGTTGAAGTTCATGGGGACAAAAACCTCGTCGACCATCAGCGCCCGCATGGCGATCTTCTCTTTGCCCAAGTCATAGAAAAGGCTGTCGGTGTTGACGATAACATCGTAACGGCACTGGCGTTGGCACGAGAACAACGTTGCCGCGAGAAGCAGAAAAAGCGCTATGAAAAACGACTTGTGGTTCATATTTCGAGGGCAAATGTACGGAAAAATGGCGTGATAGGGGATGTTTTTGAGGTAAAATGAAGATTAATTCGGCTTAATTGACTAATTATTACTACTTTTGCAGCCCGAATCGAAGATTCAACAAAGTTATTTACAACCAAACTTAATCATTTACATGTCACAATTTACCGATTTTGGATTGAATCCCGCTCTGCTGAGGGCTGTGAAGGAGCTGGGATTCGAGAATCCTATGCCAATACAGGAACAGACGATTCCTGTGCTTTTAGAGAAAGACACCGACTTCGTGGGCCTTGCACAGACGGGAACGGGTAAGACTGCCGCATTCGGCTTGCCCTTGTTGAACAAAATCGATGCCGAGCAGCGATGCGTCCAGGCCTTGATTCTTTGTCCGACGCGCGAGCTTTGTATGCAGATTACCCGCGACTTGCGCAACTACGCCAAGTACATTCCCGAAATCATGATTGTGCCCGTCTATGGCGGTGCCAGCATCGAGGCGCAGTTCAAAGACTTGGCCAAGAAGCCGCAAATCATCGTGGCCACGCCAGGCCGTCTGCGCGACATGATTCGCCGCAACCGCGTCGACTTCAGCAACGTGAAGACGTTGATTCTCGACGAAGCCGACGAGATGCTCAACATGGGCTTCCAAGAGGAAGTCGACGACATCCTCGAATACATGCCCAAGGAAGGCCGCCACACCATGCTTTTCTCGGCCACCATGCCGAAAGAGGTGGAAGCCATCCTCAACAAGTACATGACTGACCCCGTGAAAGTGTCCGTGGGCGAACGCAACTCAGGCACTGCCAACGTCGACCACATCTACTACATGATGGCCGCCAAAGACCGTTACTCGGTGCTGAAACGCATCATCGACTACACGCCTTCGATTTACGGTATCATCTTCTGCCGCACCAAATTGGAGACACAGGAGATTGCCGACAACCTGATTCAAGACGGCTACAATGCGGCTGCCTTGCACGGCGACCTCTCGCAAGGGATGCGCGACAATGTGATGGACCACTTCCGCAAACGCAGCTTGCAACTGTTGGTGGCTACCGACGTGGCCGCCCGTGGCATCGACGTGAAGGAACTGACGCACATCATTAATTACAACCTGCCCGACGACATCGAGACTTACGTTCACCGTAGCGGTCGTACGGGTCGTGCCGACAAGCGCGGCGTCTGTATCAGCCTCATCAACCTGCGCGAGAAGGGAAAAATCAAGCGGATTGAGAAAATCGTGGGTCGTCCCTTCGAGAAAGACATGATTCCGACGGGTAAGGAAGTGTGTGAGAAGCAACTTTTCAACCACATCGACCGCATCGAGCATGTCGACATCAACCGCGAGGACATCGACGACTACCTGCCCGTTATCTTCCGCAAGTTGGAGTGGATGAGCCGCGAGGAACTGATTACCCGCATGGTGGCGCTTAACTTCAACCGTTTCCTCGACTATTACAAGAACGCGGTCGACCTCAATGCCGACGAGCGCGACGAAAAGAAAGACCGCAAGGAACGCAAAAAGGAACGCGACCATCAGGACGAGACCATGAAACGACTTTACTTTGGCATGGGCAAGAACGACCACATTCTGCCGCAGAAGATCATCGGCAAGATTAACGACGTCACCCACTCGAAGAACATCCCGATTGGCCGCATCGACCTCTTTGGCGACTATTCCTACGTCGACGTGGAAGAGAGCTTCGTCCCGATGATTCTCGACTGCTTCGCCGACCCACACAACAACCCACGTGGCATCGTTGTGGAAGTGGCCAAGGAACAGCCCGACCGCAAGAAAGGTGGCGAAAAGAAAGACTTCGGCGAGAAAAGAGAGCGTAAGGAACGCCGCGACCGCGACGACCGCAAGCGCGACGATTTCCGCGAAAAACGCGACCGCCGCGACGATGACTTCTTCGAGAAGAAATCGAAGAAAAAGAAGGACTTCGACGATGAAAAGCCTTTCTACAAGTCGGAACGCTCCCGCGATGGCCGCGAATGGCTCGATTCCGATTGGAAAGAGCACATGGACGACATCGATGTCTTTTTCGACGATGACGACCGCCCAAACCGCAAGGAGCGCAACAGCGAGCGTGGCTTTGGCAGCAGCCGTGGCGGTTCTAAAGGTGGCTCGTCGAGAGGAGGAAGTTCAAGAGGAGGCTCATCGAGAGGCTCGTCTTCGAGGGATTCAGGCCGTGGCCGCCGTGGTGCCAGCCGCTATGACGATGATTATTATGCCCCGCGCCGCCGTGGCGGTGGAGGCCGCAGGAGATAGTTTTTGTCACAAAACCGACAAAACCTTCAAAACCTTATTAATGTTGGGAGGGCAACGGCTCGCAACCGCTTGCCGTTGCTACCCGACTAATGTCGGAATAAAACGCAACATGTATGATAGATATTGAAGCCTTAAAGAACTACGCATACAATACCATAGGTGCAATTCATGAAGTTCATAAAGAATTGGGGCCTGGGTTGAATGAAAAAGTGTATCAAGAAGGGCTTCAATTGGAACTGACTGAGAGAAACATTCCTTTCAAGAAGGAGTTGGTTTTCCATCCTTTATATCATGGCAAAGAGATGGAATCCACTTATAGATTGGATTTTTTGGTGAATGATAACATCGTTGTTGAATTGAAATCCGTTGAGGGTTTAACAAGTGAACATAAAGCCCAGTTATTCAATTATATGAGATTAATGAAGGCTTCTGTTGGCATTTTGGTGAATTTCTATCCGAAATTTGCTGAAATTGAACGTTATTTCTTTGATTCAGAAAGCAATGAAGTATATGGTTCCGATGGTTTTTCCCTCAGAAAATATGTTTAAGTTTTTCACGGTGTCGGAAAGGAGCCGGTTGGCGACTTTCCTTCTCTAAAAAAGGTTTTGTGAGTTTTGAATGTTTTGTGAAAAAATAGAACTATGGCAAATTTAAAAACATGGATAAGGGCAGCCCGTCCGAGGACGGTGCTGCTCTCTTTTTCAGGGGTGCTGTTAGGCGGCTTCTTGGCATTTAATGCAGGCTCTACGGCAGGTCCAGGAGCCTTGACGACCGCTTTTTGCGCCCTGACCGCCATTCTGTTGCAAATCCTCTGCAACTTCGCCAACGACTACGGCGACTTCACGAAAGGCGTTGATGGAGCACATCGTGCCGGGCCGCAGCGCGAGATGCAGCGTGGCGAAATCACCAAAAGCGAGATGCGGCGCACAATAGCCCTCATCGCTGCCTTGTGCTTCGCCTTCGGTGCCTTGCTCATCTTTGTTTTCGCCAAATTAACTTGGCAAGAATTGGCCGTTTTCGCAGCTTTGGGCATCGGGGCTGTTTTGGCGGCCATGCTTTACACTTTGGGCAAACACCCCTACGGCTATCGCGGCTTGGGCGACTTGTATTGCTTCCTCTTTTTCGGCTGGGCAGCCGTGGCAGGAACGTTTTATTTGGCCACAAAAGTATTGGATTTCAGTGTTTTGTTGCCCGCTTCGGCGATGGGATTCCTCTCCAACGCCGTCCTGAACATCAACAACATGCGCGATTACGAAAACGACAAGGCTTCGGGCAAAAACAGCCTCGTGGTGAAATTGGGGCAGAAAAAGGCATTTGTTTACCATTGTCTGCTCATTGTCGGGGCGTTTGTTTGTTTGACGGTTTTTCTTGTTCTGAAACACGAACCTTATTATACATACGCTTTTTGGCTGCTTTTCCCCTTGTTTTTAAAGGATTTGAAAGCCATAAAAACCACCAAGCCCGAACTCCTTGACCCGTTTTTGGGGCGACAAGTCAAGCATAGTTTTTTGTTGGTTTTGGTTTTTGGGGTGTTGCTGTCCGCCTGCCATCCCATGCCTCGTGATGTGCGACGACAAGCCGCTCGCGATGCTTTGGAAAATGCTCGTATCCAGTTGGATTCAGGCAACAAAATAAATGCCATGCGTTTGTTCAAGGAAGCAGAGCATTACGGCCTTTTGGCTGACGACACGCTGACCGTGGCTCATGCGCGGTTCAATATTGCGAAATGCTTGGGCGTTTATGCCGATGAAGAAGAGTTCGTTTCGCTGCTGAAGGCCGCCGATGAGGGTTTTGGCGACGATTATGCCGAGCACGCTAAAGTGCAAGGGGTATTGGGCGATTATTACCAATTCCACAGACAATTCGACAGCGCGGAGGTCTATTTGAATCGGGCAATGGACTATGCGGAACGAAGTGGTTCGATTGATGTCAAACGTTGGGTCTTGTCCGCTTTTCATGTGAAATGCTTCAACGCAGGGGAATACGAGAAGTCAGGCGATTACTTGCAGCAATTCATTCAAACCTATCCTCCCGATGCAAGCGACAGTGTGTTGATGTATTATTACCATAATATGGGGAATGTTTATTATGAGATGGGTAACATGGATTCGATGGCTTATTGCTACGGTCGCTTGGAAGATATTTTAACTAGTTCAGAACCGGATTGTTCAGAACAAAACGAAAGTACATGGTATTATGGCGCACTTGCTAATTTTGCTGAGATGCGCGGTGATTTTGAGAAGGCTTGCGAGTACATGTATTGGTACGAAAAACACGATGCGCATCACGAAATAGAGCAGCAGAAAAACAATCTAGCACTCATCAGCCATAAATATGACACAGCAGTGATGCAGAACGAGTTGAATCGGAAAATCATGCAGAAACAACGTGTTATCATCCTCATTAGTGGGATAGCATCATTGGTTTTGTTGGCCTTCTTGATTTCGCAAATCCGATTGGCGCGCAACCGCAAAAGGGAAGCCGAAATCAACGCCGAACTGTTCCACTTCAAGCAGCAGAACCAAGCCTTGGCGCAAAAGGACGCCGAGCACGAACAAATCCAACAGGACTACGCCGACCGCCTTTCCGATGCCTTGGACAAGGAGCAACAAACCATGATGCTTTTGGATATCTACTTGAACAACAGCAAGAAAGCTAATTTGCTCAATGACTTAGAGCATTCCGTTTTCGGTGAAAAGGACCATTGGAAAGCCATGCTCGCAGTGGTGGAGGAAAAATACCCTGGCCTTTGGGAAACGCTTGAACAAAAATACCCTGACTTGGACGAAGACGAGAAGAAATCCTTCATTCTATCGCATTTCAAAGTCTCGCGGCAAGAGGAAGCGGATTATCTTGGAACTACCGTCAATATGGTGGATAAAATGCGAGGTCGAGTGCGGAAAAAGATGGAAAGACATGAATAGGTTTTTTACACGAATTGCCATGAAATCGGAGATTCAGCGAAGCTAATTGAACACAAATTCTTCAAAAATTAATTTAATGAAAAATTCGTGATAAATTGCTGATAATTCATGTATTAAAAAAGGAAACGATTTTTCCATTAAAGAATTTAGGTTGGCTTTCCTCCAGAAAAAGTTTGGACTAAACCAACATTCAACCCATTCATTCCCAAAGCATTAAAATTTTCCAACCCTGAAAAAGTTTGGACTGCCCTTTCAACAGCTTGACAAAGGTGGTAGTTTTGCCTCGTCATTTCAAAAACAATTCACTATGCGTAAGAATTTCCAAATTTTCATCCTACTGCTTCTTGCCAGCAACTTTGCTTTCGCCCAAGACAACTACCTTTGGCCTGTCGCTCTGTCTTTAGACAAAAAGGCCGGC
>CACZNA010000028.1:0-36054 GCA_902782455.1 uncultured Bacteroidia bacterium | reverse complement strand
CTCCATGCCACCCTATACCATGCAAGAAATCGATGCCATGCTTGAAGAATCAGAGCGTGATTTTGAAGCTGGGAGATGCTACAGTACGGAAGAAGTGCTGAAAATGTGTGAGGAATCGTTATTGCAAATGGAAACAACATGATAGTCTCTTGGTACAAGCTGGTTTACTATATCAAGGGCGACAGCATCCGTATCGCTGCCGTTTGGGACACTCGAAGAGAACCTAAATCACTGATTAACACACTAAAATAGTCCAAAACACATTCTGTGCCATGAAAAAACCAATCATCATCATTTTACTTTGCCTCGCTTGCGGCTTGTTTTCCTGTACACAAACCGAGCCAAGCACAACGACGAAGGAACTGACTCCAAATGAAATAGCGGAAGAAATCCATACCATCAGCCGCAGCGGATTGCGGTGCAATTCCAAAACGCTTATGAAATATGTGGAAATGATTGACAGCAAAAATGTTGGGTGGATAGTAAATACTTATATGAATACATATAACGAGTCTTTTTTCGGTGCAATCATGCACAATGTATTTATATCAGCCAAAACAAGAGCCAATGCATCAAAGCACACAAAAGATATGTTTATACAACTAGCAAAGCGTGATGGTGTACACACAGACGATCTTGATGAATTGATGGATAAACATATTGATTATGAAAGAGACAAATTCAGCAGGATGGATTCTAAATATATAGACAGAGACTTAAAGTATTTAACAGACAGATATAATCAAACATTACTTGAAAATACATTATTTCCTCCAAACGGTAAAATTGACGAAGGATTCAAGCAGGGTCATGTGAATGATTGTTGGCTTATTGCAGCCATCAAGTCTTTAAGCCTCAAAACAAAAGGACTGGAAATGCTGGATGAAATACTGTCCTTAGATGATAATGGGAATGTAATTGTTCAACTGAAAGGCGGTGACAAATACTATACAATCTCCAAAGAAGACATTGAAGGCTCAAACGAACTTGCACAAGGTGATTTGGATGTCAGGGCGTTGGAAATTGCAATTAACCAATACTTACATGAAACAGGAGACCATACGAACTTATTTAAAAGGATAAAAAATATTTTTAAAACTGGCCTTTTAATACAAGGCTCTAATTACGATTTGTATGGTGGAATGATAGATGTAAGAGTCCCCTTTCAACTATTACTTGGCAATGAAATAGAATATGATATCGGTGATATCGGGCCAAATGAGGAAACGATAGAAAAAATCAAATCTGGTATCTATTATACAGTAGCAGTTGTTTTAAATAGTGAACATAAATATACCGTAGATGGTTTCTCAAAGAATCATGTTTACGCTGTAACCAGTGCGGATGACAACAATGTATTTTTATCCGACCCATACAATCCTGATACAACCCTTACAATGACACATGACGATTTCCTAAAATTCTTCACCTTCATCTATTCTACGAAATACTAAAAAGCCAACAAATCACAATAAAAATACAATGAAGAAACTAAGTCTAATCATTATCAGCCTGATGGTCTGCCTATTCGCTTCTGCCCAGACCATCGAGCAAACCTATCATTTCGGCCAGCCTACCGTCAGCGAGCACGATGGCTACCAACAAATTGGCTTCCAAGGTTGCCTGCCCAACGGCATCGTGGGCGAACCTACACTACCTTGGCAAAGTATAAGCTTGCTGCTGCCACAAGGCCAAGAAGCAACTGCTATCAACGTGGAGTTTTCTGATTTTGTGGAACTTGAAGGAAGTTACAACCTATACCCCGCTCAGAAACCGCGCCCGATTTCAAGCGAAGAGGAGATTCCTTTCGCCAAAAACGAAAATCTTTATCGTTCAGCAGAAGTTTATCCTTCAAGGAATCACAGCAATGTCAACACGCAATACCTGAACGGTGTAGCCTTTGCCTTTAGTGGTTTCACGCCCTTGCGCTATGTGCCTGCCACGGGCAAGGTCAGCTATGCGCAAACGGTGAAAGTCACGATTGAAACAACGGTAAGTCGCGATGACCACAGCCGCAAACTTTGGCTCACACCCGAAAACGAGGCTTCCGTCAAGCGTTTGGCGCAAAATCCCAATGTGTTAGGCACTTACAACAAACGCGGTCGCGAAATCGGCGGCTACGACATGCTCATCATCACGGCAGAGGAATGGATTCCGAGTTTCGGCGAATACATGAACCTTTACAACGACAAGGGCGTCCGCACCCGTATCGTAGCTTTGGAGAACATTTACGCTTCGATGGAAGGCGTTGACAATCAGGAGCAAATCCGCAACTATATCATTCAGGAATACGAGGGAAACGGCATCTCTATGGTCAGCCTCGGCGGTGACGTGAGCATCGTGCCTTACCGCAGCCTCTATTGCTGGGCGCAGGAAGGCGAGGAAGACCAACTGCCCGCCGACATGTATTATGCCTGCCTTGACGGCACCCTCAACGACGATGGCGACGACCGTTGGGGCGAAGTGGGCGAAGACGACCTGCTGCCTGAAATCGGCATCGGACGACTGCCTTTCAACAACGAGGCGCAGTTTGCAACCATCATACACAAGACTTTCAGCTACTTGCAGAACCCCGTTTTGGGCGAGTTCACCTCACCCATCCTCGGCGCGGAGCACCTTGGCGATGGTTATTATGGTGATATTGACATGGAACGCCTCATCGGACAAAACGATGACTACGACTACACAACATACGGATACCCAGAGAATTATAATTTCAAGCGTTACTACGCCACCCCGCAACACGATTTCAGAGGAAGCGAGTTCCGCAACGTGATTGGCACGGGCGGACAGTATGTACACCATGTGGGCCACGCCAACGACGACTTTGTGGCGGGTTGGTACGGCAGCAGCATGGGCAACAACTTCTTCTCAGGCAACGACGGCATCAACCACAACTACATGCTGTTCCACTCGCACGGCTGCATTTGCGGCAACTTCCCCGTCAGCTGCGTCCTTGAAAAGATGATCACCATTGAGACCGGTTTCGTCGTGACCACGGGCAACTCGCGCTACGGGTGGTATATGCCTTGGGGCGACGGCATGGCAGCACACATCCACCGTGAGTTTATCGATGCCTATTGCCACGACCACATTCCTTCAGTCGGAATGGCCTTGCGCGAGGGCAAGATTGCCACTGCGCCTTGGGTCGCCATCCCGTTTGATGAAAACCACGAGGAAAACGGTTGCCTGCGCTGGAACATATACTGCCTCAATGTGTTGGGCGATGCGGCCTTGTATCCTTGGTTCGAGGAGCCGTTCAATCCGAATGTGGTTTATGAACAGGGTCTGAAGGTCGGAACGACTTCTACCAACGTGCATGTCAGCCATTTCGACTCGCCTTTGGACAATTTCCGCGTCAGCTTGTATGATGGCGAGACATTGTTGGGCTTTGGCATTACAGACGAAAACGGCGACGTCGAATTGGGTTTTGAGCCTCTTGAAACCGTTGGTGCTTTGCGCCTCATCGTCACGGGACAGAGCGCATGGCCGCAGACTTTAGAAGTCTTTGGTTTCGAGAGCGGTGAACCTTTCGTTTACGGCGACATCCTCAACCTCAGTGGAGAGGCCGAATATGGCACCAACCGTTTCGTCAGCATGGATCTTTACAACAAAGGCGATGTGAGTGCTCACAATGTCCATGCCGAGGTAAGCACCGATTGTGAGTATATCGACGTCATCCCCAGCAATTTCATCATCGCTGAACTTGCGGCCAACAGCACCGAGCATTTTGAGCAAGGCGGATTTATAAAAATTGCCAACAACATCCCCGACCAAACCATTTTCACCCTGAATCTCACCACATACATCGATGAAACTCAGCAACATACCACCCAAAAGTCCTTCTATGCATTGGCACCCAACCTGCAATTTGCTGAAATCGAGGTGGATGACAGCCAAGGCGACCAAAACGGGTTCATCGACCAAGGAGAATTCATCACCTTGAAGATTCATGGCACAAACATCGGTCATACCCTTGCACCCCAAGCCTACCTGAAAGCCACCTGCGACGACGAGCGCATTCAAATTATCGACAACACCTTACAAATCGGAAATGTTGACCGTGATGGCAATTTTGATGTAGATTTGAGCTTTACGAGCGACGACGACATCATTGGAGGCACGATTTTCCACATCAACCTTGAGCTGCATACGGGTGCCTACACCACCTTGTTCGACTACAGCTTCTCCATCGGCGTGGCCGTTGAGACCTTCGAAAGCGGCGACTTCAGCTTTGTGGAATGGGAACACGCCGGCGACCAACATTGGTTCGTTACCGACGAAGAGGCTCACAGCGGCACCTATAGCGCACGTAGCGGCGAGATTGGCGACGACGAAGTCTCCTATTTGTTGATCTACGCCGACATCCTTCACGACGGTGAAATCAGTTTCTGGTTCAAGACTTCGACAGAAAACCGCAAGGACCTCTTTGCCTTCTTCATGGACGGCCACAAGAAAGACTGGTGGTCGGGCGAAAACGACTGGACCTTTGCAAGTTACGATTTCGAGGCCGGCAGCCATGTCTTCCAATGGATTTACGACAAGAACAGCAACGGACAGTCGGGCAGCGACTGCGCCTGGATCGACGACATCACCTTCCCGCGCACCTGTGTCATCACCGAGGTTGAGGAAACCGTCGTCAAGAAAGGCAACAGCCTCTACCCCAACCCCACCACAGGCCGCTTCACCATCGAGCTTAAAGAAGAGAGCAACATCTGCATTTTCAACATTTTAGGACAAGTAATGCATTTGGAAAGAGCATCAGGAATCCATCAGATCAGCCTTGAAAACGCGCCCAAGGGATTGTATTTCGTGCAGATTCAGGGCGGAAACAGCACTGAGGTCAAGAAGCTTATCGTTGAATAAGAGGTGGGGCTCTTCGTGTCTGCCCCTTAGGAAGGTTCGGAGAAGCCCGTCCGTAAGCTAAAGGCTTTCGACAAGACCCTGCTGTTGGCATTTATGAAGTGCCGTTTGGGGCTTCCGTGGCCGACATAAAAGCAACTGCGTCATTCCGTTATGGGATGACGCAGGCTTGAAAAGTGATGGATGGGTTAGGAAATCCACAAAAGTAGGTAGAACGAAAAGCAAAAGCCGTTACTTCTTCTTAACATTGTCAATGGGCTTTGATGCCTTTTGCTCGTAAGTCTTGGTCTTTCCCTGCTGCTTGCCGTTCTTGTAAGCCGACTCACTCTTCAACGAGCCGTCTTCGTAGAAAGTCTCCTGATTGCCGTCGAACTGCCCTTGCTTGTATTCGATGCTCATCTTCTTTTGGCCGTTCTCGTAATACCAGGTCGTCAAGCCGTCGCGTTTGCCGTTCTTATAATTCGACACCTCAAGGTTGCCACCCTTTTCGTAGCACAGAATCTGCTGCCCGTCCATGACGTTGTCCTTATAGGTATTGAGCTTCGACAAACGTCCGCCGCGATACCACTCGCTGACTTGACCATTCAGCATATCGTCCTTGTACTCAGCCTTTTTTGTGATGGAGCCGGTTTTGTCGATCTCCACATACACGCCGTTGCGCTTGCCGTTGACGTAGTTGATGATGCGTTTGGGCAGGTAAGTGTTGCTATTGTAATATTCAATCCAAGTGCCGACTTTCTTACCATCGGCCACCGTGCCTTCGATGCTGCAATCGCCAGCTGAAGCCTTGTAAACACCATTGGGAGACTTGGAAACATCCACACTTTCGATAGTTTGTGCAAAAACAGGCATCGCAAACAATGCCAACATGATAACAATCAAATTCTTACGCATTTCAATTAAGTTTTAAATGATGGACAAAATTATAAAATTCGACGCAATTGGATGCAAATTTCGTGCAAATTTCTCATTTTTGCAGAAAATTTCAGCCACTATGAAAAAAGTTGAAGTAAAGAATTTCAAGCTCTACACCACGGCGGTCATCAGCATTGAGTGGAAACAGGATTTGCTCAACGTGAACTTAGACCTCGCCATGATGCTGAAAATGATGCGGTTGGAAGGTCTCACTGAAGCCGACATCGAGCGATACAGCAAGCAAGGCCAACCCATTCCTTTCAAAAAGGTGACGCTCATTTTGTTCCAAGACGACGACAAGCCCGGACAATACTACACCGACGAATCTTTCGAGGAAGACGACGACCCGACGGTGTTTTATGTTGAGATTAAGGAATAACACGCTTTGCGTCATTGCGAACGCAGTGAAGCAATCCAGACATCAAGCCAAATGACTATTGTCTGGATTGCTTCGTCGTTCCTCCTCACAATGACGTAAACGTCAATGCAAGCTCTTAATATACTCATCAATCGCCTTGGCAGACTTCTTACCCGCGCCCATAGCGAGGATGACCGTGGCGGCACCACTAACTGCGTCACCACCAGCGAAGATGCCCGGACGTGAGGTCGTGCCCACTTCGTCGGCAACGATGCAACCCTTCTTGTTCAAGTCGAGGTTGCGGGTCGTGCTGCCAATCAGCGGGTTAGGCGAAGTGCCAAGGGCCATGATAATCATGTCGACATCGAGGACAAACTCCGAATCCTTGATCGGGACGGGGCTACGACGACCCGAGGCATCAGGCTCGCCAAGTTCGCATTTCACGCACTTGAAGCCCTTCACCCAGCCGTTTTCGTCGCCTAATACTTCAACAGGAGCCGTCAGCAGGTCGAAGATGACGCCTTCTTCCTTGGCATGATGCACCTCCTCCACTCTCGCAGGCAGTTCGGCCTCGGAACGACGGTAGACGATATGCACCTCCGAGCCAAGACGCAAAGCGGTACGAGCAGCGTCCATAGCCACGTTGCCACCACCGACCACCGCGACTTTCTTACCAACGAAGTTCGGGGTTTCGTAACCTTCCTTGTAGGCGAAAAGCAGGTTGTTGCGGGTCAGGAATTCGTTGGCCGAAACCACGCCGCAAAGGTTCTCGCCCGGCACGTTCATCATCATCGGGAAACCGGCTCCCGAACCTACAAAGACAGCCTCAAAGCCTTCGCGTTTCATCAGTTCGTCAATGGTGATGGTGCGACCGACGACCACATCCTTCTCGAACTTCGCGCCCAACTTGCGCACACTCTCCACTTCTTTCTTCACGACCGTGTCCTTAGGCAGACGGAACGACGGGATGCCATACATCAGCACACCGCCCAATTCATGCAAGGCTTCAAAGATAGTGACATCGTAACCCATTGACAACAAATCCTTTGCGCAGGTCAAGCCAGAAGGACCGCTGCCGATGATGGCCACCTTATGGCCATTCGGGATGCATTGGCTGCTGAAATGCAGGTCGTGCTCGATGGCATAGTCGCCAACGAAACGTTCCAGCTTGCCGATAGCGATAGGCTCGAACTTCTTGCCCATCACGCAGGAACCTTCGCACTGCGTTTCTTGCGGACACACGCGACCGCAAACGGCAGGCAGTGCCGAGTCACAACTGATGACGCCGGCAGCACCCTCGAAGTCGCCTTTGGCAACGCGGGCGATAAAGCCAGGAATGTCGACATTGACAGGGCAATGTTCCACACACTGCGGGTTCTTGCAATGCAGGCAACGCTGGGCTTCCATGATGGCCATGTCAGCCGAATAGCCCAAGCAAACCTCGTCAAAGTTGTGGGCGCGGATTTCGGGTTTCTGCTCCGGCACCGGGACGCGCTTTTTCTTGTCGAAGGTTTCTTCAGAAATGCCTCCGATGTGGCACTTGTGGCCTTCAGCTTTCTCCTCGGCTTCGAGTTGCTTGCGCGTTTCCACATTGTTATACATGGCCTGACGCTTCATGGCACCATCGAAGTCGACATCCTTTCCGAGGAACTCGGGACCGTCGATGCAGGTGAACTTGGTCTTTCCGGCAATGCTCACACGGCAGGCTCCGCACATGCCCGTACCGTCGACCATAATCGAGTTGAGCGACACCGTACAGCGGATGCCCAACTCCTCACAGGTCTTGGTGGCGAACTTCATCATAATCATCGGGCCGATGGCAACGGCTTCGTCATACTGCTTGCCGCTGGCCACGAGTTGACGCAACACATCGGTAACCAAGCCTTTACGACCCGTGGAACCATCGTCGGAAGTGACATACAAGTTACTGACCTCAGCCAATTCCTTCTCGAAAATCAGCAAGTCCTTGGTGCGTGCACCGATGATGCAGTCGGCAGTGGCACCGTGGTCGTTCAACCACTTCACTTGGGGATAGATTGGGGCGATGCCCACGCCGCCGCCGATGAAGACGAAACTGCGCTTGCGCAATTCCTCAGCGGTCATTGTGGCAAACTCGGAGGGCTTGCCCAAAGGACCGACGATGTCGGCAAAGCGGTCGCCTTCCTTGTACTCGGCCATCTTCTTGGTGGATTCGCCAATGGCCTTGAAGACGATGGTCACCGTTCCCCTGACGCGGTGGTAGTCGCTGATGGTCAGCGGGATACGTTCAGAGTTTTCCTCCATCTTGACGATAAGGAACTGCCCCGGCAAAGCCGAATGGGCGATTCGCGGCGCATACACATCCATCAGGTAGGTTTCCGCCGCAAAGGTTTCTTTGTGAATAATCTCAAACATAATATAAGAATATTGAGTTAGTCTTTCGGGAAATTCATTCTGCAAAGATAGGGATTTTTGCAAATGCAACAAAATTTAGTGATTTTTTTAATAAGTAACTGTTCAAAATTAAGCTGCATTATCTTTTGACTTCGAGACTTCGTGTATTTGTTCGACTCGCAGTCCCGAAGTCCCGAAGTCTCGCAGTCTATTACGTAAACTAAATTTACTTATTTCGGAAGTATTAGATAATGCGTTTCTACTGTGCAGCACCAGCCCCGTGTCGAAGACACGACATCTTATTAACCCCACACGCCATAGTGTGGGGCTCGACACACTATCCATAGTGTGAGGCCCGACACACAATCCATAGTGTGGGGCTCGACACACCAGTCGTAGTGTGAGGCCCGACACAAGAGCAGCCACAGCAACCTGCGTGCTGGAGGCACGACACCTCATATACATCTGTAATGTGCTTCTGGGCTTCGCACCCTCTCCCGCTTCGCGTCATTGCGAGGCACGAAGCAATCCAGACACTATGACTATGTTTTTGTCCGATTTCCTGGATTGCTTCGTCGTGCCTCCTCACAATGACGCAAAGCGACGAGGACCCTAAATATAACAAAGCTGGTAAACGACATTGTTTGAGGGATGCGGATTCACTGGATTGCTTCGTCGTTCCTCCTCGCAATGACGCAAAGCGACGCGGCGCAAAGCGGACCATCGGATAGCTCCGCGAAAAAGTTGCCGAGCAGGGCTGGGTAGCCTGCTGCCGCAGGCGCCCTGCCCGCCAACTTTTTCGCCCGTGCCCGTAACGGAACAAAGGTTAGTTCTGACGCGAGGAGCGCACTGCTCGGACAGATCGGCCGTTGCTGCGGCTGCTGCCGTGCATGCTGTAGCCGCCCGAATTGAAGTAGAAGTTCCACGCGTTGCTCGAGTGGAGCGAACTCGACCAGTAGTTGCCGTCGCCGCCCGCGTATTCGAGGTCGACGCCCCAACGGCAGCCGGCGGCGGGCAGGAAGAGACTGTTGCCGTTGGAGGCAGTGAAGAGTCGTCCGTTCACACCGTTCTGGGTCGTCCAAGTAACGGTCGTGTTGTTATAGAGTTCCTGCCATTCCTCCTTGGTGGGCATACGCCAGTCGCTGCCCCAATTGGCTGTGGCCGCGTCGTCCTCGGGCAACAAGGTGGTCAGGTTGTCGGTGAAGCCGTTGTAGCCGTAGCTGGAGTTGCTGCAATATTTTGTCAGCGTGTTGTAGTCGCCGTTGCAGTACTGGTAGGTGCTCCAGTTGTAGGTGTCCTTCGGCTGGGTTTCGCCCCAGGCGAAGTAGTCGCCGTAGTCCTCGGGGCTGTCTGCACCCACGTTGCAGGTGGCCCAAAGCAGGCCGCTCGGCAGGCCGAGGTCGACATAGTCATGGTTGCTGCTAGAAACAGCAAAGTTTGCCACCAAGTTCCTATCTCCATTCACTGTAAAGGTATAAATAGCTTCAACGGAAACCACCTCCCCATTCTCTGTCCAATTGGTGAATGTGTAGCCTGGGTTGGCAGTGGCCGTCACCGTGCATGATTGCCCCTCCTGATAAGTACCGCCTCCAGTTACTATGCCGCCTTCACTCGGACTGGAAGTAACATTAATAATAAAAGATGTATTCTGGCCAGTAGAACGCACAGCCCGGACAGACCGCCCATCGGAGCGGTAAGCGGAGTAGCTCACACCAACAAAGTAATCATCTTCGAAGTAGAAATACCACGCCCCGCTCGGTGTGTCAGTAGAGAGCGAACTCGACCAATAATAGCCATTACTACCGAAATCGATAGGATGGTTATAACCTTCGTCATAGCCAGCGGCAGGAAGGATGAGACTACTACCATTTGAAGCAGTGAAGCAAAGTACTTTCACTTCGTTCAAGTACGTTATCGTGTGGGTTGTGTTTTGGTAAAGCTCCTGCCATTCCTCCTTGGTGGGCATACGCCAGCCATCACCCCAACTGGCTGTAGCCGCATCGTCCTCGGACAACAAGGTCGTCAAGTCATCGATAAAACCGTTGTAGCCATAGCTGGAGTTGTTGCAGTACCTAGTCAACGTGTTGTAGTTGCCGTTGCAGTATTGGTAGTAATCCCAATTATAGAATCTCTTGGGTTGAGTCTCGCCCCAGGCGAAGTAGTGGCCATAGTTCTCGGGAGAATCGGCACCCACATTGCAGGTAGCCCACAATAGGCCGCTCGGCAAGCCGAGATCAACATAAGCGTGAACACCGTCACCTGTAAAGTTGGCCACCAAAGTTCTATCGAATTCCACGGTGAATGAATAGATTGCATCAGTCGAAACCACTTCCCCGTTTTCTGTCCAATTGGTGAATGTGTAGCCTGCATTGGCAGTGGCCGTCACTGTGCAGGATTGCCCCATCTGGTAGGTACCGCCGCCAGTTATTATGCCGCCTTCGCTCGGGTTGGAAGTAGCATTAATATAAGATGTGTTCTGACCCTGACGCACTGCACGAACAGACAGCCCATTGCAACGATCTCTTGAGCCCACACCATAAGACCCGCCCCAAAGTCCTGGCATGAAATAGAACGTCCGCGCCTCGTCTGGACTATCCGTGCCGAGCGAACTCGACCAGTAAAAGCCTCTACTGTAATCGCCGGAGTTTTCACCGTCATGGCAGCCTGCAGCAGGAAGGAAAAGCCTGTTGCCGTTGGAAGCGATAAACCAATAACCATCCACGCCGTTCTGGGTTCCCAATCCACCATTGGTCGTGTTGTCGAGAAGCTCCTGCCAATCCGCCTTGGTGGGCATACGCCAGCCAGCACCCCAGTTGACTGTCGCTGCATCGTCTCCAGGCAACAAGGTTGTTAGGTCGTCGGTGAAGCCGTTGTAACCATAGCTGGAGTTGTTGCAATACCTAGTCAACGTGTTGTAGCTGCCGTTGCAGTACTGGTAGGTGCTCCAATCATAGCCGTAATTAGGCTGAGTCTCGCCCCAGGCGAAGTAGGCGCCATAATCTTCAGGCGAATCGGCACCCACGTTATAGGTGGCCCACAACAGTCCACTCGGCAGGCCGAGATCAACGTAGGCATGATCGCCTGTAAAGTTGGCAACTAAGAACCTATCGGTTTCCACAACGAATGAATAGGTTGCATCAGTAGAAACCACCTCCCCATTCTCTGTCCAATTGGTGAAAGTGTAGCCCACGTTAGCAGTGGCCGTCACCATGCATGATTGCCCATCTTGGTAGGTGCCATCGCCCGTCACTGTGCCGCCTTCGCTTGGGCTAGAAGTCGCATTAATATTAAAAGAAGTGTTTTGCACAGAGGAATGCACCGCTCGAACAGGTTGTCCACAGTCGCGGCCGCCAAGTGACCACATGTCGGCTTCGTTCGAATCGAAGTAGAGGAACCACGCATTGCTTGGGTCGTACGAGAGAAGCGAACTCGACCAGTAGCGACCGTAGCTGCCCACATCTTCGAAGCCACTACCGACGTGACAGGCTGCAGCAGGTAGAAAGAGGTTGTTGCCGTTTGAGGCGGTGAAGAGTCGTCCGTTTACGCCGTTCTGGGTCGTCCATGTGATGGTCGTGTTTTGGTATAGTTCCTGCCATTCATCCTTGGTGGGCATGCGCCAGTCAGAACCCCAATTGGCTGTGGCTGCATCGTCTTCGGGTTGCAAGGTGGTTAGGTTGTCGGTGAAACCATTGTAGCCGTAATTAGATTTGTTGCAGTACTTGGTCAATGCTCTACTGTTGCCGTTGCAGTACTGGTATGTGCTCCAATTGTAAGTGTCCTTGGGTAGAGTCTCGCCCCAGGCGAAGTAGTCGCCATAGTCCTCAGGGCTGTCGGCACCTACATTGCAGGTGGCCCACAGCAGGCCGCTCGGCAGACCGAGGTCAACGTAGGCGCGTTCATCATTTGTTGTGGTAAAACTGAGTTGGTTGCCATATACAGTGACAAAACTATTAGTGGCGTATGCACGCACATAATAGGTAGTACTCATACTCAGACCTGTCATGTAACTGTAGAAAGAGCCTGCTCCATTGCCATTGGTAGTATGAAAGTTCGCAAGAGTAGGACTCGGTGTTGTACTCCAGCAAACACCTCGAGCCGTAATAGCCAGACCTCCGTCATCAGTGATGTTGCCTCCACTGGTAGCGACTATGCCTTGAATATTTGTAACCTCAGTAGTGGTCAAAGTCGGAATGCCATTGCGCGTGGTGAAGCTTACCTCTTCGCCATAGGCTGTGCCCTGGCTCGTGGAAGCGTATGCCTTCACATAATAAGTAGTGCTTATGCTCAGACCTGTAATGCTACTAGTAAAGCTGCCAAGCCCGGAGCCATTCGTGGTGTGGCTGTCGCTCACGGTAGGATTCTGGCTGATGCTCCAACAAACGCCCCGAGCAGTTACATTCAAGCCTCCGTTGTCGGTCACCGTTCCTCCACAGCTGGCTGTTTCACCCGTTATGCTCGTAACCGAGGCTGTGCTCACTGCTGGAATGCCATCGCGGGTGGTGAAGGTCTTCTGGTCGCCATACACCGTGCCATTTGGAGTAACGGCGTAGGCACGGACATAGTACGTGGTGCTAATGTTAAGGCCGGTCATCGAAACAGAGAAAGTGCCCACACCGCTTTCGGCCTCTTGGTAGAAGTCGTCGTTGGTCGTGGGATTCTCATGCGTGGCCCAACAAAGGCCTTTCACGAGGATGTAGGTGCCATCATTGGTGGTCACCTCACCGCCCCCTATAGCCGAGATGGCGGTAATGAACTGGGGCGTGTCTGTGGTCACCACAACCTGCTGTGTTGGCTGCTGCGCATTGAATGTCACCGTGACGGGCACCATGCGCGTCGAATAGTACATGTAGCCGTAGCCGGGGTAGAACTGGTCGAAATCTCCCAACCATGCTCCGTCAACGTAACTGACCATGCCGAACTGGGATTCGATCACGTCGCCCTCCAACGGCGTGAACGAGCCAAACGCCGTTGCAATGTCAAAGGGTACTGCCCCAGGATAGGAAATCCACGTCCACCCGGGCAATAGTGGAACCGTGACCTCTTGGGCCTTAAGGCCCGAGCCTGCCGCCAGCATCGCGGCTACGCAGGCAATCATCAATAATACTTTCTTTTTCATAGCGGTTAATATTAGTTCATAAGTAACTGTTCAGAATTAAACTGCAATTTCTTTTGACTTCGGGACACGGGACTTCGGGTATTTGTTCGACTCGCGGTCCCGCAGTCTCAGAGTCTCGCAGTCTATTATGTCAACTAAATTTGCTTGTCTACTTACTTGTCATTTCTGTATGGTAAGAAGCAGATACTTTTGCAATAGAATGTGACAAAGGTAGCAAAACTATTGGTATGTAATATTGAAAAACAAAAAAAAATCCCCAAACCGGCAACTTGCTACGGCTTGGGGAACTTTAGAAAAGTGACTGATTACAGCAAGTGGCAAGTGACGGTCAAACCGGCCATCACGATGCTCACCATGCTCATCAGTTTGATGAGGATGTTCAGGGAAGGTCCTGACGTATCCTTGAACGGGTCGCCGACGGTGTCGCCAACGACGGTAGCCTTGTGGTTTTCAGAGCCTTTGCCGCCGAAGTTGCCTTCCTCGACATACTTCTTGGCATTATCCCAAGCACCGCCCGAGTTGGCCATGAAAACGGCCAAGACGAAGCCCGTGCTCAAACCACCGATGAGAAGACCCAGCACGCCGGGAACGCCCAGAATGACACCCGTCAAAATCGGGACGAGGATGGCGAGGATGGAAGGCACCAGCATTTCCTGCTGTGCGCCCTTCGTGGAGATGGCCACGCAACGCTCGTAGTCGGGTTCGGCCTTGCCTTCAAGGATGCCCTTGATGGTGCTGAACTGGCGGCGGACTTCCTCCACCATCTTTTGTGCGGCGCGACCCACAGCATTCATCGTCATGCCGCAGAACACGAAGGCCATCATGGCGCCGATGAACACACCCACGAGAACGACAGGGTTCATCAGGTTGACGTTGTAGGCTTCCATGAAGTCAACCAAAGTGGCCTTGGTGGCTTCAACGCCGTTGGGCAGGTTTTGTCCGATACGCACCAAGGCAATCTTGATTTCCTCAACGTAGGAGGCCAAAAGCGCGAGGGCGGTCAAAGCGGCAGAACCGATGGCGAAGCCCTTACCCGTGGCAGCGGTGGTGTTGCCAAGAGCATCGAGAGCGTCAGTGCGCTTGCGCACTTCAGGTTCGAGGCCGCTCATTTCGGCGTTACCACCGGCATTGTCCGCGATGGGACCGTAAGCGTCGGTGGCCAAAGTGATACCCAATGTGGAAAGCATACCCACGGCGGCAATACCGATACCGTAAAGACCTCTCGACAGGTTAGCAGCCGTAAACTCAATGTTGAATCCGTTGGCGCAAAGGTAAGCCAAAACAATGGCCACGCCCACAGTAACGACCGGAATGGCCGTGGAAAGCATACCCAAGCCCAAGCCAGAGATAATCACCGTGGCAGGGCCGGTCTTTGAACTTTCGGCCACCTTTTGGGTGGGTTTATAACTTTGCGAAGTGTAGTATTCAGTAGCCTTTCCGATGATGACACCGGCCAGCAGACCGACCACCACGGAAAGCGAGGTTTGCCACCACATATTGGCCAATTCGCCCGTTTCCTTACCGAAGAGGAAATACATGATGCCGAAAGTGGCCACGGCGATAAGCACGGCGGCAGCGTTGGTGCCACGGCTCAATGCACCGAGAAGTTCTTTCATGCCAGCATTTTCCTTGGTCTTCACGAGGTAGATGCCAATGATGGAGAGCAACACGCCCACAGCGGCAATCAGCATAGGAGCCAGCACGGCCTTGAACTGCATTCCTTCGACGGCGGCAGTGGCAAATGCCGAAGCACCTAAAGCCATTGTAGCCAAGATAGAACCAGCGTAGGACTCATAAAGGTCGGCACCCATGCCAGCCACGTCACCGACGTTGTCACCAACATTGTCAGCGATGGTGGCGGGGTTGCGCGGGTCATCCTCGGGGATGTTGTACTCGGTCTTACCGACGAGGTCAGCACCGACGTCGGCAGCCTTGGTGTAGATACCACCACCCACACGGGCAAACAGAGCCTGCGTAGAGGCACCCATACCGAAGGTCAGCATGGTGGTGGTGATGGTGATGAGGTCGTTTTCGGCTCCGACAGCCTCAAGAAGGCCTGTGCCATTCAGCACGAGGAACCACACGGAAACATCAAGCAGGGCAAGACCCACCACGACAAGACCCATGACAGCACCCGAGCGGAAAGCCACTTGCAGGCCGCTGTTGAGTGACTTACGGGCGGCGTTAGCAGTACGCGCTGAAGCGTAGGTGGCTGTCTTCATGCCGAAGAAGCCCGCCAAGCCCGAGAAGAAACCGCCCGTGAGGAATGCGAACCACACGATGCCGTTCTGCAAGTGGAAGTGATTCATCACTAAGAAAACCACAGCCAAAATGACGAACACGATAGTCACCACTTTGTACTGCTGCTTCAGGTAAGCCATCGCGCCCTTGCGGACATACGCAGCGATTTTCTTCATTAAATCCGTGCCTTCATCTTCTTTCATCATCTGTTTGAAGAAGATGTAAGCGAATGTCAGCGCCAGGATTGAGGCGGCTAACACGATGTAAACAATACTGTTACTCATAAGGTTATAATTTAGTTAGACTTAATTTGCCCTTAAGGTTATTGTCTTAGACGGGACAAAAATAAGGACAAAATGAATTGATACACCAAATTTTTTGTCAGTTTTTTTCATGGATGCAACTTTTTTTGTCCATTTCCGAAAAAGTCCCTACTTTTGACGATTGAAGGAAAAAGGACGCGACAAAAAACAAGGGATTCATTTTCAGTTTCTTAAACGGCCAATGCCTTCGCAAACTTTGAAAAACGAACAGAGATGAACAAAGTCAGTTTGGAAATCATCGGCTTGACGTACAGCGAATCGTCGACGGGGGCATACGTGCTGATTTTGGGTGACAAGAATTCACAACGCAAGTTGCCCATCGTTATCGGAGGTGCCGAGGCAGAGAGCATCGCCGTTGGCATCGACCGAAAACGCGGTGGTCGACCACTCACCCACGATCTTTTCCTGCGTTTCGCCAAGGAGTTTGGCATAGAAATCAAGGAAGTGGTCATCAATCGGTTCCGCGAGGGTGTGTATTATGCCATGTTGGTATGCAAGCAAGGCGATAACCTCACCATGGTCGATGCGCGTCCTTCCGATGCCATTGCCATTGCCGTGCGTTGTGGATGCGGCATCAGTGCCTACGAAACGGTCATGGCAGAGGCAGGCATCATCATGGAAACCATCGAACAAGACGACCAACCTGACAACCAAGACGACCCCGTAAATATTAATAAGGTATCACCAGACACCAATTTCGACCTACTCACCGTTCATGAGTTGGAGGACATGCTGGAAGAAGCAATTGAAAACGAGGACTACGGCTTGGCCGCTAAGATTCGGGATGAAATCAAAGGAAGAGGGCAGAGTTGAGAGTTTAGAGTTATTAGTTGAGGGTTTGAAATTTTGAAATCTTAAATCTTTAAATATTAAATCATTGAATTTTAAATCTTTAAATCCAGAAATATGAAAGCAATCAAATTCAGGCTTATCGTGATGAACTTCCTCATCTTTGCGGTGTGGGGGGCTTATCTTTGTTCATTGGGCATCTATCTCAGCAAAGTCGGAATGGGTGCCAACATCGGGAGATTTTTCGCCATTCAGGGCATCGTTTCCCTGTTCATGCCCGCCTTGATGGGAATTGTTGCCGACCGTTGGATTCCCGCGCAGAAGTTGCTCGGTATCTGCCATTTTATCGCTGCCGTCTTCATGGCCTTGGCGGGCTACATGGGTATGAAATACGGTAGTGCCATCAGTTTCGGGCAACTGTTCCCGTTCTACGCGCTCAGCGTGGCTTTCTTCATGCCGACCATCGCGTTGGGTAACTCCGTGTCGTACAACGCCTTGAACCAAGCTGGCCTCGATACTGTGAAGGCCTTCCCTCCTATCCGCGTGTTCGGCACCATCGGCTTCATCCTCTCCATGTGGATTGTCAACTTCACAGGCTTCAAGGATGGCTATCAGCAGTTGTTTGTTTCCGCCGCTTGGGGCCTCGTTCTCGCCGTGTATTCCTTCACCTTGCCCAACTGCCCTGTGAACAAGAATGTGGAAAACAAATCTTTTGTCGACACTTTCGGTTTGCGTGCCTTCTCGCTGTTCAAGGATTCGAAGATGTGCGTGTTTTTCATCTTCTCTTTCCTGTTGGGTATGTGCCTGCAAGTGACCAACGGCTTCGCCACACCCTTCCTTGACGCTTTCGGTGCCGACCCGCAATATGCCAACGCCTTCGCTGTGAAACACAACGTGTTTTTGTCATCCATCTCGCAGGTGTCAGAAACACTTTGCATCCTGCTCATCCCCTTCTTCCTGAAGAAGTTCGGCATCAAGAAGGTGATGCTCATTGCCTTTGTCGCGTGGGCATTGCGTTTCTTCTTCCTCGGTGCAGGCAGTCCGACGGGCTTCGGCCTCGTGCTGTTGGTACTCTCCATGATTGTCTACGGCGTGGCCTTTGACTTCTTCAACATCAGCGGTTCGCTTTTCGTGGACCAAAACACTGACCCCAGCATCCGCAGCAGTGCCCAAGGCGTGTTCATGATGATGACCAACGGCTTTGGTGCCACCATCGGCTCATACTGCGCCCAAGCTGTGGTGAACCGCCTTGTTTTCAACCCCTCAGCCAACCCGAATTTCGACGTGATGAGCGGCTGGTCGTCGTCCTGGTATGTGTTTGCGGCCTTTGCCTTGGTGGTTGGGATTTTGTTTGCGATTTTGTTTAAGTACAAACATGAGCCAGAGAAGAATTAACCTGTTGATAAACAAACAGAAAATCCTGCTGAAAGCGTTGACTTTCAGCAGGATTTTCACTTTGAATTGAACTAAAGGTTAAGACAATTGAAGTTCCTTTTTCAAATATTCGTATGTGTAAGCCGCGCTGCGAAGATACAAGCCTGTTGATTTGTCTTGTAACTTGCGTAATGTGTCAGACCGATACACTTTGTCAAAGGCTTCAAGAATAGGTAACTTATAGTCCTCCATAAGAAAGCCTATCAAGCTATCAGTGACAAACTGGACAATATAATCGAATTCCTGCTTTTTCATACCTTAATCAAAGTGTCTATCGCCTTTTGCGTGAGGAAACAATATTGTATTGTAAGACGGACATACTTCAGCTTTGCCAGCAAAGTATCCATGTCAATTACTTGCGCCTCAAAGAGTTGGATAGATAGGATAACACCGTCATCGGCAACCGGGCCAATAACAATATCATAATCGCAATGCTGCTTTTTCTTACGGCTGCGGTTCGACACTATGAAATTGGCCCATTCTTCATCCATTTTTTCAAACCGCTTGACATTCAGCCCTTTCTGATTTTCATCCCATTTGAAAGCCAGAACTGTAGGCACTCCCGTTCCTTCCTTGTTGCACTTGTCCTTGGCACGTTCAAACGCATCTCTTTTCGACAAAGTAAGATAAAAACCTTTCCCGAAGTCCTTGTAAGGCAGGCATTTGGAAAGGTCTATCGTCTCAAAATTCGTATTCGTGCCGTGGAACAAAATCATAGCGAACCTCCGTTGCGACCACAAATCATTTTTAAATTATCCATCGTATTCATCAATGAATCAGTATGTTCCGCCTCATAACATTCATCAAGGAACGAAAGTCCCTTGTAGGCATTGAGATAATTGTATGCCATCTGGGGAGTAAGCCGATATTTCCTCGCAAACTCATTGATGCAAAGATTGATATACTGTATTTTCCAAAGCAATTTCTGTGACATAACACGAAACATCTAATTCATTGCAAAATTACACATATTTTTCAAATCAAACCATTTTTCAGGAAAATCCCGTATTTTTGCGCCATAAAACCACCAATAATGAAGCAATATTTAGACCTACTACAATACATCCTCGACCACGGCCACCAGAAAGGTGACCGCACGGGCACGGGCACCATCAGCGTGTTCGGCTACCAAATGCGGTTTGACCTCTCGAAGGGCTTTCCTTTGGTGACGACTAAGAAAGTGCATTTGAAATCCATCATCTATGAACTGCTTTGGCTACTTAACGGCGACACCAACATCCAATATCTGCACGACCACAAAGTCTCGATTTGGGACGAATGGGCCGACGCCAACGGCGACCTCGGTCCCGTTTACGGCGCACAATGGCGCAATTGGAACAACGAGGGCATCGACCAAGTCAAGCAAGTGGTAGAGAGCATCAAGACAAACCCGAACAGCCGTCGGCATATCGTAACCGCTTGGAATCCAAGCGTTCTACCTGATGAACATGAGAAAGATTTCGCCGCCAATGTAGCCGCTGGCAAGGCAGCCTTGCCGCCCTGCCATTGTTTCTTCCAATTTTATGTGGCCAACGGTAAATTGTCATGCCAGCTTTACCAACGCAGCGCAGATGTGTTTCTTGGTGTGCCGTTCAACATCGCTTCGTATGCTTTGCTCACGATGATGATGGCGCAGGTTTGCAATCTTGAAGTCGGCGAGTTCGTACATACTTTCGGCGATGTGCACATTTATAACAACCTCATCGAGCAAGTGAAGTTGCAACTGTCGCGAACACCGCACCCGTTGCCTACAATGAAAATCAATCCTGAAGTCAAGGATATTTTCGGCTTTAAATATGAGGATTTTACTTTGGAGAATTACGACCCGTGGCCAGCGATTAAGGGCGAGGTTTCGGTATAAATTAGATTTTGAGACACATCCAATGCGTCTCTACAACAATTAAACGATTAAACAATCAACAATTGACTGACGTCGAATCTAAAGATTTCAACATAATGACCCTTTCCATCATTGTAGCCATGGCCGAAAACCGCGCCATCGGGCGAAACGGCGACCTTATCTGGCACAACTCGCGTGATCTGAGGCAATTCAAGAAAATCACCTCGGGACACACGGTCATCATGGGTTACAAGACATACCTCTCTCTACCCAACCAAAAGGCCCTGCCCAACCGCCGCAACATCATCCTGAGTTCGCGATTGGAAAACGCTCCCGAAGGCTTTGAGCTGGTTTCGTCCATACCGCAGGCTTTGGAAATGGTGAAAAGCGAGGACGAAGTTTTCATCATGGGTGGCGGCATGGTGTATGAGCAGTTTTTGCCCCTTGCCGACCGTCTTTATCTCACTCGCATTGGCAAGAGTTTCGAGGCCGACACTTATTTCCCTTACATCAACTTCGATGAATGGGATTTGGTGGATTTGGAAGTAATTGACGACGACCCACAAGTGGATTATTCCTATCGTTTTGAGATTTGGGAACGGAAAGCATAAGAATCAAGAATGCTACTTCTCAAAATGTTGGTAGTCTTTTCCACTGAGCCATTCGCCGCCCCAATGGAACCCCTTTTGCTTGAAAAGCTTGTAACACAAGTCGCCTTTGCGGATGAGATAAGGTGACGATTCCCTCCTATCCAACCATATCTCGCTGCCCTCTGGACGAATAAGAGGCGTTTTTCCTTCTCTCACTTTATAATACGGATTATATTTCGGGTTGATGTCGACAGCCATTCCATAACTGTGTTTCGACATTAAGCCCCCAATGGGAATGTGTCGTTGGTTGAAACAAGAAGTGTTGTTGGCCTGCATAGAGGCTTCGTCGTCACCATGAAAATGCTCTATTAACAGCATCTGTTCGATGGGATATTGTGCTTTATACAATTCCTTGAAAATCAATAATAAATCCTTAGCTATTACTTTGTTACAGACCATCTCACCCACGATGGCATTGCCCTCCGCATCGCTGTGCAATACGCGAAGATAACGCAATTCATCCCACGAAACAATCTTCTCATCATGGAAAGAGCATCCTCGCATTAAGGCTTTCTGCTCCTCGCTGATGGGCATGATTTCAAAAAATCTCTCGGAACCAAACACCTTGAGATAAGGTTTCGGCACAACATCCCCTGGATGGTATCTACCTTGTGCACAAAGGCTTATGCCAACAAAGAGGAGAAATACGAGTATGAGGTTTCTGCATTTCATTGCGGCGCGAAGATAAGAAAAAACGCCCACCTCAATAACAAGGTGGGCGCACCAAAAAAACAAATGCTTATGAAAAAACTTTTACTTGATTACGGTGATGCGTTTGGTGACCGAACCAGTCTTGGTGTCGATGCGCACCATGTAGATGCCCGTCTCCACGTTGCTCAGATTGATTTCGGTTACGTTGCCTTCGCAGTTGGCCTCATAGACCACCTGACCAAGGGTGTTGAACACGCTGACGTGGGTCATTTCAGAAGCTTCCACTGTGAAACGTGCCGTGGTAGGATTCGGATAAACCATCACCTCGCCAGACTCAAGCTCTTCAACACTGGTGGGTGAATAGTAGACGTGCAGATAGAACTGGTTGTGATCGTAAATCCAATAGGCAGGAGCCGACTCACATTCAAGGTCGTTATACACAGCGTAAAGCTTGTAGTAGTAGTGACCCTGCTGGTTGGCGGTGTTGTCGGTGTAGGAAGTGGCATTGGCACCAAGGAGCTTGATGCGCTCGTAACCCTCGTCCGGGGTGGTTGAGCGGAACAGGAAGTAGCCTGACAAGCCTTCAGCCGGATCGGGTTTCGTCCATTTCAGTTTGATCTTGAAATTGGAGCCAGTGGTCTCATAGTCAATGTCCGTCGGGGCGTAGCACTCGCCCGCAGTGGCGCATGACTCATTGGAATAGCCAGGATTCTCGCCGCCATCGCTCAGGAAGCCGACGCGGTAGCAGTGGCCACCAAGAGGAGCATTCGCATCATCGAAGGAAGTGCCTTCGGGGATGAGGCGATAGAGCAGTCCGTCGCGATAAACCGTGTAGCCATAACCTGAATCATTGATGCCGTCCCACGACACATGGATGGTGTAAGGATTGTCATCGTCGCGGAGAGCAACAAGGTTGGTCGGGACGCCCGTTCCAGTCGCGTTGCCGCAGCCATTGTTGGTGTCATAGAAAATGCCTTCGGGCATCTCATCGGAAGAACCACTGAAGGTATAAACCACAGTATTTTGCGAATCTTTGATGGTGAAACCCATATTGAAAGCATTGCCGCTGGTTTGGGGCGTCCAGCCGAAAGAGACATGACCCAGAGGCACGTCGACGGGGAAGGATTGGACGCTGGAAGAGGTGGTGGTCACAGAGGCGCACTCAGTGCCAGATGCATTGTAGATATGGATGGCGCCGCCACGGAAGCCCGTGAAAGAGGCTTGGGTGACATTAATAGTCCATCCGCAGGTGGGACCGAAGCTGACCCTGTTGGAATAGACGACCTTGCCGTGATTGCCAGAATAAATAGCATAAACGGAGTAAATAAAGCTATCAAAACGCGGCACGCTGTTATCGGTGATGGTCATGCTGGCACCCGGAGTCACATTGTCTTCCGTGTAGATGATTTCTCCATTACGGCAAACAACGATTTGATCAATAGTAGTCAGGTTGCTGTTGTTCAAGGTCTTGGAAGGATTTGTCCAAGAAACGGTAGCCGACAAGACATTGTTGTCTGCAGGGGTAACAGTGAGGTTGGTGGGAGCCTGAGCTGTGTTGTTAAAGACCTCAACCGGGACAAAGTTGAAAATGGCACCGTCGCTGCTGTTGTAGTCAATAAGGTCGAAGTCGAACCAACCGTCGCCGCTGCCGCCCCAGCCCCAGTTGTAATGGAAGAGGTTGGCATCGTTGTAACCGTCGCAAACGAAAGCGTGGCCACCATCAGGGCTTTGACCGCTATAATACAACGGCCAGCCCATGTCGAAGGACTCTTTCATCATGTTGGCCCAGTTGTCGTAGGAATAGCTGTCTCTGCTTCTCAACACGGCCTGGTTGGAGTAGTTGAAATATTGGGCGATAGCTCCCGGCACATCGCCAGAGTAGGCACCACTACCGTCGATAGCCCACATCATGTTGACCGAAACGGCGCAGTGGTACATCAGCGTGGCGATAGCATCAATTTGCTCTTGTGGCGAACTGCTGTTGATGCTATTGGGCATATTCTCCCAATCGTAGTTGGTATTGCCGAAGTTGGCGCTACCGCCGTTGGGATTGGTATGGCTACCATTTCCTTTGAGAGGATGGTTCCAATATTTCATCACCTGGCTCATGGCAGAAGCCACACAACCGGCATAGACATGGCCACCAGGTCCGCCTGAAGCCGTGGGGCAATAATAGTTGTAAGGATAATCCTGGTTCCATCTTGTGGTGCAGAGGTAGGTGTCGGCACGACCGCCGTTGAGCGACCTCATTTTACCACGCTCGGTGACTTGTTTCCACTCGGAAGCCACAGCAGGCGAAGGATTGCCTGTCAGCTTGCCACTGCGATAAGAAATCAGTTCGTTGAGCATGTAATTCAGTTCGGGATTGATGTTCTGGGCGTCGAAAGCGCCTTCGTAAGAGAAACCGACGATGGGGCGATAAACGTCGTCAGCAGAGACCATGACAAATCCCTCATTCCCGACATTGAAAACATAGAAGCAGGCCTCGCCACGGGTGGAAGTGCCAGTGTAGACCAAAGTCAGTTCACCAGCTTGACGCGACAGGTCGAAATTGGTTTGGACAAACTGTTGTCCGACGAGCTTGGCTTGGCTCACGCTGACCGGATTGGCCTGGGCCATCCCGATGCCGAGAATCAAGGCAAGCAAACTCAAGAGATGTTTTTTCATTTTACGTTTGATTTAAATTATTGTTGATAGATTTCGATTTTAGAGCCGCAAAAATAGCAAATTTCTAAAAAACCTCACCATTTCGGAATACATTTCGGCAAAAAATACCTTAATGCACTATCGACACACGACGCACCACTGTACCGTTTCCGTTACGAATGGTCACCACATACAAGCCTTCGCTCCAATCGGAAGTGCTGATTGACAACACATTGCCCTCCATCTCACGCTCCATCACCACATGACCAAGCATATTGCAAACCTTGACTTGCGCCATACCCTCTGCCTCAATGTTAAGACTTTGGTAGGCTGGATTGGGGAACAGACTGACATTCAGCTGATTGTTTTCGTCAACTGCGGTCGGCGAATAGTAGACGTGGAGATAGAACAGATTGGGATTGTACCTGATGGATGCCGGCGATGAGGTGCAGTCGGAGACACTATAGTAGGCATAAAGTCGATAATAATAGTCACCCTGCACGTTGGCCGAATTGTCGGTATAAGACGTGGCCGAAGCTCCCAACAACTTGATGCGCTCATACGAGCCATCTTCGCCGTACTTCCTGTAGAGGTAATATCCTGACAGGCCTTCGGTTTCGGGCTTGTCCCAAGTCAGCTTGATTTTGTAGTTGCTGCCTGTGTATTCAAACCAGAAGTTGGAAGCCGCCATGCAGTCGCCTGCCGAGGCGCAGGTCTCATTCGACATTTCCGACTCGCCGCCTTCACTCAAAGCCGTCACAGAGTAGCAATAGCCTCCATCAACATCGACATCCGTGAACGTAGTGCCTTCGCGAGCCATGCCGAAAAGGACATCATCACGATAGATGTTGAATCCATAAACGGGCGTTTCGTCGCAGTTCCAATTGAGGACCACATCGCCGCCATTGGCCTCCGCGACCAAGCCATACGGAGTGGCTGTCGTCATACCTGAGCCGCAGTCGTTGTTGGCTCGGAAGATGATGCCCTCCTCGATGCCGTTGGAGTTGCCCGAATAGGTATAAACCGAATTCCCTGAAGCGTCCTTAATCACGATGCTCATGTTGCTCACCGCATTGTTGGGTGCCGTCCAGCCGAAGCTTACGTTCCCCACAGGCACGGGAAAATCGAAGGTGGCGGGGATAGAGTTGGTGATGGTCATGCGCTGCAACTCCTTGCCAGAAGCTGTGTAGAGCGATAAATAGCCGCCGTTCCATCCTTGGAAAGCCGTGCTTTGCATGATGATTTTCCAATCGCAAACCGGGCCGACAAAAACCTTGTCGGACACCACCGACTCGCCACGCTGACCGTCTTTGATGGCACACACGGCATATTGGTAGCAGTCATAGTACGGAACGCTTTCATCGGTGAAGCTCATCTCAGCACCTGGTGTCACATTGTCTTCGGTGTAAACCACCATTCCATTGCGAAGCACCATGATTTGTTCAATGGAATCGAGGACGTCGTTGGTCAAGGTGATTGTTGGGTTCGTCCAAGTGATAGTGGCTGAAAGGGTGCCGTCCTGCATCGGCTCAACCTGAATGTCGGTAGGCGCGGCTGGCGTGGCTGCGTAATGCTCGGCAGGCACGTAATTGTAGATGACGCTCTCGCCGTCGGTGTAGCCGTGGTCGTCGATGTTGAACCATCCGTCGCTGCTTCCGCTCCAGCCCCAGTTGAAGTGTACCATATCGTTGTCGTTATAGCCATCAAGCACGTAGGCATGTCCGCCGCCACGATGCACCATAGGCCAATCCATATCGATGGCATTGATGATGAGCTGCATGTAATCCTCATGGGTGTAATTCTCGCGATAGAGATTGTCCATACGGTCGGTGTAGAAGAAATAGGCCGGCATAGTCTCGCACAGCCTGCCCGTGACCGCACCGCTGCTGGTGGGACGATAGTTCATGTCGACCGAAACGCCCGCATGATAAATCAACTGGGCAACAGCCTCAATCTGTTCGATGGGCGAGTTGGCCGAGATGGAATTGGGCATGTTTTCCCAGTCGTAGGTCGCCTCGCCGAAGTTGACGGTCAACGGACCGTATTCGGGATGGTCTTCGGGGATATAGGTATGGCTACCCCGCCCCTGAATCGGGTGGTTCCAGTACTTCATCAGCTGGGCGGCAGCCGTTGCCACACAGCCTGCATAGCAGTGTCCGCCAGGCCCGCCTTCACCTTCGGGGCAAAAATAGTTGTAAGGATAATTCTGGTTCCAAGTGGTCGTGCAGAGGTATTCGTCCTCTCTCCCACCGTGGCGCGACACCATGCGGCCCGTTTTCTCCAACATCGCCCAGTCAACCGCCACTTCATAAGTTTGTGTGCCTTTTTGAGCCTTGTCCATGACGAACTGACGTTTTGCCTCAAGGAAATCGACCAAAGCCTGTGCCATATCATCGGGGTTGAAAACGCCTTGCTCGGAGTAGCCGATGATGGGACGCACACAGTCGTCGCCGGCCATGATGACGAATCCCGTCTCGCCTACGTTGAAGATATAATAGCAAGCCTCTCCCCTTTCGGAAAACGTGGTTTTAACCAATTGCAGGTCGGTGCTTTGGCGGGTGAACTCGAAGTTGGCCGTCACAAAGCTTTGCGCCAAATTACGCGCAGTCTGCTCGCTGACGGGACGGGCTTGCAGCATGAAGCATCCCATCATCAGAATAGCAAAGGTAAGTAATAGCTTTTTCATTGTGTATCAGTTTATTATGTTGATAAAGAAAGGGAACATTGTGGTGTTCCCTTTCCTGTTTTGTTTGGCTTGAATTAATGTACCACCGAGAAGCGCGTGGTCGACTGGCCATTGCTGCTCTTTACGGTGATGGTGTAGACACCTTGTGCGAAGTTGCTGGTGTTGATGACCACGCCGTCTTGGTCGCAGGCCTGACGATAGACCACTTGACCCATCACATTGCAGATGACAACCTGTTGCAGACCTTCGGCCTCCACGCAGAGACTGGTGTTGGCTGGATTCGGGAATACGTTGTTTGCCACGTTGTTCTCACCGACCGAAGTCACTTCGATGCGGATGTAGTCATCGCCGCCATCAGTCCAGGCAGGTGTCGACTCGCAGTAGCTACGATAAGCCGTCACCTTATAATAATAGAGGCCTTGTTCAGCGACGTCGAAATACTCGCGCAGGGTCTTGTCGACGGTGGCAATCTCTTCATAGTCAATGCCATCGACGCTACGATACACCTTAAATGATTGCGGATCGACGTCGTAGCTCCAACTGAGCAGGGTGCCGAAGCCCTCGCCTGTCCATTGGTATTCGCCGGTCAAGCCAGTCGGGGGTTCGCAGCCACCGCAGTCGTTGTCACCCTCAAAGAGCGTTGCGGGAATTTGGTTGGAATTACCCGTGTAGGAATAAACCGACTGGTTGTTTGAGTTCTTGATGTTGATGGTTATGCTGGTGACAGCCGTCGAAGGAGCCACCCATTTGAAGCTAACAGCACCTTCAGGCATACGAACTAATTGACTGACAGGCGTTGAAGAGGACATCGTGACTTCCTCAATAACGGTATTAAAGGCGTTCAGCGCTTGGATTTTGCCGCCGTTCCAGCCTTGGAAGTTGGTGGTCTGGCCAATGACTTTCCACGTGCAGGTAGGGCCGTATTGATAGGTGACATCAGCGAAACGGCCTTTTACGCCATTGGAAAGATAGTAAAGGCGATAGGAATAGCAATCAAAATCGGAGACGTTGTCTTCAAAAGTCATCACTTCGCCCGGAACGACATTCTCTTGAGCGAAAATCTCGACACCATTGCGCATCAGCACCACTTTCTCAATGTTTTCGAGGGCTTGGCCGCCCAACGAAACCGTAGGATTGGTCCAACGGACAACACCCATCTTGGAGTGGGCGTTCTCTGCCTCGACGGTGAGGTCTTCCACAGCAGGAATCAAAGCATCATAGATATAGTCGGGGATGAAGTCGAAGATGGCGGCCTGACCTATGTTGAAGCTGCCGTTCCAGCCTGTGTTAAGGGCATCGATGGCATAGTAGTTGTTGAGCGAGCCGCTCCAGCCCCAGTTAAAATAGAACTTACGATCGTATTCACGATAGCCGCAGCAAACAAAAGCATGACCACCATCAGTATCGCTACCCGAATAGTACAGCGGGAAACCTTCTTCGAGGCTGGCAATCAGCATTTCTTCCCAATCGTACTTGGAATAGAGGTCACGGTCCAAGCGGGTGGCATGGTCGGTGTAACGGAAATAGTTGGCGATGGCAGGCGGAACGTCCTGTGAATAGGCACCCGAAGCACCGCCGCCATACATCATATCTACAGAAACACCGCAGTGATACATCAAAGTGGCCACAGCCTGGTAATTGGATGAATTGCAGGAGTTGGGCATGTTGGACCATTGATAGTAGGTGTTCTCAAAATCAACCGTTTGGGTGGGATAGCCATCAGGTGTGTAGGAATGTGAGCCTTGTCCGTGGTCGGGCCAATTCCATCTCTTCATCACCATCGACATGGCCGTAGCCACGCAACCGGCGTATGCATGGCCGCCTGGGCCGCCACCACCCGTCGGGCAGTAAGCGTTGTAAGGAGAGTCTTGGTTCCAGTTGGTGGTAATCAGCGGGGCAATGTCGCCACGGGTGCTGCGGTTGTCGTTCTCGAAGCCGTCGAAGGCAACGTGACGCCATTCGGAAGCCACCTCCATCTCAGGTTCAAGATTGTTTTCCTGCGCAAATTGAATCTGACGCGCATAGTGACCCAGATAGTAGGCAAAGCCATCGGGAACATTGTTGATGTCAAAACTCTCTTCATCGGAGAAGCCGAGGATGGGACGTGCCACATCGTCAGCCGAAACGAGGATGAAACCGTTCTCGAAGTTGAAGACATAGACGGCAGGATTGCCGCTTTCGGTCATTTCGGTGTAAGCCAAATTGAGTTCAACGGCTTGGCGGGCAGAATGGCTCTGAACATACTTCAGGCCGAGTTGGCGGGCTTGCTCCACGCCGACCGGCGATGCGATGAGCTGACCCACAAACAAGGCCAAGGTCATCGTAAGAAATAAAGATTTTTTCATTTTTTTGATAGTTTATTGTTGATTTCTAATTGATTTCAAAGGCGCAAAGATAGTTTTTTTCGCAAAACGAATCACATTTTCACCACTTTTTGCATGACAGAGCCATAATTTGCACTCACTTTGACCATGTAAACGCCGTTTTGCAGGCCGCTTATGTCGATGATGGCATTGCCTTCGGGAACATCCTTCCGCAGCAGGCATTGTCCGACAAGATTATACACCTCAACTTCCTTCAGGCCTTCCATTTCGACGGTCAGCTGACCTGTGGTGGGATTGGGATAGAGCGCGGCAGAAAACATGCTTTCAGGCACATCCAAACTCGTGACACGGATAAAGTCGTCTCCTTGGGAGGTCAGGGCAAATTCCGACTCACATTCTTCATAAACCGCTTTCACCTTGTATGATTTATCGGTAGCATCAACATGGATAGGCTCCTCATAAAACAGCTCTGTTATGCCGCTCACCTCTGTAATGGCATCGTCAAACAAGTGATTGATAATGACAACGGTATAGCTATCAGGCACACGGTCTTCAGGAGCATCCCAAGCGATATGAGCATCAGCAAATGGCTCATCTCTATGCAAGTTCACAGGTGCTGGGCAAGGCAAGACAGGCGGTTCGGGTGCTTCAGGCGTAGTGACACAGGCCTCGTTGGAATGGGTTCCAAACTCCTCGCCGTAAGCAATGACTTGATAGCAATAGGTTTCTCCCGCTTCGAGATTGTCATCGATGAAAGCAGTTTCGGTAGCCTCGCCTATGTTCGTGCCGTTGCGCGTGACGGTATATCCCGTAGCCTGGAAAGCGGGACGCCATTTCAAACTCACGCTCATGTTTTCGTCTTCCCCAACCAATTCGGCTTGCAAATCTTGGGGCACATTGCTCCACTCCACGCGGACATAGTATTTTAATGGGTCGAAAAGGTCGTTGGCGTATGTTGAGGTGCAGTCGATGGTATCGTAATAGGACACCACAGCATATTGGTAGACAACGCCTTGCGAGGCCGAAGTGTCTTTGACATTGGTCTGCTTTGTACGCTTGATTTCCTTGTAGGAAGCCATGTCGTCGGTCTTGCGGTAGATGATGTAGCCAGTTGGCCAAGTGCCTTCGGGTGCAGACCAGAACAATTGCACCTTCTTGTTTGAAGTGTATTCGTAATAGAGGTCGGAAGGCTCGTTGCAGCCCGTGCCCGAAGTGATGCAATAGTCGTTGGAGTTGGCCGTCTCACCGCCGTTGCAAAGTGCTGTGACATAATAGCAATGACCGCCTTGATTGGTATGCTCGTCAACGTATTGCGTCTCATGCGCCATGTTGAACAAAAAGCCGTCGCGATAGATGCAATAACCGAACTCTGGCTCGTGGTCGCTTTCCCAAGTGAGGATGACATTTTCGTCATTGTCGGGGTCGAGGGTGGCCACCAAGTTGTAAGGTGCCTCGCAGGTGTTTTCGTTGCCGCAGCTGTTGTTGAGTGTGCGCAGCAGGCCCGCCTCAAGGCCAGAGGAAGGACCTTCGTATTGATAAACGATTTGGTTCTCGGAGTCTTTTACCTTGAAAGAGATGTTGTTGATGTTGGAGTTAGGCTCCACCCAATAAAGGTTGTTGTTGCCCAAGGCCATCTGGAAACGCTGCATTTGGGCACCGGAGGAGGTGGTGGTCAGGAAGTCGATGTAGGAACCAGCCGCATTCTGCACGGTGATGCCACCGCCGTCCCAGCCTTGGAATCCTGAAGAAGTCATCAACACTGTCCATTCGCAATATGGGCCGAAAACCGCCGTCGTTGTGGTGGTGCGTCCGTAGTTGTCGCCCGCAACCACAAGCACGGTGTATTCAAACTGGTCGAAATAAGGCACTTCATCGTCGCAGGTCATCGATTGTCCAGGGGCGACATCCGTAAGCTCTTGAACAATCACACCGTTGCGCTTGACAATCACCTTATCCAACGAAGTCAACAGTTCGCCAGTCACCGTTGTAGTTGGATTGGTCCAGGAAAGATGGCCAACGCGAGAAACATCACCGTCGATGGTGACGGCAAGGTTTTCAACGACTTGAGGCATACCATTGTAAACATAATCAGGCACAAAGTCATAAACAATTGCCTGGCTGTTGTTAAACTCAAACTTGTCGCCATCGATGAGGAACCATGAGTCGTTGCTGCCACCCCAACCCCAATTGAAATAGAACAACCCGTCGTTGTCATATCCGTGGCAAATGAAAGCGTGACCACCGTCATCGCCTTGACCAGAATAATACAAGGGAATATGCTGGTCGATGTTCGACTTCAGCAGGGCAATCCATTCATTGTAGGAATAGCCTGCCTTGGCGATGTATGTGGCATGGTCGGAATAGGAGAAATAGTTGTTGATGGCAATCGGCACATCGACAGAGAAAGCCCCTGAGCCATCAAAAGCATACATCATGTCGACCGAAATGCCGCAGTGCGACATCAAAACGGCAACGGCTTCCTTGTTTTCCGGCGTGACCACGCCCATGGTGTAGACATCGAGCATGTTGGCCCAGTCGTAGGTGGTCTCGCCGAAGTTGGCGGTCAAAGTCTGGCCGTTCCATTGGTAGCTGTGCTCGCCCGTGCCTTGCACTGGCCATTCCCAATACTTCATCAGTTGCGCCATCGCTGTGGCCACGCAGCCCGTCGGCCAACCATTGGGAACGTACATATTGTAAGGCGCACCTTGGTCCCATTTGGTCTGTACCAACGGCCCCACGAGAGGAATGTTCTTTTCAGGATTCAAGATGCCCGAAGCCTCAAGGTTTTTCCATTGGCAGGCAATGTCGCTCGTAGTAGGAATGTTCTCTGCCACGCATTGTGCGATTTCCTTGGTCACTTCGCCGAGCATGAACAACAATCCATCGGGAGCATTGTCGTAATTGAAATTGCCGTGGTCGGAATAGCCGAGAATGGGATGATAGCAGTCGTCGGCACTGACAACGACAAAGCCGCCGTTGAAGTTGAAAACGTAGGCCGTGGCCAAGCCGCTCTCGGCGCGGACAGTGTAGGCCAAATCCAAAGAAATGGCGTTTTTGGCGAGCTTCTGCTCAATGTAATTTTGACCCAGACGTTGTGCCTTGGCAACGTCGACGGGTTTGGCTTGTGATGCAGCTATGCCCAACAATAGGGCTGCAACAAAAAGGATATTTCTTTTCATAGGCGTTTGATTTATTGCGTTTTAATTGATTTAAGCGGGCAAATATAATGAAATTTAGGTTTTCTGCTCTTTTTTCTTCGCCGCAGGGAACAAAATATTGTTCAAAATGAGCCTATAGCCCGGCGAATTGGGGTACATGTCCAACTCCGTGGGCGGGTCGCCGACGATGTGTTGGTAGTCTTCGGGGTCGTGACCGCCGAGGAAAGTCCAGAAGCCGTTGCCGAAGTTGCCGTGGATGTAGCGGTCTTCATTCAGGGCGGCATTGTCGCCCAAAACAACTACGGAAGGCTTCACATAGTTTTTGTTGAAGGCCGTGGTCTGCCCCATAAATCCTTTCACCAAACGCTCATGGCATTGCGTAAGCATGGTCGGAACGGGGTCCCACTTGGCCGAAAAATCGAACAGCAGAAAATAGTCGTTCTCTTCCCTCACCTTCTGCATCCGGCCTTGCGTGACATCAATGTTTGAGATTTCGTATTCCTGCGGGTTCACCGATACGGAGAAGTCAGTGAAGGCGAAGCAGTTGTCATAGTTCAATCGTTGTGGGTCGCCGCTGCGGATGGGGTCACCGTCGAACATGTAATCGCAAATGTCGAGACCCTCGGCGGCAAGAGCCACATCGAAGCTGTCGGGGGCCGAGCACATCGAGAACATATAGCCACCGCCCGCCACAAACTCACGAATCTTCTTCACCACAGCCAATTTCAGTTGCGAAACTTTCGTGAAGCCCCAGCGTTGCGCCGTGGCTTCTTGCGCCCGCACATCCTCTTGATACCAAGGGTAGTTGCGGTAGCGAGCCCAGAATTTTCCATACTGCCCCGTGAAGTCCTCGTGGTGCAGGTGGAGCCAGTCGTAGGTGGGCAAAACGCCTTGCAAAACCTCATCGTCATAAACCACATCGTAAGGGATTTCGGCGTAAGTCAAAACCAAAGTGACAGCATCGTCCCAAGGCAGGTTGTTCTTCGGTGCATACACCGCCACGCGGGGCACTTTCTGGAGTTTCATTTCATCCATATTCACGCCCGGGTCGGCGATTTCGGCGAGGATGGCATCGGCCTGCGCATCGGCGATGACGTTGTAAGACACGTTGCGCATCTTGCACTCGCCCTCAAACATTTCGTGGTAAGGAATCAAGTAGCTCCCTCCCCTATAGTTCAGCAACCAACTGATTTCCACCTCCCTTTGCAGCACCCAATAGGCCACACCATAGGCCTTCAAGTGGTTCGTCTGGGTGTTGTCCATCGGGATAAGGAGGTAGGCGGCCCTTACAGGAAAGACCAAAATAGATAACAATATGATTATGAGTATTTTTTTCATTGGTTTAGATTACATTCAGGATGATTTCTGGCGACAATTCCATCTTCGAAAAAGCAAAAAGTTTTTTGCCCAAATCTTTCAATGAGGCTCCAAGGTGATAGACAGTGTCATCGATGATGAGGAAACGGTCGTGGATTCCAGTCTTTTCTTCCATTTTAATAATAGGGTATTGGTTATTGTGTCGTTCCAAATCCAACTGCAACTGATTGGAGATGTTCTGCGTAATGATTTTTGCCGATACTGCCACATCGCGTTTGGCCAGCATCAGCAATACAGACTCGTCCAAATAATTGTCAATGAGAACAATGCGTTTCTTTGCAGATTTAATCAAATCCGCAGCAAATACATACGCATCGAAAATCTGACCGTTGAAAAACACGCCCTCCACAGGTGGCAGCGAGGTACGGACAAAGAAATCCACTTTTTCGGTCAGTTCATTGATTTGCCTTTCGTGCGACATCAGCCTATGGTCAATTCGCTCCTCAAGATGCAAAAGTTGTTGGTTGAAAGCATAGCCTCTCAATAGATATTCCTTTAAGACTTGGTTTGCCCATTGTCGGAATTTGGTGGCATTGATGGAGTTCACCCTGTAACCAACCGAAATAATCATATCAAGATTATAGTAATTGATTTCGCGAAGAACGGAACGCTTCCCTTCTATTTGAACCTGTGCAATTTTTGCACAAGTTGAAGCCTCCGCCAGTTCCTCGGTTTTGTATATGTTACCGATATGCCTGACAATAACCGTTCTGTCAACACCATATAAATTGGCAATTTGCGCTTGTGTGAGCCAAACGGTTTCCGCCTCAATTCTCACCTCCAATTCAACGCTGTTATTAGGCTGGTATAATATAATTTCCCCTTTTTCCATAGTCCTATTTTGACGACGGCAAAAATAGAAATTTTTCTGTTTTGTTGCTCAAAATGGTTTCAATTCTTTGACTAAAAAAGCCAGTCCCATCCCAACCCCAGCGCGTCGCCAAACGCAAGGAATCAGGATGGGGCGGCTTTTGCTTTTCTCCCGCTTTGCGTCACTGCGAGGCGCGAAGCAGTCCAGACCTGAGGCTATAATCCGGATTAACTTCGTTGAATCTTCGATTTGCTTCGTCGTACCTCCTCGCAAAGACGCGAAGCGTGTCATTCTTTAATCCACTTCCCCGTTTCAGCGAGGGTCGTTGAGCCTGTCGAAACGCCCGTTGTATAAACCTTCCAAAAATAAACCCCTTCAGTCCAATCCGTTGCATCAATCGTCGTCAGATGCTCCGTGAGTGCTTGGCTGTGGATAAGCCTGCCGTTTATTTCGTACACTTCCACACGGGCATTTTGCAAAGCCGTGCGGATGTTGAGCGTGTTGCCACCAGGATTGGGATAGGCAATGACCACTTTCAGGCCATTGTCGTGGGCTTCGTCGACATTCCAAAACGAGTCTGCGAGAATGTGGTAGATATTGTCGTTAATGGTCGTGATAAGGCAGTCGCCATTAGGCATGGCACAAATCTCTATAGGTCCCTGCCATTGGCCATCGTATGGTTTATAGATTTCGCTGATTTTGTTCAACTCCTCATCAAATCGGGCAACATAAAAGCCTTCCTGATAATAGATATCCTGAACCAACGCACACATTGCAATGCTGCCATCTGGGAAGAAGTCTATTGACTTCCAATAAGCGCGTTGGTCTTCACCAGGATTGTCGACAGTCAATGCCCATTTGTCGATGTGTGACATTTCCTTATCGAACTTAGCTATGATGGCATTTTGATAGCCAGACTGCCCGTTGGCAACATATCTAAAGCTGCCCACCACATAAAGACAACCCGATACCGGATGTTTAGCAACGTAAGGAAAAACGATGCTTTGACACCAACCTGGCAAAGGGAAATCGTTATAGATTTCATCATGAAGCAAGGTGGTGTCAAGATTGAAATCCAAATTGAAGCAACGTGTTTTAACAGGCTGCTCTTGAATATCGCATCCGCCTAAAAGGTAGCCCGTAGAATCTGCATTGAGAGCGAAAAGCCTTTCAGGGTCGAAGAGTACGGAAGTAAAGTACCTATCTGCAAGCACATTACCCCATCTGTCAAACCGAATGATACGGTGACGGTCAGCTGCGTTCTGCCCTAATTGCTCATTGGTGAAATAACTCACCGCAAAAACGCTATCGCTCTCGATGATGAATTGAGGATCCATATAATGAACGGTAGAAACACCTGTGCCACTAAGCAAAACAGTTCCAGTTTCGACCACCAACAAATCCTCGTCAATGTCACCAACGGCAATCCAAAGGGAATCGCCTCTCATCTTGTGGTAAATGATGCTTGGGAAACCATTTTCCTTCATGAACAACAATTG
>CACZNA010000027.1:0-37342 GCA_902782455.1 uncultured Bacteroidia bacterium | reverse complement strand
GGTTTCGGAACGCATCCTGTTCTTCACGGGCGTCAACCGTAAGGTGGGTGAAACGCATGATGGACAAGCCACCATGGACTTTATGAAACAAGAGCAGGAGCGCGGCATCACCATCGCTTCGGCGGCCATCACGGCGCATTGGAACGGCTATCAGATTAACTTGATCGATACTCCCGGCCACGTCGATTTCACCGTTGAGGTGGAACGCTCGCTGCGCGTCATCGACGGGATGGTGGCGGTGTTTTGCGCCGTGGGTGGCGTGGAGCCGCAATCGGAAACGGTGTGGAACCAAGCCGACAAATACCGTGTGCCCCGCATCGCCTTCGTCAACAAGATGGACCGCACGGGTGCCGACTTCCAAGAGGTGGTCAACCAAATGCATAAATACTTGGGTGCCAATGCTGTGCCACTGCATCTCCCCATCGGAGCTGAGTCTGATTTTGAGGGTATGGTTGACTTGGTGCAGATGAACTCGGTGCGCTTCATTGAGAAGGAACGCATTGTCGGCCCGATTCCTGAAAACATGATGGAGCAGGCTCAGGAAGCCCGCCGCAACCTCATCGAAAAAGTCGCCGACTTGGACGACGAAATCGCCGAACTCTACCTCGAAGACAAAGAAATCCCGACCGAAAAACTGATGGCCGCCATCCGTCAGGCCACCATCAAACTGATGATGGTGCCGGTGCTTTGCGGTGCAGCCTATAAGAATAAAGGTATCCAACTGCTTTTGGATGCCGTCGTCGATTACCTGCCTTCGCCGAAGGACTTGGGCGCCGTCATCGCGCACGACCCCGCCAACGAGGAGAAGACCTACCAGCGCAATCCTTCTGAGAATGAGCCATTTTCGGCCTTGGCCTTCAAGCTTATCAACGACCCGTATGTGGGCCAGCAGACCTTCATCCGTATCTTCAGCGGCAAGCTGACCAACGGCATGAGCGTCTACAACACCAACAAACTGAAGAGTGAGCGCGTGGGTCGTATCTTCCGCATCAAGGCGAAAGAACGCGAGGAAATTGATGAGGCAAGTGCTGGTGAAATCGTGGCTCTCGTGGGCATGAAATACACCAAGACGGGCGATACCCTCTGCGATGAGGAGCAGCCTATCTTGTTGGAATCCATTAATATACCGCCTGCGGTTATTGAGATGAAGGTCAACCTCGACGACAAGAAGAATCGCAGCAAGTTGAGCGAGGCCTTGGCCAAGCTTTGCAACGAAGACCCGTCGTTCCATGCCCATTTCGATGAGGAAACGGAAGAGACCATCATCGCGGGCATGGGCGAATTGCATTTAGAAATCATCGTCGATCGCCTGAAGGAAGAGTTCAAGGTACCGGTCACGGTGGGTGCGCCTTCGGTGTCGTTCCGCGAGACCATCACCGCGCCTTTCGAGTGCAATTACCGTTATGTGAAGCAGACCGGCGGCAAGGGCCAGTTTGCCCACACCGTCATCCGCTTCGAGCCTAACCCGGGCGGCGGCTTCGAGTTCGTCGACATCACCAAGGGCGGCGTGATTCCGAAGGAATACATCCCCTCGGTCCAGAAGGGTTTGGCAGCAGCCATGAACAAAGGTCCTTTCGCAGGCTATCCCGTGGTGGATGTGAAGTGCGTCCTCGTGGACGGCAGTTCGCACCCCGTCGATTCCAGCGACATGGCCTTCCAGCTCTGCGCCCAGATGTGCTTCAAGCAGGCCTTCATGAAAGCCAGCCCCGTTCTGCTTGAGCCTGTGATGAAGGTGGAAATCAACACGCCAGACGACTACATTGGCAATGTGACGGGCGACGTCAACAAGCGCCGTGGCCGCATCGAGGCGATGAGGCGTTTCCGTAAGGGTTCGCAGAAATTAGATGCCTTTGTTCCGCTGATGGAGATGTTCGGCTATGCTACCGCCTTGCGCAACCTCACCTCGGGCCGCGCCAACTACTCGATGGAGTTCCACCAATACATGCCGACGCCGAAGGACAAGCAGGAGGAGATTGTGAAGGAGAGAAACACGAAAGAGTAAGCAACAATACAAAGCAATTAAGCCAGAGCCGCCAAAAGGTTCTGGCTTTTTTATTGCCGCAACCAAAGCCCAAAGAATCGGTCATAGACGCTATAACCGTCCTCGTCTTCAGCAACTAACTCTTTGTCCATCAGGACGCGGAGGGCACTCCTTACTGTGCTTGCTGGCCCAGGTTGATATTTTTGTAAGAATTCTTGGCTTCCGATTTCTTTCACTTTGCCTTCATGGGCAATAGCTTTGACAAGTGCCAACTGATTGGAAGTAAGTAACTTGCAATAAGTCCTAAAGGATTCTTTGTATTCCATCAGGATATTGTTGATGGCCGAAGTCAACGCTTGATTGTCGATTTGACGTATGCCGTACTGGTAAAGCCGGTTTAGGACGCATTGTATGTACCAAGTATGGCCGTAAACTGTTATGTATAATTCATGAAAAGTCTCTCGCGACAGCATTTGCTTGTGTCGCGCGAAATGTCGTTGCACGAAATCGAAATAAGCGTCTTCGGGGATTTCATACAGCGGAAACATCTGTGTGCTTTGGAAAAACGGTCGGTTTGCCGCCATGAACATTTCTGTCATCAGGTGCTTTTGGCTGCCTGCGAAGATGAAATTCACATTGGTGAGGTGTTGGATATGGCTGCGTAGTAGGGCTTCCATCTTTGGTTCGGGGTAGTCGGTGATGACTTGAAACTCGTCGAAGGCCACATAACAAGGCAGTTTCGACTTCTCCAACCACCCGAACAGTTCGCCCAACGAGGCTTCTGCCGCCGTAGGCTGCACATCGAGGCCGATTTGTGGTGCCCCAGTGGCAGGGTCGGCAGTCATGACAGGACGAAACGACTTGAACCAAGCCAAGATTTCCTTCCAAACACGTTCCGAAGGTGCCCCGATTTTCTTCATCACCACCTCGCCAAAGGCTTTTACCAAGTCAGCAAGGCAAGTGGTTTGGTCCAAATCGACATAAAGACAAATGACTTCTTTTGGGTTCAATTGTGCGAAAACATGCTTGATTAACCCTGTTTTCCCCATTCTTCTTGGACTTAAAAGGGTTACATTTCGTCCGTTTTTTCGAGCTTCCAGCAACTCTTTTGTCTCGTTTTCTCGGTCACAGAAGTAGTCTTCACCAAGATAGGCGAGTACGGAAAAAGGATTGATTTCCTGCGATTTATTTGCCATTTTTGCTCAATCTATAGACATACAACATTACTCTAAAAACACGAAAATTTCGTCGCGAAAATTTCGTCGCGAAAATTTCGCTGCAAAGATAAGGCTTTCCAAACAAGTTTTACAAGATGACAACATTTTTTTCATCCAAAAACAACTGTTTTTCTCAAGAAAAGGTTCTATTTCCATAGAAAGCTATATTTTTGCTGCCGTAATCATCACTAAAAACATGAAAAAGCCATTCTTACTTCTATTGGCCTGCCTTGCGGCGACAATCTCCTTTGCCGGCAACCTGCTCAACGAGGGCTTCGAATACGCCAACCATGACTTTGAGAAACCTGTTGGCTGGACTTGCGATGACAACAGTTGGCTCTGCGGCTATCTGGAAAAAGACCACAACCGCCTCCCCCACTCCGGCAACTGGTATGCCTTCAGCAATGCCGAGGAATCGTGGATGTACATGCCCATGTATCTCATCGAAAGCATGAAATACCGCTTCACACTGTGGGCCATCTCCGACGGCGAGTTCCTATTCGAAATTTGGGCTGGCTCCACGCCGACTTCCGGAGGTATGCACACGCTGTTCTATTCCACAACCATCGACAAAAGCGAATATGAAACGGTATCGGCCTACGTGGAGACTATTCCCCCTGACTGCCAGTATTTTGGCTTCCGTGCCGTTGCCTTGAACGGTGCCTCCCACCTTACCATCGACGACGTTGAGGTTGACATGGTGGAGCAATACACTTTTGAGGCTGAGGCCATTACGGGCGACACGGCCATGTATCCTGGAACCGAGGCCACGTTCCATTACCTCGTCCATAACACGGGCTACGACCCCGTAGACATCACGATGCACCCGTCGAATGAATTTTTTACCAACTTTACCTGCACCTTTGACGGCGTGACGGGCATGACCATCCCCACCGAGCCTGACGAGATTGTAGAAGTCACGATGACGGCCACGCTGCGCCCTGAAATCGAACCTGGCACAGTGGCTTGGCTCGACATCCAAATGACCATCCCTTGCAACTGCAACACGGCTATGGTGACGTTCTGGGTGACACCCTTGGACATCACACAGACCTCTGAAAACAATTCTTTGGAAATCAGCGTGTTTCCAAATCCCGCCACAGATTATATCAGCATCGAAACGGACGGCTTGCAACGGGTTAGCATTATCGACCTCCAAGGAAGAACAATACTGAGCAAACAAGCGGATGAGGCTGATTCGGGCATTGATATCAGTGCTTTAAGATGTGGCCTATATATCCTCTCTGTTGAAACGAACCAAGGAGTGATGAAGCAGAGTTTCGTGAAACGGTAATCCTTCGTTATAGGTTTCAGGCCAAAAAGATAGCGGCTCCGTCCTCTAATGAAAGACGAAGCCGCTTGTTGTATAAACCAATTGTCAAATCATCTCACCACCACCTTCTGCACCTTCACGTCATTGCCGCTGATAAGACGGAACATGTAGACGCCGGGAGCGGCATTGATGCTCATGCTATAGCTGCCTTCAATCTGCTCGCTCTTCAGGATGCGGCCAGTCACATCAACGACTTGCACGATGGCCTTGCCGTCGTTGTTGATGACCCAGTTGCCATTGCTGAAGAAGACGAAGCTGTCGTCAGTGGCATTGCCCGTGGCAAACACCAACTTGAAGCGGGTAGCATAGTCTGTTGTCTTGGCATTGAAGGAGTAGCTAGGTGTTTCAAGCAAATCGACATCAACACCCGTCAGGTTGTCGATGAGGTGGAGATAGCTGAAACTGACTTCCTCGTTGCTGAAGCTGAGGGTATAAGTGCCATTTTTGGCAGCCTTGAAGCTGGCCGGCATCTCGCCCATGTCGCTGTTGACAGAAACCACCGCATAGTCCTTATTGTCCTGCGGGATATAGACCTTGGTATTGTTTTCATTGAGCATGAACTTGGGCAAAGTGCTCTCTTCACCGAAACGGATAATGGCGCGGTCGATGGCAGCACCACGGTTTTGGGTGATGTTCATCGTAAGAGATGCACCTCTATTTGGTTCTTCAGTGCTGAAAGTCATGGTTTCGCCATCAGTCTCAGCAACGACAAAGATACCTTCCATAGCTTCAACGCTATTGCCTTCGCCAGTGATGATTTCCGTGCCGAATTCATTCATGACATAAAACTCGCGGTCGATGTAAGCAGTGTTTGCGAAGGGGTTGCCCACCAAGTTCCAACCCGCGAAACGGGCGTTTGCATCATAAGCCAAAGTGACTTCGCCATCGCCGCCGTAGGGGAAGCCCTTGAAGGTCAGCGTAACATCCCCACTGTTGGCATAAAGATAGCCTTTGCCAGGAATCATATTAAAACCACCGTCAATAGTGTCTTTGTAGTTGATCCATTCCAGAGTATCAGCTGCGGCTTGGTCGAAGTAATAGAAGTCGAAATCGTTTGAGAGCATGTTCGTCACATTCTCCGGGTTCACTTCACCGATGGGGGAAGCGATGAGATAGTAATGGCCAATGCTGTCTTCCGCGTAACCTTCAATTTCCTTGGTGAAGGTTTGCTCCGTCACGAAATTGAGGACAAAAAGGTCGTTGAAGACATCCTGACCGATGTATGTATCGTTGACCAATTCCACAGTGGTGAAACACTTGGCGCGAAGGACAGCACCAGCTTCCGTGTCATACAGATAGAAATCGATGATGTCGCCATTGTTGCCCAAAATGTTCATATCGACAAAATAACCCATATTGAAGTCTGTCCAATCAGTAAGCGGGGTCTTGTCGCCACGGCACTCGTTGTCGCAGAAGGCACCCACTTCCCACGTGGCTCTGTCAACAAGCTCACCGTCAATTTGAATCTGGGCGGTGAGGGCCATACCATTGCCCGAATAACTTGAGGATTGAATCCAAGGATAATCAGGACCAAAGGGAAGTATTTGCTCCGAAACGAACTCAAGGTACAAGCCGGATTCAATGCCACCGTAATGGTATTCCTCGGCTCCACTAAACTCAAAAGTCTGCTGACAATTTACATACTCTGTGTCCGTGTCATGGTCATAGGCTTTCAAGGTGATGGTTTGGCCAATCTCAGGCTGGTTGGCAAATATGGTCAAATAGGTGTAATACTGCCCGGGCAGACCGACAGGATAAGGTTCGAGGAGACGGATGACGCCTCTGACTTCATCGCCAATGAAGGCGGCAATTTCAATTGCATCAGATGCTTGAAGCACGCCGTCAATCTTCACTTGCGCAGTGATGTGGTTGCGGTAGTCATACAAGCTGGAATTGGGTGCTGTCCAATGATACTCTTGGGCGAACATTATTCCACTGAGCATCAAGGCTGTAACAATCATTATCAGTTTTTTCATTCGTTATGATTTTTAATAATTATACTTAATTCTTAAAGGTGCAAAAATACGTTTTTTTATTTATTGTGCCGACGGAAAAGTGAAAGATGTTTCGCCTGCCGCCTTCGAATTGTAGATATAGCCATTGCCGGGCTGCAATATTTGGAGAGAGCCTCCCCAACCATAGACAGTATAGGTGGCATAGGTTCCATTAGCCGCAGAAATCACGTCGCCTACAGTCGGCGTTAGATTCGCCAAAGCGTTGGTCACGCTCATGCTTTGTGTGCCAACAAATCCAATCCAGTTGTTGCCAAGATTCAGCGTAATTGTAACATCGGCCGGATTGACGGCAGGGCCTGTCAACGTAATCTCGCAAGCTGTATTGGTTTGGATTTTGTACATCTTGCCGGCTTCAATGGAAGTGAGAGAGCCTCCCCAGCCATAGGTTGGGTTGTAGGAGGCATACAAACCTTCCTTGTTCGAAATCATGATACCGTTGCTGCCTAAAGCCGCTTCAAGTTGGGCAAGAGTGATTCCCACATTGGCAGTCCACCAATTGAGGCCAGCCGCAAATTGGAATGTTTGTTCATCATTGCCAGAGCCGCTGCCTTCCGTGACTTCACCACTGAGAGTAATGCTTTGCGAAGTGGTGCCCGAAGAGAGGGTCATCGTGCCGTTGTAATTGCCTTGGGTCAGGTTTGCGCTTAGGCGCACATAAAGCATTTGCTGCAAGTTGCCGTTGGCAGGTGTCAGGCTGAAGGTAGAAGCATACGTGCTGCCATTGTTGCTAACCTCATAGCCCGTTGGCATGGCGACAGTCACATTGCCCTGCAAGTTGGCACCGATGAGAGCCACGCTCTGCGCTTCCGACGGGCCTTCGCCTTCGGCATAAGCGAAATCGGAAAGGACATCGGGCGAAACGGAGAGATAACCGTCAGTGCTGGGGATTTCCTTGGTGAAAATGATTTGGCAGTTGCTGGTACTGGTGTAAGCGTTATAACTGCCGCCAGTCTGAGGATTTAACGGAGTCTGGTTGTAATTGTCATTGTATTGGTAAATGGCTCTGTTTTCGCCAGTAGAATATGTGTAGAAGGCTCTGCCACTACTTCCCGAGTAACTTCCTGTGTTATCATCAAACGTAATCAAGATGTTGTTATTGCCATCATACTCGAACGGGGTATTCAGAGTAAAAGTGTACCAGTCATTATTAACGAATGTTTGAGTACCGGAATAGACCAGATGGCTGGAAGCCTCGGCTACCCAAGAAGTGATGGTTGAACTTGTGGTGTGTGACATATAGATGTCGATGGTTCTCGCGCCCGAAGTGGAGTTGCCGTTGTATTTGAAGCTGACGGCGGTAATAGTGCCTGCGTCACCCACCTCGGAGGCGGTGTAAATCTGCTGCGTGGTGGAATATTTGTACCACACATTGGAAGGTAGGTATGCCGAGGTGTTGCTGCCACTGCCCACATTCACCTCGCCGCCTTGCGGAACGAGGAAAATGCCACTCACGGTGACATCGTAGTCCGGCATGGTGAAGCTATCGCCACTTACCGCGACGGTGGTGTTCACATCACCAGTCTTGTAGACTATCCAACTGTTGAAAACATAACCCGTTTCAGGTGTGGCGGTCAAGTTGATGGTGGTACCTTGTAGGGCGTAAACAGGGTCAGCGGTGATAGTGCCATTCATTACAGAAGCCAAAGTGACCTTCATGCCTTCCACAAAGGTTGCGCTCACCGTGACATTGCTTTCGGGCATGACGAAAGTGTTGTTGGTCACAGGGATGAGGTTGTTGTTGGCATCCCTGACCTCCCATGACGACAGGCAATAGCCCGTTTCGGGCGTGGCCGTCAGGGTGACAGTTTGGGAGCCGTAGGCCATTTCAGGGGCACTGATGCTTCCGTGTTCGGGTTGGTTGCAAGTGATGTTGTATTGTGCTCCACCAACGACGGAAATGCTGCCAAGGTAAGTCACCTTGTTATAGCCAAAGACACAAAGAGTAAGGTTTTGGATTTGGCCTGGGGCTGTCAAAGTGATGTTGGCTGAGCCGTTGCTCACCGTGGCTGAACCCAAAATATTGTGGTTGGCATCAGTGATGGTGGCCAAAGCTCCGTTTCCATTGGTCACATTGACCGTGTAGGTGGTAGCGGCCAAATTGATGGTGCCGGGATGGGTCACGGTCATAGCCTGCGGGGTCTTGGTGCGGAGCATCATGGTCGGGTCACCGTAAAGAATCCAAGCTTGGTAGGTGCCTACTGCCGAGATTTCAGAGGTGCTGTAATGGTCGAAGATGCCCAAGATTCCGTTGATGGAAGTGCCGCCCCAAGTGTGCTTGATGTTATTGTTGTAACTCTCCACGAGAATATCAATGCACTCGTCTTGTGCCCACATTGGAGGAACCCAAGGCTGGCTAATGTAGGACATCAAGGCACCGACAGCGCCTGTGGGCGTCAGGTCGGAGCTGCTGTAAGTGGCATGCATCCAAGCTTCGGCGAAGCAGTCGTTGCTTTGGCCGATAGTGTAGTTGCCGCCATACGAGGTTGAGGTGTTATCGTATTTTCCGACGAGGCAAGCCACCGACCAAATGAAAGGCAACTTGTTGCTATTGGTCAGGTTGTTGACTTGCGTATTGCTGTAGCTTGCGACGCCCCACATCTGATTATTGCCGTGGTTGCAATAGTTCACAATACCCACACCACTGTTGATGTGGCTGCTGATGGATGTGGCTGTTCCAGTGTAGCCACTCAAGTTTGAATAGTCTTGATACACGGTGTTGTAACCGAAATTAAGCAAATCGGTGCGAATATGGTCTATGTGTTGGTAGTCGTCCTCGTTGTTGTGCCCCGAGCCACCTTCTTTTCTTGAGATGCCGTCAGCATTTTGCAACCATGTGGCGGATGTGGTGAGGTCGCGCTCGTATGTGATGACACGGTTGACTTGGGTAGTCACTTGGGCAACAGTCTGGGCCGAAAAACGACCGATGAAAACATCGTTGTAGATGTCGTTGCCCACAATCTGACCGTAAGCATTGTCACCAAGGCCGCTGTAAGAAGAACCTCCACCCGAATAGGAATAACCAGGAATCTGGGCCACGTCGCCAACAAGCAGCACATGAGTCAGGTTGTTGTTGGCGTTGTATTGGTTCTGGATGTAGGTCTTGATGGCCGAGTAGGTTGAGCCTACCGTGTTGGTACCCACGATAGTAGTGTTCACGCCACGGGTTTTCTTCCAATTGACGAAGTCGGTCATCGCACTGATGAAGTTGTCATAGCAAATGATGAGCAGGTCGCCTTCCTCGTCGACGGGGCTGTATTTGGCCATCGAAGCCTCGTAGTTGATGAAGTGACGTTGATACATGCTCTTGAAGTCGGCATCCATCTTCACTGTGTTGCTCTTGCGGGCTTCCATCACGTTTTCGCCGTTGTCGTCCACCTTGTACATCTCCACGGTCATGTCGTAGTACACGCGCAAGGTTTTCGTGACGGGGTTGTAGGCGAAAGGATAAACCACCATGTTCTGTCCACGGAAATCGCGGATGATGTATGGTTCATAAAGACCTACATTGTTGGCAGGGAAAAATGCGTCCTGATTGTAGCACTCGCCGTAGGTGTAAGGCACCGTGGCGGGGTCAATCTGGCGGCTGAAGTCGCCTTTTGAGGGAGCCACTTCGATGTTCTCGAAATCCCTGTATTGGGCAAACACAATGCGGACGCTCATACGGGCGCGGTCGCCGATGATGGCGGGAATGCCCGTCATGGGTACGTTGGGTTCGCCTGCTTGAGCCGTACTGATGGCCTTGGGCATGGAAACGATTTTGGCTTCACCCCTTGGGGTGATGACATTCGTCGTGTAAAACCCGGGAACTTGTACGTTCACCTTGATGCTTCCCTCCGTGGAGGAAACAAGTTGCGTGCGGAAAGTCTCAGGCTGGTCGCTGAGGATGCTGTTCCATTCCGGCGCATTTTGAAGCTGTGCAAAGGCCATCATGCAGAAGGCCGAGAGTAAACAAACTAAAAATCCTTTTTTCATTTGGTATAAAATTGAGTTTTACTTGTTCGTTGAAGAAGTTGGATAGGTAAAGGTTTTGTCAGTTGCCGCTTTCGACTTGTAGATGAAGCCTTCACCCGGGTTAAGGCTGCTAATGCTCCCTCTCCAGCCGATTCCTTGATAATAAGTGGCAACGCCATCTTTGGTTTGGATGTAATCCATGTTGGTAGGCGTGAGGTTCGCAAAGGCATCGCTCAGGCTCATGCTTTCCGTGCCGATGAAGCCAATCCAGTTGACACCAGGGACCAAAGTGATGGGGTGTTCGGCGGGGTCAACCAAAGCGCCTTCCACCGTGATAGTGCAAGCCTGATTGGTCTGAACCTTGTACATGGTGCCCACTTCAATGCTTGTGAGATTGCCACCCCAACCATAGGTTGAATTAGTGGCATAGTGGCCTTCCTTGTCGGTGATTGTGATGCCATTGCTACCTAAAGCCGCTTCAAAATCAGCCAAAGTGATGTCCACATTGGGCGACCACCAGTTCCAATCGGCAGCAAGCTCGAAAGTCTGGACAGCAGAAGGCATTTCGCACGACACCGTGGCGACCCAACCAGCTTTGTTCACTGAATGATCCGAAGTGAACCTGAAAGTCAAGGCTCCTTCGTCGTTGGTGGCGGTCACGGTTCCGGGGCTTGTTGTGCCAGTAAACTGTCCAATTTGCGTGGCCGAGGTGGAAGTGCCATCATATATATAAAGGTAGTCGTAGTTCGATTCAACATTGAACTCGGAGAAGTTGACAATGACTTTTGCCCCAGCGGTTGCAGGATAGAAGGTCAAGGTGTAATCGAGGTTGTTGCCATAGTTGCTGTCGGAGCCACCTGAGTCATAAAACAGCGCGTCGCAAGTCTCAAAAGAGCCATCCTGCATGTTGATGATGTCGGGTGTGGGACAACCTGCGGTCAAGAAAATGGTGTCCAAATCCGCCCTTTGGTTGTCGGCCACAGTAACCTCTACATTTTGCGGGCAGTAGCCGTTTTTGGAGATGGCCAAAGTGTATGTTCCGCCTTTGATGGGACGGTGGAAGTCGCCAACATTATGCGTACTCACCTGTGAATTGTTGACATCATGGTCTTGCACCGTAATGGTGGCACCGACAATCGGCTGGTTGGTTTCAGCATCATACACATAACCGTGGATACCGTTCAGGCACTGCTCAATGAGCGCAAGCATGGCGGTATGGTTGTAGTTCCAATAGGTCGGCATGGTGGAGGCATTGGGCTTCTTGGTGGTGGAACACTCAATAGTGATTTCACGACATTCGCCGAATGCATTCTCATAATCCTGACGGCTACCCGTAATCACATACCAATCGGCACCATTGGTGACACCATCAGAATAAGGATTGGTCATGTAGGACGAGGAATAGGCTCTCGCATTGCTGACGTACTCCGTACTGATAAGCTCGTACCAATCCTTGTCGGCGTGGTCGGTATAGACGGCGTCCCAAGGATAGTTCACCACTTCGGCACCACCGTGATAGTTGGCGCTCATGGTGAACAGGTAATCTTGAGCCAATTGCATGGTCCATTGGGTCTCCAAAGCGTATGCCTTGCCGTCGGGATGGTCGCCCTTGAAATAATCCTTGTAGTTGCGGTTCAAATCGACCCCATTGATGTTGTACCGACGTGCGCCGTTCATGGTGCTGTTGCCGCCGTAATAGGTGCCGTCGGGGTTGGTCAAAGGGAAAATGAAAAGATCAACGTTGTTCAGGATGTTGAGAATGCGCGGGTCGGTGCTCGTGCAGAACTCGTCAATCAAGCGAAGCATGAGCATCATGCCGGTCACTTCGTCACCGTGCATCGTGGAACTGTAAAGGAATCTCGGCTTGCCGTCGGGCTGGCCGTTGTTGAGGCGCACACCCAAGAGCTTGCGTCCGCTGTTGAGGGTGCCAAGGTCAAGCAGGGTACACGACCTGTCGCTCAAGGCTTGTGACGGGAAGGCTTCCATCATGCTTTGATAGGCATCGTAGGTGGGATAGCTGTCCCATTCATACGAGGAGCGGTCGCTGCCATCCCACATAACGGCATCATAAAGCATGGAAGGCGGCGTCTGCAATTCAGGCTGATAGCCAGCCAGCAGCAGATTGTCATACTGCTGCTGGTTGGCATAGCAAACCACGGTTCTGCCATCAGTGCCATCAACGGAGCAAAGTTTGTTGATGCCCTGAATTTCAGAGGGTTCCTGCACGGTGAGCGTAAAATAATACTCGTTGCGCTCACGCATGAGCTGTTGCAGTTCCCTTTGACTTTGGGCAAAAAGACTTCCTCCGATGACGAGGGCCAGAACCAATATTAAATGACGAAACTTGTTCATTTCATTCAACACCTTGCATTATTTTGCAGAAGGATAAGTAAAGGTTTTGTTTGTACTTGCTTTCGACTTGTAGATGAAGCCTTCGCCCGGGTTAAGTGTACTGACGCTTCCTCTCCAGCCGATTCCTTGATAGTAAGTGGCAACGCCATCTTTGGTTTGGATGTAATCCATGTTGGTAGGCGTGAGGTTCACAAAGGCATCGCTGAGGCTCATGCTTTCTGTGCCGATGAATCCGATCCAGTTGACACCTGGGACCAACGTGATGGGATGTTCGGCGGGGTCAACCAAAGTGCCTTCCACCGTGATAGTGCAAGCCTCGTTGGTTTGAACCTTGAACATCGTGCCCACTTCAATGCTTGTGAGATTGCCACCCCAGCCATAGGTTGAATTATTGGCATAGTGGCCTTCCTTGTTGGTAATCGTGATACCATAGTCACCCAAAGCCGCTTCAAAGTCTTCCAAAGTGATGTCCAAATTCGGCGACCACCAGTTCCAGTCGGCTCCAAGTTGGATGGTTTGCTCAATGATAGGATTGACCGTTTCGATACCTAACAAGATTTGGTTCTTTTGTGACAACACACTGTAATAATCTTGGGAGGTATAGGATGTCGGTGGATTCGATGTATTGTAATTGGTATTATCGCCGTAAACATACAAAGCCTGATTGCCAGAGGCACTAAAGGTACGGCAGGCCATGTGCGGGGAAGATGTCCATTGCCCCGTGTTGTCATCAGCAATGAGAACAAGGTTGGATGTGCCGTCGTACTCAAATGGGGTATTGAAGGTGATGTATGTCCAAGCGTTGGCCGCCATGGTAACACTGCCACTGAACACCTTGTCGGAGGTAGAAACCGTCACCCAATCAGTATTGCTCGAGAATGAACTCTTGGTAGTGGCCTTCAGATAGAAGTCGTAAGTACGAGTCTTCTCCGCTCCACCATTGTAGAAAGCAATAGTGTTGATGGTACAGGCAGTGCCAATCTCCTCGGCTGTGTAAATCTGCTGGGTGAGTGAATACCTGTAATAGTTATAACTGGGCAGATATTGGCTTGTTGCCGTGCCACCGTCACCTATGAGGACACCCTCCACAAAATTGGCCACCAGATTCATGTCGCTGGTCACATTGAAAGTGTATTCAACTTCGCTGGATACAAGCTCGCCGTCAAGAGTCCATCCGCTGAAGTAATAACCAGGATTTGCAGTGGCTGTAACCGTGCAAGACTGGCCATAGTTGAATTCACCGCCGCCACTGACTGTGCCATAGGCGGGATTGCTTGAACTGACATTGATGATGAAAGTCTGGGAGGTTATGGCACAATTGCAGTCGAATTCATAAAGGATGCCCGCGCTTGGGGTGCCACTCGATTGGTAAATGACAAAATCGCCCTCATAACTCACCGTGAAGGAGCATTCGGAGGCATAACTGCCGGTAGTCCAAGTCAGCGTGACATGAACGCCGTTGCCGACTTCAAGCGTATATTCGGCAGAATAACCTGAGGAGATGGTAAGGGTTTGGCTAGGAGTGCCGTCATCGAAACTAACGGTCAGGGTATTGCCGTTCCAACCGTCGCCGTATGAGTCAGCAAGATTGAAATAGAGCATACAGCTGTTCTTCAAAGTCTCGTTGCCAGTAGCACTGAGTCCACCATCGGCCGTCATTGTGAAAGTGATGGGCAATTGCTCGGTCTCAGGGCAGTTGGCCGCAATGGTAATACTGAAATCGTATGTGACCTCTTGCCCCGCCTCAAGGGTGCCTGCAGTGACCGTCGGATTAGAGATAGTGACATAATTGTTTGAAGATGAAGCTGTAATCACGGCATTAGTAGCCTGATAATGACCGACATTCTTGAACTTGGCACCAACGGTAATCGTTTCGCCTGGCACGAATCCACCATCCCAAACCATGTTTTGGTATTCCAAAACGGCTTCATTGGCCGTAATGGAGATGTCGCCTTCCCAAGTGTCGTTGCCATTGACCGCAGCATAGTGAAGGGTGACATTGGTCTCATCGGCCACGCCAGAGGCGATGTTGAACTGGAAACCATTCACCGTTGTGGTAGCATTGGCAGCCAAAGCGCCGAAAGTCTTTGTATTCTCGAGGATGGTAACATTAGAGTCGCTTGAAGTTAAGGTAACTGTGGTCGTGCCTGTGGTGGCCGAATTACCAAGATTCTTGAAGGTGATGCTCAGGTTGGTGTCGTCGCCAACATGGGTGTCAGTAGGCGTGTAGCTGTCAACACTGATGAACGGACCATCAAGGGCAACAGCCGGAATGGTTTGGATATAAGGCTGGCGTTGCTGACGGGTGACAACAATCATCACATCGCCTGCTGTGTTGACAGGGGTAACAGGCACATCGACAATTCCCGTTGAACCGACTTGGGCCACACCAAGGATTTCATTGTCCTTCGTGATGGAAACGTATGAACCGGGAAGGGCATTCACCGTGAAGGTAGTCAGACCCATGCCAAAAGCAGAGGCGTGGCTCACGTTGTTGGCGGCAGGTTGTGTATGATAAGGCATCACGGAGCCGTCGCCGAAGCACTGGTAGGCTCTCCAGTAGTATTCGTCAGAGACACTGCTGGTGTAGTTGTTGGCATGGGCATATGTCACGGCCACGTTACCTGCAAAAGGCACCGAGTTCAAGGTGTTCATCTGCGTGTCGTCAAACATGAAGTCATAAACACCCGTTGTGGTTTGTGACATGGTAGGCGTTTGGTTATAGGTGCTTGTGGCACCCACACCAAAGTAATAGTCTTCCCACCAGTAGGATTCAGGAACAGAACCGATATAACCGAAAGCACCCTTGTTTTGGGCGCGAATCATGGCCTCACCGTAGCAGGGATAAGTGCTGGTGTTGCCGAAATTGGCAGTCAAGCAACAGTTACCCATGGCCCAGAAATACTTGTTGGTGTTGGTCAATGAATTGACATTATTATTGGTAAATTGAGGGCTATACCACATTTGGATGTCGCCGTGAGCGGTGTAGTTGGCAAAACCGACACCTGAGCTTAAGTAGTTGTAGCAATTCGTGTAACTCTCGGTAACATATTTATAAACATTGTTGAAGCCATGTGCCGAGTTGTAATAATTGTCGGCAGCATAGTTGATGGTGGGTCTGCCAACTCTCGGAGCCCAAGTGGCATCAGCACCGGCGATGAGCAACACATTGCTCAAATAGCTCGGATCAGGCATGGTGTATTGCTCATACATCAAGATTTTGTCCACTAAATAACCAAGTTCCGTGGTGGACGACACCGACATACGGCTCATGAACATATCGTGATAGACATCGTTGTCGATGGAAGCGTATTGCAGGTCGCTGACGTATGGGTTGTAACTCAATCCAGATACAGTGTAAGTGGTATAATAAGTGACAGCACTTTCATCACCAACGATGACCAAAAAAGTCGGGTGATTGGCGTTGTATCTGCTTTGGATCAGGGAGCGGACATTGGCAGATGAGGTGCTGCTGGTCACAGTCTGCACGTCCACGTCGATACCTTTTTGTTTTTTCCAATTCAGCCAGGTTTGGAAGGGAGTGCTGTTGGTGTAAGTCGAGGTGGTCACCACAAGCATCTTTACAGGGGTTGTGTAGAGGTCGGGGTGGTCGCTATAAGCATCGCGAACCGCTCTACCGTTGAACAGCATACCGTATATGCCATCGAAATAAGGGCTGTAGGTGTCAACCAACATCTTCTCGGTGGCTGCGGCATCGGCACCGTCGAAGCTCACTTCCACTTCAATGTCGTTGAACACGCGCAAGGTGTTGTTGACGGGGTCGTAGCTCACCGGCTCAATGGTCATCTTGCCAAGTTGCACACCACGCATAGTACCCACTACATTGACAACGGCAAAAGGTTCGCTGCGGAAGCCACGGGTTTGGTAAGCGGCCTCATTCATAACGAAAGGCACATCCTCCGGTCTCTGGTCCTTGCGCAACGAAGGCTGGCGCGGCACCAAAGTATGAATGCCGAAGTCTTCGAGACGATAGTCGGTCGAGGAATAGCTCGTCACACGGATGGAAGGATTGGCACCGAAAGGCACGGCAATAAGTTCATTCACGACGGGGATTTGAGGGTCGCCCTCATTGCCGCCGATGACGGTGTTAGGGAGGCTGAGCCACGAGAATTGACCGCGCTGGGTCTCCACATCTTGTGCTTCAATGGTAGAAAACGAAAATGAAGCCTTGAGGCTCATCATGTCGCTCTTCACGCATTCGGCCTTGTCGGCTGAACGCAACTGGATTTTTTGTTGAGCCATGACACTCACGCTGAGCATCACGGAAAGGAAAATAAAAAACGCTTTTTTCATGAGGTTGATAATTTTAATTAATTCAATCTTAGTTCTTTATCTTTGAAAAACAAGGCGCAAATATACACAAAAAAACAATATGAAGTCTTTCCATTGTACATTTTTAATAAAAAAAGTGCTGCATCAATAGCATGATACAACACTCAAATTGAAAGATAAGTAACTGTTCATAATTAAACTGCAATATCTTTTGACTTTGGGACACGGGACTTCGAGACTTCGGGACAAGCAAATTCCTCGTAGTTTCGCAGTCCCATAGTCTCGTGTCCAATATGTAAACTAAATTTGCTCATCTACTTAGTAATCTTTGTTTTTCACATGGTGCTCAAAACTTGCTCCACTTCGTCTTTCGTGAAGCCGATTTTGAAGATGTGGCTTGGCTTCAGGTTGAAAATCTTGTGCTCGGCGAGGAAACGGCTTTCGCCACCTCCCGTTATGTTGAGCATCACCACGTCATCGGCCTTCACCGTACCCATTGCAACGGCCTGCTGCAACGAGGCAGTAGCCACAGCAGCAGCATGATAGATGTCGATACCCTCGGTTTCCTCAAACAGGGTTTTGGCAGCGTTGGCCTCGTCATTGCTGACGGCAAGAATGTCGCCGTTGGTGTCTTTCAGTGCGTCGTAAAGTCCACCGGCAAGGCTGTAAGGTGGCTTGCGGTTGGAGAGCACGGGCGCGCAAATTTCGGCAGCGTCCTTGCGGGCTTGGTCGGCATCGTAGGGCAACATGGGACGGGAATCGGCACGCCAAGCATCGTACATAGGTACGAAAGGCTTGTTTTGCGACACCATCAAGCGAGCTTTATTCGTGCCAAAGCGACCGTCACCAATAAAGCGCAGATTGGCCTCCCAAGCGGCGATAGCACCCGTGCCACTGCCCACAGCTTGGAAATAGAAGTCGGGAGTGCGACCGATAAAGGTTGTGGCCGACATCATTGTGGTACTCATGCCGTCGCGGCGGGCGATGTTTTTGGCACCGCCTTCGGCAAGGTAGCCATCCTGCTCGCAGACCACATTCGAGAGGTTGATGGCATCGAAATAATCGCTGCCACTCTCAGTGGTGATGAGTTTCACGCAGTCGTTCAGCGGTTTGTCGAACCACAGCGCGTTGATGTTGTCCTGCGGCACACAGAGCAGCAGCTTGATACCATTGTCGGAACACACCTTGGCGAAAGCGCGAGCCGTGTTGCCTGCCGAGGCCACTACCAACACCTTGTCTTTCAGCTCTTCACCCAAGCGGGCACACACCGAGTAGGCCTCCATTTCCTTGAAAGAGCAGGTGGTCATGCGGGCACCACGTTCAGGCCACCAGCCGTTGAAAGTGATGTAAAGATTGTTGAGGCCCAACTTCTTTGCCAAACCCTCGCTTTTATAAGTGATAGGCTCGGAAGGGTTTTGCAGCATGGTCTTGATGGGCAACCAGTCGGCGTAGCGGTAGAGGCCCAAGTCCTTGCCTTCCCTAATCGTGAGTTGTTTCTTCTCGTATACGGGGCGCACCATGCTCGGCTTGTCGCAAAGCTTGTCGTCTAATGTCCAGCCTTCATCGCTGAAAATGCGGCCAGTAGCCACGGTTTGCAGCTGGTATTTCGTCGGAATGAAATTCGTTTTGTCGCTCATTTTCTTAAAAATTTGCGGCAAAGATACGAAAAAGTAAAAATACAGATAGTAAATATATTTACTATTTATTTCACTTCGGTTCTCTGAACGCCGCTGCCTTCGGTGAAGAGCAACACAAACCGTGCCTCAGAATCTGTAGGACGTGCCTCGAAAGTGTATGCTGGCGTGGCCAAAAGGTCGATGTCGGTTCCTGTGAGTCGGTCGATGAGGTGAAGATAGTCCAAGCCGAGACCTTCGGTTTGAACCACAAGCGTCTGCCGACCTGCATGACGGGCTTCATAGCAAAGGACGAAAGAGGTCGCTCCGTCGCGCACCAACATGACGTAGGGCTGACGGTCGCGCAAAAGATAAAACGGCGCATGTTCCCCATTCAAATCGACCAGCGGCATACTGACACCTTCGCTCAACTTGACAAAGACTTTGTCTTCACCGATGCCGAGGCAAAGGTATGGTTCCTTGTCGGTGTTCTCTCCCCTGCATTGCGGGTTGAGGGTCACGCTTTGTCCTGTGGCATTGGCCTTCACCAAAAAGCCCCGACCTGCCGGCACGGAGTTGGATGTGGTATAAGTCCAAGCACTGCCGTTGTCGATATAATAGTAGCCATCGGAAACTGCATCCGTCTTGGTGTATGTGATTTCGTGCGCCTTGGGATTGCCGAGCAGGTTGAAGCCTTTCACGACTTCATTGCTGTTGCCATAGCTCAAATTGATAGTTTCAGCGGAATTGCCATTGCTGAGAACGCCGCTCATGCGCAAAGTGACATTGGGCTTGTGGGCATAAAGATAGCCTGAACCCGATGCCATGACAAAGTCGGCTGTGTGTTTCTTATAATTATACCACTCCAAATCAGCGTCTTCGTCGTAGGCATAAAGATCGAATTTGCTACCAATCATGGTTCCTGCCGGAGCATACGACATGAATGGTGCCGCAATGGTGTACCAACCACCATCCGTGATATAGGCATTGATGTTTTTCTTGAAAGTGGCCATCACGCCATCATTGTGGTGCATGAATTGCGCACCGTCCTCAAGAATCAGATGGCTGGCATCGTTGCAGGTGGCTGTTCCACTAACCGTAAGTGTGGCACCACTACGAACCGTGTGTTTGTCGAACAGAAAGAGGTTGGCTATGGTCTCATTTTCAGTATGATCGTATTCCTCGCTGCGGATGAAGAGGCAAACATCTTGCTGGCCTGTTGAATAACAAGAAAAAATAGTCGAGCCTGAGTTGTATCTGATAATATTGCGGGTGTTTGTCCCTTGCGCAACGATGGCAGCTTTGTGGTTATCGAAAGTGATGCTCCATTGTCCGTTGGCATCGTTAGTGGCTTGTGTTTTCAGGTAATTGTTGCTACTGCTTGCGGCATAAAGATAGCCGCCTGATGTACCCCAATTGGCATCGAAGAAAGTCCATGCGCCAGAAGAGCCGCCTAAAGTCAGTTCGCAAACCGTGGTGCCAATACTTGCGATGCAGTTGTTGCTAATTGTCACATCAGCTGCCCCTCGGTTATTGTTGTTTTGGGTAGTACTCATGGCTTTTCCGGCAGAGGTGTTCACAATCAGATATGTCCTTCCCGCAACGAGTTGGCTCGCGTCCGTCACCAAGTAATATTGATGGGAAAACGTACCGATATAAGCAAAAACGGCACTCACCGAAACATCGTCTGCTGGCATCTCAAACTGGTTTTCAGCAACGGTGACATTATCGCCCGAAGCGGTGGTAACCATCCAATAATCAAGCTCGTAACCCGTTTCTGGCGTGGCCGTAAGGGAGATAGTGCTGCCTTCCACAGCCTCAGTCGGATTGGCACTGATGCTGCCATGCTCGATGCCGGTGGCGCAAGTGACGCTGTAGAGAGGCAACCATTGGGCATAAAGCGTCAAGTCGTTCAAAAGCGTGACTATTGCGCCATCGAAATATGTGGTTCCGCTGCCATCGGCGGCGGTGTTCCAGCTGTCGAAAGCGTAGTTTTCGCGGGTGAAAGTGTTGGTTTCCAAAGCAGTAGGTTCAAACTCATTGACGCTCTGGTTATAACTCGAACCTGAGCCACCGTTGGGATTAAACTGGATGGTATGGGTCGGTGTACTGCTGATGCCCATTTTTTTATAAAGCTGGACGGGTTGCTGACTGCTGTAGCTGGATGATTTGTAATAGCGAAAACGATGGTCGTTAGCATTGAATCTCATCACGGATGTGTTGGAGGTGATTTTGACGCCATCGGATTCAAGCGCTATGGTATTCAACTTGGCCGAGGTTCCAAAATTGAGCGCATTTGAACCAGAAGAGCCGGAGATGTATTTTCCATTGTTTGTTCCTCCGTTGACCTTGATAGAATAGCCGCCCGTCATCGGAGCAACGGTAATTGAAACCATGCCATCGTCAGCGATAGAATTTTCTGCAATGGGCTTGGAAACATAGCAATTGGTTTGATCCACGCCCGTCCAAACAAAGCCTTCCGTTGCACTATTTTCATAAACCAAAACATATTCCCCGCTCCAGTCTGTCGGGGCTTCTGTGACCTTTACGTAAGTATAACTCGAAGGCTGGGCAAACGAAGCCGACACCGTAACTTCGTAGGCGGGCATGATGAAAGTGCTGCCCGTACCTGAATAGACGATGGTATTGATGTCGCCCGTCTTGTAAACATAATAGGAATACAGGATGTAACCGCTTGCGGGAGAAGCTGTTAAGGTAATTGTGGTTCCAGATTGGGCGCTGGTGGCACTCACATTCACGCTTCCGTGGCTCACCATGCCTTGCGTGATGGCATAGTAAGTGGTATTCTGCACAAACGTCGCACCCACCGTAACATTGAACGATGGCATGGTGAAGGTGCCGTTGTCACTCACCGAAACGGTTGTGGTTGGGTCTCCCGTCTTGTACACCGACCAACTGCCGAGCATATAGCCTTGGTTGGGTGTGGCAGTGAGGCTCACCATGGTGCCTTCCACGGCGGTCGAGGGTGCCGAAATGCTGCCATGCTGAACAGCAGAACAATTGATGTTGTAAGTAACCCCCATCCAGCCCTCTTCCCAAATGATATGGGCATATTCGGGATGGTCGATGAAGGGATTGCGATTGCCTTGAATACCAAACACTACGTTGTTGCGGTCGATTTCCTTTTGGCTCACAGGGTCGTTGTCGCTCCAACTCAGAAGCATGTTGATGGCCCAAGGCTTGATAACCGATTTGTTGGTCATGCCGCTGTTGCCCCAATCCTCGTCCTCGCCATAGTAGCGCACACTCATATACATCATAGCGCGGGCAAAGTCGCCTTTGTATTCGTCAATCGGTTCGAAGACAGTTCCCGAATAGCCTAATGATGACTTGCAAGTCCCTAATTTTGAGCCGTTCTGCGAAGTCCACGAGGCATTATTCACCTCACCGAAAGGGTAGCTGCTCCGTTGTGCGTTGACAAAGCCGTCGGTTGGAAAGATGTGGTGCATATCGCGCCCCGGCGTGGTTTGTTCATCACCGCTGAACCAACTCTTTGGCCACGAGTGCTCGCGGTTGTAGCAGTCGCCTTCCTGCTCGTATTCCCCGCATTGGTTGTTGCCGTTGTAATAATAATTGTAGCTGTAATTGGCGCCGTCGGAATACATGTCCCACACCACATTGTTGCCTTTGTTGTCGGTGCTCCAGAAGGCATTCCAAATCTGTTGGTAGGAGATGACCGTGTGCCCTTGGATGATGTCGTGCAAGGCCACCTTCAATTCATCACCCGTCTTGCCCGTGGCGTTATCGTAATACCCGTTTGGAATTTGGGCATAAAGACCGTTGCCCACAATGACAGCCAAAAGAGCCACCACTTGCAGCTTAACGAAAAAAGACCTCATAGGATTTGTTGGATTAATGTGTTCCGAATGATTACGATTGCTTCAGATGCACGTCCATCTGCGGGAATGGGATGTGCAGCCCCTCTTGGGCGAAAGCCTTATATACGCGCTCGTTCATGGCGAAGAAAACAGGCCAATAGTCGGCGGAGTCCACCCATGCGCGCACGGTGATGTCGACGGAGCTGTCGTTGAGTTTCAGCAGCTCGATGAAAGGTTCGGGAGTCTTCTTGATTTTCGGGTCGGCCTCACACAGTCGTTTCAGCACGGCCTTGGCGTGGTCGTAGTCGTCGCCGTATGCCATGGAAAAGACCCAGTCGACACGGCGGGTATCTTGCTTCATGAAGTTGGTCATGATGCCAGTCGAGAGGATGCCGTTGGGCAGGATGATCTCCTTGTTGTCCGTCGTCAAAAGATGTGTGTTGAATATCTGAATCTCGCTCACCTTGCCCTCGAAACCTTGCGCTGAGATAAAATCACCCACCTTAAACGGCCGGAACATGACAATCATCACACCTCCGGCAAAGTTCTGCAAAGTGCCACTCAAAGCCATACCCACGGCCAATCCAGCCGATGCCAAAAGTGCCACCAACGACGACGTATTGATTCCTAAAATACTGATAATGCTGATGATAAGGATGAAATAGAGCAACACCCCAACCAAATTCGAAAGGAACGAGTGTACCGTGGCATCGCCATGCTTGCTCATCAAACCGTTGGCCATCCATTTTTTCACCAATTTGATGACCCAACGACCAATGATGAAAACGACAATAGAAGCCAAAATCTTGAGACCCAACGGAACAACATAATCATGCACCAATTGGGGCATCCACTCCGAAACGGGCGTAGTGGTGAGTTGTTTTATGCCATCCACCATTCCGTTGACTGCGGTGGTGTCTTTTATCGATTGGGTCACTTCGGTGACGATGCTGTCGTTTTCCATAATGCTGAAATTTGCTGCAAAGATATGGTTTATTGTTGGATTTGCATTTCAAATTATTTTCTACTTTTGCGGAAAAATTTGTTTCGATGAAAATCATTGCCGACTTTAAGGCCTATTGCAACAACCCAAAAAACCTCAGCACAGTCAACGTTGGGCTTTTTATCTTATTGATAATCAGCTTCCATTTCCTTTATTTAGGCTGGCAAGCCTTGGGCTATTGGCCTATCGGAAAGCTTATTTACAAGTTGATGGTATGGTCGGTCGACTTGGTTTACAGCCAAGCCTGTTGGCTCCTCGACCGCGTTTTCCATGTCAACATCACCACTGTCACATCGGAACGTCTCCTTGCCACACCCAATGTGGACGATGGCTGGGCCCGTGTCATCGTGGCGCCCGAATGTGCCAGCCTCAAACAATGGATGCACTGGCTCTTCCTCATGATTCTTTTCCCCGGTCCGTGGAAACACAAGCTGTGGTATATTCCCGCCGGCCTCGTCATCATCGAGTGGACCAACGTTGTGCGCATTTGCGGCGTGCTGCTGATGCAAGTGCCGTGGCCCAATAGCTTCCACCTCGCTCACGATTATATATTTAAGGTGTTTTTCTACCTTGTCATCTTCCTGATGTGGATGCTCTGGGTGGAAAAGTTCTATAATCCGACACTAAAAAACAAGCAACAACATGAATAACAGTCCCATCATCTTCATCCTCGATGCCGGTGGCACGGGGTTCAAATTCTCGGCCGTGCAAGATTCGCGCGAAATCATCGAACCTTTCACCATTCCCTCGGCGGCACCTAACCTTGAGGAAGTGCTGCAAAAAATCATCACCGGTTTCCATGAGTGCGAAACACGCTGCGGCTCAAAAGCTGCGGCCATCAGTTTCTGCTTCCCCGGTCCCGCCGATTACCCTAACGGCATCATCGGCGACTTGGAGAACCTGCCCCATTTTCGCGGCGGCGTACCTTTGAAAGCCATGTTGGAGAACGAATTCCACATCCCCGTTTTCATCAACAACGACGGCGACCTGTTTGCCTACGGCGAAGCCCTCAACGGCCTGCTGCCCGAAGTGAACAAATTGCTGGAGCAGCAACGCAACCCGAAACGCTACAAGAACCTGCTCGGCGTGACCATCGGCACGGGCTTCGGCGGCGGTATTGTAATTAATAAGGTATTGGTGAACGGCGACAACTCTGCCGGCGGCGAAATCAACCGCCACCGCAACCCGCTTTATCCACAAACCAGTGCCGAAGACAGCATCAGCATCCGCGCCGTGCGCCGTGTGTATGGCCGCGAGGCTGGCATCGACTTCGACAAAACGCCCCACCCCTACGACATCTACAAAATCGCCATGGGTCATCAACCTGGCAACAAGGAAGCCGCCCTGAAATCGTGGGAGGAATTAGCCACGGCTTTGGCCGATGTGTTAGCCAATGCCATTTCGCTCGTCGACGGCATCGTTGTCATTGGCGGCGGGCTTTCGGGCGCGTGGCCTGTCTTCATGCCCATACTCATCAAGAAGATGAACGAGCCTTTCAAGGGACTCAACGGCAGCCCCTTCAGCCGTATGGAAACCGAAGCCTACAACCTGATGGATGCCCAAGACATGATCCGTTTCACCGAAAAGACGGGCAAGATGGTCAAAGTGCCTTTCAGCGACCAAGAAGTGTGGTACAACCCGACCAAGCGCATTGGTGTTGGCGTCACCAAACTCGGCACCACCTCGGCAGTGGCCATTGGCGCGTATGCCTTTGCCATAGAAAAACTAAAAAACAATTGATTTTTAATTACTGATTATCAGTTATTTATAACTCGCACAACATTGTGTTACACAAACTTGTGTTACACAATGTTGTGTATTGAAAAATTTTGCCTATTTTTGCAGCAAAATCAGAACGTCATGGATAACAGACCTTTCATGTTCGGCATTCCGGTTGAAGACAATCATTTCATCGGTAGACAATCAGAAGTCGAACGCCTTGCAGCCAATTTCCGTTATGGCATCAATACCATACTGCTGTCGCCCCGACGCTGGGGAAAAACCTCGTTGGTCAACAAAGTTGCCTCAATGGTCAACTCAAAAGACGTCATTGTAGTCACAATGGATATTTTCTCCTGCCGTAATGAATACGACTTCTTCAACACCTTTTCGGAAAACATTTTGAAGCAAACCGCATCGAAGATAGAAGAATGGAAAGACTTGGCCAAAGGCTTCATTGAGAGGCTTGTACCCAAGTTTTCCCTATCGCTTGACGGTCAGGCCGAATATGGCGTTTCATTGGGCATCACCCCAAAAACCCACCAACCTGAAGAAGTGCTTTCGCTCCCCGAAATGATTGCAAACCGCAAAGGTTGCCACATTGTTGTTTGCATCGACGAGTTCCAACAAGTGGGCGAATTTCCCGATTCACTCAACGTCCAAAAACGCATGAGAACAGTTTGGCAGCACCAACAAAATGTTTCCTACTGCCTATACGGAAGCAAGATGCACATGATGACCAACCTGTTTCAGAAAAAAAGCTATCCTTTCTATAAATTCGGCGAAATCCAATACCTGAAAAACATCCCTTTGGAAACATGGATGCCCTATATCCAAGGTGGTTTCGCCAAACAAGGGAAAACCATTTCCGGGCAATTTGTGCAACAGCTATGCGAAAGTGTTGACTATCAATCTTCATACGTCCAGCAACTCGCATACGACACCCTGCTTTTGACCAACCGTGAGGTGACAGAAGAGATACTGAAAGTAGCACTCAACGACTTGATTGATCAAAATTCCGTCGTTTATATCGAGCAAACCCAGTCGTTAACCAGTTATCAACTCAATTTCCTCAGAGCGGTATTGTCGGGCCAAACCTCCGATTTCGGCAAAAAAGAAGTTCGCGACAACTTTGATTTAGGTTCCCCATCCAATATCGCTCGACTAAAAAACGCACTAATCGACAAGGAATTGATTGAACTGACAGCAAACGGTTACATCATAGGCGACCCCGTTTTGAGGCTTTGGTTGAAACGTATATTGTAAGCTTGCGTGCCAAAAATTCCCACCCCTCCCCTATCCTTTTGACTATCAAAACAGAAAAAATTATCAACAATAATTGTTGAAAAAAACATACCCTGAAAAGCAACTTTTCCTTGGCAGGATATGTTCTTCTTTCCTATTTTCGCATACTGAATTGCAACGGAAAACGAGCTTATCGCTATTGCGTTAATACCCTAACAATCAAAAAGATGAATTCGCATCCTACCACTATGGAATTTGATGGAGACTTATTTTTCGGCTTGGATGAATCCTCAACCGAGCAGCACGAACCCGTTTCATACGACAAGATTATAGAAACCCGCAAAAGCACCAACTTCGCGGCTGAGAGTTTCGAAGGCATGGATGAAGTGCAGCTTGTTGAGAAAAAAGTGGAGACAAAGCCTCAAGAGCAACCCGTAGTGGAAGAAAAACCGAAAATCGAGTATCACGCCTACCCCATCGAAGAGGTGAAAGAGGCCGCCAAGAATTACTTCCACGGCGACGCTTTGGCAGGGGATGTGTGGGCCAACAAATACGCACTCAAGGACAGCGACGGCAACACTTACGAGCTGACACCCGACGACATGCACCACCGCATCGCCCGCGAGATTGCCCGCATCGAGAGACGCTATCCCAACCCGATGACGGAAGAGGAGATTTTTGAGGTGTTGAAGGATTTCCGTTACATCGTGCCGCAAGGTAGCCCCATGACCGGCATCGGCAACGATTTTCAGATTTCGTCGCTGTCGAACTGCTTTGTCATCGGCAACAACGGCGACTCCGACTCCTACGGCGGCATCATGAAGACCGACCAGGAGCAAGTGCAGCTGATGAAACGGCGCGGCGGCGTGGGTCACGACCTGTCGCACCTGCGTCCTGCGGGTAGTCCTGTCAAAAACTGCGCCCTAACCTCTACTGGTGTGGTGCCTTTCATGGAACGTTTCTCCAACTCCACCAAAGAGGTGGCCCAAGACGGTCGACGCGGCGCCCTTATGATGACCATCAGCATCAAGCACCCTGATTCGGAGGCTTTCATTGATGCCAAGATGACCCAAGGCAAAATCACCAACGCCAATGTTTCGGTGCGCCTCACCGACGAATTCATGCAATGCGTCAAGGAAGGCAAGCCCTTCATTCAGCAATATCCCATCGACTCGCCCAATCCGAAAATCACCAAGGAAGTGGATGCCCGCGCCTTGTGGAACAAGATTATCCACAACGCGTGGAAGTCGGCTGAGCCTGGTGTGATGTTTTGGGACACCATCATCCGCGAATCCATCCCCGACTGCTACGCCGACCTTGGTTTCAAGACCTTGAGCACCAATCCCTGTGGTGAGATTCCGCTCTGTGCCTACGACAGCTGCCGACTTTTGGCCATCAACCTCTACAGCTATGTCGACAACCCGTTCACGCCCGAAGCACGTTTTAACCACCAACTCTTTTCGAAGCATGTGGCCATCGCCCAACGCATGATGGACGACATCGTTGACCTCGAAATCGAGAAGGTGGACGCTATTTTGGCCAAAATTTATGCCGACCCCGAAGACGAAGAAGTGAAACGCACCGAAATCAACTTGTGGAAGAACATCAAGGCGAAGTGCCTGCAAGGTCGTCGCACGGGCATCGGCATCACTGCTGAGGGCGACATGCTGGCCGCTTTAGGCAAACGCTACGCCTCTGACGAAGCCATCGCCTTCTCGACTGAAATACAGAAACTTTTGGCTTACAACGCCTATAAATCTTCGGTCAACTTGGCTGAAGAACGCGGCAAGTTCCCGATGTACGACCCCAAGCGCGAGGAAAACAATCCTTTCATCAAGCGGCTGCGCGCCTTGGACGAAAACCTCTACCAAAAAATGATTCGCGTGGGTAGGCGCAACATCGCCATGCTGACCATCGCGCCTACTGGCACCGTCAGCATCTGCACCCAGACCACTTCGGGCATCGAACCCGTCTTCATGGTGGCCTACAAACGCCGCCGCAAGGTGAACCCCAACGACAAGGATGTCCACGTGACCTTCACCGACGTAACAGGCAACTCGTTTGAGGAATACAACGTGTTCCACCACAAGTTCATCACTTGGCTCGAAGTGAATGGTTACAACGTGGATGAGGTGTTGCATTACGACGACGAGAAACTCAACGCCATCATTGCGCAATCACCTTATTATAAAGCCACTGCCAACGACATCGACTGGGTGAACAAGGTTAGGATGCAAGGCTCGATGCAGCAATGGGTTGACCATAGCATCAGCGTGACGGTGAACGTGCCGAAAGATACGACCGAGGAACTCGTCAGCCAGATTTACATGACCGCTTGGGAGAGTGGCTGCAAGGGCATGACCATCTACCGTGACGGCTCCCGCGATGGCGTGTTGGTCTCCAAAGAGGACAACAAAAAAGAAGAAAAGAAAGGGGCCAAAGGCCAAGACGGTGTGCGTCCCAACGACATCCATGAAAACTCAGCCCCGCCTCGCCCGAAAGAGCTGGAATGTGATGTGGTGCGGTTCCAGAACAACTACGAGAAATGGATTGCTTTTGTGGGCATCCTCCATGGCAAGCCTTACGAAATCTTCCTCGGCAAGGCCGAAGGTTTCTTCCTGCCGCCATACGTCGAAAAGGGTGTGATTATCAAGGAGAAAATCAAGGGAGAATCCTCTCGATACGACTTTTGCTACACCGACAAGGACGGCTACGAAGTGATCATGCAGGGCCTGTCGCGGTCGTTCAACAAGGAATACTGGAACTACGCCAAACTGATTTCGGGCATCCTGCGCCACGGTATGCCGATTCAGTATGTCATCGACTTGGTGCAAAACCTCAACGTGGAGGAAGACCACATCAACACATGGAAGAACGGCATCGCTCGCGCCCTGAAGAAATACGTTCCCGACGGCGTGATTGACGAGAAGGAAAAATGCCCCAACTGCGGCGAGAAACTCATCTTCGAAGATGGCTGCAAACACTGCAAAAACTGTGGCTATTCGAAGTGCGGATAATTGAAAACGAGAACAACAGTTGTTTTTTTATCTTCATAATGGCGGGTCGCCGGTTCTCTTGAGCCGGCGACCATTTTTTATGACACGCTTCGCGATATTTTCATGAGACACGACGAAGCAATCTCTGCATAATTAATTCGCCTTTATGTTTATCGGCGAATGAAACCAATTAAGCGAATTTCTGGACTGCTTCGTTCATCGCAGTGACGCAACGAAACATCAAAGCCGAAACAAAGCTTTTGCATTAGCCTTCGTAGCAGCAGCCAATTCCTCAACTGAAATCTGAAGAATGTCTGCAATCTTCTGCGCCGTATGAACCAGAAAAGCGGGTTCATTGCGCTTGCCGCGACAAGGAACAGGTGCGAGATAAGGCGCATCGGTTTCCAAAACGATTCTGTCAAGGGGCAAATTGGGCAGATAATCTTTCAGGCCACAATTCTTATAGGTCGTCACGCCGCCCAAGCCGAGGTGGAAGCCCAATTCAAGATAAACTTTTGCCTCCTCTTCCGTTCCCGTGAAGCAGTGCATGATACCGCTTAGGCCGCCGTCTTGTTTGCGTTCAAGGATTCTAATCATTTTATCAAAGGCGTTGCGGCAATGTATGGAAAGCGGAAGATGGAGTTGTTTCGCCCAGTCCAATTGGGTTTCAAAAGCGTCAAATTGTTGTTTCTCAAAGGTCGAATCCCAATAGAAATCAAGGCCGACTTCGCCCACACCTATATATATATTGCGCTCCAATTCCTTCTCCATCACGGCCAAAACCGTCATGTAGTCCTCCTTGACTTCTTCGGGTTGCAGGCCCATCATCACACGGGTGCAATCTGGGCATTGCTCGTGTAGTTCAAGCATTGGCGCGATGGTAGAGGCATCCACGTTGGGCAAAAGCATCATCGTTACGCCAGCCTCCAAAGCACGTTGGACGGCTTCGTTTCGGTCGAGGCTGAATTGGTGGTCATAGATGTGGGTGTGGGTGTCGATGAGGTTCATCTATAGTTGAAAGTTGAGAGTTGAAAGTTGAAAGTTGGGGGAGTAGGGTTAATAGAGGAAATTATCATACGGATAGCGAATGGCGTGCATATCGCGGATTTCCTTGTATAGCAAATCACGGAATTCCTGATAGTTGTCGCGGTTTTTGGCGGAAATGAAGATGCAGTTTTCGTTCATCTTGGCCATCCAGGTCTTTTTCAGTTCCTCGTACGATACGTTGCGTTTTGTGGGCGGCGTCAGGTCGTCGGGGTCTTTCTCCTCCCATGTGTAGGCATCGGTCTTGTTGAAGACAACGATGGTTTTCTTGTCGGCACAGCCCAACTCGGCCAAGGTCTGGTTCACCACATCCATCTGCGCTTCGAAATCGGAATGCGAAATGTCGACCACGTGGAGCAGAATGTCAGATTCTCTTACCTCGTCCAAGGTCGACTTGAACGACTCCACCAAATGGTGCGGCAGCTTGCGGATAAATCCCACAGTGTCAGACAATAGGAAAGGCAGGTTCTCCACCACCACCTTGCGCACGGTCGTGTCCAAAGTGGCGAAAAGTTTGTTCTCGGTATAGACCTCCGACTTGCTCAGCAGGTTCATGATAGTCGACTTTCCTACATTAGTATAGCCCACCAAAGCCACGCGCACCAACTTTCCACGGTTTTTGCGCTGCACGGTCTTCTGCATGTCGATTTCCTTGAGTTTCTCCTTCAGCAGCGCGATTCGATCCAAAATCAAGCGGCGGTCGGTCTCAATTTGGGTTTCACCAGGGCCGCGCATACCGATGCCACCACGCTGGCGTTCCAAGTGGGTCCACATTCGGGTCAAGCGAGGCAGAAGGTATTGGTATTGCGCCAATTCCACTTGCGCCTTGGCGTGTGCTGTGTGCGCATTGGAGGCAAAGATGTCGAGGATGAGGCTCGTGCGGTCGAGCACTCGGCACTCCAAGGCCTGCTCCATGTTGCGGGCTTGGGTCGCACTTAGTTCGTCGTCGATGACGGCAATCTCGATGTTCTCCGCCTTGATGTATTGGTGGATTTCCTCCAATTTGCCTGAGCCTAAATAGGTTACGCTGCTCGGATGGTCCATAGCCTGCACGAAACGCGCCACTGGCACGCCGCCAGCCGTTTCGAGCAAGAATGACAGTTCGTCCAAATATTCCTCAGTGCGCTCGCGGCCTTGCTTTTTCGAGGCCACGGCTATCAGTACTGCCCTTTCGGGGATTTTTTCGTATGTTATGAAGTCGCCCATTTAATTTCTCTTGTTACCAATTTCCATCAACAATATTAGCAATGACCTTGTCAACCACTTGGTCAAAATAGGGTTGTCGCAGAAAGCAATTATGTCGCGAAATCACCTCATCAACATTGAATGGATTGACAATATGAGTGACAAAATACGATGCTTTCGGCAACGGCGACGACAGCCATTCCGAGCGGATAGGTATCGTCAAATCAGGATTGATGTTCTTCGAAGAAACGAGTACGGCATAAAAAAGTTCTGGTTCCACATTCTGCAAGTCGTCACACGAAATGACAAGCGCTGGATGGGGCAATGTCTTGCCATCAGGAAGCACAAAAGGAACCTCCACTATTTCTCGTTGACAAACCTGATTTACAGCCATTTTTCCAATCCTTTAGGGAGTTGACCGCTTCGGTTTCTTTGGAAAGAGCCATAATCTGCCGCTTCCAAATCAGGAAAGTCTTTGGCTTCCAAAGGGGGAAAATCCTTCAACTTTTCAGCCAATATTTCATCCGTAAGCCTTCCGTGGCAGGATTTGGCTTGATGATTCAAGCCATTGAGTTGAGCCAAAAGCCACAACTCGACTTGATGCTGAAGCCATATCTGAAAAGACTCTTTGATTTGCAGCGTTTTTTCGGCCTGCATGACCAAACTATCATCCAATGAGATTGGGTATGTACACATAATCATTGATTTTCTGACCGCAAAAGTAATCATTTCCCCCGACATTGCAACATTTTTCCGGCATTGTTGTATTTCCGTTAGGGACTCACATCGTGTTTTTCGGCAGGGGTTCACGCCTCCTACTGGATATGCTTTCATTCTGCTGCCAATAATCATCGGCGAATTAGGCGGATTAAACGAATTAGTTGGCTGCCGCAATGCGAAAGTCCCACAACGCCGCATCTGAAAGGCACAACCTCCCGTAACCGCAGGTCGCGACCTACGGCAGCCACGACTCCGCAACATAGCAGGCTGCATTTGCCATAGATGTCGTAACGGCATACACAAAAGCAATAGAGACGCGCCATAGCACATCTCTATTATCAGATGGAAATTGAAAATTCCTTTCTCATCGCTCGTGATTCCAAATTCGGAAGAACAGGATACGAAAAGGTCAATACTGCCTAAATCCAATAATCTTTCTAACCTCGTTCAAAGTCTTCGCCGCGCTTTCGCGGGCCTTTTCGGCACCCATTCGGGCGATGCGGTCTAAGCGTTCCGTGTCGGACGAGAACTCGATGATGCGCTCGCGGATGGGCGCGACGGTCTTTTCCAAGTCCTCAGCCAACTGTTTCTTCATGTCGCCGTAGCGGATGGAGCAGTCGTTCCATTTCTCTTCGAAATATTTCAACGTTTCAGGCTCGCTGACGATGTTCATCATCGTGAAGAGGTTCTGGATGACTTCGGGTTTGGGGCTGTTCGGCTCGGTTGGGCCGCTGTCGGTGACGGCGCGCATCACCTTCTTGCGCATCGTCTTTTCGTCCTCGAAGAGGTAGATACAGTTGCCATCGCTCTTGCCCATCTTGCCGCTGCCGTCGAGGCCAGGCACTTTGATGGCGTCGCCGCCGAAATAATAGTTTTGCGGCTCAGGGAAGAACTCGATGCCGTAGATGTTGTTGAAACGGCGGGCGCACTTGCGGGCCATCTCCATATTCTGCTCTTGGTCTTTGCCCACTGGCACCCATTTGGCGCGGTGCTGGAGGATGTCGGCGGCCATCAAGGTCGGATAGGTGAACAAGCCTGCATTCACATTGTCGGGCTGTTGGCGGGCCTTTTCCTTGAAGGTGGTCACGCGGCCCAGTTCGCCAATATAGGCGTTCATGTTGAAATAGAGGTACAACTCGATGGTCTCTGGCACATCACTTTGGATGTAGATGGTGGCCTTTTCGGGGTCGATGCCGCAGGCCAAATATTCTGCCAAGATGGTGCGAGCCGAGCGTTGTATGTTTTCGGGCTTGGGATGCGTGGTCAGCGAGTGCCAGTCGGCGATGAAGAAGTAGCAGTTGTAGTCTTCCTGCATTTTCACGAAGCTGCGCACGGCGCCGTAATAATTGCCGAGGTGGAGGTTTCCGGTGGGGCGGATGCCGCTCAAAACGATGTCCTTATTCATTGTTTAATTGTTGACTGTTGAAGGGTTGAATTGTTGTTTGAGGGTGCAAAAATAGGAAAATTTATGGGGATTATTGACAATGCCAAACTATAACGACTCTATTTCTTCAGTTGAGAGACCTGTATATTTTACTATTGTTTCTGCCGACACACCATCAGATTTCATATTACGGGCAATTCTAAGCACCCCTTTCCTTTCCGCTGTTTCAAGTGTGCTGGTATAATCCCAATACTCTTTTTGGCTCGCTTCGTACTGTCTGCGTTCTGTCTCTGAATACCTTGCGATTTCCGCTTGCTCAAAGAGTTTTTTGAAAACACGGTCTTGCAGGGCTACGGGGCGTTCGAGAAGGCGGGAAAGATTACGCAACACAAACATCCATTTATCGAACATTGTCACCAATTCGTTCTCGACTTTGTTGAACTTAGGCATTTCGAGATAGACAAACGTCAACTTGTCGTAAAACACGTGGTTGTCTTCCACATCCTTCAGTTTTATCTCGTGGCGATAACTGTTGGCAGGATATTCATTGTTTGGGAACTCAAAGTTAAGAATTCCGACAGTATAGACGTTCTCTAAATGATAGTCCCACTTCCCTTTTGGCGCCTGTTGGCGGATGGGTGTGGTAGCATAGTAAATGCTACGGTCCTTGAAATAGGTCTGCTCGGCCTTCTGCATCTCAACAATGAAGCGGCTGCCGTCCTTTGTCGTGCAATAGACATCGAATATGGAACGGCGGTCGCCATAGCCATCGCCCAGATTCTCGCCATTGAGGTACTGGACATCCTCTATCTCCTTCTCTTCTCCGTTGAACAGGGCGTTGAGGAAACTGATGAGCAAGTCCTTGTTCATCTCAGTGCCAAACAGTTTCTTGAAGCCGAAATCGGTATACGGATTGATGTATTTCTCCTTGTTATCTGGTACCATAGTTCATGTTTTGTTTTCCGCGCAAATATACGAAGAAACTTTTATACACATGCTATTCCACCACAAATTTCCGCGTCGCTTCGCCTACGGTAATGAAATACATCCCTTGAGGCAACGATGAAACATCAATCTGTTGGTTTTCAGCATTAATATTGCCGGAAAGGACGGTTTGCCCCATGAGGTTGGCAATTTGGAATTCGGAATGATGAATGTGGAATGCGGAATGATGAATGGTGAGAACGCCATTGGTAGGATTAGGATAAACCGTAAATGCGTTCCCTGAATCCATCGAAGGGCCGTCCTCATCAATGCCATGTAATTCCTCATAAACCGCGTCGCAGTCCTCGTCGCCAGGTTTGAAGACCAATTCGTCCTCAATCCAATAACAACGCAAGCCTTCCACGCGCAGACCGTCACCGTTGTCCATCAGCCTTTCGGGGAAGAAACTGGTGAGGTGACCGATGCCGCATACGATATTGCCGCTGAAGAGGTCTTCGGGGTCGCTCACACGCAGCATCCGATAGGTTCTGCCTTCGTATTCGATTTCTTCCACCGCGTCCACGTGCATGATGAGCGTTTCCGTGCCGACCTTGGTGACCCAAGTGTCGCCTTCTTGGGCACCAAAGTCGTACAGCACGGTAAACTCTTCCAAGGTCTTGTTCCACCAATACACCTTGCCGTCGCGCATAAAGACATACTCGCGTGTCACATCCTCTCGCAATCCCTTGTCGTAAAGCGTGTTGATTTTCACAAGGATATGCGAAGGCTCATCGCCGACAACGGTGTCGCCAGCCTGATACATGTATTGGTAGGTGATGCTACCATTCTCGTTCTCGATTTCGTAGTACCATTCGGCACCAGGAGGAAGGATTGGATCCAAAACCTCGGCTTCATTGATATTGATTCGATAATAGAAATTCAAGCCGTTATCAATCAGCATTTTTGAAGTAAATGTCGCCGTGATTTCCTGACCTTCATAAATGGTGTCGTTGTCCAATATAAAATAATTGTCATAATAATCATATTGATTGTCGAGATAATATGTCTTTCCGTTCGATACGAAGGCTAGCGCTAGTCCAGGCACTGGTATATAGGAGGTATAAGGCATGGGAGCCATTTCAACGGTTCCAGTCAAAGTGGTTTCTTCATCGGTGTCTATCTCTACCAATTCATACGTTATCGCATTCCAACCACGGATGTCAAAATGATCATGCTGAATGCCTTTGACAACGACCTGCATGTTTTCCCTGAAAATGTCGTTGTTGATGTAGGTGTCGCGATAAAGGAAACCGTTGTGGGTCGGATAATAGGGTGTGTTCGGATTAACCCAATCTGGAGGACCTATCACTGTTAAGACATGCTCATCTTCACAAGGTAATGTAAGACATATCGGTTCTTGAAAATTTGTGGTGATTGTGCCATTATAAATGACATCACAATCTATAAATGATTGAATATCTTTTAGTTCCATACCAAGAAACTGGTTCCCGTATGAATCTGTCTGGATACCGCAATGCCCGATGAAAGTTTGCAGGTCGGAATTGTCATAGGTCACCCCATTGAAGACCAACGGCCAGTTTTGTTGTTCCCCATCGATGGTTATGTAATACGTCTGATAGGGAGGTTTTGGAGTCTGAAAAAGTACTTTATCATTTGCAGGATCAAGCATCGCAGTAATCGCATCGTAATAATGAGCTGAGGTTTGCTGTATATCAATCACATCAAAGTAATTAACCTCATCTTCCGACATCTGTTTGATGGTTCCAAATGCGCCAATTACCGTACCCACGGGAATGGTGTCATAACGCACGACAAGTCGCTCCTCCTCCCATGGGTTTTGGCGGAAGCCATCCACCGTGACATAGTAATCATGGTTTTCAGCAGTCCTAATGGCCATCCATTGGGTAAAAACAGGCGTAGTGCCTACATAAGGATTTTCTGTCGCAACAACCTCGCCTTCAATGTAATGGATATCGTTAGTATTGAATACGCTTTTCTTGTAAGCACCATGTCCTTCAAAATACAAATGGCCGTCGCGACCTTTATAAATGGAGCCGTCATCTAAGCCCCCCGGGGCAGGTGAATAGAGTGGCAGTGCCTCGCCGTATTCATAGAAAGTCTCACCGTGGTCGGCTGAATAGCGCAACACTGTGTAATCGTAATTATCATCGCCCACATTGTGAAGGTCATAGACGATGCCATTGTCGGCAACCGTGAACCGCCTGTCAGGAACGAGATATAAGCCTTGTTGCTGCTGGTAATGTCCGTAACCGCCAGCCACCACATTGCCTTCGGGATCCAGCTCCATGTGGTAAATCATAGCGCCGCCTGCGAGCAGCCAAGTCCAGTTTTCAATGTCATTGAAATTTGCGGTATATATGCCTAATTCATAAATAGGAACCGCATTAGTTATGCTGATATAAACATTTCCCTCATGGTCAGCGAGGATGCTGGTGAAAACCATGTCTTGCAGGAAACTGATGTTGGTCTCGTTCCACGATTCGCCG
>CACZNA010000026.1:2421-39938 GCA_902782455.1 uncultured Bacteroidia bacterium | reverse complement strand
TTCAACCACAAAATTACTGAAAATCAATAATATGTGCAACTTTTTATCCATTTATTCCGCTCTCTTTTCCCTCTTTTCTAATTCCGCCAACGGGTGTAACTATTTTATTTTTATCTCTTTACTTCTCGGTCGATTTGATTAGTGACTGTTCATAGAATTTATCGCTGCAAAGATAGAATTTTTTTCATTGGATTGTGACAAATTCCACATTTCCATTTTTTTCCTATCTTTGCCCCCATCATCATAAACTTATCGATATGAAAAAATTCTCCTTTATCCTCTTTTGTTTGGCTTTAGGACTCTTCACAAACTCCTACGCCAACAATCCCGTCAAGCTCCAAAGCCCCGACGGACAATTAGAAGTGAAATTCGAAGTGCGTGACGGCGTACCTTATTATTCCCTCGACCGCGCTGGGAAACCCGTTTTGCTGCCTTCGAAGATGGGCTTCACCCTTGAATGGCGCGACGACCTCGCCCATGCTTTTGTGCTGAAAGACACGAAATACAGCACCTTCGACGAGACTTGGGAACCCGTATGGGGCGAGGAAGCGCAAATCCGCAACCATTACAACGAAATGCTCGTCACCTTGGAGCAACCCATTGGCTCTGTGGAGAGTATGGACCATTCCACCGAGAAAAAGGCCACGGTCATGCAGATTCGTTTCCGCTTGTATGATGACGGCCTCGGCTTCCGTTACGAGTTCCCCATGGAGAATGCCTTGGTCTATTTCTGGATCAAGGAGGAACTGACCGAGTTTGCCATGACAGGCGACCACAAGGCTTGGTGGATTCCGGGCGACTACGACACGCAGGAATACAATTTCACCGAATCACAACTGTCGCAGATTCGTGAGCTATGGGATGCTGGCCACAAAGACGGCGGCTGGCCGTGGACAGGCTTCTCGCCCACAGGCGTGCAGACCGCTTTGCAGATGAAGACCGACGACGGCCTCTACCTCAACATCCACGAAGCAGCCACCCTCGACTACCCCACTATGCACCTTGAATTGAACGACACGACGATGGTGTTCCGTGCTTGGCTCTCACCCGATGCCACGGGCTACAAAGGCCGCTTGCAAGCCCCTTGCACCTCACCTTGGCGCACGGTGATGGTTTGCACTTCGGCCACCGATGTCCTCGCTTCGCGCCTGATTCTCAACCTTAACGAGCCTTGTGCCTTGGAGGATGTGTCGTGGATTCACCCCGTGAAGTACATGGGCGTTTGGTGGGAAATGATTTCGGGCAAGAGCACTTGGGCTTACACAAACGACTTCCCCTCGGTGAAACTTGGGGAAACAGACTATGCACACGCCAAACCCAACGGCACCCACGGCGCCAATAATGCTAACGTGCGCCGCTACATCGACTTTGCCGCCGCCAACGGTTTTGACGGACTGCTCATCGAAGGATGGAACATCGGCTGGGAGGACTGGTATGCCAAGCAAAAGGATTTCGTCTTCGACTTCCTCACGCCTTATCCCGACTTCGACCTGCCTGCTTTGAACAAATACGCCCATGAGAAGGGCATCCGCCTCATCATGCACCATGAGAGTTCGGCTTCCACTCAAAATTACGAGCGTTGGATGGAGAAGGCCTACACCCTGATGAACCAATATGGCTACAACGCCGTGAAAGGCGGCTATGTAGGCACCATCATCCCCTTCGGTGAGGGACATTACAGCCAGCCCATCAACAACCATTACCATTATGCCATCGTGGAGGCGGCCAAGCACCACATCATGGTCAATTCGCATGAGGCGGTAAGACCTACTGGCCTTTGCCGCACATGGCCCAACATGATCGGCAACGAGAGCGCGATGGGCACCGAGTTCCGCGAGCGCATCAACCCTGGGCACACGACCATTTTGCCGTTCACGCGCTTGCAAGGTGGCCCGATGGACTACACGCCCGGCATTTTCGAGACCGACATGGGAAAAATCGTGCCATGGGGCGGAAAGATGAAAACCACCATCTGCAACCAACTTGGCCTCTACGTGACCTTCTATTCGCCGCTGCAAATGGCCGCCGACTTCCCCGAACACTACGAACCTTTCATGGATGCTTTCCAATTTATCAAGGATGTGGCCGTCGACTGGGACCAATCCATCTACCTTATGGCCGAACCCGGCGATTATATCGTGACGGCGCGCCACCCGAAACTTTCCACCTTGAACAAAGCCGCCGAAGGTGTCGGCACTTTGAAGGATGGCAAGAAAGGCGTGGTTTCCAATGCCACAAAGTTTGTGTATGCCTTGCCCAATGATGCCACGATTGAGGATCTTTGGCACGCTGAGCCGCACGATGTGTGGTATGTAGGCGGCATCACCGACGAGAATGCCCGCGAGGTGACGGTGAAATTAGATTTCCTGAAACCCGGCGTGAAATACGAGGCCACGATTTATTGTGATGCCAAAGACGCCAGCGGTATTCCCGATGAGCATTACAACGCGCAAGCCTACACCATCACGAAAAAGACAGTGACGGCAAAATCAACACTGAAATTGAGGATGGCTCCTTGCGGCGGTTTTGCAGTTTCGTTAAGGTCACTGTAAAGACCCAAGTCTCGAGTCCTTCAAAACACTATCACAGCTCCACCGCCTTTGGCCAGGTGGAGCTTTATTTTGTTGCCCATTACTTGAATCTGTTCGGCCACATAATCCCTGGCCACGCGGTTGGCATTGACACCGTCACGGAAGATGTGCCCCGATTTGGCACCGAAATTGGGCAAAACCGAAAGGTCGAGATAAATGTCGCGCTCCTCCCAATTGGTTATCGCGCCCACATACCAACGGAAATCTTTGCGGCGGGCAATAACCAAATACTCGCCGACCTTGCCATCCAAAACAACTGTTTCGTCCCAAGTGGTTGGTACGTTGGCGATGAATTGCGTACATTCATCTTCTTTCAGATAGTTGCTCGGGCTGTCGCAGAGCATGTTGAAAGGCGACTCAAAAATCACGTATTCAGCCAATTGGCGGCAACGTGTGCCTTGGCTCATCGGCTCGGTATAGATGGCGGCAAAATTGTTCTTTTGGGCGTTTTTCATTGCGCCTTGGGTGTAGTCCATCGGGCCGGCCACCATACGGATGAAGGGGATGGTGACTTCGTTGGTGACAAGGTCGCTCTGGTTGTCCCACTTGGCTTGTTCAAGGCCGTATACGCCTTCGTGGTTCAGCACGTTGGGATAGGTACGATGCAATCCTGTAGGTTTGTAGGCACCGTGGAAGTCAATGAAGAGATGGTATTTCGCAGCTGTTTCGGCCATGCGATAATAGAAATCGACAATCATCTGGTCGTCGCCGTCCATAAAATCGACCTTGAAGCCTTTCACGCCCATGTCGGCATAGTGTTGGCAGACGTGTTCCATGTCCTTGTCGATGGCGGCATAGCCCACCCAAAGCACGATGCCCACGTTGCGCTCGGCGCCGTAGTCCACCAGCTCCTTGATGTCGATTTCGGGCACCACTTGGAAGAGGTCGGCCTTTTTGTTGACCGCCCAGCCTTCGTCGAGGATGACATACTCAATGCCGTACTGCGAGGCAAAGTCGATATAATATTTATAGGTGTCGTTGTTGATGCCAGCAGGGAAATCAACGCCATAGATGTTCCAAGCGTTCCACCAATCCCAAGCCACCTTGCCAGGCTGAATCCACGAAATATCCTCCACACGGCGCGGCGCGGCCAAAAGATAAACCAAGTCGCTGTCGGCCAGTTCCTTGTCGTTTTCAGAGATGACAATGCAACGCCACGGGAAACTGCGTTTTCCTTCTACTTTGGCGATATAGTTCTCGCGTTCTTTTACAATCCATTGCAGGTTGTTGTGGCCGCCTTGTTCGCGTGTTTTGGGATAGCCTGCATGGACGGCGGTAAGGCCGTTTTTGCCGTTTTCGTTGCGGAGATACAGCCCAGGAAAGTCCTCCAAATCGGCCTCGGTGATGACGGCTTTCTTTCCGTCTTTGAGTTCGACCAATAAAGGCAGGAAGGCCAGTTTTTGGGTGTCCATCTGGCTCAGTGCCGTGTGCGTGTAGGTGTTCTCAAACGAGTTATAGAACTGCTGGTTGATAAGGTCTCCTTCTTGTCCGGCGCGACGAAGGACATACGGTACAAGTGCTTGATAATCATCGTCGAAATTGAATTGGGCAGTTTCGCGCCTCACTTCGAAAGGTTTTTTGAAATCGGTCTGGAAACGATAGGCAACACCTTCATTATAAGCGCGGAAAATCACCTTGTAATTGCCTTTGAAATTGAGTACCAACTCATTATATTGGTCACGAATCTCGGCTCTCTTGTAAAAAGGTGCCTTGACGATTTGGTCCACGGATTTGGTCTTGGCAGAAATGATGGATGGTTTTGAGGAAATACCAAGTGTTTTGCCGTTATCGATTTGCATGGCTATTTCCGACTTGTCCAAGACGACGGTTTCCTCGTGTTTTACGGAATAGTTTAACCAGTACTCAGATTGTTCGGAATTCATCTCAATTACCTCATCTTCTGAGACGGTCACGGTGATTTTCCCATCGGGCGATTGCAGTGTGTATTGCTTTTGGGCAAAGGCGCTCACGGCAAGCAGGAGGAGCGCGAAAAGAAAGAAAGTTGATTTATTCATGATATTAGAAGTTTAATTTTTCCAAAACCCTCGAGAAAACAGCGTAATCAGCGTGAAAAGCTCCACCCTGCCGAGCAGCATCAGCAGCATGAGAATCCATTTGTCGAACAGGGGAAAACCGACATACGAACCGCCTGGTCCAACGTTGCCAATGCCCGTGCCGACATTGCCCAAAGAGGCCACCGACGCACCCAATGCAGTGTTGAAGTCGGAGCCCGTGAAGAGCAACAGGATGCCGCCCACGAGAAAAAACAGGAAATAGATGATGATAAAAGTCGTGTTCTTGAAAACTCCGCTGGTGGAGATGGCTTTCCCGTTGACTTTCACGGGCAGCATGGCGTTGGGATGGATGATGCGCTTCAGCTCCAACACCGAGTTCTTGACGAAAATCAGGTGACGAAACATCTTCACGCCGCCCGAGGTGGAACCCGAACAGGCACCGATGAACATGAGCAAAAACAGCACGACCCACAAGAACGAAGGCCAAGCCATGTAGTCGCTGACGAAGAAGCCCGTGGTGGTCATGGTGGAGATGACGCTGAAAAAGGCCTCACGGAACGAGGTGCCGAGGCTGTGATGGGCAACAAAAACCAAAACCAAGGCGATGGCCACGCTCGCCACCAGCACATAGTGAAGGAAATTGCGGAACTCCTGATTCCTAAAGATGGTGAACGATCTCCAACTCAACGAGAGCAACAGCAATGAGAAATTGCAGCCCGACAGCACCATAAAGACGCTCACCACGACTTGCGAATAGTTGGAAAACGCACCCAGACTCTCAGTCCGGGTGGAGAATCCTCCCGAGCTGATGGTGCTCATCGAGTGGCAGAGGGCATCGTAAAAATCCATGTCGCCGAGATAGAGCAGCAAAGTTTCTAACAGCGTGAAAAACAGATAGATACCCCAAATTCGCCAAACGGTGTGCATGATACGGGGATGCAGTTTGTCGTAAGTGATGCCGTTCATCTCAGAGATGAAAAGCTGCATTCCGCTCATGCTCAAATAAGGCAGAATGGCGATACTGAAAACGATGATGGCCAAGCCGCCAATCCATTGCGTCATGCTGCGCCATAACAGGATGTCTTTCGGCACGGTTTCGATACGGGTGAGGATGGTGGCACCGGTGGTAGTGAAGCCTGACAAAGCCTCAAAAAAACCATCGGTGAAGTTGGGCACGCTCTTGCTCAACAAATAAGGCATGGCGCCGAAAAGCGAGAGCACGAGCCACGAAATGCACACGACGAACACGCCGTCGCGCGAAGTGGTTTTTTCGTTTTTGTGTTGTCGCGTAGCGATGATGAGGATGACTCCAGTGAGCAAAGTAATCAGTGCTGAGAAGGGCATACTGAAAACGTACAACCCGTGATGCAGATAGGTCACGGGAAGCACCGTCAGCATGAAGAAGCTTTCCATGAGCAGCAGGAAGCCTTCAATCCGCAGCACCAAAGGGATGTTTATTTTGCTCTTGAATTTCATGGCTTAATGGAACAACCTTTCCACGGCAGGGATGGCGTTGGGCAAAGCCAAAACCACCACCTGGTCGTCGGTCTCGATTTGGAAGTCTTCGGTGGCGATGTAGCTCTCGCCGTCGCGGGTGATGCCGCAGATGATGGCATCGTTGGGCATGGCCAACTGGCCGATGGCCTTGCGCGTCACCGCCGAGCCAGCCCTGACCTCAAACTCCACAATGTCGGCATCAATGCCGCTCAAGCTCTTCAGGGTTGAGACTTTCGCGCCAAGGGTGTATTTCACCATATAGCTGGCCGCGATGAGTTTCTTGTTGATGATGGAGTCGATGCCAATGTTCTGCGAGATGTCGATGTAGTCGATGTTCTCGACAAGGGCGATGGTCTTTTTCACGCCAAACGACTTGGCTTGCAGGCATGTAAGGATGTTGGTCTCGGTGTTGTCGGTCACAGCAATGAAAGCATCCATATCCTTGATGCCTTCGTCTTCCAAAAGGTCGAGGTTGCGGGCATCGGCATTCACAACCAAGGCTTCCGAAAGGTAGTTGGTCAAGTCCATGCAACGTTCCTTGTCCATCTCCAAAACCTTGATGTTCAGCTCGTTTTCCAAGCGTTTCGCCGTAATGCGACCCACGCGGCCACCGCCTACAATCATCACATTGTGGACGTTGATTTGCTTCTTGCCGCTCAATCGGATGATGTCCTTAATGGCATGGGGCTTGGTGACAACATAGACCATATCACCCACTTGAAACATTTCCTCGCCTTGCGGGACAAAGGTGCTTTGGCGGCGATGGATGGCGGCCACACGAAATTCGATGTGTTCGTACTGGTCCATGACCTCGTTGACGGTCTTGCCGAGGATTTCGGCCTCCGACTCAAGCTTGACCATGAAAAGCTGCAAGTTGCCGCCTGCAAAGTCGTAGGTTTCCGATGAAGCATTTTTCTTCAGCAACGAGATAATCTCTTGTGCTGCAATGTCTTCTGGCGATAGCAGTCCGTCAATGCCGAGGTCTTGATACATGCGCCACACATCGGGACTCAAGTTCTCCATCGTATTGACACGGGCAATGACTTTCTTGGCACCAAGTTTCTTGGCGATGATGCCCGTCAATAGGTTGATATGCTCGTCGTGCAGCACGGCGATGACGAGGTCGGCGCGTTTCACATTGGCGCGTTGCAGCACCGCAGTCGAGGTGGAATCGCCCGTGATGGTCATTAGGTCGCTGTGCGATTCCATCATCTTCAGCAGCTCCTCGTGCGGGTCGACGATGGTGATGTTATGGTTGCTGCGCACCAGTGCCTCCGCCAGGTGCATACCTACTTCTCCGTCTCCAGCTATTACTATGTTCATTTCTATGCAATTTGAAAGACAAATGTAATTTTATGGTTTATGCGGTTCTCTCATAGATTAATATTTTATCTCTGTCAGCACTCTCGCGGGCAAAAGGCAAAAGGCCTCCATCGGTAATCAAATCCACCTCACATCCCAACAAGTCTTTCAAGTCTTCATACATACCTCCCAACGTGAATAGACTGAAATGCTGCGACTTGTCGGGTACAAAAAGGATGTCGATGTCGCTGTCAGGAGTTTGTTCGCCACGGGCGTATGAGCCAAACAGCCAAGCTTTCAGTACAGGCTGCGTGGCGAAATAATTGGCTATGGCTTGTTGTAGCTGTTGGGTGTCCATTTTTAAACTCTTTTCAAAAGGCAAAAATACATTTTTTTCACTAATTCGGTTCGCTTTTACATTAATTCACCAAATATCCGACCAAGTCACCGAAATCACATGGTTGGTCGACTTTTGGCCTTCCTTGAAAACATTGGCCATGCCGTAGGTGTAGCGCACTTCAACATACCAATAGCTGATGGCGGCGGTGAGGCCGTAATCAATGCGGTTGAAAGTGCCTAATTCCCACGGCGTGATGTATTGTTGTCGCTTTTTGCCTTTCACGTCAATGACATCGTTTCCGCCAATGCAAAAACCGATTTGCGGCCCGATGCGCAGTCGTGGAATCATTGATTCGTCCTCGTCGTCTTCATTCCATTTTCGCAGGTAGATGTTCAGCAAAAGTGGCACATTGATGTAGTGTGATTTCTCCAAATATCGGATGGTGTTTTCGCTTTCGTCCAAACCTCTCTTCGAGCTTGTACCCTGTCGCGAATAAAGGACATCAATTTCGGCACCTATAATGAAACGCTTGGGAATGAGGGCGATACGCACACCTCCAGTAAAGTCGGTGCGGAAAGTGGTGCTGTCGTTGTCACTAAGACTCATCGTTGAGAAAACCGGACCGACCATTAGGCCGCCACCGAGTCTTTGGGCCAAGAGGGAAGACAGTCCAACCACCAAGAACGAAAAGAGAATGATTAGTCGTTTGTATTTCATTCAGAAAATGGATTTGAACCGCAAAAGTAAAGGATTAAAGCGAAATCCGCGCATTATTCTTTCATATTTTGTTATTTTTGCAATCCGAAAAGCTTCTTGGAACAAGAAATGTAAAGAAAAGGCCACAACATTATGAACATCCGATTGGAACAACCCCAAGACTGGCGCGAGGTGGAGAACCTCACGCGCGAGGCATTCTGGAACGTCTATCGCCCGGGATGCACCGAGCATTACGTGCTCAACCAATACAGAAACAACCCCGACTTTATCCCCGAATTGGACTTCGTGATGGAAGAGAACGGAAAAATCATCGGTCATGTGATGTTTTCAAAGGCCGAAATCATCCTCAACGACGGAGCCGTGTTCCCCTCATGGACTTTCGGCCCCATCAGCATCCATCCCGATTACAAACGCAAAGGCTATGGATTAAAGCTACTTCAACATGCGTTAGAAAAAGCAAAAGCGATGGGCATCGGTCTGCTCCAAATGGAGGGCAACATCGATTTCTACAAACACGCAGGCTTCGACCTTGCCAGCAAGATGAAAATCCATTATCATGCCGAACCGAGAGAATCAGAAGTGCCTTATTTCCTTGCGCAAGAGCTGATTCTGGGCTATTGGAACGGTCGGGAGGGCACCTATTGTCCGCCAAAAGGTTACTTTGTGGCCGATGAGAACCCAGCGGCTTTTGAGGCGTATGAGGCAACTTTCCCACCGAAAGAAAAGAAAGTATTACCCGGACAACTTTTTCAATGACCCATGAAAAAAGCATTGTTTATTTTGCTAACTGCCTGCTTGATGGCATCTTGCAGCGACCCCAATGAGAATTACGTCAAGAAAGCCGTCCGCATCATGGACAGGAACGGCATCTACGCCCAAGGCCCCGAATGGGAAAAAACCAAAGCAGAGGCACTGGCAGCAAAACCTTCAAGCCTTGAGGAGGCACAGGAAATCGTCATGCAAGCCGGCAAAGTGGCTGGAGGCAAACATACCTTCCTGATGACCGCCGACGAGGTGACGGAAAACGACACCACCGACTGGGAAATGCCCACGGTTGAACTGTTGGAAAACGGCATAGCTTCTATCAAGTTGCCGCAATTCATGGGCAATGCGGAAGATGGAATCAAGTATGCCAATACGGTGCTGAACGCCCTTCCAAACACCCTGCAAGGCGCCATCATCGACCTGCGCGGCAACCGTGGTGGCAACATGTATCCGATGATTGCCGCCGTGCATCGTTTTTTGCCCAACGACAACATCATACAATTGCGGACACGTCGCAACAACATGAAAATCAATGTGGAATATGTTTTGAGAATTGCGAATGTTGTCCAACAAACACACATCGATTGCCCTGTGGCACTCCTGACCAACGAATGGACGGGCAGTTCGGGCGAGGCGGTTTTGCTTTGCTTCCGAGGGTTGTTGAATGCCCGCACTTTCGGTTCACCTACAGCAGGTTATGCCTCATGCAACCAATCGTTCAACCTTCCGGGAGGTTCGCAATTGGTGCTTACAACCGGCGAAGACGTTGCCCGCACAGGAGAAGTTTTCTGCGACGACCCCATCAACCCTGACGTACTGACCGAGATGCCTTTCGAGGCCGCGTTAGAGTGGATTAATGATAATAACAAAAGATAAAAATATGGAAAACGAAATGAAATTTTGTCAGAGCTGCGGAATGCCGCTCACCAATGAAATCCTCGGCACCAATGCCGACGGCAGCAAAAACGAAGAGTATTGCATGTATTGCTACAAGGACGGCAAGTTCCTGCAAGACTGCACGATGGACGAAATGATTGAGCATTGTGCCCAATTTGTGGACGAAGTGAACAAAGGTCTGCCCCAACCCATCACGAAAGAAGAATACATCGGCCAGATGAAGATGTACTTCCCGCACCTGAAACGCTGGCGCGAAACCATGAAAGTTGCGGACGATGCCATGCCTGAAAATCCTGCTTTGGCGGGCGTTAAAGACCTCATTGCACAAATGTCTGATACATTGCCTATTGCCATGATTTCCTCGGTGGACGAAGAAGGCTATCCATGCACCAAAGCGATGCTTGCCCCGCGCGTCCGTGAAGGCATCAAGGTGTTCTATTTCACCACCAACACCTTCTCGCTGCGTGTGGCGCATTACAAAGCAAACCCCAAGGCCAGCATCTATTTCTGCGACGGGGAAGGCTTCAAGGGCATGATGCTTCGTGGCACGATGGAAGTGCTGACTGACGCAAAGAGCAAAGAGATGATTTGGCGCGAGGGAGATACTGAATACTACCCCGGCGGCGTAACTGACCCGAACTATTGCGTGCTGAAATTCACCGCCACCGATGGCCGTTTCTACAGCGACTTCTATCCGAGGAGCTTTATAATCAAGTAAATCGTTTTGATGAAGCATCTGCCAAACACCATAACGACACTTCGATTTATTGGAGCCGTTAGTCTCTTGTTTTTCGATGTCGGGAGTGCTGCCTTTTGGTCCATCTATTTCGTCTGTGGCCTAAGCGATATGGCAGATGGCTATCTCGCCCGAAAACTGGAATGCGTAAGCAAGACGGGGGCATTGTTAGACAGTTTGGCAGATTTGGTTTTTGTGGCTTGTTGCTGCTTTAAGTTGATACCTGCTTTGGCATTCCCAAAATGGTTGTGGATTTGGGGCGGAGTGATTGTCGCCACCAAAATCATCAATCAAATCTCTGCGTTAGTGATGTACAAGAAATGCGTTTTTCCTCACACCATTGCAAATAAAGTAACAGGAGTTCTGCTTTTCGTTGGAGTTCCTTTGACGTTGTTTTTGGAATCGATTGTTCCAATGGTCATTATAGCCGTTGTCGCAACATTTGCTGCTGTTCAAGAGGGGCATTTCATCAGAACGGGGTTGGAGAAACCATGAAATTGCTGTATTTTTGCGGCATAATTCAGCTCAATAATAAATAAGTAGATGAGCAAATTTAGTTTACATATTGGGCACGAGACTACGGGACTGCGAGACTACGAGGAATTTGCTTGTCCCGAAGTCTCGAAGTCCCGTGTCCCGAAGTCAAAAGATATTGCAGCTTAATTTTGAACAGTTACTTAACAATAAATCCATGCCATGAATAAAGCCGCCCAAATTCTCAAGAAATACACCCATGTCAGCCTGATGCTGCGAATTTTCATCGGGTTAGTCATCGGTGCAGTGTTGGGTTTGCTGGTGCCTTCCTGGACGGGTATCGGCATCCTTGGCAGGATGTTCGTCAGTGCTTTGAAGGGCATCGCTCCAGTGTTGGTGGCGGTATTGGTGACTTCTTCCATCGCTAAAGCTGGTAAAGGGCACGGGCACCGTTTTGCCGCTCTGATTGCGGTTTATATGCTGAGCACTTTCATCGCGGCTATCTGTGCAGTAGTGGGCAGTTTCTTGTTCCCCGTGACCCTGCAATTGGTCGAGGTGACCGAGGTGGAAAGTGCTGTTGGGTCGCTATCGGAGGTGTTTACCAACCTGCTGACGGGTATGCTGACCAACCCTATCATGGCCATTGCCAATGCCAACTATATCGCCATCCTGTTTTGGTCCATCATCATCGGCATCGCACTCAAGAAGTTGGCCAATAAATCTACCATTGCCGTGGTTCACGATTTTGCCACGGTTATTTCCAAAGTGGTGAAGTGGATTATTGAGTTTGCTCCATTCGGCATCCTCGGACTGGTCTTCACGACCGTGTCGGAGAATGGCCTTGAGGTCTTCACGACATACGGTCACCTGCTGCTGCTTTTGGTGGGCTGCATGTTGGTCAACACCTTGGTTTTCAATCCGCTCATTTCTTTTGTGATGCTGCGGAAAAACCCTTATCCGTTATTATTTACCTGTTTGAAAGAGAGTGGGGTGAATGCCTTTTTCACGCGCTCGTCGGCGGCCAACATCCCCATCAACATGGCGCTGTGCAAGAAACTCAACCTTGACGAAGACTTCTATTCCGTCAGTATCCCGTTGGGTGCTACCATCAACATGGACGGTGCCGCCGTGACCATTACCGTCTTTGCTCTTGCAGTGGCGCATACTGTGGGAGTGGAGGTAAGTTTTGCTTCGGCTGTGTTTCTGGGACTTGTCGCCACCCTCGGTGCTTGCGGTGCCTCGGGTGTGGCGGGTGGCTCATTGCTGCTCATTCCCATGGCTTGCTCGTTCTTCGGCATTGGCAATGATGTGGCCATGCAAGCTGTCGCCATCGGTTTCATCATCGGTGTGGTGCAAGACTCCGTCGAGACCGCCCTGAATAGCAGCGGCGATGTGTTCTTCACGGCTACTGCGGAATACTACGACAGAAAAAGACAAAAAGGACAACCGACCCGTCGAAAGCCAAAGTGACACCGCGATGGACTCGAAAACGATGAACAGGATAGATGCAAAATTACAAAAGCATCCCAAACAACCGTATTAACAAAACGGAATTCCGATAAATGAACACGGATTTGTGAATTTTTGATGTATTTTTGCGGCATCAAAAAACCTGAATTGTTTGACAAAATTCCTGATATTAAAACCATGAAAATCGAAATTCAACCTCAAGAGAGCAATCGGGCGGAGGCATTCAGCCTGTGGATGACCTCGCCCATGCCTATGGTGACTTTGGTGAAGACGATGAACATCGGGAACCTGCTGAAGTTCAGCCGGAAAAGCAGCATGAAACTGACCATGCTGATGTGTTGGTGCATCGGCAAGACGGCCAGCAAAATGGAGGAATTCTTTGTCTTGCCCGAAAAAGGGAAACTGTTCCGCTACGACCGAATAGCCATCAACGTGATTGTGACCAACCGCAACGGCGGCATCAATTCTTGCGACATTCCTTTTTCCGACGACCTGAAGCGCTTCAACCAAGATTACCTTGAACTGACCACCAAAACCGCCAACGATTGTGAGAGCAGTTTCCTCGAAGACCACATGATCGTCGGCACCTCGGCCATGCCACAGACCGAACTCGACTGCATCGTCAACCAATACACAGACTTGTTCTGCAACCCGATGGTGATGTGGGGCAAATACCGTAAAACCCTGTTTAGGACCACTTTGCCTGTCAGTTTCCAGTTCCATCATGTACAGATGGACGGCGGACATGGGGCGCGGTTCTTGGGCGAACTACAAAAGACAATCAATGCGCTATGACAAAATTCCTGAAATTCTTGACCTTGTTCATCGGCATCGGTGCGGTGGCCGGTGCCTTGATGATGTGGATTGACCCCTCGGGACAGACGTGGGGCGGCGAGCCACTTTTGGAAATGTTACGAGCAAAAATGCCTTGGCCAGACGTCTTTTTTAGAAACTTCATCCCTTCGGGCTTTGTGCTGCTCTTCTTGAATGGCTTCACCCAATTTATCGCGGCGTTTCTGCTGTTCAAGAAACATTGCCTCGCGCCTCATGCCGTTCTCGTCTGTGGCATCATCCTCATGCTTTGGATTGTCCTCGAATGGTGGGTGTGGGGTTTCAATGCCATGAGCAATATCTTTTTCGTTTTCGGATTGGTTGAAGCCATGTTTGCGGTGATTAGTTTGCGGAAACAAAAAGACTAAACCAGCCACATTGATGGCACATGGAATTAGGACAGTCCTGAGAAGTGACTGTTGATAAACGGATTTCTACGCAAAAAAAGTTGTCAAGTCAATTGAAAATACAATATCTTTGCGCTTGAAAACTAACACTTACAATCTTTTTAGTCATGGCTACAATATTAAAAAAGGCATTTGCTGTTTATCCATCAGTAAAAATGAAAGGATTCAAGAAGAATTCTAAAACAGGAAAAATGGAGTTCGTCTTCCTCAAAGAGTTGCTGTTTGGCGACTATATCCAACCTTTTGTGGTCGACAATGATTACGTGAGAAAAAAAGTTACCGAGGGGAAGAAAGAGGTGGAATACATCAAAGTTAGAAGCCGCAGAAAAAACGGCTACATAAAGGAATCGGATATGCAAGCCGAGAGAATCCTTGAAATCAATTTCGTTGATGTGGGGCAAGGCGACGGATGCCACGTTGTAACCCCTGACGACAAGCATTTCATAATTGACTCCGGTGGCTCCGACAACATGTACCGTTTCCTCAAATGGCGGTTCAACCTGAAAACATCCAAAAACACCCCGCCGCCGTTCACGGTTGTCATTTCACATTCGGATTCAGACCATTACCAAAGCTTCGGGAAAATATTCGACAAGACGGAAGGTTCCGCACAGCAGTTCACCATCAACAAAATCTATCACAATGGCATGGTGGAAGCGAGCGGGTCGAATCTCGATTCGTTAGGCACTGTAATCAAACACGATAATTGCAAATACATTACCGACTTGTGCGATACGCAAGCCGATTACGAAGAAAGGCTTAAGAACATAACCAAACCCGGAGTTTATATCAATACATTAAACAAATCGGCGGCCCCCAAACAATCGCTGCGACTTGGCTCGAAACCCATTCATGACAAAGGTGGCATGAAGATGGAGATATTGGGCCCCGTGGCGGAAAGAATTGACGGGAAAGACGCTTTGCCTGTTTTTGACAACAACAAAGGCAAAACCAAAAACGGACATTCCGTGGTAATCAAACTTACGATAGGGAAATTGAGGCTTTTGCTCGGAGGCGACCTAAACACAGAGTCGGAATACCACCTGATTCGCCACTTTTCCGGGATAGACGTGGCCCATATCAAGGCCCAACTGGACGACAAATCTCTCGATGAGACTCAAAGACAAGCCCTGAAATCGCAATTGGACGAAGCCGTAATGAAAGCCAGAGAAGCCTTGGAAGTGGACATCGCAAAATCGTGTCACCACGGCAGTGCCGATTTCACGAGCGAGTTTCTGCGGGTGCTCAATCCGATAGCGACGATTATTTCAAGCGGCGACGATGAGCCATACGCGCACCCTCGCCCCGACACATTGGGAACCATTGGCAAACACAGCCGTGGCGAGCGCTCGTTGATATTCTCAACCGAACTGGCTCGGTCGGGCAAAGAGTATATTGAATTGAAAACGGAGAAACTAACCGAAAAAAAGCGCGAAAGAGTGGTGACAGTGTATGGCATGATCAATGTGCGAACCGACGGCGAAAGAGTAATCATCGCGCAAAAACTCGAAAAATCTGCCTCAAGCAAAAACTGGGATATTCATAAATTGGAATGGAACGAGGAGAAAGGGGAATTTGAATACAACCAATACAAAATGTACGAATAGGGCAAAAAGATAAAAAAATCCAAGTTGACGTCACCTTTTGCCATCCAGACTTGTTATATGGGCGAACTGGTTCAAGAAAACAGAAGTCTAACAATCTAAAAACAAAAGAAAATGGATAGCAATTTAATTTGGATGGATTTAATCGACATGCTTCCCGTCATTTTATGCGGATGCGTACTTCCTATTGTGTTTATTTGCTTGGAAACGCGTCGTAAGATTAATGAGTCAAAAGACCGTATGCAAATTGTAACAACAGCCATCGAGAAGCATCCTGACATGGATATCGAAGAGCTGATGAAAAAGATTTCGCCGAAGAAAAAGCTCTTGAAGGAGAAACTGCTTTCGAAACTGCTTTGGGGCTGCATCACCACCATATCGGGCATCGGCTTGATTGGATTTGGCATCTTCCTTATTAATACAATAAGCAAAGATACGCAGAAGATTCACATGGCAGACGATGTTCAGACCGCCATTGCTTTCGGCGTGATTCTTCTGGCCATAGGTGCCGCGTTCATCATCAACTATGGCGTAGGCAGAAAGATGCTCGCCAAGGAGATTGAAGCCGAAGAAAGCAAAATGAACATACAGAAATAATCCGTGACACGCGAAGGATTCATAGCACTTGTGGGTCACGAGCAAGAGGCACTTCGAGGCTTCTTGCTCTACCTCTGCTGCGGCAACAAGGACGAAGCCGACGACCTTGCGCAAGACGCATTAGTCAAGGCTTACCTCTCGTCGGCAGGCTATCAGGAGAAGGGACGGTTCCGCTCGTGGCTGTTCAAGATTGCGCACAACACCTTCCTCAACCACAAGGCCAGTTGCCGTACCACGGAAAGCCTCGACGAGGCCCGGACGCTCGTCAGCAACACCTCCGCCGATGCTTCCTTTGCACACCAAGACCTCTATCTTGCCTTGCGCACCCTGCCGCCCAAGGAACGCTCAGCCATCACGCTGTTCTACCTCAACGGCTATAACATCAAAGAGATAGCAGCGATTACCGAGGCATCGGAAGATGCCGTAAAGAAACAACTCTCACGGGGACGTGACCAACTGAAAGAAAAACTGAAACTATGAACAAAGACAAAGAACTTGAGGAACTTTTCTTCGCCCAGAAACCTCAATTCGATGACAACGAAGCCTTTATGGCATCGCTCAACAAGCGTTTGGAAGCCGTCGAGTATGTCAAACAGCACCAAGAGGCCACGATTCGCCGCTATAAGATGGCCTTGGTGGCGGCCTTTGTGGTGGGCATCATCAGCGGCATCGTCACCATAGTCTTTATGCTTACTATGCCTGCAGCCGTTCCTTTGTTCACCTTCCGAGTGCAAACGGGCTGGCTTTCCTGGTTGGCCGCCAACTCCCGCCTGCTGACTGCTTCAGTACTATCCTTATTGGTCACGTTTGGACTTATCAGCATTGTCAGTAATATTCAGGATATTAGGAATATGCACTATAGCAAAAACGAAACACTTACGAATGCAAACCAAAAGAATCCTTCTCCGTCCTTGGCGTGAAGACGATGCCGAGGCTTTGTTCAAATACGCCTCCGACCCAGAAGTAGGCCCTCGCGCCGGATGGCCGCCGCATAAAAGCGTTGAAGAAAGTCTGGAAATCATCCGAACCGTATTCGGCACCGAAACCATGTGGGCGGTTGAGTGGAAAGAGACTGGCGAGGCCATCGGCTGCGTGGGTTACCTCCCTGCATCCTCATCGAACTTGCAGATTGACGAAGATCAATGCGAGGTAGGCTATTGGATTGCCCGTCCCTATTGGGGAAAAGGCATCTGCACGGAGGCACTTCAATTGGTCATCGACTATTGCTTCAACGAAAAAGGCTTCACCGTCCTCTGGGGCGACTATTTCCTTGACAATCCCGCCTCTGGCCGCGTGATGGAAAAATGCGGCTTCAGGGATACCGGTGAGGAAACACGATGCCCCAAGTTGGAAGTCGGCGCAGACCGGCCTGTAAAAGTGATGAAACTGGCAATCGAACAGTACCGCCGAAGTTGAAACTTCAATACCGCTCCACAAAATCCCGAACCAACCTAAACACAGGCTCATAACTGTCAAAAACAGCGTTCTTGTAGGTGTCGAATATGGTGTGGTAATAAGGAAAAGCGTCGCCCTCTTGGTTCTCGAGGAAGATGCAGGGCACATGGCGCGTGGCGAAGGGGTAATGGTCGCTGTTGCCGGCCAACTCGCCACGATTCAGACTCTTGAAATAGTGCTGTTTGTCGTTGATTTGCTCAAATAGGGCAAAGCCACGCATCCCCTCATCGCTGACCTCACAATATTGCACTGGATTGTTGTCGCCAATCATGTCGATGTTGAAGAGATACTTGATTTGCTCCAACGGCACAATGGGGCTCTTGGCATAAAACTCCGAGCCGCGAAGGTTGGCATCCTCGCCCGAAAAAGCGATGAAATACATGTCGTATTCGGGGCGATTTTTCGCGTAATATTCGGCCAAAGTCACGATGGTGGCAGTGCCAGAAGCATTGTCGTTGGCTCCAGCGTAATACACCTTTCTACCGAGGTTGCCGAGATGGTCATAGTGCGCCGTAAAGACATAGCAACTGTCGTGCTTGCGGCCTTCCACCTTGGCGATGACATTGAAAAGTTCGTAGTCCTTCAAGAACTTGTTGTCAATATCCACACGAATGGATTTCACGCCCTCGATGGCTTCTGGCGTCACCCAAATGATGGGTTTCTCCACCACGCGATGGCCGTAAGCCTTGTAGAACTTGATGGGCGACGTCCAAGTGTTGATGATTCCAGCATTGGGACACTCGCCAGGTTTTTGAAGTCGCCCAAAAGCCTCATGATGCCGATAAGAGAACCAGAACTCACAGACTACGAAGCAGTTGGCATATTCGGGCTTAGCCAAGTCTGCAAACATCTTTTCGGGGTCAAAATTCAGGGTATCGACATGATACACAGGAAATTCACCATGTACACCAGGGGAATACTCACGCATGGAGAAATCCACGCCCGGGGTGAGTTTCTTTCCGTCGGCCCACATCTTCATCTTTCCGGGGAAAGTGTTGATGTCGATGGTGAAAGGCTGGCAGATGACCTCATCCACGCCCGCCTTTTCGAACTCCTTCTTCAAATACTTCCCAGCTTTGTTGGCGCCATCCTTGGCATAGCCACGACCTTGGTATTTCGCGGAACTCAATTCCTTGACAATCTGTTTGTAATGCGTCAGATTCTGCGCGTTCAGTTGCATGGCGACAAGGGCCAGCAAGATAATGAATAGTTTTTTCATTGATTGAACATTTACGATTGAGCGACAAAAATACGAAAAAACTTGCTCATGAAAAGATTTTTTTTCCTACTTTTGCAGCAAAATATGAAAAATCATACAAATCACAAAAATTAAATCATCATGGTAGCAGACAATGGAAAATACATTTTTGGTGTAGTGAAAGTGGGCGAGCGCGGACAAGTCGTCATCCCGAAGGAAGCTCGCGAGCAATACCAAATCAAGGCCGGCGACAACTTGATGGTGCTTGGCGACCAAAGAGGCATAGCGATGCTCAAGACGGAAGTGTTTCAAGAAATAATCAATCAAGCGATGGGAGGCTTACAAAATGAGAAAACATTGGATTGACAATCTACGCTGGGTAACGGTGCTTTTGGTGCTGTTTTATCATGTCTTCTATTTCTACAACAACAAAGGCGTGTTCGGTGGCATCGGTGGTTTCGGTGAATATCCGCAGCACCCACAATATCAGGATATTGTAATGTACATCCTATATCCTTGGTTCATGCCGCTACTGTTCATTCTGGCGGGTATCAGTGCCCGCTATGCGCTTCAGAAGCAATCGGCCAAGGAATGGTTCAGGGCGCGCACCCGTAAGTTGCTGGTACCAGGAACAATAGGACTCTTCGTATTCCAATGGATGGTAGGCTATTTCAATACCGTTGTGGCTGCACGACAAGGCGTGTTCGACGGTATCCCCGCGTTGGCCAAGTATGCCATGATGGTCTTAAGTGGCACGGGGCCGCTGTGGTTCATTCAAGTGCTGTGGCTGCTGTGTCTTGTGCTGCTTTTGGTGCGTGCTATAGACAAAAAAGACCAACTTTGGAACTGGTGCGGAAAGGCTAATCTCGTAACCATCATCTTGTTAGGAGTACTTTTCTGGGTTGGTGAGCAAACGCTTGTCAAGCATCCCCGCCCTGAATCTTTGGATGGTCTCCTTAACTTGTATAAGCCTGTTTTCTATCTGATTCCCTTCCTGTTAGGCTATTTCGTGTTTTCACATGATGAGGTGCAGGAGAAATTGGAAAAGGCTTGGAGTCCGCTGATGGCAAGTGCAGTAGTAGCAGGCGCGGTATTGATTATCACCACCTTCGGGCAGGACAACACTTCGCCGCAATACTTGGGCAGCCCGCTCAACTGTCTCTACGGCTGGTTGATGTGCTTGGCGATGATGGCTTGGTTCAAGGCGCGCTTCAACCGCACGGGAGCTTTCGCAAACTATATGACACGCTCCAGTTTTGGTGTCTATATCCTTCATTATTTGGTAATTGCATCGTTAGGCTACATGATGAAGGTACACACCAACATAGCCCCGTGGTTGCAGTATGTCATCCTCTTCGTGGCCGTGATGACGATTCCGTTCCTCTTGAACGAGGTGATTAAGCGGATTCCGTTTGTCAGGTGGTGTGTGTTGGGTATCAAGAAATAAGCCAAACCAATTCAGCACAACAGCGACAGTTCAAAGAAAGCACCATCGCCCAATGAACTTATCGAATCACTTTGGCCGAAAAGGTTTGTCCTCCTCCTTGAACCACAAGGAGATAGGTACCTTTTGCCAATGGTTCGAACAATTCTCCCAAGTCAATACGGTTCGGTTCTACATGGGAAAAGCCTAAGTTTTTGTCAACCAATAGTTTCCCATCAATCGAATACACTTTTGCCATGGCATAGCCTGCCTTGTTGAACTCGATTTCCGCATAGCTTGCCTCAGTTATCGGATTGCCAACAATGCGCATCTGTGGCCTTTCGTGTGCCATTTCATTTATTCCAAAAGCGGAATATTCATAAGCACCTATATCTATGCGGTCGCCGCAAACGCGCCAATTTCCATCGAGGTCAAGACCCTCTGTTTCAAAAGTATAGCCAGCATTGATGCAAGGACTGTTGGCACTTAGATGGAAATTATCGTGCTCGGAATCAACGAAAAGCGGGTCTTCATCGAGGCAATCCTCGTAGATGGAAATGACTTCATTGTTGGAGATGTTCTCAAGGCCAAATTGTACCAAACAGTTATAAAAACTAGGCTGATAGCCCTCGAAAGTCCAGGTCCACATCTGCACTGGCCTTTCAAACGTACTTTCGTTGGTGTTGCCATAAACGATGCAATTCCACAACACGGGCGAACTGTTTTGGTAGAAGAAGATACCACCACAATTTACGCCTATGGAGTGATTGTTCACCACGGTAAGATTACTGATCAAGGGCGACGAGTCGCTGATGGCCAATCCACCGCCAAAGTGCCCCGAAATGTTGTTGGCAAAGAGGCTGTTGGTGATGCGACATTCCAAATCGTTGCTTCGGATAAGATAGAGACCACCTCCGTTGATGCCATAGTTGTATTCAAACTTGCAGCGGTCGATGTTCGCCGCGCAGCTATCAAGGCTTAAAGCTCCTCCGATGGCTCCTTGACCAATGTTATGGCGGAAATCGGTAGTGGTGATGTCCACCTCGCATTTCAAGAAACGCAAGGCACCGCCATACATAAAATAGATCGTATCTATTTCGCTATATGTCAAGTTGTTGTGTACATCACAATCGTGAATCACCACTTTAGAGTTTTCAGCATTCAATGCACCGCCGTGTTCGCGTGAGAAATTGCAATAGAGCGTACTGTTGCCGATTTCCACATCATTGCAACCAAAGATGCGCAGGGCACCGCCGTCTTGGTCGGCATCACGTGCCGCCTTGCCATACTGAAAACGGCAGTAATCGAACCGTGAGGCTTTGGCTTTTTCGAGCCAGATGCCATTCCAACCTCCGCGACCATTGTTAAAGACGTAAAACCCCGTGGTGTCGGCCACAGTGAAAGTGATGGAATCAGCGGCAGTACCAAGGGCGTTAAAAGTAGCCCCCTCCCCTACCTTGATGCCATAATATCCTTGAAAAAGCACCGTTGTTCCGGCAGTGATGCGAAGAGAGTCTTCAACGCTCACATCGCCTACAACAAACACCGTATCGGCTTCCCATGTGCCTGATTGATAGCCGACTACTTCTATGTTCTGGGCGTGTGCAATTATTACACTAAACGCCAAAATTGCCAAAGTGATGAGTTGTTTTTTCATAATCGATAGTTTTGAAATAATTCCGCGTCCCGCAGTCTCGCGTCTCTTATAATTAATTAAAGGTATATTCAAAATTGTTCTGCAAACTTGATGTCCTTTACATTGAGTTGCAGGGTGGTTTTACCTTGCCAGGTATTGTATTCGAGATGATAGCAAATACTGAATGGCTCGCCTGAGTGTACACGGTCGATAAGGTCGCCTTTTTGGAATGCGATGCCACTGAATGGAGCAATATTAGCTTCTTGGTCGCCATCCTGCATCACAGTGAGTTTCAAATGCTTATGTGCACCAACAGCCCTTGAGCCACCGGCATCACGCACGTTGTCGGTCCAGAAAACGGGCGACATGTTGCCTGGTCCGAAAGGCGCAAATTGGTTGAGGATGCGCATGAACTTTGACGTAATATCGCAGAAATTAATCTTCATGTCGACCTCCAACTCCGGCACAAAGTCTTCCTCCACAAGATGCTTGCTGACGTATTCCTCGAAACGACGACGAAACTCAGGCAGGTGCTCTTCCTTCATCGAGAGGCCAGCGGCATATTTGTGTCCTCCAAAGTGTTCAAGCAGGTCAGAGCAGTTATCGATGGCATCATAAATGTCGAAACTCTTGATGGAACGGGCCGATCCGGTGATAAGTCCATTGGCACGAGTCAGCACTATGGTGGGACGGTAGTAATAATCGGTGAGGCGAGAGGCCACGATACCGATGACACCACGATGCCAGTTTTCGTTGAAGACCACCGTACTCTTGGCATCTTTCAATTCCTGATCGTCGGCAATCATGCCAAGGGCTTCTTCAGTGATACGGTTGTCGAACTCGCGCCGCATATCGTTGAGGTCGTTGATGGAATTGGCCAGTTTTGCGGCATGGTCTGGCTTGTCGGCAATGAGCAGACGCACCGAGTCAGAGGCCTTATCGATTCGCCCGGCAGCATTAATACGCGGCCCTATAAGGAACACCAAGTCGCTGACTGTCAATTCGCGAGTCAAAACATTATCGTTCTCGTCAATTTCGTCTTCGTCGCGACGCACAATGTTGGCATGTTGCAAAATGGCTTCGATGCCCGGACGGGGGTTTTTATTGAGTCGTTTCAGGCCAAAATAGGTCAACACTCGGTTCTCGCCTGTGATGGGCACAATGTCGGCAGCGATACTCACAGCAAGAAGGTCGAGCAGGTCGTAAACTTGCTCAATGGTTCCCAAACCCCTCATCGACAAAGCGGTGATCAGTTTGAAGCCCACGCCACACCCTGAAAGCTCATCGTAAGGATAGTGGCAATCAGGACGTTTGGCATCAAGCACGGCAACGGCATTGGGAATGACATCGCCCGCACGGTGGTGGTCACAAATAATGAAATCGACACCCCGCTCATTGGCATACTCAATGCGCTCCACCGCCTTTATACCACAATCGAGGGCAATGACAAGCTTGAAGCCGTGCGCAGCAGCATAATCAATGCCTTTGTGCGAAATGCCATACCCTTCCTCGTAACGGTCAGGGATATAGAACTCTATCTTCTTCTTCTTGAAAAACGGTTTGAGATAGGTGTAAACCAAAGCCACGGCAGTGGTCCCGTCCACGTCATAGTCGCCGTAGACCAAGAGTTTTTCACCGTTATTGATGGCTTGCAACACACGATCGACAGCACGGTCCATGTCCTTCATTAGGAAAGGATCGTGAAGCTGCGAAAGGTCGGGGCGGAAGAAGGTTTTGGCCTCCTCAAAAGTGGTAATTCCGCGTTGCACAAGCAATGTGGCAAGGTTCTTGTCGATACCAAGATCCTTGGATAATTCCACAACTTTCTGATTGTCAACTTCTTTATTTAGAATCCACTTCGTTTCCATCCGCTAATTTTGAACTTGTAAAAATAAAGAATTTTCCAATGCATTCAACCGAAAAACGAAAATAAAATTCGTTTACGTTCTTATTTCATTCATTTACAAATAATTAGTTTTAAATTCATCAGTTTTTTCCATTGTCTTGTTTTTTCGCTTACCTTTGCAGCCGAAAATTAATGATTGCCATGTATCGACACAATTCAATTCGTCTTGGTTTCATCGCTGCCGTGTTCCTTGCCTTGTTTTTAAGGGTAGGCCAACCAAAAGCAATAGGACAAACTTCATCTCCCGGAATAGATTTCTTTTCGGGCGTAGATTTCAACTTTCGAGACATCAATTATGAAACCCAATATGATTTATTGATTCGTCTAACCCCAGGCTTCAAGTGGAACATGGGCAATCATTGGCAAATTGCTGGACAAGCCATGATTCCGATTGTAAACCAATACGGTGAAGCCTACAAAGGTGTCCAACTGAACATGCTCGATGTCAGCAAGGAATTTCATATCAAGAATCTCTATCTAAAAACTACTGCCGGTATCTTTAATCAAAATCGATATGGATTGGATTTAAAAGCCTTTATGCCGTTATGTGACTGGTTTGCTCTTGAAGGACAAGCTGGATGGGTTGGATGGCTTATCATGAGTCCAAAATGGTGGTTTAGCAGACCAAATCATTTTGTATGGACGGTTGGTGGCGATTTCTATATACCACAATGGAACACTCAATTTCGCTGTACTGCGGGGAAGTATCTTTATCGTGATTTTGGCTGTGAAGTTGAAGTTATGCGCCATTTCAACCACACTACGGCAACAGTGTATGGTCGTTGGAATAGCATCGAAGGCTTCGATGGCGGATTTCGACTGATTGTCACCATACCTCCTTATCATCGCAAGCATAGAGCTGTCAACATTCGACCTGCTTCCAACTGGCGCATATCTTACACTGTTATGTACAATCAATTCTCCAACATAATGTACCGAACCGACCCAGAGGAAAACGAGCGTGACGGATGGTTCAGCCGTGATTTGCTGCAATGGGGCAGCCACACCATGGAACCCGATTTTATCATCACTGAAAAGACAAAGCCAATAAAACCAACGGAAAAAACGGAACAGACCGAACCAACAGAATCAACAGAACAAGAACAGAATGAACAAAATGAAACTCATTAATACAACTCTTATCCTATTGTTTTTATGTTTGCTACCCAACATCGGCAAAGCCCAGCAATACACAGGCATTTCAGGTTTGATTCATGTCCCTTCTGGTGAAATGAACCATGAAGGTGATGCAGTTATTGGCGCCCATTTCCTCAACAAGAACATGATGCCCGACGTGGGATTCCTCTATCAAGGAGAAAAATACAACACCTTTGATTATTATGTCGGATTGACTCCCTTCAGCTGGTTAGAATTAAGCCTCGTTTGCACTGAGCGCATCCGTGAAAAAGACGAGCAAGGCAACATTATCAAATGGAGCAAAGACCGCTACGCATCAATAAAAATCCAACCCTTGAAGGAAGGAAAATATTATCCTTCTTTGGCCATAGGTTGCAATGACATTTGGACAGCAGCCTTTTATAAAGACCAACCACTCATACAATTATATTATATGAATTTGCATGTTGCCGCAACTAAACATTTCAAGTTTTCGGGCAATGAATTGGGTGTGACAGTAGCTTACAGGTATTATTATCGTAACTACAATGAGAAATGGAATGGAGTTGTGGGAGGAATCACATTCAGACCTGCATTTTTCCCACAAGGCAGACTGATTGCAGAATACACAGGTAACGAATTCCTTTTAGGTGCCGACATGTTGCTTTGGCAGCATTTGCGGTTACAAGCCAGCCTAAAGGATTTCAAATATGTCAATGCCGGACTCTGTTTGCAATTCAATCTCTTAGGAAAGAAATACAAGTATTAACATTTAAATCAATGATTTACATGGATGTTGGCCTTAGGGAAATCTATTTTAATGCAATTGAAATAAAATAATGACAATTTTTTAGGCCACATAATAAAATAATACTTATCTTTGCTGCGTCAAATGGTGAGAAGACGACAAGCTTTTTACAGCGAAATCCTATCACTTTCAACAAATTAGAGAACAAACAACTGAATAGAGAATTAAAAACATAACTACTATGAAGAAATTGGTAATGCCCTTGTTGGTGGCAAGTTTATTAATCACTACGGTTTGGAGCCTTAGTTCATGCAAAAAGACAAACACAAATACAAACAATGAAGTGTTACCTGTAACCGTGAATTATATTTTATATGAAGGTGACGAGAGTAATACAAGAGATATTTATACCGATTGTGTGTATAAATTTACTCCTCCTCATTACTGCAATGATCCTGTGCTTTTATGTGATCATGGTATTAACTATTTTACCAATGGTGATACAATTTGCTATGTCCATAATCACGTTCATTTGTTTAAAGCCAATGAGGATTGTACGCCGATTAATTATACCGTACCATTCTTTTGCATATATAAACTGGAGCGCGAACACCTTCATGCTATTAAATACTTCCCTAGAGGATATCATAATGACTGGCATCTTGGCGGTGGTACCAACTAAATGTCGAGTTAATATAGAATAGCGAAAAAGAGGGCAGCAAAATGCCCTCTTTTTTGTTGAAATTTTGTTCAAAAAAAATGTTCCAAACTCTTGCGCCGTTTCCTTTTTTTTGGTAATGTTGCAAATTAAAATCTTTCAAATTTTAGTCCATTGAAGAAAATTAAAACAGCTTTAATATCAGTATTTTACAAGACTGGGATTGACCGCATCGTCAGCTTGCTGAAGCAAAACGATGTGCAAATTTACTCGACTGGCGGCACATACGATTATATCCGCGCCATCGACCCCACGGTGAAGACCGTCGAATCGCTTACGGGCTACCCATCCATCCTCGGTGGGCGAGTCAAGACGCTACATCCCAAAGTGTTTGGCGGCATTCTGGGGCGCACCCAACTTGAGTCGGACCAACGCGAGATGCAGCAATACGACATTCCGCCCTTTGATTTGGTGATTGTAGACCTCTACCCTTTCGAGGAAACCGTGGCCAACACCGATGACGCTTCAGCCATCATCGAGAAAATCGACATCGGAGGCATTTCACTCATTCGCGCGGGTGCCAAGAATTTCAACGACGTGCTGATTGTGCCTTCACAAAAATATTACGACGAACTCATACAACTGCTTGAAAAACAAAATGGTGAAACCTCGTTGGACGACCGTCGGCGTTTCGCCATGTATGCCTTTGGCGTCAGTTCGCACTACGATAGTGCCATCTACAACTGGTTTGCAAAAGATGAGGATAACAAAGCCATGCGCCTCGGAGAAGACCAAGCCTTTGCTCTGCGCTACGGCGAGAATCCCCACCAACGCGGCACATTCTACGGCGACTTGGACGCAATGTTTGACAAATTGCATGGCAAAGAGCTTTCGTACAACAACCTGCTCGACCTTGATGCAGGCCTCAACCTCATCCGCGAATTTGACGAGCCTACCTTCGCCATCCTCAAGCACAACAACCCTTGCGGATTGGCCTGCCGTGCTACCGTGAAAGAGGCTTATATTGCCGCCCTTGCGGGCGACCCCGTGTCGGCATTCGGTGGAGTTCTGGTTTGCAACCGTCCCATCGACCTTGAGGCTGCTGAAGAAATCAACAAACTCTTCATCGAAGTCATTGTGGCACCTGATTATGCAGACGGCGTACTCGACCTGCTCTTCTCGAAAAAGAACCGCGTTGTGCTTCGCTTGAAGTCTGAGCTCTATAAGCCACAAACGGTGAAGACCGCCCTAAACGGCTACCTCATGCAAGACCGCGACCTTCACACCGAAACAGCCGCCGACTTCAGAGTCATCACTGAAAAAGCACCTTCTGAGTCTGAAATCGATGATATGGTTTTTGCCAACAAGATTGTGAAGCACAGTCGTTCCAATGCCATCGTTCTCGCCAAAGGCAAACAGCTTTATGCATCGGGCATCGGGCAGACTTCGCGCGTGGATGCCTTGCGTCAAGCCATAGAAAAAGCCAAGACCTTCAACTTCGACTTGAAGGGTGCGGTTTTGGCCTCTGACGCCTTCTTCCCTTTCAGCGACTGTGTGGAGTTGGCTCATGAAGCAGGTATCACGGCTATTGTGCAGCCTGGTGGCTCAGTGCGCGACCAAGAATCCATCGACAGCTGCAACAAGCATGGAATCAGCATGGTATTCACTGGATTTAGACATTTTAGACATTAACATAAAAACAACACACCCATGGGACTATTCAAATTCCTCAATAAAGAAATCGCTATTGACCTTGGTACGGCCAATACCATTATCATATATAACGACAAGGTGGTCGTCGATGAGCCTTCAATTGTGGCTATGCAACGCGACACCAAGAAAATCATCGCCGTCGGCAAACGTGCCATGATGATGCATGGAAAAACGCACGACAACATCAAGACCATCAGACCTTTGCGCGACGGTGTCATCGCCGACTTCCAAGCCGCCGAATACATGATGCGCGAGATGATCAAGATGATCCAATTCAAGAATACCATTTTCCCGCCCAGCCTCAAGATGGTCATCTGCATCCCTTCGGGCATCACCGAGGTGGAGGAACGCGCTGTGAAAGACTCGGCTGAGCAGGCCGGCGCCAAAGAGGTGCGACTCATTCATGAGCCTATGGCAGCGGCCATCGGTATCGGCATCGACGTGCTTGAGCCAACGGGCAACATGATTATCGACATCGGTGGCGGCACCTCCGAAATCGCCGTCATCGCTTTGGGTGGCATCGTCAACAACAAGTCCATCCGCATTGCTGGTGACGACTTCACTGCCGACATTGAAGAATACATGCGCAAGCAACACAACATCATCGTGGGCGAGCGCACCGCTGAACGCATCAAGATTGAAGTTGGCTCAGCCATTACCCAATTGGACAATCCGCCCGATGACTACGCCGTGCAAGGCCGAGACATGCTGACGGGTATCCCGAAGGAAATCAAGGTGAACTACGCCGAAATCGCCCACTGCTTAGACAAGAGCGTGATGAAGATTGAGACCGCAGTGCTCAACGCCCTTGAACAGACCCCGCCTGAACTGTCAGCCGACATCTATCGCACAGGCATCTACCTCACTGGCGGTGGTGCCTTGTTACGCGGTTTGGACAGACGTCTCAATGCCAAAACAAAGCTGCCCATCCATGTGGCCGACGACCCGTTGCGCGCCGTGGCCCGTGGAACCGGAATCGCACTGAAGAACTTCGATAGGTTTACCTTCCTTATCAAGTAAGGCATGTACAACCTGTGGCGTTTCATACTGAAACATCACTTCGTCATCTTGTTTATCCTGCTCGAAGTGATTTCAATCTTGTTGCTCGCCCGCAGCCAAAACTTTCATCGCAACCGTGTGGTCAATACTACCAACGATGCGGTGGGACAAGTGTATGAGTGGAGCAGCGAGGTGGGTAATTATTTTCGCCTGAACAAAACCAACCAAGATCTTGCCGAAGAAAACGCGTGGCTTAGACAACAGTTAGCCATGACCACCGACACGACCCGCAGCTTCTTCGACATTGAGGGGCGCGACACCATCTACGAGTACATTCCCGCCCAAGTCGTCAACAACAGCATCGGGCAGGCCAACAACTATATCATCATCAACAAAGGAAGAGCCGATGGCATTGAGCGCGACATGGGTGTCATCTCATCCGATGGCATCGTTGGCGTGGTAGCCGATGTGAGCCGTCACTATGCCTCCATTCTCAGCCTGCTCCACAGTCACTCCGTCGTGGGCGTGAGGTTCAAAAACAACCAGGAACTTGGCAGCCTGAAATGGGGCAACAACAACTACCGTTACGGCATCGTGGAAGACATTCCTGCCCATGTGGTGCTTCAAGAAGGTGACACTGTGCTCACCAGCTCCTATTCCTTCATTTTCCCTGAAGACCTCATGGTAGGCACAGTGGAAGAAAGTCGCCCCATCTCAAGCGGAGCACTCAACACTGCCAAGATACGTTTTGCCACCGATTTCGCCACTTTGCGCTATGTCTACGTCATCCACAACCTGCACAAGCCCGAGCTTGACTCACTCAAAGCCAATTTCCAATGAATAAGACCGCTCTCCAAATCCTTCGTTTCGTCGTGCTGGTGCTTTTTCAGGTGCTGGTCATCAACCATATCCGTTTGGGAGGCTACGTCCACCCATGCATCTACTTGATTTTCATTATGCTACTGCCCGTCTATATACCGAATTGGCAGTTGCTTTTATTAGGTTTCGGATTGGGATTTTCCGTCGACCTGTTCACTGGGACCCCAGGCCTTCATGCTGGAGCCACCACCTTGATGGCGTTCTGTCGACCAAGTATCATCAGGCTCATTTCGGGTACCCAAAAATTCGAAAACATCCATGAACCCAACCTCGACCAATTGGACGGCATGTGGTTTCTGCGCTACACCATCTGCATGGTCTTCGTACATCATTTCGCGCTGTTTTTCCTTGAGTCATTCAGTTTCCACCTTATCGGCCAAATCCTGCTACGCATCCTGATAAGCGTCCCCATCTCCGTTTTCCTTATCATGATGATTCTCTACATTTTCAAGGCAAACAAGAAAGGAGAAAGGCGATGAGCATTGCAGCATTAGTATCGGGAGGCGTGGACAGTTCCGTGGTGGTGCCGCTACTCAAGGAGCAGGGCTACGACCCTCATATCTTCTATATTAAAATAGGTATGGAAGGAAAGGAAGACCTTTCGAGCTGCCCGTCGGAAGAAGATATTGAGATAACCACTTATATAGCAAAGAAATACGGCTGCCAGTTCGATATCGTTGATTTGCAACATGAGTACTTTGAGACCGTCGGGAAATACACGATGGAGATGGTGCGCAAAGGCCTCACCCCCAACCCCGATGTGATGTGCAACCGCTGGATTAAACTCGGTGCTTTCGAGGAGAAAGAAGGCCACAATTTCGACAAGATTGCGACGGGACATTACGCCCGCTCGTGGGAGGACGAAAACGGCATCTTCTGGCTCGGCACGGCAGCCGACACCTTCAAGGACCAGACTTATTTCTTGGGTCGCATCACCTACGCGCAACTCAGCAAGGTCATCTTTCCCATCGGCGACTTACCTAAGCCTGAGGTGCGTCGCTTGGCCGCCCAATACAAACTTCCAAGCGCGGAACGCCATGATAGTCAAGGAATTTGCTTTCTTGGAAAAATCAACTATAACGACTACATCCGTGAATATCTCGGCGAAATGCCTGGCGACATCGTGGAGTTGGAAACGGGCAAGAAATTAGGTCGACACAAGGGCTTTTGGTTCCACACCATCGGGCAGCGTAGGGGCCTCGGTCTCGGCGGAGGTCCGTGGTTCGTGGTGAAGAAGGACATCCCGAACAATATCGTTTATGTGTCGCAAGGCTACGACCCCGCAGCACAATATACTAACATCATTCCTTTGGGTGACTTGCAGCCGATGAATCCAGCCTTGCAGTTCGTTGACGGTCAGCGGATTCGTTTCAAGATACGGCATCAGCCAGAGTTTACTTACGGCCGCATCCACCTTACCGAGCGCGGTGCCGACATCGAGTCGGAAGTGGCCATCTCGGGCGTGGCGCCCGGACAGTTTGGGGTGGTGTATCATGAGACGGAGCCGTTTGTTGTGGGGAGTGGGGTTATAGTTGAGAGTTGAAAGTTGAGAGTTTAGAGTTAAGAGTTTAGAGTTAAGAGTTTAGAGTTATGAAGCTGGACGATAGGATATTATACGAAGACAACCACCTGATCATCGTCAACAAACTGCCATCGGAAATCGTGCAGGGCGACAAGACGGGCGACGTGTGCCTGCTCGACGAAGTGAAGCAATACATCAAGGAGAAATACGACAAGCCTGGGAATGTGTTCGCCGGTCTCGTGCATCGCATCGACAGGCCTGTAAGCGGAGCCGTCGTGTTTGCCAAGACGAGCAAGGCCCTTTCACGCATGACTGTGAAAGTGAAAGACCGCGACTTCAGAAAAACCTACTTAGCTTTGGTGAAAAACCATCCGCCCAAACAAGCCGATGTTCTTGAAGACTACATCGTCAAGAACGAGAAAATGAACAAGTCTTTTGTCGTGGCTGAAGGCACCAAAGAGGCAAAGTTGGCGCGGATGAGTTATCGTGTTGTTGGAAAGTCAGAGAGCTTCTACTTGCTTGAAATCGAGTTGTTTACAGGTCGGCATCACCAAATTCGCTGTCAGTTGGCACACATCGGTTGTCCCATTCGTGGCGACTTGAAATACGGCTATCCGCGCAGCAATCCCGACGGTTCCATTAGTCTGCACGCCTATCGCATCGCTTTTGAGCATCCTGTGCTGAAAACGCAAATCGAGGTGACGGCTCCACTGCCTGCCGTTTCGCCATGGACAGCGTTTGAACACTTTATGGAATAAGTCACCATCTATAAACCATCCGTGACTTTTGTCAGCTGCCCATATTCGAAAAAGTATAAATGTCCAATAAACTCTTCTGGCACGTCTCTGCCTTTCGTTTTGCGCGGCAATCCGAGTAATTCGTTGGTGAAATAGCGCAAATAAAGCGGCTGTAGTGATGTCTTATAATATTCATTGTCAATGACAAACAGCGGAAAATCCTTTGCCTGAACAATAGCATCTTCAAGTCCAGCATAACTAATCATCACTTGATACAACACATATCCGTTTTCTTGGGCATACTGCTGAAAAGTCGAGAGTGGTTTGCATTTGTTGTCCTTGCAGGCTGCATTGAAAACGCGTACAATCGCCTTTGGCTGTTGCTCCAACGCTTCCTTTAGCTGCGGTATTGTCAGTTTGTAAACCAATTCTGGCTGTGCTTCCTCAAAACTTTCCAATGGACGCACCAATGCCTTGTGGCTTTCGTCCAAATCCTTGTAATCGTTTCCCAATCCGTTGATTTCAATGACAGCGCAAGAAGAGAACAAGAGAAGTGCAAGCAGAGCGAATAACTTTGTGTTTTTCATCTATGTAGGATTTCAGATTCAAACCAAATGCACAACACCCCTGAAAACGATAAAATAAACTCCAAAGAACATCAGCAGAACACCCGCAATCTTGTTCATCAACGTAGTGCGCTCAGCATCAAGGAACTTCTTCAACTTTGCCGCTCCCCACGCCTTCAAGAGTTCCATAATAAGGGTAGTGCCAAGAATGATGGCAAAAAACACGATGGTACTTACCTTGTTGCCGTCCATGTTGCCCGCCACCATAGCCACCGCCGAAAACCAGAAAATCCAGACGAAGGGATTCAAGATGTTGAGCACGAAGCCTTTCGCAAAGAAAACAAACCATGCCGGCTTGTCGTCCTGCTTCTTCAGCACTTCATTGGTGCGTTTTTCAATGTATTCGTCGCGCTCCTTGGTGTCCTCCACTTTTTTTCGATACGTGAAAATACCGAACAACAAAAGTATGACACCCGCACCGATACATGCCAAAGCCGCCTCAAACGAAGATTTCATCACAACTTGCACCGATGCAAGGATGCATATCGAAACGACCATCGCATCATTGAGGATCACGCCCGTGGCAAACCATGCCGCCGAGCGGAACCCCCGATGAAGACTGGTCTGCATCAAGGTGATGAAAGCCGGCCCCATGTTGACGACCACCGAAAGAAACAGCCCTATCAGGATGGCCCAAAACAAGAAACTGAACGACCCGATGCGACTGAATTCGGGCATTCTATCGAAAATTACAGGCGAGTTTTCCATTGTCTTTATGATTTCAAACCCTTCACATATTCCTCCCACATCTCAAGTCTTTTGCCCTTCATCACGCGCGGAAACTTGGTGGCACCGCCCCACTTGCCAATCTTCTGTTCCATAAATTCATAGAAATTCTTGGTGGGCAGCACATCGACGAACAACTCCTTAATGGCTTGGGTGCGCTCCACGGCATAGTCGTCGTTGAGTTTGCAGAGGTTTTCATCTATCTTTTTGATAGCCAAATCCTTGTCGATAGGTTCATCGCAACCCAAATACCAATGATGGGCATACATCGTGTCGTGGCGGATGCCTGCCACCGTAAACTCCGTGATGTTGACACCCAACTCCTCAGCCATCATATCGACGGCGCGGGTCATGTTATCTTGCGAGAGGTGCTCACCCGTGATGCTCAAAAACTGCTTGGTGCGTCCCGTGATGATGATTTCGCAATTCTTCTTGTTGAGGAAACGGATGGTGTCGCCAATAAGGTAACGCCACGAGCCTGCGCAGGTGGAGAGCAAGATGGCATAGTCGACGCCTTCCTCCACTTCCGAGAGCAGCAAGGTCTTAGGATGTGCCACAATGGTGCCGTCTTCATCAAAGTTGTCGTCGGTGAAAGGCACAAACTCGTAATAGATGCCATTGTCGACCAAAAGCTGCATCACGCGACGCTTCAAGTCGACCTGATAAGCGATGTAACCCTCTGAGGCCAAATAACTTTCAACGAAAAGCACCTCCTTGCCGAAGATACGCTCAAAGCTCTTCTCGTAAGGCGCAAAAGCCACGCCGCTATGCACATACACCATCAAATTGGGCCAAAGGTCGTGGATGGTTTTGAGGTTGTATTCCTTGATGATGCGTTCCAAAAGAATCTGCACCCATGCCGGTACGCCCACGATGACGCCGATGTCCCATTTGGGAGCTTCTTTCACCATGAGGTCCATCTTTTCGGCCCAATCCTTCACCTTCGAAATCTTCTGTCCGGGCTTGTAGAACGCCTCGAACCACGACGGAATCTTGCCCGCCGAAATGCCCGAAAGGTCGCCTGCATAGTAGCCGAACTCCTTGTTGTATTGCAGGTCGGTACTGCCTCCAATCATCAAAACACCCCGATTGTAAAAGCCCACAGGGAAGTCGTAGCGCGTGGCCGACACCAACTGTCGTATGCCTGCGCGGGTAATCTTATTGTTCAGTGCTCGGGTGACGGGGATATATTTGCTTGCCGCTTCCGACGTGCCCGAACTAAGCGCGAAATACTTGATTTTGCCAGGCCAGGCGATGTTGCGCTTGCCTTGCAGGTTGAGATACCACCATTCGTCGTGCATCTTGTTGTAATCGAACACGGGAACACGCTTGCGAAACTCTTCCATGATTCTGCCCGAGAGCAGGATTTCATCGAAATGGTAAAATTTGCCAAACTCGGTGAACTGTGCCTTGGTCAGCAACTTACGCAACTCGCGGCGCTGGGCTCGAGAAGGATTGGTGGTGTTTTGCCGGATTTCGACCGGTATATTCTTGATTTCGGCTGCGGCTTTCACTATCGCGCCAAGAACGGGTATAGCCATATTGATTTCGGTTTGATTTAGGCTGCAAAGGTAAGCAAATTCGATGAATTTCCACTTCAAACCGTATAATTCACTATTTTTGCCGAAAATTTCAGACAGGCTACCATGGAAGACAATTACCAACTCATTACGAAGACCGCTGCGGGATTGGAGGACGTTCTCGTTGACGAAATCAAGGCTTTAGGTGCCAAAAACGTGCGTCCCATGCACCGCGCCGTCATTTGCGAAGGCAACAAGGAACTGATGTACCGCATTAATTATGAGGTGCGCACTGCCCTCAAGGTGCTGAAGCCCTTCAAGAGCTTTTTCGCCAAAAACGCCGACGACCTCTACAAGAAAGTGCAGGAAATCAACTGGTTTGAACTCATCCGCACCGACCAAACCTTCTGTATTGATGCCGTCACGAGTGGACGTTTTTTCACCCATTCGCAATACGCCAGCCTGAAGATGAAGGACGCCATCGTCGACCAATTTCGCGATGTGTACGGCATCCGTCCAAGTATCAACACCTTGAATCCCGACTTGCGCATCAATTTGCACATCCGCGAGGACAAAGTGACCATTCTTTTCGACAGCTCGGGCGAGAGTCTGCACCATCGCGGCTACCGCAAGCAAGTCGACAAGGCCCCGATGAACGAGGTGCTGGCGGCAGGTTTGATTCTGCTTTCGGGTTGGAAGGCCGACTGCAATTTCTTGGACTGCATGTGCGGCTCGGGCACCATTCCCATCGAGGCGGCCATGTTTGCAATGAAAATTCCGGCAGGCTACTATCGCAAGGAGTTCGGTTTCATGAAATGGGACGACTTCGATGCCGAGCTGTGGCAACGCATCAAGCAGGAAGCCGACGACAAGATTTGCGATTTTGACTATGAGATTTGGGCTTCCGACCGTTCACCTAAGGCCGTGGCCATTGCCGAGGGCAACATCAATTATGCTCATCTCCAGCATGATATACACTTGATGAAGAAGGACATGAACGACCTCACCCCACCCGAAGGCGGCGGCATCATGATTATCAACCCGCCCTACGGCGACCGTCTTGAGGAAGACGACATCGACGAGCTTTATGAGGAAATTGGTCGCACAATGAAACACAATTTCCAAGGGTTCAAGTGTTGGCTCATCACCGATGATGCCGTGGCCTTGCGCCATGTGGGGCTGAAGCCATCCGCCAAAATTCCCATTTGGAATGGTCCTTTGGAGTGCCGTTTCGTCTGCTTCGACATCTTTGAAGGCTCCTTGAAAGACATGAAAGCCCGTGAAGCCGAAAACCGATAGCCATGCAAAATTTCAATTTACATACCCATAGCATTTATTCCGACGGCAAGTCGCAGCCCCGCGAAATCGTGGAAGAGGCTGTACGTCAAAGCTTGACGACATTGGGCTTTTCGGAGCATAGCCCTTTGCCTTTCGACAATAATTTTTCCGTCAAGGAGGCCGATATGCCGCGTTATGTGGCTGAAATCTCCCAACTGAAAACGGAATTCAAGGCCGAAATCGACATTTATTGCGGTTTGGAGGCGGATTACCTGACGGGAGTTTCAGAGCCTTTCGCCGAGTCCAAAGAGAAGTATCACCTTGATTATCTAATTGGTGGCGTGCATCTTGTTATTGAACCGGCCCTTCGACAAGCTCAGGGACCTGAAAAAACTAAGGTCGTTGAGCCTGCCGAAACGCCGACCCAAACAATAAATCCCGACGAAATCTGGTTCATTGACGGACCGAAATGGGAAGTTTATGACGAAGGCCTGCAAAAGTTCTTCGATGGCGATATTCGTCGCGCCGTGCGCCGATTCTTTGAGCAATCGAACGAAATGATTGAAAACGAGCCGTTTGACATCATCGCCCACTTCGACAAAATCAAGATGCACAACCGAGACCGCTATTTCCACGAAGATGAGCCTTGGTATCGCAAGTTAGCTTTAGAAACCCTCGACCTCATCCGCGAGAAAGGCCTGATAATGGAAATCAACACGCGCGGCATCTACAAGAAACGCTACAACGGCTTCTATCCCTCGCCTTGGCTGATGGAGGAGGCTTGCAAGATGGGCGTTCCCGCCATCATCTCCGCTGATGCGCACCACTTTAGCGAAATCACACTTGAATTTGCCGCCGCCGAGGAAGCCTTGAAGAAAGCAGGGTATCGAAATGTGGTGAATTTCAAGGATGGACGATGGGTTGAGGTGGCGATTTCGTGAAAAGTTGGAGTGAAAACTACTGGTTTTCGGGATTTTTGCTATTTTTGCAAACAGAAACCAAGTTGAAATGAAGCAGATTAGTATTGATAATGTACAGTATGTGGATGGCTTGATGCTGTCGTTGTTGTTCAGTGACGGCAGCACCCAAACTATTGATTTCAGTGGTTTTTTCGAAAAGCATCCTCATCCTCAA
>CACZNA010000026.1:0-2390 GCA_902782455.1 uncultured Bacteroidia bacterium | reverse complement strand
AAATGCACTTTATTTTGGGGATTTGGAATTGTGCTGTGACGATGAATGGCCCGAAGCAAATTGAAAGCATTAAACAATTAATAATCAATAATATAAAAACCATCAACATAACAAAAAGAACAACTAAAACATACACATAATCATTTAGAATAGCATTTCAAAGACGTATTCTTGGAATAACTTGTTGATATGGTGGGCGTGGAAACCCGATGCTCGGCAAGTTGAACAAATTCCACGCTTTTTTATGCACATCGGGCAACATATCAAAGAGGTAATGCGGCAGCAGGGCGTTACGGCCACACAGTTGGCGGAGGACATTTGCTGCGCCCGCCCGCATATCCATAGGATTTTCCGCAAGGAGAATATGGATATTGCCCTGCTTGAGCGCATTTCAAAGGCTTTGAATTATGATTTCTTTCGTGACCTTTCGAATGAGTTTCAAGAGAAAGTGTAACCAAAGTGGTTACTGTAACTGAATTGGTTACTTGGAAAAATGCTTTGAAACAAATGGAGATAGTATTTTTGCTTTCAATTATAAACAAAGAAAAAATGAAGAAAACAGTAAAAATCTTGGCCTTAGTGCTATTGGTAGTAACAACAATGGTATCTTGCACTAAAAACAATGGAAATAAAAATGCTAACTTGATTGTTGGCAAATGGAAATGTGTGAGTTATAATGTGAATTATACCGATTATTTTGATTCCGATTATTTTAAATGGACAAAAGTTGGTGATTTTTGGAACTTTTCAAAAGATGGAACACTGAATTTTGTGGCGTATGGAGCTACAAAAATGCCAGATCCATACTTGCTATATCCAGAAGGAAAATCAGAATCAAATCTTGTTGAGATACCTATTTCGACACATTACATTATTTCTGACAAATGGCTCACTTTTTTTTGTTTACAATGCAGCTCTTATTTTGGGGGAGATTCTTATACATTTGAAATTATAGAGATTTCAAAAGACAAACTAATTATAGAGTTAGATTTTTCAGCTCCTATGATTGGTTCTGATATGCCGTGTCATTTTCATATTGGATTTGAGAAAGAAGACTAAAGTATCATCCCATAACAATAAAAACGCTCTCGTCTAACCATTGGCGAGATTGTTTTTTGTACCCTTTCGTGAAAAATATGCATCTTTACCCTAAAAAAGTGCCGAAAAATATGCATTATTTTTGCATATTTTTCACAACTTCAAGTAATACACTATATTAGAAGTGCTGTGAATTTCAAGAACGGGCAATGTGTTGAGGTGGCGATTTGATGAAAAATTCAATGATAATTCCTTTTTTTGAAGTTTTTTGCTATTTTTGCCACGGAATTAGTGTCTTATGTCAAAACGAACATTGGATATTATCGAGTACACGATTGCTTTGGTGAACGAGTTTGCCAAGCGTTTCGGCCTTTCCGAGGCAGATTCTTTCAGGTATATTGACCGCTACGATGGAATGAAACTTATAGAGCAATGCTATGGAGTTATGCACACGCTTTCGTTTGCCGACAGTGTTGATGGTATGGCCTCATATTGCAGAAGACACGGAGGGTCGCTATAATGCTTCTTCATCACGGCTCAAATATAATGATTGAGGAGATTGACCTTGCCAAATCCCGTCCAAATAAGGATTTTGGGAAGGCTTTCTATCTTTCGGCGGACGAAGAACAAGCCCGAGAAATGGCCAAGTTCAAAGTGCTGACAGGTGGAGGAGATGTTTGTGTCTCCGTTTTCGAGTTTGACGAGCAAGATTTGGATATGTTGAAAATCAAACGCTTCGAGAACTATACCGAAGAATGGGCAGAATTTGTTTACAATAATCGCGACGAGAAGCAGGATTTCCAGCACGATTTTGATTTGGTCTATGGACCGATTGCCAATGATACGGTTGGTGTTCAGATTCGTGACTTGAGGGAAAGGAAGATTTCTTTTGATGCGTTCCTCAAAAACCTTGAATATTATAAAGGTATCACTTTCCAATATGCTTTTTGCACACCTTTGGCCATCTCAAAACTGAAGAAAGTATGAATGTAACGCCAGCCGAATTCCGATATTTGAAAGAAACCCTATCGAAAGATTTAATAGCGATGCTGATGGAGCGCAAGGGTATGAGTATGGACGAAGCCTTCAGATGCTACTATGAATCAACGACTTTCCAAAAGATAGCCAATCCAGAAACGGGATTGTTCTTCCAAAGTCCTGGTTATGTGTATTCGTATTTGGAAGAAGAGTTTAAACTAAATAAAAAATCATAAATGAAACCATCAATCATCAAATCAACAATCGTTTTGGCAATGGCGTTGCTGCCTTTGTTTTCTTTCGGGAAAGAGCAAATCACCAAGACCGAAAACGAGACTTTCGTGGAAAACGAATTCATCATTTGGTTGGAGCAA
>CACZNA010000025.1:0-41418 GCA_902782455.1 uncultured Bacteroidia bacterium | reverse complement strand
GAAATTCAAATCAAATTATCAATACCTAAAATTAAAGTATTATGAACAACAGAAAATTCAGATTCGGAACGCTGCTGGTGTTTTTGGCGGCAATGACTTGCACTGTGGTTTCGGCCTTTGCGCAACAAACCAGGAATGAACAAGATTTGCTCAAACAGATGCAAAGCAAAATCAGGCAGGTGGAAAGATGGAACCGTTACGCCAACACCTTCAGCGAGCAATTGGATAGCATTTACGGTGACTTTCAAAAAAGTATTTTTGAATATGACGAGCGCTTCAACTGCGTGAAAATCGACTATTACTGGTTTGATGACAGTTGGATGTACGACTATACCGAGAAGTATGCCTATGATGAGCAAGACCGTATCACGATGATCATGGATAGCACCGAAGGCCATGCCAGTAAATCAGTATTCCTATATGAGAATGGCGAATGGATTTCAGATGAATACGAATACGAACTTGATGGTGATGAGTGGGTTGCCATCGGCAAATACACCTACGAATACGATGCAGACGGTCACATGGTGCTGTCGGTAGGCTATGCTCTTGATGAGGATTGGATGCCAGAAAACAAGATGACATGGGAATACGAGGATGGGAAACTTCAGAACGACATCTATTATTACCATGGCGAAAACAGCTGGAATCCACTCACAAGAAACGATTACCGAGAACAGTTACAAAGCAATTGGGAAGGTGACTGGACAGTGAGCTGGAAGGTTGAATACGAATATGATGAAGCTGGCAACCGGCATACAGAAACCACATCGACCATTTATGAACTTGACGACTGGGTATACACCTACATGACTGAATATTATTATGATGCCAACGGGAATTGCTATTCTTCAGCGAGTTACTACAACGGCGACTTACGGGATTGGGAACCGGAAAGCACGATGACTTACAATTATGACCTCTCGGTGCCAGTGGAGACCGTTGCGGGTATCATGATGGTTTGGGATGAGGAGTTGCCCATCCATAACAAATTGCTGGATTGGCAGTTGCGAGCAAATGACGATGCCTATACCACCACATTCTATTATTCAAATTGTGTGGGCTTGAACGAAAAGCCGGAAAGCTTGTTGACTATTTATCCCAACCCCGCCAAAGAAAAGGTGACGATAGAAGGCATTGAAGTTGCCGAGGTGCAGGTTTATAATGCCATCGGGCAATTGGTGAAGACGGTAAGAAACTCAAACGAAATCGGCGTAGAGGGCTTGCCGGAAGGGGTTTACCTGCTGCACATCCACGACAAGCAAGGCGTTTCCCATACGAATCGGATAACCATCGCGAAATAAGCCATAAGAATAAACATCTTTGGCCTGATTTTTGCATAATAATCATCTTGTAATTTCAAAATCAACAAGTTATGAAAACAATTAGTTTCAATAAGCGGGTTTTGACCATAGTGGTCATCGCTTTGCTTTGCTGTTTTTCGGCAAAGGCACAAATCACCCCTTCGGTGTATGCCGGTTTGGGGAATTATACCAATCTGGGAGGAATGGTTGGAATAGGAACCGAAATACAGTACAAATTCGTTTCTGTCAATGCCGCCATAGGGTATGATGGCTGCAACCAGGCATTCTTTCATAAAGGGCATTATGCAGGCAAGGAACGCGTCGGCGACAATCCTTTCATGGGATTCGATGTCGGCGTGAAGTGCTATTTCTACAAAGGCCTTTTCGGAGGCGTGAACTATGGTCTTTTAGGCAAATATTGTCTGGAAGAGACCGCAGAACGGGTCAGGGTGGACAATTTTTACGACTTTTCCTTCACTCTTGGCTATAAATGGCACTATTACAAAGGACTTTATGGAATGGCCTGGATAGGAGCGACTTCCAATAAGGATGCGAACCAGTTTGTGTTCATCTTTGACAGCAAATGTTTTACACCCAGGGTGGGCTTAATCATCGGATACGAATTTAAACATTAAAAATCACACAGTTATGAAAACAATTGCCAAATCAATAATCCTAATTGCGGTCATGATTCTTTACGGGTCATGCAGCAAAATCGTGCAAGAGAGTCCCGAAACCATCACCATCAGCGGCCATATCACCGACGAGGATGGACAACCTGTTGAAAATGTAAGCATTGACTTGATGTACATAACACGCATGAACTTGTTGGGCTTTTACTATGGTACAGGCATTCACGCAAAGACCGATGAAAACGGCTACTATTCCATCCAATTTGACAACAACGACGATTATTCCTATCGGTTGGATATCGAAAAGGCGGGGTATCACTACGTACAAAGTTACAGTGTTGACCGATGGATCGCCTCGCAAGAACACGATGTGGTGATGAGGAAAAAAGAAGAATACGTCGACCTCGGTTTGCCGAGCCGCACCATGTGGGCGAACTGCAATGTGGGAACCAACAAACCTGAAGGCATTGGCGATTACTTTGCGTGGGGAGAAGTTGCTCCCAAATCCACTTACAGTTGGGCGAATTATGTACATTGCAACGGAGTTGCCAACCAGTTGTCCAAGTATTGCAACAATCCAGCCTACGGCTACAACCACTTCACCGACACTTTGATGATATTGGACAGACCCGATGATGCCGGTTGGTGCAACTTCGATTCCAATCAAGGACCGCAGATACCAAGCAAGGAACAATGGCAGGAACTGTACCAAAACACCACGCATACATGGACTACCCTAAACGGTGTGGCAGGTGTCCGTTTCGAGGCTAGCAATGGCAACAGCATTTTCCTGCCTGCTGGCGGAATGCGCCATGATGACGGAAACACCGTGGGTGTTGAACACGGCTACTACTGGTTGAATTCGTTCTATACGGGTGCCGACCTTGACGTCATCGGCAACAGCACGGCCACAGCCGAACGATACATAGGCTTTTCTGTGCGTCCGGTGCATCCTTACGGTTGGCCATTTTGCCCTACTAATTAATGTAAGTAACTGTTCAAAAGTAAGCTGCAATATCTTTTGACTTCGAGACTTCGTGACACGGGACTTCGGGTATTTGTTCGACCCACAGTCTCGCAGTCCCGGAGTCTCGCCGTCTATTAAGTAAACTAAATTTGCTCATCTATTTAACCAAATTCAATCAAGGGCCTGTCTATGTGATGGATATGCTGGAAAAGGAATTGGGCAGTTTTGCCTGATTTTGGAACATTTTTTGCGGCAAATCCATTGATTCTACCAGCAAATCCTCCGCTAATGAAAAAGACCTCTACCCTAACGTTTCTGTTGCTTTTCCTTGCATCTTCGCTATTCGCCCAAACCAAAACCATCGTTTACGGCAACCTCAACGTGGAGAACGTGAACATCAGCATCGTCAATACGCCATACGGCACCAGCACCGATGCCAAAGGCCGCTATGAGTTGCCCATTTTCGACCGCACGGAGGCCGTCAATCTGTATTATTCCTGCATCGGCTATCAGGACACGGTGGTGAGCCTCACACAGAAGCAGTTGCAGCGCGACTCGCTCAATATCAGCTTCAAAATGCGCAAGATGAGTTATGACCTTCAGGAAGTGAGCATTACGGCCTATCAGGATTTCTACAGGTCGAAAACCAACCGCAACATCGCCGACATCGCCTTTTTGGACGGGAAAATCTACCTTTTGGAAAACAAGCCCAAAACCTCCTCGATGGTCGTCTTAGACACCGACGGCGTGGAGCAAGCCCGCAAGGATTACGACCAACTGTTTGAAAAACTGCACATTGATGCTTTCAACGACATCATTCTCGTCGGGCAAGACAGTTGTCTGCAAGTGTATCTTGATGAAAAACAAGGCATTTCGCCCGTTTCCATTTTCTCACGCGATGATTATCGCAACAAACTCCTCAAAATCGTGTGCGAGTTCAACGGGGCTTACATCATCAAGACTATGGTACACGACAAGGGTCTTTATTGGCTCAAATACAACCACGGCAAGAGCCAAGACTTCTATTATGTGATGAAAGACGGTTCGGAAAAAGAGCCACAATTTCTGTGCAGTTTCATCGACACCCTTGGCTATCGCGCCTGCCAATCTCAATGGATGAGCATCCAAAACGAATACCACATGGCAGTGATGGAGCACAATGGCATCGACCTCATCAACGAGGAGATTTGGGACGGCAATCTGGTGCGCCTGGCCGAAAACTCCTCACTGCTCGGCAAAATACAATGGTATTGCTCCATCATGGCCAAACAAGAATATCATATCACACCGCTGATATTCAACAACATCCTGCAATTCGTCGACTTGAACAACCGAGAAATCGTTGAAATCGGCACGGACTTCAAAATTGCCAGCAGAAGGCCTCTCAAGGTCACTTCGGGCGAGAAATACTTCAAGAACGAGTTTTTGAAAGACCAAGCCACGGGCAAGACTTACGGCCTGTTTACCAAAGACGGAACGAATTATCTCGGCCTTTACGACCCCAAGGCAGGTACTGTGGGCATGGAACAAAAGGCCAGCAAGAAGATTTACCCGAAAGTCTTCAAGGTGCATGGCGGCTATGCCTACAGCGTGTATTTCTATTCGGGGAGCAATCGCGGGGTGATTAGTCGGGTGAAAATAGAATGATCTTTCCCACGCAGAATACGTTATTTTAGCACGCAGAATGCGCAGAACTTTATGAAGCGCAAAGCGACGAAAAATCTATGCCCAGCAGGTTCAGCGTTTTCTGCGGATTCTGCGTGAGAAAAATCCCTACTTTTGCGGCATGAAAACGACATTCAAACTCAGATACGACAGCCGCTGGGGAGAGGAATTGTATCTCACGGGAAACAGCGCAGCATTAGGCAATTGGAACCCAAACAAGGCCATTCCGTTGGAATATGAGGGGCCTGGAATTTGGTCCGTTTCCGTAGAGACGCACGGCCGTGCGTCTCTACAGACCACCGAATACAAATATTTCATCCGAGAAAATAACCAAATCCGTTGGGAGGACGGCCCCAACCGCATTTTGCCCGAAGGCAAAGACCGCATTTGGGATTGGTTTGGCCTCACCGAAAGACAGACGATGCAAGGCGTGGCCGTGCCGCTGTTCAGCCTGCGCACGGAGGATGATTTCGGCATTGGGGAATACGCCGACCTGCCGAAATTGGGCGACTGGTGCGTGGCCAACGGACTGAAAATCATACAAATCCTACCCATCAACGACACAACGGCACACTACGATTGGCGCGATTCATATCCATACAATGCCATTTCGGCCTTTGCACTGAATCCGATTTACCTGAACCTCAAACAATTGGGCATCAAAGAAGACGCGGCTTTCAAGCGGACGCAGACGATGCTCAACGAAAAAGATTCTGTCGATTATCCGAAAGTGCTGAAAGCCAAATGGAAACACTTCCAAATCGCCTTTGAACAGCAATGGGAAACACTGAAAAACAGCGATGATTTCCAGCAGTTTGCAAAAGACAACAAAGACTGGCTTCCCGACTACGCCCAATTTTGCGCTGAGCGTGATGGCAACGGCACGGAAATCCACCTTTTCCTGCAATACCACTGCGACAAGCAACTGCGCGAGGCCGTCAAAGCCTTGCACGACAAGGGCTTGCTGCTGAAAGGCGACATCCCCATTGGCGTGAATCCCGAAGGCGTGGACGTGAAATCGCATCCCGATTTGTTCAACCTTGACGTGCAAGTGGGCGCGCCGCCCGACGACTTCGCCGCCGAGGGACAAAATTGGGGCTTCCCGTCCTACAACTGGGAGGCTATGGCTAAAGATGGCTATGCGTGGTGGCAACGCCGCCTGCAAGTGATGGTCCGTTATTTCGACGCCTACCGCATCGACCATATCTTGGGCTTCTTCCGCATTTGGGAGATTCCCAAAACCACCAAGTCGGGCTTGTTGGGACATTTCTCCCCTGCCCTGCCCTTGAGTATGGAAGAAATTGAAAACCAAGGTTTTCATTTCATCAAAAGCAAACATTTAAGGAACAATATCGACACGCTTTTCATCCCCGACCCGCACGACAGCGAAAAGTATCATCCCCGCATTGAACTGCAAAAGACCAAGGTCTATCAAGCCCTCAGCGACGACCAAAAACAGGCCATCGACCGCATTTACGAGGATTTCTATTACCACCGCCACAACGAGTTTTGGAAACAGAAAGCTTTGGAAAAACTGCCCGCTTTGGTCAATGCCACGAAAATGATTGCCTGCGGCGAGGATCTCGGCATGATTCCCGCTTGTGTGCCTGAAGTGATGCAACGGTTGGGCATCATGAGCCTTGAAGTGCAGCGTATGCCCAAGGTCTTTGGCCACCAATTTGTGCAGACCGAAGACCTGCCCGAAAACTGTGTCTACACCACCGGCACCCACGACATGCCCACCCTGCGCGGCTGGTTGGCCGAAGACCGCGTCCGCACCCGCCAATTCCTTGACAATCTTGACCTTGACGACCGAAAAATCACGGCCAAGACGCTCCGAAAAATCATGGGAAAGCATCAAGACAGCCCTTCGAAATGGAACATCTACCCCTTGCAAGACCTCTTGGACTTGGACGAAAAGAATTGGTCGCCCAACCCAATGGACGACCAAATCAATGTTCCCGCAAACGCCAAAAACCAGTGGAAATGGCGGATGAGGATACTGTTGGAAGTATTACTTACGGATGCTCGGGACCACTGATGCTTGACCCACCACTAGTAGTACTACAGCCCGAAGAACTGCCATCGCCCGTATAATGCAAGTGGCTGGCACCCGAAAGGTCGACGCAAATCCTACCATCGCAGTGGATGTAGGCTTCACTGGCACCTGACATCACACCTTCACATCCGTCGCAAACAAGGGCGTAACTATTCCCGACCACCTGTTTAATAATATTGCTGGCACCTGCCAAATTAATCTTGAGCGTACTGACTGCGCCCACAAGGGTGGCATCGGAAGCGCCGGTCAAGTCAAGGTCAAGTTCGTTGGCGAGCACATTGCCCTTGATGTTGGAAGCGCCCGACAAGTCCATGTCAATATCGTCAGCCAGAATGTCGCCATAGAAATCGGAGGCACCCGATAGGTCAATATCGACTTCGTCGGCAGCGATGTCGCAATAGAAATCCGAAGCGCCTGACAACTCCACTTCAACCCTTGGGCCTTCAAGACGGTATGAGGAATGAAACTCGGAGGCGCCCGACAGGTCGACACTCGTCAGGTTGGCGTTGTAAGGCAGAGTCACTTTCATCTCATTAAGGCCGCTGATGTTGATAGCAGGTTTGAGATAGATTTTCAGCTTGCCCCCCACATTCTCCACCTTGACATTCGGCATCACATTCTTGCCCGCCGTAACGGTGATTTCAGTAGCCGCATCGTTGACGGTGACGTCAAACGCATTCTGCACTTCAAGTTCGGTGTAGTTGCCTCCAACGCTGAAATTTTGAGTAATGGGGTCACCAGCAATCTTTTTGCAGCTGCTAAAGGCAAACAAAACCAAGGCTGAAAGGACAAACAAATACTTTTTCATTTTAAACTGACCACTGTTATATACCATCGGGGCATCGGTTTTTGATGGGTTGATTAAAATTTGGCGCAAAAATACAATTTTACGCCTTTTCGTTAAACATAGGAATATGTTTTTTATTGTGTTTTTGGTTCTTGTTTGTGGAAAAATACATGTTTTTGCAGCGAAAATGTTGGCGCGAAAAATTCGCTCAATATTATAGAAAATTGTCTAATTTTGCAGCATATTGTGGTAAATGCATCCAAACATGACCATCGACGACATCCAACGGCTGATACAAAACGACGAGACCCGCACCTTGGAACTGAAAAAGACCACGGGCGAGCTGAAAGACGGAATGCGTTCCGCCTGCGCCTTGCTCAATACTTCGGGAGGTTGGGTGTTGTTTGGAGTTGCGCCTGGCACCCTGCATATTATTGGGCAACAAGTTACCGAAAGCACCCGAAGGGAAATCGCCCACGAACTCACCAAACTTGAGCCATCCATCGACCTCCCTGTTGAATATGTCGATATTCCTGGCCGCGAAGGGTTTCAAGTCATTGCCATACGTTTGGACGGAGCCTCTTTTGGTGAGATGCCCTATACCTATGATGGGAAACCATATTTGCGCGTGGAAAGCACGACGATTGTCATGCCTCGCGACATTTTTGAGGAAAGGTTGATGCGAAGCAGGCTGAAGCACTATCCATGGGAAGGCCAAATCTGCGAAGACATCACCATTGCGGATTTGGACGAGCAACGCATTAGAGGGTCGGTGCGCCTTGGTGTGGAACGCGGAAGAATGCCCGCCACATCGCTCACCGACACGACTGAGCGGCTTGTGGAGGAGTTGAAACTTACAAAAAAAGGACAGTTGAAGAATGCCGCCGCCGCGTTGTTTTTGCGCGACACGAGGGATTTCCCCCAGTTTCTGTTGCGAATGGCTCGTTTCCGTGGAACGGACAAGATGGAGTTCATCGACAACCAACGGGCATACGGCAACTTTTTCGATTTGTTGGATGCTGGCATGGCTTTCTTCTTCAAGCATTTGTCGTTAAGCGGCAAGATTGTGGGCTTCATGAGAGAGGAGAAACTGGAGATTCCTGCCGTTGCCCTTCGCGAAGCACTGACCAACGCGCTCTGCCACAGGCAATTTCATAGTCCAAGTGGCTCTGTCGGCATTGCCATCTATGACGACCGTATTGAGATTGAGAACACCGGCCATCTACCTGAAGAACTGACGGTGGAAACCATAAAAACCAACCATCAATCATTTGCACAGAACCCACTCATAGCTGATATTTTGTTCAAGACCACTTTCCTGGAAAATTGGGGCAGTGGTGTGAGCCGCATGATAGAAGCCTGCGTGGAAGCTGGTTTGCCCGAGCCCAAATACGGAACAAACGGATTATTTGTTTGGATTACATTTTATCGTACAACCTCAAAACCGTACAACCTCGAAAACCGTACAACCTCAGAAACCGTACAACCTCGAAAACATACAACCTCGAAAACGCACAACCTCGAAAACGCACAACTTCAAGAACATACGAACCCACAACCCCACAACCCCACGACCCCACAACCTCAAAACCCCACAACCTCGAAAACATACAACCTCGAAAACATACAACCTCGAAAACATACAACCCCACAACCCCAGAACCCCACAACCTCTGCCAGAAAGAAAAAACGTTTGAAAGCACTTCTTTCCTTTATCGGAGATAATGGAGCAAATCTGAAGACTTTGATGGATAAAATGAAACTCAAGAGCCGCATAAGCATTTTGAACAACTATATATCTCCTTGTCTTGAAGAGGGTTATATCGCCATGCTTTATCCCGAAAAGCCCAACCACCCGATGCAGTCATACTATCTGACACAAAAAGGCCGGGAATTACTTGAAAAACTATCGAAAGAAGAATGACCAAATTATTTATCACCATGAAATTCACCCCCTACAACCATAGCGAAGCCGCGCTCAACGAGCGCATTGCGTTGATTCTCAACGAAGAAAAGAAAAAAGGCCACGAAAAGGAAGCCTTGAAAACCATCTTCCAAAGCATTGATTTCACCACTTTGGAAGCCTTCGACAACGAGGCCAAAATCAAGGACTTCTGCGAGAAAGCCTTGGCTTTCCCGAAGCAGAAGCCGTATCTCAGCGTGCCCGCCATCTGCATCTACAGTCCCTTTATCCGTCAAGCCAAGCAACTGTTGGCTGGCAGCGGCATCCGTGTGGCAACCGTCGCCTGTTGCTTCCCTTCGGGACAAATGCCTTTCGACCTGAAAGTCAAGGAGGTGGAGTGTTGCGTCAACGAAGGTGCGGATGAGGTGGATATGGTCATCTCACGCGGCACTTTCCTCGCAGGGCGTTACGACGAGGTTTTTGAAGAAATCAAGACCATCAAGGAAACCTGCGGCGACAAGGCCAAACTGAAAGTCATCCTCGAAACGGGCGAACTGAAAACCGTGCAGAACATCCGCAAGGCCAGCGAATTGGCCATCCTTGCCGGTGCCGACTTCATCAAGACTTCGACGGGCAAGGTGCCAGTGGCCGCCACACCTTTGGCCGCCATCGTCATGATCGACACCATCAAGGAATACTACGAAGCCACGGGCAAGAAGGTTGGCTTCAAGCCCGCTGGCGGCATGAAAACACCTGAAGATGCGCTCACCTATTATTATTTAGTGAAGAACATCCTCGGCGAGCAATGGCTCAACCCGAATCTCTTCCGAGTGGGAACAAGTCGCTTGGCGGGGTTAATTCTGGAACAAATTAATTAATCACAAAACTCACAAAACTTGGCAAAACTCCAAAAAAACGTGGGCGGCTCCACAACCGTGTCGCCGCCGGGAAGCAGCTGGTTGGCGTGCTTCCCACAACCTACAAAAATGGTTTTGAGGGTTTTGCAGGTTTTGTGAGATAAAAAAACAGACAAACATGGCAACAATCAAAGGAACTTACAAGGGCAATCTCCGCAATGAGATGACCCACGTACAATCGGGCGCGACCATCCTCACCGATGCCCCCACCGACAACCACGGCAAAGGCGAAGCCTTCTCGCCCACCGACCTCGCCTGCGGCGCTCTCGCCGCCTGCATGATGACCATCATGGGCATCAGTGCGCAAGGTCACAAATTCGACATCGAAGGCACCACATACGAGGTGACCAAGACCATGGCCGCCGACCCGCGCCGCATCGGGCAAATCGATCTCGTGTTCAACTTCCCCGAAAAGGAATACACCGAAAAGCAGAAAGCCCTGCTCTGGGCCGCCGCCGAAAGCTGTCCCGTGGGTCGCTCGCTGCACCCCGACGTTATCGTGAATATCACCATGAATTTCCAAGCATGATGGAATACGACAACTTGAAAGGACTCCGCCACAGTGTGCAGCTCGTGGTGGAGCATAAGGACACTGCCGCCGTGTACGGCTCGGGTGCATTGGAAGTGTTTGCCACTCCCGCCATGATTGCCCTGATGGAGAAAACCTGTTTGGAAGCCGTTGCCGACAAAATCGGAGAAGGCAACACAACCGTTGGCATTGCGGTCAATATCAAACACTTGAAAGCCAGCCCTGTGGGTGCGACCATCCGTTGCGAGGCTGAACTCATAGAAGTGGACCGCCGCCGTTTGGTCTTCTCGGTGAAGTGCTTCGAAGGCGAGACCTTGGTCGGTGAAGGCATCCACGAAAGGTTTGTCGTTGACAGCCAAAAGTTTATGAGTAAATTCTAGAATCTGAAAGTTTGATATAAATGTAAAATAGCTATCAGCCATCAGCAGTCAGCTATCAGCTTGGTAATGAGCGGCTGAATGCTGATTGCTGAATGCTGAAAGCCAATAAATAATCCAATGAAATACACCTACCGAACCCAAGGCACGTGCAGTCAGGCCATCGAGTTTGAAATCGAGGACGGCATCTTGAAGAACGTGCAGTTCTACGGCGGCTGCAACGGCAACACGCAAGGCGTGGCCACCCTCGTGGAAGGCATGAAGGCAGAGGATGTCGTCGCCAAGTTAGAAGGCATCCGCTGCGGCTTCAAAGGCACTTCCTGCCCCGACCAATTGGCCAAGGCTATCCGACAAGCGTTGGAGAGTTGAAAGTTGAAAGTTGAAAGTTGAGAGTTATCAGTTGTTTGGTTGGAAGGTCTGGCACAAGTTTTGATGAAAAAATGGCTGTTTACGCAATTTCAAAAGCACTACATCGTTATTGACAATTGAAACAACACTAAAAAATCATGAATATGAAGAAAAACATCGTCACGCTGTCAGCCTTGGCACTCGTTGTCATGCTGACGACCTTCAGCGGCTGCAAGAAAGTCCAGCCCAAAGACAACACACCCGCTCCTGAAGGACTTTATTTGGGCATTGTAGGATTCAACAACGAGCTTCACACCATGCCGTTGGGCCTGCTCAACCAGAACACGAAGCACAATTTTGAGAACTTCGTCGACAACCTCGCCATGCAAAACGGCACCATCCTTTACCACGCCGTCAACACGAGCCTCAACAGCCTGTCTAACGCCAAAGTGCCGGAAAACCTCATCAACGTATCGGTGGTGACCTTTACCGATGGCCTCGACCAAGGCTCCTACATCCTTTCAAATTACAATTCGGGTAGCGAATACCTCGCAGCGGTCAACTCGCGCATCAACAACGACCTCATCGGCGGCAACAACATCGCTGCCTATTCCATCGGTGTGCGCGGCTCCGACGTGGCCGACATCGATAGCTTCCGCAACAACCTCAACAAACTTTCCAGCGACCCCGAGCACAACGTCTTTGAGGTGAGCAACATCAACGAGGCCTCTGAGAAGTTTGCCGAAATCGCGCAGCAACTTTATAACCAAAGCACGTTCTACAACGTTACGCTGAAGCTGCCGGCACAGGAACCCAACACCAAAATCCGTTTCACTTTCGACAACGTGAACGAAGCCGACGATTCTGAATGCTATATCGAAGGCACCTACATCCGCACCAATGGAAAGGGACAACTAACTCAAATCCAGTACGTTGGCTTGGAGAGTATTTCTGGTGCCAGCGTCACGGCCAATTCGGAGAACATCTTCGACGTGTTTGCCTTCAAAAACCTGACCGACACCCAAGGCAACCAGATTTCAACCGACTATGTGAAACAATGGAATTGGGTGGAATCGACTCAACAATGGCAATACAACAGCGAGTTCACGCCGGCGGGCAACACTGAAATCGTCGACGAATACAAGAGTGCGATGATCATGCTCGTGCTCGACTGCTCCAGTTCGTTGGGCAACGACTTCACCACCATGAAGACCGCCGCCAATGGCTTCATCGAGACCCTGAGCGGCAACTACAACGGAAGACGGTAAGCATTGCAGAACAACAACATGAAAACGGTGCCCGATGGATTCGAGCACCGTTTTTCTTTGCCATTCTCGCGTCAACGACAGCGGGTCATATCCTTCAGTTGGACAAGCCCGGCACCGTCATTGCAAAAAACGAAGCCATCCAGACAACCAACTTGTTCTCTGGATGGCTTCGTCGTTCCTCCTCGCAAGGACGCAAGGCGTGTAGGGCTTTGCTCTTCTCGCGGTAGCGACAACGGGGCGTGCCTCGGTAGCGCGGTAGCCGACAACGGGGCATGCCCCGTTGTCGGCAAAGCCCAGCATAGTCCTATCAGTCAATCACAATCTTCTGCGTCCTGATGGAATCGCCGTCAATCAAACGCAACACATACATACCAGGGACAAAGTTGAGAGTTGAAAGTTGAGAGTTGAAAGTTGAGAGTTCTTTTCTCTCTAATTCTTTGCCGAGTATATCAATGATTTGGAGGGTTCCCGTGCCGTTGATGATGATGTTGCCGTTGTTGATGTAGGCAAACGGTGCATTGGACGCTGAGCCTGTCGAAGCGTCGTTGGCATTGAACACCAAGCGGAAACGGCTGGCGTAGTCAGTAGTCTTGGCGGTGAAGGTGTAGTTAAATCCCCCTTGCCCCCTCTCAGAGGGGGAATTGCCTGCCGGGGTTCGACTATCGGTCGCTGGCCTATCGGACCCTAACTCCGCGCCGCTTTGCGCTTCCCCCTCTGAGAGGGGGTGGCCGAAGGCCGGGGGAGTCAGCAAATCCACATCCGTGCCGGTCATGTTATCGATGAGGTGCAGGTAGTCCAAATCCATGTTCTCCACGTTCACGGTCAGGGTGTAGGTGCCGTTCTTGGCGGCCTTGAAGTTGACGGGTTGTTCTGTGCGGCTGGATTGCTTCGCTTCGCTCGCAATGACGGCGACAGCCCAATCCTGTGCATCCTCGGTGGCGAAAATCCTTGTGCTGTTCTCGTTCAGCATGAATTTCTCCAAGGGTGCGCCGTCGCGTTTCAGGATGAAGCGGTCGACAAGAAGGCCGTTCTCGCTGACTTCCAAGGTGATGTTGCTGCGCTCGGCATTGTTGGCGCGGCTGTTGAAGGTAATGGAAGCCTCGTCGCCCGTGGCCTTCACGAAGAAGCCCTCGCCGGGTTTCAGCGGATTGTTTTCGCTGAGGGTGCCCACCGCTACCTCGTCCTTGGTCTCATTCATGCGATAGACTTCCGTGGCCACATTGCTGCCCGTGAAGGCCGTCACATTGTGCGCAAAGGGGTTGCCCACAAGGTTGAAGCCTGCCAAGGCGATGCCGTCGGTGTAGCTCAAAGGCACACTCACCGTTTCCATAGCCGAGCGCAGGGTGCCTTGCAACTGTAGCGTGTCGTTGGCACTGTTGGCGTAAAGGTAGCCTTTCAGCGGCTCGATGTTGAAGTTCGCGTATTGGCCGTTGGGCTTGTGGTTCCTCCAATGATGTGTAGACTCTTCATAGAAATACAAGTCGTATTCGTTGGCGAGGAAGCCGTTGTCCGTCGTGGGCGCAAAACTCTCGATGGCGGGCGAACTGACCAAATGCCAACCATTCTTGCTGTTGGGCGTGTAGGCGGTGATGTTCTTCTCCACCGTGGCCTGTGCGCCCGCGTTGGGATGGATGACTTGCGCCCCATCCTCGATGATGAAGTTCTGAGCATCGCCGCTGTTATAGATGAAGCTCGTGGCGGTGAGCGTCGCGCCGTCTTTCACCGTGAGGCGCTCGAAACACCCATACTCTTCATCATAATAACCGCCTATGGTGATGGAGCCTACCGTCACGTCCATGTCCATCTCGCAGTCGCTCATAATGCCGACTTGCGCGCCTTCACCCGGCAGGGCGGTGCACGGCTCAAAGTTGGCATTGTGCCAGTTGGCGAGATTCGACCAAAGCGTGTCTTCTATGCCGATGAAGTTGTATTCGCAGTTTCCGTCGGGGAAAATCTCTCCGAACTGCCCCCACACGGGATGGATAGCGTATTCGTATCGCGAGCAGAAAGGCACCATAATCGACAAGGTGTCGATGCGGAGTCCTTCAAACACGCCTTCGCCCAATGTGGGCGGGGTGTCGGTATGGTAAAGCCCCAAATATTCAAGGCTGTCGCAGTTGCGGAAAGCATGGTCGCCGATGGAAAGAAGGTTGGCGTGGCAGTCGAACCACTTCAGGTGTTCGCAACCGTCGAATGCATTATCGGCAATCTCAGTGACGGTGTATTGTGTTCCTTGATATTCAAAGTCCTCAACTGAGGCTGCATCTATCGTGGCGTATGAATCGTCGTGGATGAGCGTAGCGGTGGTGTCGCCATTGCAAGGAATCTCATAGAACATCCCAAATTGCTCCACGATGTTGCCGCTCACGGTGATGTCCTCGGCAGGCATGGTGATGGTGTAAGTGCCGTCGCCATTATCCTCAAGAGTACCCGCACTAAAAGCATAGCATTGGGGTGTGAGTGATGAATTTTGAATCTCAAAACTCACCACAACGCCCTGCTCGTTTCCAGCGTAAACATTGCCTTCATAAGTCAAGCCTATGTTGCCTTCAAGGTTGATGACAAGCGGGTCTTGCGACTCAATCTTGTAGCCGCGCATGGCCTGTCCAGTCACATCGACGCTGCCATTGATAGAGTTGTACATACCGTTTATTTCACATTCGCCCACATAGTAGTTGTTGCGGAGCACTCCATCTTCGTATGACGAGATGATGGCTCCCGCATGGTTACTTTCAACGAATTTATTCCACCTGTTGCCTACATATATACAATTCTCAACAGTTCCGGCAACTTGCGAGCCTACTATACAACCCGTCCACTCGGCACGAAATTGATTGCCGTTCCGAATTAAGTTCCAATGCGAATCATTACCATTGAAATAACCTCTATTGATACCTGACAGGGAACCATTGTATTGTTTGCCAACAAGACCTCCCACGACACCTACAGACATTATCCCAGAATTATAAATGACTCCCCCGAAAATCCCATTCACCTGCCCGTCGTTAGTTCCCACAAGGCCACCAGTAGTATTATTACCATTATTATACCCACATTCGATTAATGCAGTACATACAGCATCGTACACATTCCCCCTATTATCACCCACAACTCCTCCACCTATTCTATCGCCTACAATATGGACATACTTTTCAAAAATCCAGATTCCATAATCTTTTTCTAAGCCAATAATAGAAGAAAGGACAGAGCAACCGACAATCTCGCCTTGGTTCACGGCGGCAATTCCACCTGCGTAATTCCCATAAATATAGCAGTATGAAACAATGCCGTCAAGCGTTAGGTTGCTGACAACACCATTTTCACCAACCCTACCGAACAGGCCTGCATATTCAGTGTTTATATCAACTCCCGTGATGATGTTGCCGTTGCCATTATAATTGCCTTGGAAGTAATTGGTATTGTTGCCCACGGGCGTGTAGGTCTTGCCCGTGTAGTTGAGCGTGTCCGTTTGGAGAAAGTAAACGCCTGATTGGTTGTTGCCGCTGTTCACCAAAGCGGCCAAAGCGTCCATATCGTCCGTTGTGGCGATGATGTAGGGGTCGGTTTCAGTGCCGCTTCCGCCGCTGAACACTTCCTCACCCTCGTAAGGAACAGTTTCTTCACCATTGATGGCGTAAACAACCCAACCCCGTGTAAGTGCCGCAGCAACCTGGATTGTTGTGCAAATATTTTGTTCGTTAGGGTTTTGCAAGTCTATGACGATAAAAATGCCATCCGTTGCTTGTGGAAGACTTGAGATGAGTGCGTCCATCTTATCGCCCGAAATTTGGTTGCCGTAACATTCAAGTTGTGAAACAAAAATGTTGTAACTCAAATCAATTTCAGTTAAAGAATTGTTGCTGCATTTGATTGTCGGCAACTCCTCGAACAACTCGATGCCAGCAAGTGAGGTAATTCCAAGATTGTTACAATCCATCTCTTTACTGCTGAAAGATTTTACTTCTTCAAGTGACAAACCGCCGTTTTTGTCCGCATCGACCATATCAAAAAGGATATTGCAGAAATTAAGATCTTGGAAAAAGATGCACATTTCGTTTTTGTTGATTGAACCATTAGAGTCACTGTCAAATTCATAAAATTTCGGATAAGTTTGCGCCCAAGCCGCAAGCGGCGCGAGCAGCGCGAGCATCAAGAGCAGCGCGGCGGCGCGCTTTGTTTTGGTTTTCAGGTTCGTTGGTTTTTCGGCATCAATGGCTGCCGGGTGCTGGTATTGTCTGTTGGTAGTCATGGTGTCTTTGTGTTTAAGTGAATAACTATTGATTGTTTGCTTTATTTGTTGTTTGTTCGGCTTGTTTCTTTGGTTCGCGGCGGGTGTCCCAAAAGTCCACAATTTCAATCACATCGCCGTTAATCCAATAGACAATTTTGTTCAAATGGTTCACGACAATGCTTCTGTACAACACGGGAGCATCAGCGAGACAAGGCTCGGCAGGGCCAAGGTTGGGGAACCTTGCGATAAGTCTTTCAGAACGATAGACTTCCTTGATGAATTTTGCGCTGCTTCTGCGGCCATATTCAGTTAGGACATAAATCGCTGTCTGACGTAGCCTGTTTCGTGCGTCGGGATGCCAGATAACTCTCATATGGCCTAGGCATAAAGAGTTTCTGTTTCTTCGACTTGCCTCTCGATTTCCTTCATGTCGTTGGGGTCAAGTCCAAATTCCTCAAACAAGTCTTGAAACATTTCTTCGCTTGCCACATAGTTTCCTTGTGCAATTTCTCTCCGCCCTTTTTCGGCTCTTTCCAAAAGTTCCTCCACGGTGTAAGGTGTCAGTTTTTCTTCCTCAATATGTGCGGCACGCGGATGCATGCGCAAACGCTTCACATAGCGCGACACACTTTCGAGCATCTCCAAGCTCATCTGTTCGAGGTCGGCTGCAATGGATGTCCTAAGTTCAACAGTTGTCATGGCTGTAGGTTTTGATGGGTTAGTCCAAAAAGATGGATTTTCGGCTGCAAAGATAGGGGATTTTTTGGGAAAGTCAAGGGAAATTTTCGCTCCAGCCCTTGCGGAATGGGGGAAAGGTGTAAATGTGCGGCGCATTAGGTTTAAACTGCAATGCCAGTTCTCATCACATCATCGTAAAGCGGCGACCAATGGTCTTCGGCCATGAGAACGGGTTCGATGAGCATGCTTACCTCGTTCACATCCATGCCGAGGGCAATGGAAGTGTCGAGCCACTGGTCATCAGGCAAGGTGGGCAAAATGACAGCCACATCTATGTCGCTCCATTTGTTGGGGTTGCCCTTTGAGTAGGAGCCGAACATCATGACTTTGGCTTGTCCATTGAAACGAGGCGAAATCACTCGTTTGTATTGCCTGACAAGTTGGATGGCTTCGTCTCGAGTAAGCACTTTTGGAGTCTCCATTGCTGCATTTGTTTGGTCTGTTCAACAATTGTTTTGGTTTTTTCTTCGTTGAGGCTGTTTGCCACGCTGCGCTTGTAGTCTGGATAGTGAGCCTCAATGTTCATTGGCCGTATCACTTCCAAAAAATAGCGTTGCTCTTCACTCATCTTCAGGTATAATCCGCAAAGCTCAGCCAACCGCTTGTGCTCGTGGATATATGGAGGCACTTCTTCACAAGTTGCAGCCCAGTATGCCTTTAGCATCTTTTCAATGACTTGATGGCACATAAATGCGGAATAGAGCCAACGCCTGCTTGCAAAAAGAAACTCGGCCAAATCGAGGTCTTCGGCTGCGATGTCAAGCCAATATTTCACTTTTTCTTCTGTTGTCATGCTCTATTGTTGTCGTGTTTTTCGGCTGCAAAGATAGGGAATTTTTCGATTTTGTCAAGGGAAACCGGAAAATCTTCCCCAGTTGGACAAGCCCAGTACCGTCATTGCGAGGTACGAAGCAATCCAGACAATCAGCTTGTTCACTGGATTGCTTCGTCGTTCCTCCTCGCAAGGACGCAAGGCGTGTAGGGCTTTGCTCTTTTCGCGGTAGCGACAACAGATCATGCCCCGTTGTTGGCAAAGCCCAGCATAGTCCTATCAGTCAATCACTATCTTCTGCGTCTTCACATCGTTGCTGTCGATTAGGCGCAACACATACACACCCGGGACAAAGTTGAGAGTTGAAAGTTGAGAGTTGAGGGTTGAAAGTTCCTTTCTCACTAATTCTTTGCCGAGAATATCAATGATTTGGAGGGTTCCCGTGCCGTTGATGATGATGTTGCCGTTGCTGATGTAGGCAAACGGCGCATCAGTCGCTGAGCCTGTAGAAGCGTCGTTGGCATTGAACACCAAGCGGAAACGGCTGGCGTAGTCGGTGGTCTTGGCGGTGAAGGTGTAGGTGGCGGGTTGTCTTAATCCCCCTTGCCCCCTTAAAAGGGGGACGAGGTCAATGTCTGCGCCGGTCATGTTATCGATGAGGTGGAGGTAGTCCAAATCCATGTTCTCCACGTTCACGGTCAGGGTGTAGGTGCCGTTTTTGGCGGCCTTGAAGTTGACGGGTTGTTCTGTGCGGCTGGATTGCTTCGCTTCGCTCGCAATGACGGCGACAGCCCAATCCTGTGCGCCCTCGGTGGCATAAACCCTTGTGCTGTTCTCGTTCAGCGTGAATTTCTCCAAGGGTGCGCCGTCGCGCTTCAGGATGAAGCGGTCGACAAGAAGGCCGTTCTCGCTGACTTCCAAGGTGATGCGGCCCTTCGACAGGCTCAATGACCGCTCGGTGTTGGTGGCGCGGCTGTTGAAGGTGATGGAAGCCTCGTCGCCCGTGGCCTTCACGAAGAAGCCCTCGCCGGGTTTCAGCGGATTGTTTTCGCTGAGGGTGCCCACCGCTACCTCGTCCTTGGCCTCATTCATACGGTAGACTTCCGTGGCCACATTGCTGCCCGTGAAGCCCGTCACGTTGTGCGCGAAGGGGTTGCCCACAAGGTTGAAGCCTTTCAAGATGCCTGCCGTTGGGGTATAATACAGAGGCACATTCACCATGGCGTTGCCAGCACAAAGATTGCCCGCAAAAACAAGCGTCACGTCTTGGTTGTTGGCGTAGAGGTAGCCTTTCAGCGGCTCAATGTTGAAGTTCGCGTATTGGCCGTTGGGCTTGTGGTTTCGCCAATGATGTGTAGACTCTTCATAGAAATACAGGTCGTATTCATTGGCGAGGAAGCCGTTGTCCGCCGTTGGCGCAAAACTCTCGATGGCGGGCGAACTGACCAAATGCCAGCCATTCTTGCTGTTTGGCGTGTAAGCCGTGATGTTCTTCTCCACCGTGGCCTGTGCGCCCGCGTTGGGATGATAGACTTGCGCCCCGTCCTCGATGATGAAGTTGCGAGCGTCGCCGCTGTTATAGATGAAGTTCGTGACGGTGAGCGTCGCGCCGTTTTTCACGGTGAGGCAATTGTAAAGGCCGAGGTATTCGTCGTAGAAGCCGTCGATGGTGATGGAGCCTACCGTAACGTCCGCGCCAATCTCGCAGTCGGCGAAGATGGCCACCCTTGCATCAGCGCCGGGAGCCTCGGTGCAAGTCTCGTAGTCGGCATTTCGCCAGTTGGCTGGGTTCGACCATTGGTTGTCGTCCGCTTCGTTATAGAAGTTATACTCACAAGCCTCGTTGCCGAAGATTTCTCCGAACTGCCCAAAGACAGCGTGTTGGTCATAGTCGTATTGCGAACAGAAAGGCACCGTAATCGACAAGGTGTCGATGCGGAGTCCTTCAAACACGCCTTCGCCCAATGTGGGCGGCGTGTGGGTGCGGTAGAATCCGAAATAGTCGATGCCCGTGCAGTTGCGGAAGGCAAAGTCGCCGATGGTGCTGATGTTCGAGTGGCAGTATATACCCATCAAGTTGTCAAGGCCATCGAAGGCTCCGTCGGCAATGGCGGTAACGGTGTATTGGATGCCTCCATATTCAAAATCCTCAATGCCAACATAGTCGAGTGTGTCGTAGGAAATATCGTAAATCACCGTGGCCGTAGTGCCGCCGTTGCAGGGGATTTCATAATATGTCCCATAAAACTCCACCACAATGTTGTCGCTCACGGTGATGTCTTCGGCGGGCATGGTGATGGTGTAGGTGCCGTCGCCGTTGTCAGTGTAGGTTCCTGCACTCAAGGTGAGGCATTGAGGCACGATGGAGGAGCCAGTGACCTCAAAACCCACGATAGCCACTTGATTCTCACCTGCATAGACCTTGCCATCATAGAAAACGCCGATGCTCCCTTCAAGGCTGATGCCGAGCGGGTGTTGCGGCTCAATGGCATAGCCGCGCATGGCCTCGCCCGCCACGTCGTTGCCGTTGATGTGGCCGATGGTGCATTCGCCCGCATAATAGTTGTTATTGAAATCGGCTCCCATATTCCAGTCGCCCGATATGCTTCCCAAATAGTTACTGTTGCTTGCACTAACGCCTCCGAGGTTTAGGCAGTTGCTCACGCTACAGAAACAATTGCCACTTTGTTCATTAATGAATCCTGCTATACCACCGACATTTTCGTCGCCACTGATGCTTCCCTCATTGATACATTCCGTGACCATGCTACAATATGTTAATCTCCCCACAATGCCTCCACAATCCTCCGATGCCTGCACGGAGCCATAATTGCTGCACTGAAGAACCTCTCCACTGTCGCTCACAATTCCCACGATACCGCCACATGCATTAGTGTTGGACGAAACAGCAGCGCGATTCTGACAATTGCTCACATTGCCACCAACGCAGGTGCCCACAATGCCACCCACATATGCATGAGTGGCACTAATGGTGACACCCTCGACAATGTTACAGCCATTAATAGCACCACCACAACAACCCACAATGCCGCCAACCCTATTCTTTCCTGCTATTGAACTGCCTTCGCCCAATGTCAGTCCGTTGATGCTGCCCCCGCTTTCTAACCACCCAAAAAGACCAATGAAAATAAGATCGCTTTGAATGTTAACATGGCTGATGGTATGGCCATCGCCGTTGAATGTGCCCTTGAAACCGTATTCGTCATTGCCGACGGGTGTATAGTCCTTGCCACTATAGTCGAGGTCAGCGGTCATCAGGAAGAACTTGCCACTGTAGTTGTTTCCGTTGTTCACTTGTGAGGCTAATTCGTCCATATCATCAGTGGTGGCTATAATATACGGGTCGTCTTCGGTGCCGCTGCCGCCGCTGAACTGTGCCCAAACTGCCGTGGGAGCAAGCAGCGCAAAGAGCAAAAGCGCTGCAAAGGTGAGTCTTGTTTTGGTTTTCAAGTTGTCGGTTTTCATGATGTTTTTGGTTTGAATCAAGGCAATCATGGGCACCTTTGCTTTTTGAAGTAAATTCTTGTCCATGGTTAGGGTTGATTTTGTTTGTAATAAGTAGATGAGTAAAATTAGTTTACATATTGGACGCGAGACCTCGGGACTGCGAGGCATTTGCTTGTCCCGAAGTCTCGAAGTCCCGTGTCCCGAAGTCAAAAGATATTGCAGTTTAATTCTGAACAGTTACTTAATAAATGAAAGAACATTTTGGGGTTGCAAAGATAGGGCTTTTTTCGGGAAAGTCAAGTTTTTTTCGTCGAAGTGCTTGCGGAATGGGGGAAAAGTTGTAATTTTGCGCTCGGAAACAAGTCGTGTGCGGCCGATGTATATGGGTAGCGCGAAGTCCCCGCCCGCATAGCATCACACTCTTTGAGCGTAAGCCACCCTCACGCATTCCGGGGCAAAAAAAGAGGCATCATCTGATGCCTTTTTTATTCCTTGCTGTCAATTGCCGTAATGCAATACTGGACTTTTTCATGTGTGCTGCGCCTCACGCCCACCGTCATCTTCACCGTTCCGATGCCAACAAGTTCATACTCCATTATCAGAATCCTTTCAAAAGGTTTCTGGTTTTTGTTGTCCTGTTTGGGCTTCCTGACAGACACTTTCTTTGCTCCAATGAGAATGGAATCAAGTTGCAGCACTGCCAATGTCGAAAGGTAGCTTTTGGCTGCGTGTTCGCTGGTTTCGATGATGGACACCATTCGGATATTGATGTAATCTTTCAACGATATGTTGTACTTCCTTTGCGAAGGATTCTTGGTTTTCCACTCGCGGTAGAAATCACGGATGATGGCTTCCCTCGCTTTAATGTCGTCAATGGTTTTGCCTTCGGGTATCATGGCCATATTGTATTGGATTACAAGTGTTTGCTATTTATAATGCTTTTTGGTTTGAATCAAGGCAATCATGGGCACCTTTGCTTTTTGAAGTAAATTCTTGTCCATGGTTAGGGTTGATTTTAAAGTTATTGAAACAATTTATTTGTCGTTATAATGGTCCTCAGCTTGAATGACCAATACTGTGATACGCTCATCGTAAATGTCATAGATGATTCTGTAGTGGGCTGAGATGTGTCGGGAGTAGGTCACATCATTTCCTCCCACCAATGATTCGGGGTGACCAAGCCCTGTCCGAGGATGTTCCATGATATCGAACAGAATACGTGTAGCCTTCTTGAATAGTTGCGGATTCGACTTTTTCCACTTTTTCAGGGTCTTGTCGGCATCCTTGGAATATTCGATTGTGTAAATTATAGGCTGTCGAAGTATTTCTGCATCTCGTCAGGCGTACAACATACGATGGTTTCATTGTGCGCCGATTCCTCGCGAGCCTTTTTGATGCGTGCATGAAGGGCAGGCGAGATTCGGCTGTCGTCATCAACGCGAGCCATGCACACCGAAGCTACTCCGCGTATCATCCTGAGAACTCTTTTGATGTCAGGAGCCAAAGCCTTGTCTTCCAACGTGACAATCATCTGGGCTTGCTGAGGGTTCGATAAAGCTGTTGCTGTCATAGTCTTTATGATTTTTCCGCTTGCAAAGATACACATTGTTTTCGGAAATGCAAATCTATTGCACAAGAATTTGTGACTTCAATCCTTCGGCCTCGGTCACGCTGCCGTCGGGATGGGTGCAAACGGGGATGAAGGCGAAACTCCAGCGCAGGCCGTTGTAGGTTTTCGGCACACGGATTTCCACTCGGTTTTCGCCTTTCTTCAAGTGAATCCTTGCCGGTTGGCGCATCCAGTAAAGTTGCTCGTCGGTGAAAGGTTCCTCCTCTTCGGGCTTGCCCCAAGTGTTAAAATGATAATCATACTTTCCAGGCTCGTTCCAGGGCTTTGGCGGCAGGATTTCTGTTCCGTTCACGAAGCATTGGCAACCGCCTTCCCAACGGCCTTGCGCCCCGATGCCGTAGCCGTTGCGGTTGGAGCGGGCGGGGGTGCAGAAGCCAATCCATGCCTCAATGTCCATGTCGCGCTCGGCGGTGAGTACGGTTTGCGCCACGGCCAAGGCCGAAGTGCCTACATTAATGTCGTGCAACTGGCAAAAGGCATCCAAGTCTACCGCACCACCAAAGGCTGTAAAAGCCTCGTTTTCATCAATTTTCACCTGCCACTCCATTTGGGAGTTGGTCACCCAGCGCATCTTGTTCTTGTGGAAACGGTCGCGGTGAAGGGCCATCTTTTCCTCAAAGTTGGCCAAACGCGAGCCTGCTGTGGTCAACGGGCCGGTGGGGAGGTTCTCGTGCTCCAATTGGCCTGCGTTGCCGCCGTTCCAAAAACGCTCGGCGAAGGCCATCATGCCATTAATCATGCCGTTGTGCAGCGCGATGTTTTCTTTCTTGTCGACGCGCACATCGTTCCAAAGGCAAAGGGTGCCGCCGAGGGCTTTGGTCGTGTCGGGCACGGTTTGCGCGGCGGCGGTGTGCAGGAAGAGACGACTCGTGAACAGCATCGGGTCGTAGTAGTTCAGGTAGCCGACAAAAGAATCCAAGTACTTCCCCGACTTGCTTGAAGCGGCGGCGTTGGAACCTGCGGCCTCGTTCCAAATCTGACGAATGACCTTGTCGGAGGCGGGCAGTCCTGGGTCCCATGCGATAGGCTGACGGTCGTACTTATCCATCAGGTTCTCAATCCATTGCATGAAGCCTTTAGGGTCTTCAATCCACACTTCATCGGAGCCGATGTGAATGTAAGGGCAATCGCTTTTCGGAATCTCGTCGAAGAACTCTTCAAAGCATTTTTCAAGCACTTTCCGGCCTTCTTCGGAGTCCATCGTGAAGCCGAAAGCGTCCTTGAAATAGGTGGAATGACCGGGCATGTCGATTTCGGGCACCACCATGATTCCCCGCTCCTTTGCGTAGGCAATCACCTCGCGGATTTCGTCGTAGGTGTAAAATTTGCCCTCGTCGCGGCCTGGCCTTTGATATTGAGGGTCGTTGAGTTGCGGATAAGCCTTGCACTCGATGCGCCATGCGGGATAGTCGGTCAGGTGCCAATGGAACACGTTCAGCTTGTAAAAACCCATCAGGTCAAGTGTTTCCTTCAACATACTGACAGGCTGATAGTTGCGTCCCATGTCGTGCATGAAGCCACGGAAAGGATATTCCGCCCAATCGTGGACTTCCAAATTCGCAATGCGTCCGTTTTCGTCCACCAATTGCGCCAAAGTGCTTTCCGCCCAATGCCGGTTGCCCGAAATGGTCGCCTTGCCGCATTTCACCACCAAACGGTACTCGTCGGGATTGTCGAAATGGGTTTTTGTATTGTATACCACTTTCCTCAGCTTTTTCTTTTTTGTGCCAAGTTGCTGAAACTCTTTCGGTTCGGGAATCACATCCGTCTTGGTGTCGAGTTCATAATACCGCACATAGTCAATGCGCAAGGCCACAGGCAGCTTTGCCATGTCGATGTCAGGCGACGGACTGCCGCCCAATTGCGCATCAAGAATCAGGTAGTAGTCGTAGTTGCTGAACGGAAACTGCCCATTGATGCCCTTGCGATAGCGCGGATAGCAAAACGTGCGCTGCCCGTTGACGGAAAACACGAGGCTGTCCTGAAACCGCTCCACGCCATAGGTGTTGTATTCGCCCTCGCGATACGGCGCATGGTTGACATAAGGCGGACGGGTTTTCTTGCCAAGCAGATGGGTATAGCGGCTGTGGACGGTCTGATCGATATATGGATGGTACATGAAATGCTCCATGATGTCGATTTCGCCGCCATGAGGCCAGTTGATGGCTTGGTTGTTTTGCGGCAGCATCCAAATGGCAGGCCAAAAGCCCGAAGCCACATCGAATTTCGCCCTCACTTCCACCCTGCCGAACCCAAAAGCCTTGCGGTGGCGACTCCATACGCCTCCCGTCAAGACCGAGGCCGTGTCCTTGGGCAGAAAGTCGTTGACCTTGCCCCAAAGCACGAGGTCGCCATCCTCAAAACCATAAAGCGCATCGTCGCTCGTCATGTGAATGGCCCAACTCGAATGGCTCCGCCACGTTTTCGACCAAACGGACTTGTCGAGCGTTCCCGAATTGAATTCATCGTTCCACACCAAGGCATAGCGGCGATGCTCCTGCCCTAACAACATCCCGACGAAACCGACGAAAGCCAGTATAAACAAAGACACCCTTTTCATAGAAAACAGAATTTGGCTGTAAAATTACAAATTTTAAGGTTCATCTTTGCCGTCTCCCGATTGTTTCCTATTTTTGCATCAAAATCAAACTTTTATGATGCACCGTTTTTTGTTCACCTTTGCCTTTTCGCTGCTGTTTTTCAGTGTTTTCGGCAATATTGAAGAAAACGTCAACAGGAAAGTCGTCTTTCCTGTCATCGAGACACCGGCTGTCTTCACGGGAACCGTCGAGGACGAAGAATTCCTGATTTTCGTCGAACGCAGCGAAGAGCTTTGCATTACAGGGCATTACATGTCGCTTGAGCAAGAAATGGCAGACACCCTTCCCTTCCGGTTGGAAGCCTTAGGCCGCAGGGCAAGGCTGTATTACAACGGCGAAAGGGAGACCTTCCGCCCGAACATCCAAGCATTAGACGACGAACATGCTGAAGGCACCGCTCGACTGAACCTATTCCAAACGGCCTCATTCGAGATAGACATACACCACATCCCTGATTTCCAGGATTTTGAGAACAATCGTTATCAGGACACGCTGTTTGCGGTGGAAGAAACCTCCGACATCCCGTACGCCAAGGTCATGGGATATTGGTCGAAATTGCGCGACGAGACCGCCGTCACCGACAAGATTTTCAAGATGCGACAAGCCTTTTCAGAGGTTCCTTTGGAGCTCCAACTCGATGTTTTCAAGCCTTTAGGCGACACCTTGCAAAAACGTCCGTTGGTCATGCTCATTCATGGCGGCGCGTTCTATTTCGGCTCGAAAGACGACAAATCCATCACGCTATGGTGCCAGCATTTGGCCTCGAAAGGCTACGTGACCGCCACCATCGATTACAGGATTGGTTTTCTGCCCACTATGAACAGCATCGGGCGGGCAGGCTATCGCGCCGTGCAGGATGCCCATGCCGCCATGCGTTTCTTGGTGGCGCATCAGGAAGAATACGGCATCGACACCTCCATGATCTTCGTGGGCGGTGCCAGCGCGGGAGCCATCACCACGCTCAACCTCGCTTTTATGACCAATGAGACCCGTCCCGAATACACCCGCAGAAGTTTCCTGCGCCCCGACCTCGGCAACATCGACACTTGCGGCAACGCCATCAGGACCGATTTTCGCATCAGGGGTCTCATTGACATGTGGGGTGCCATGCCCGACACCGCCATGCTCCGTGGCCGCAACATCCCCATCATCGCCTTCCACGGCGACGCCGATGATATTGTGCCCTACGGCTACGATTATCCATTCGCCATCGCCGACATGTTGAAGACGCTCTTGGTCGAAAAGATGTATGGCTCGTCGTGCATCGTCGACCGCTCCATCAAGTTGGGCCACAAGGCGTATTTAGTCACTTTTTCGGGCTACAAGCACTCGCCCCATGTGGATCCCGCAACAAAAGAATTGAACTACAATTTCTACATCATCCAAGACATGATGTCGGACTTCCTTTACGATCTCGTTGTGCCCGAAAAGCCTGAAATCAAAGGAGAAAAAGCATATTATTCAGTGGAACCCAAGCCTTTGGCGACAAGCTGGCAAGTGGAAGGCGGCATCATCCTCGATTCGGATGACAACACCGTGAAAGTTGCTTGGATTGGCAACGCGCCCAAGCATAGCATCACCGCCTCGGCAGCCATGCCCTATGGCACGGGCTTCAACACAACAAAAACCATCGACTAACAAACACATCTGATATGGAAAAGAAAGAACTGCGCGCCAACATCAAGGCCCTGAAAAAACAGCACACAAAAGAGCAACTGCTTGAGCAATCGGAGAAAATCTTGGCCAAACTTGAACAACACCCCGATTTCGTAAAGTCCCATAAAATAATGCTTTACAGTGCCCTCCCCGACGAAGTGCAAACCCAAGCCTTCCTCGAAAAGTGGCAGCTGAAGAAACAAATCATCCTTCCCACCGTGGTTGGCGACGACATCATCCCAGTGGAGTTTGCCGCCGACACTGCTTTTGCCGTGGGCGACTTCAACATCCTTGAGCCTCAAAACGAGCCTTATACTGGCGACTTCGACCTCATCGTTGTCCCAGGCGTGGCCTTCGACCGCAACGGCAACCGCCTCGGGCGAGGGAAAGGCTACTACGACCGATTCCTTTGCCACCACCTTGACGTGAAACGCATTGGCATCTGCTTTGATTTCCAATTGGTTGACGAAGTGCCCTCCGAACCTTTCGACATCCGCATGGACGAGGTGATTACCCTATAACAAAAATGCGGAGCCACCCCTCGGCGGCCCCGCATTCCATTTACAGCTGCATTGATTACTCAATGACCATATCAAAGGGCATACGCGCTTGGATGCCCGTGTTCTTTTGCAGGTTCTCCAAGCCTTGGAGGTAGTCGTAATACCCACCGAGCTTGCTGCGCATGGCGGCGTCAAGCTGGTCGCTGCCCGAGTTGTTCATCGATTCCATCAAACGCTCGAAGAAATCCTTTTGCTTGGGCCATTCAGTCACCTTATAATCATTGCCAAGGTTGGCTTTTTGAACGGCGTATGCAATGGCGTCTTCCATGTCGCCAAGCTGGTCCACAAGGCCCAAACCGAGGGCATCGGCACCAGCCCACACGCGACCTTGTCCGATACTGTCAACGTAGGTTTGGCGCAAACCACGGCCTTCGGCAACACGCTTGGTAAAGTCATCGTAAGTCTTCACCACCATCTCTTGCAACTTGGCATATTGGAACTCTGTGAGCGGTTGGGTGAAGTTTCCGAAGTCGGCGTTCTCGTTGGTTTTGGCCACATCGAAGGTCAAACCGATTTTGTTGTTCAAGAAGCCTTGTGCATTCGGGAAGGTGCCAAACACGCCAATGGAACCCGTCAACGTGGTTGGGTCGGCGAAGATGTAGTCGCCTTTGGCCGAAATCCAATAACCACCTGAGGCGGCGTAGTTGCCCATCGAAACGATGACAGGCTTCACTTCCTTGGTCAAATCCAATTCGCGACCAATGATGGCCGAAGCCACGGCACTGCCGCCAGGAGAATTGACGCGCAACACAACGGCTTTCACGTTCTCATCCTCGCGGGCCTTGCGAATGGTCTTGGAGAGGTTTTCGGAATAGATGTTAGCCTCTTCGTCACCCTTGCCGTCGAAAATCTGTCCTAAGGCATAAATGACGGCCACTTCGTTCTTGCTCTTGTTCTTGAGGTCGTACGAGTTGGCATAGTTGGCATTCGTAATGGCGTTGATGCTCTTGTTGCTGCCCGTCAAGCCTTTCAGCTCGTCAAGCACTTGGTCCTTGTAGTACAGGTTGTCGACCAAACCGTATTCCAGTGCCTTTTCGGCGTTGAACATGGTCTCCAAGTTGTCGGCAATCTGGTTCAGCTGCTCCACGCTGATGTTGCGGCTCTGGCTGATGCCCGTGAGGATTTGGCCCCAAACGGTGCCCAACAGCTTCTCCATCTGCTCACGGTTGGCCTCACTCATCTTATCCAAGAAATAAGGCTCCACGGCACTCTTGAACTTGTTGTTCGGGCCACGCACAATCTGCATCTCGACATCAAGCTTGTCCAAAAGGTGCTTGTAGAACATGATTTGTGATGACATGCCGTGCAGGTCAAGCATACCTTCGGGATTGAGGATAATCTTGTCGGCGACGGTGGCCATGTAATAGGCACTTTGCGAGTACGATTCGCCATACGCAACGATGAACTTGCCCGATTCCTTGAACTCGATGAACTTGTCGCGGATTTCCTGCAAGGTTGCCGTTGAAGTGGGAATACTGCTCAGTTCCAAGTAGATACCCTTGATGTTGGGGTCGGTCTTGGCGTATTCAATGTTGCGCAAGATTTCGTTCATGCCAGTCATGTCCTGCGATTCCATGGTGGAGAAATTGATGCCTCCAAAAGGATTGTCCGACGTCCTGTCAGGAATGGCATAGTCGAGTTTCATGTAAAGCACCGAATTGGGCTTTGCGGTGGTCGAAGTCTCCGTGTTTTTCGACAGGTTCGAAATCATGGAGGAAACCACACCAACTTTGATGAAGAAGTTGATTACCAATGCAATCAATGTGCCAAGAAAGGCAGCTAAAACGACTTTGGAAAATCTCATGATGCTATACGTTTTTAAGTTCAGGTTGCAAAAGTAATCTTTTTATCTTTTTGGAATGTTTTTTTGTGCAATTGTAGCACGAAAATTGCTTATTTTTGCCGAAAATCGCGACGATGGAACGCTGCTACATTCTTTTTGGCTCGAACATGGGCGACCGTGAAAGGCTCTTTGCCGATGCTTGCCTGCTTATTAATAACAGGTGCGGCAGGGTGATGGAAGTCTCAACGGCATACGAGTCGGAGCCGTGGGGTTTTGTGGCCGACGATTGGTTTCTGAACCGCATCATCGCAGTGGATACGGAGCTTGACCCCGAGGAGTTGATGCAAAAACTGCTTGAAATCGAGGCTGAACTGGGTCGTGTGCGCCATCCCGAACAGGAGGGCTATGCTTCGCGCCCCATCGACTTAGACATCCTGTATTTCGGCAACCACGTCATCCAAACGGAAAGCCTCACTGTGCCGCATCCGCGGCTGCACCTGCGGCGTTTCGCCTTGGTGCCATTGTGTGAGTTGATTCCCGACTTCGTCCATCCCGTGCTGAACAAGACACAACGCGAGTTGCTGCAAGATTGTCCCGACACGTCCGAAGTCAAGGAAAGGTTTATTTAACAAGCAAACACATGAATTACAACTATATAGCCATAGAAGGAACACTCGGAGCGGGCAAGACCACGTTGGCCTCCCGCATCGCCAACGACTTCAACGGAAAACTCGTTTTGGAAGAATTTGAGGCCGACAAGAACCCTTTCCTGCCCAAGTTCTACAAGGAGCCCGACAAGTATTCATTTCAGGTGGAGATGACGTTTTTGGCCTTACGTTACCAACAGCTGAAAGACAAGCTGGGCGCACTCGACCTCTTCCACGACTTCATCATTTCCGACTATTATGTGGCCAAGTCGCTGATCTTTTCGCGCAACAACCTGCAAGAAGATGAATACCAGCTGTTTTCGCGGTTTTTCAACATCATTTTCTCCGACATGCCCAAGCCTGAGCTGTTGGTCTACCTCTATTCGGATGTCAGTCGCCTGCAAGCCAACATCCGCAAGCGTGGACGCAGCTACGAACAAGACATCAGCGATGCGTATTTGGCCAACATCCAACAAGGCTATCTCGACTTCATCCGTGAGCAGCAGAGCAATATGCGCATCCTGATTCTCGACACCAACCGCCTTGACTTTGTGGCCAACGATGCCGACTACCGAAAAATCATCGCTGCCATCGACCAACCCTATGAAATCGGGATACACCGAATAGCGCTTTGAAAATGGCACAAAAAAAATAAGCCGCTCAATCGAGCGGCTTATTTTTCATAATCCAAAAGAGATTATTTCTCTCTCTTGACAACTCTCATCACCTTTTCTTGGATGGTTTCCTTGGTGTAAATCTCAGCGCGACGGAGTTGAGGCAGGATGTCCTTCTCAAGTTGAGGATAGATGTCGCACATCTCACGGATGGTGCGCTCCTTGTTGGCAGAGCTGTTGATGTTGTTGACGATGGCGTCCTTGTCCTTGAGGTCGGAGTTGCGGACCAATTCAATGAACTTGTTCCAGTCGGGACCGTAGCCCTTGCCGTCGAACACGACTTCCGTCTTCTTGGCAAGCTTCGTCATTTGCTTGATAGCGGAGTTAGCACGGTTGTTGGACAGCTCGTTGTTGTGGCCTTCCTCACCTTCCGGCGAAGCCCAAGCCTTGATGATCAGGTTGGTTTCGCTCTTCAAGAGTTCCTTGAAGGCAGCGTCAGCTTCCTTGTTGAGTTTTCTTCTGCCGTTGATGTCGTACGAATCCTTGTTGAAGAAGTAGGAGAGCTTCAGGACTTCAATCTCCTTGGGCTGATTCTCCCAAATGGTGTCATAAACAGGCTCTTCCTTCTTGGCAACCACGCCGTCAGCAAGCTTCACGGTCGAACCTTGAGTGAAGTAAGCGTTCTTCACAATATCATCCTGAGTGGGATAGATGGTGCCTTCATACACGTAGAACATCGGGTCAGCCTTCAGCTCGCTGTTTTCCATCTCGGGCTGGTAAGGCATGCAGTAATGCTTGGTGAACTCGCCACCTTCCTTGTAGTTGACGCGGAAGTCGCCTTCGGCCTTAACCTTTTCACCCACGAAGGTGATGGGGTCGATGTTGATTTGGCCACCATTGTAAGCAAGATAGGGTTGCAGGTTCATAACAGCTTGCTTCTCGAAGTACTCGGCAGGGATGTTGACGATGACATCGAAGCAAACGTTGCCGTCTTCACCTTGTTTCAGCGGGTCAGGATCAACGCGATAGGTGATCTTCTTCGACTCGCGGGCCATCTTCTCAATGTCGCAAGGATTGTTGAACTTCACACGCATACCGAGGTTCAGTTGGCTGTACATATCCATATTGTTGATGATACGTGATTCTTCAACATAAGCGGTGGAGTTTGCATCATACTTTTGCTTCTTCACTTGGTCGAGCTTGTCGGTGTTGGTGAAGTTGTAAGTGTAATCGATGAAGAGGTCGAACTTGGGAGCAATGTTGAAGGTGAACTCCATACCAGCGGGGACGCTTAAAGCGAAAGCACCGTCTTTTGCATTGGCCAAATCGGGGGTCTCAGCATTGTCGCTGTCATCCAATGAGTAAACATGGCCAGCTTTGTAGTAAATACCACCAACACCAATGTGAGGCACCAGGTTGATGACTCTTCTCGGGTTGTAGTTGAACATGTTGAAGAGATTGAAAGTCAAGTTCAGGTTGCCTTCAATATAGCTGGTTCCGTCAAAGCCAAGGTTGGAGTAAATGCCTGAAGGACCATCAATGAACGAAAGGGTTTGAAGAACGGTTTGATTCGGTTTGTTATCAACATAGTGCTTGTGACCGGAAAGGAGGCCATAACCGCCTTTGAGGTTCATGCCAAATACCTTACCGAATTGGTAACCAATACCGAGATGAGCGTTCCAGTTCTTTGTAAAGTTACTGAAAGCCATGGTCTTGAAGTGGTTGAAATCATCCCAGACACCACTGTTGTAGTTGGCCAAATCACCGTGGTTGATGGAGAGACCTCCGTCAGCCTGAATGTAAAAGTACCTTTCAGCGGGTTTCGAAACTTTTTTGCCCTCTTGAGCCATCATGCTCAACGGAAGAGCTGCCATGACGACGAACATCACGAGCTTTGCAAAAGTCAAATTTTTCTTCATAACGTTAAAGTTTAAGTTTGTTGATTTATTTAATTAGTTGATTATTATTTAGTTGCAATCTTTTTGCTCATTCTGCCTAAATTTATTCGGCACCTATTTAGCGAACAAAAATAGGAAATATTTTGATTGTCAACACAAAAAAGCGGTTTTTTTTCTCTTTTTTCGCGATTTTTTTCTCTGAACAGCCCTAAAAACGAGTTGTTTAGCGCACCAACCGCAATCCTTTGAAAGTCTCCCACATCACAATGCCAGCGCAAACCGCCACATTCAACGAATGCTTGGTACCCTCTTGCGGCAGTTCAATGGCACCGTCGCAATAAGGCAAAGCCTCCTCGCTGACGCCCTCCACCTCGTTGCCGAAGATGTAGGCCGTTTGGGACAAGAAAGTGAAGTTTTGCAGCGGCACACTGTCTTCGACTTGCTCGACGGCAAACATTTGGTAATGGTCAGCGCGAAGCTGTTTGCAGGCATCTTCGGTGGTGGCAAAATAGCGCCAGCTCACGGTTTCATCGGCACCCAAGGCGGTCTTGTGGATTTCGCGGTGAGGCGGACAGGCCGTGATGCCACACAAATAAAGTGCCTCGATGCGAAAAGCATCGGCGGTGCGGAAAAACGCGCCCACATTGCTCAGCGAGCGGATATTGTCGAGTATTAATATAATAGGTAGTTTCTCGGCCTTCTGGAAGTCTTCCTTGCTGAGGCGGTTCAATTCATCGGTGTTGAGTTTTCGCATATTTTTCTCTTTTTGGGCGCAAAGTAAGTGAAAAAACGCTAATTTTGTACCCTTTAATTCGAGATTTTTATGGCAGGAAAGGCAGTCGAAACCCCATTAATGAAGCAGTATTACTCGTTCAAGGCGAAATATCCTGATGCCATGCTGCTGTTTCGCGTGGGCGATTTTTACGAGACTTACGGCGAGGACGCGGTGAAGTCGTCGAAGATTTTGGGCATAGTATTGACCAAACGTTCCAACGGTGCTTCGGCGGATGTGGAATTGGCTGGTTTCCCCTATCATTCTTTGGATTCTTACCTGCCAAAGTTGGTTCGCGCCGGACTGAAAGTGGCTGTGTGCGAGCAACTTGAAGACCCGAAATTGGCCAAGAAGTTGGTGAAACGCGGTGTGGTGGAATTGGTCACGCCGGGTGTTACCTATAATGACAATGTGTTGGAGCAAAAGGAGAACAATTTCTTGGCTTCGGTACACCTCGAAAAAGAGGTTTCGGGCGTTTCTTTCCTCGATGTCTCGACGGGCGAGTTTTTCCTCACGCAAGGCTCTAACGAATACATTGACAAACTGTTGCAGAGTTTTAACCCGTCGGAGGTTTTGGTGCAGCGCAACAAGCGCAAGGACTTCATCGACTTGTTTGGGGGTAAGTATTACCTCACCGTTTTCGACGACTGGGTCTTCACCGACGACTACGCCAACGAGACCTTGAACAAGCATTTCCAAACGGTTTCGCTGAAAGGTTTCGGCGTTGACGACTTCCCAAAAGGCATCATTGCGGCGGGTGCGGCCATTCATTACTTGATTGAAACACAACACGATAAATTAGGCCATATCACTTCCCTTTCGCGCATTGACCAAGGGCAATATGTATGGTTAGACAAGTTCACGATTCGCAATTTGGAACTGCTGCATACGACCAACCTGAACGCCAAGACTTTGATTGACGTCATCGACAAGACCGTTTCGCCGATGGGCGGACGATTGATGCGCCGCTGGCTGAGTCTGCCGCTGAAAAACAAGGAGCAAATCGAGGCACGGTATGAAGTGGTGCGCTATTTCGTCGAGCATCGTGAACAGATTCAACGTTTTCAGGATGCCGTGCGGCAAGTCGGTGATTTGGAGCGACTTATCTCAAAGGTTTCGCTTTCAAGGGTGAATCCTCGTGAACTCTTGCAAGTGGGTCGCGCCTTGGACCAAATCGAGGTGCTGAAGAAGTCTTGTGAAGAAAGCCAATACCCTGCTTTACAGCGTTTTGCGGAGCAGTTCAATCCTTGTGCGAGCATTCGTGAACGCATCAAGAAAGACCTCAATCCCGATGCTCCGGCGGTCATTTCCAAAGGCAACTACATCGCCGACGGCGTGGATGCCGAATTGGACGACCTGCGCAACCTTTCGCGGTCGGGCAAGGAATACTTGATGAACATCCAACGCCGCGAAACGGAACGCACGGGCATTTCTTCCTTGAAAGTGGGCTACAACAACGTGTTCGGCTATTATCTCGAAGTCACCAATTCGCACAAGGACAAGGTGCCGACGGAGTGGATCCGCAAGCAAACCCTGACCAACGCCGAGCGTTACATCACCGAGGAACTGAAGCAATACGAGCAGAAAATCCTCGGCGCGGAGGAGAAAATCAGCATCATCGAGCAAAGGGTTTATAATGAATTGGTCACCGCCGTGACGGAGTTCGTGGAACCCATTCAAGTGGATGCTTCCATCGTGGCTCGCATTGACTGCTTGGTGAGTTTCGCCGATATTTCGCTGAAAAACAACTATGTGCAGCCCGTCATTGACGATTCGTTTGTCTTGGACATCAAGGAAGGCCGCCATCCCGTCATCGAGCAGATGATGCCCGTGGGCGAGAGCTACATCGCCAACGATGTTTACCTCGACACCGAAAAGCAGCAAATCATCATCATCACCGGCCCGAATATGTCGGGTAAGTCGGCCCTGCTGCGCCAAACCGCCTTGATTGTGCTGATGGCCCAGATGGGTTGTTTCGTTCCGGCGGCTTCGGCGCGTATCGGTCTGGTGGACAAGATTTTCACCCGTGTGGGTGCCTCCGACAACATCTCTTCGGGCGAATCGACCTTTATGGTGGAGATGAACGAGACGGCGAGCATTTTGAATAATGTGTCATCGCGGAGTCTTGTGCTCTTGGACGAAATCGGGCGCGGCACCAGCACCTACGACGGCATCAGCATCGCTTGGGCCATCACCGAGTTCCTCCACGACCATCCCGTGAGTCGCGCCAAGGTGATGTTTGCCACGCACTACCACGAACTGAACGAGATGGAGGACTCCTTCGCCCGCATCAAGAACTATCACGTTTCGGTGAAGGAAGTTGGCAACAAGGTGGTGTTTTTGCGCAAGTTGAAGCGCGGCGGCAGTGCCCATAGTTTCGGCATCCACGTGGCCGAAATGGCTGGAATGCCCCGCAAGGTTGTCGAGCGCGCCACGGCTTTGCTCACCGTTTTGGAGAAATCTCACACCAGCGAGGACGTCGAGAAAGCCGCCTCAAAGAAACAAGACGATGCTATGCAGTTGAGTTTCATCCAATTGGACGACCCCTTGCTGCTGCAAATCAAGGAGGACATTTTGAGCACCAATATCGATACCTTAACCCCTGTCGAGGCCTTGATGAAGCTGAATGAGATTAAGAAGTTGCTGAATCGTTGATTGACTTCGGGACGCGAGACTTCGAGACGCAGGGCGGCCTGCCGGGGTTGTGCCTACCGGGGTTGTGCCTGCCGGGGTTGTGCCTGCCGGTCGCTGCCGTAGGTCGCGACCTATGGTTACGGTAATGTCGTCCCTTCGGGACGTGAGGAACATCACTGTGAGGAACAAAGCAGTCCAGAAACATAAATTTCTTCTTTGGAAAGAAGGAATTTTGCAGATTTTATGCTTTAGAAAGCAGAAAATTTCCAGTTTTTATGCTTTGAAAAGTATAAAAGTCGTATTTTTGCACTGTAAAAATGTACAAAAATGGAATATCAGGATATTTTACCTCTTGTAAATCTGTTCAATAACAAGATGAACGAGGTCGATTTGACCTTCAAACGGTATCTTCACGACAAAATCAACTGGAAAGCGAGGCTGATTGGCATCAAAGGTGCCCGAGGCGTGGGAAAAAGCACCTTGTTGCTGCAGCATATCAAAGAGAGTTTCCCCGATTTGCAAAATGTGTTTTACGCCTCGTTGGACGACCTTTGGTTTCGTGCCCACGACTTGCTCGATTTGGTGGAATACCTATATACGCATGGTTACACCCATCTGTTTTTGGACGAGGTTCATAAACTCGACCAATGGAGCCGCTACATCAAAAACATCTATGACAGTTATCCCCAGTTGCACATTGTTTACACCGGCTCTTCGATGTTGGAGATTGACCATTCGAAAGTCGATCTGTCGCGCCGGCAAATGCTTTATACTATGCACGGGCTTTCGTTCCGCGAATACCTTGAATTTGAGGGTTTGGGGACATTCCCTGTCGTGAGTATCGAAGACTTGTTGGGTTCGCATTTGCCCATAGCGATGAATATTGTTTCGCAAACCCGTGTGCTTCAGCATTTTGACCGCTATTTGCAGTCAGGCTATTATCCTTTTTACAAGGATTCCGTTTCCATTGACGATTTCCATTCGCGGCTGCGTGAGGTGGCCAATGTGGTGGTGGAAAGCGACATGCCCGCCGTTGAGGATATTACCTACGCTACTGTGCAGAAAGCCAAGCAGTTGCTGATGGTGATTGCACCCAATGTGCCTTTGCAGCCCAATATCAGCCGACTGAGCCAAGAATTGGAGGTAACGCCTTCGCAATGCCTGAAAATCCTTTATTTGTTGGACCGCGCCGGACTGCTTTTGTTGTTAACCAAGGAACAAAAGGACTACAAGCACCTCGCAAAACCCGGAAAGATTTTCTTGGGCAACGGCAACCTGATGTATGCCTTGTCGTCTGTGGTGAATCTTGGTACTTGCCGCGAGATGTTTTTTGCCAATCAGTTGTCGGCCATTGGACAGCTGACCATGCCCGAAAAGGGTGATTTTTTATTAAATGGAAAATATTTGTTTGAAGTGGGCGGCAGCAGCAAGGATTTCAGGCAGATTGCCAACATCCCCGACAGTTATCTCGCCGTTGATGATGTGGAAATAGGTCATTTGAACCGCATTCCCTTGTGGATGTTCGGGATGCTGTATTGATATTATCCCCTTTCTAATCTATCTTCACCCGGTTAATCCTCCCAAACAGTCTTTCCTTGTCGAAATACACGCTATAGGCATAGCCATTATGCACCTTGAAAGTCCGTGGGTATATGCTGTTACTGGCTTTTTGACCCATTCCTACCGTGCCTTTGGTTGGGTCGTAGCAACCCAGATAATTGATTCCGTTTTGGACGAAAAGACCGTAAATCTTTCCCGTGGCTTCATCAGTAAGGAACTGATTGGCAAAATAGTTCTTCCCTGTAGCAATCGTAAGTGGCCGTTTGTTGGATAGTTGGAACGTCTTATCAAACTCCACGATTTCAAAATTTTCCAAATCAACAAGTTGAATGAAATCATCGAATTTCAATGCTGTAGTATGATACTCAGTGGCCAACATCTGGCAATACCAGCCAATTCTCTTGTGTACCTTGTAATTGACAGCCAAACGAAGCAGGTTGCCATTCCAAACACCCAGGACAAGTTCGTTTTCATTCTCTGGCACCTCACTATTGTAGATGGCAAATATCTCATTCAGATAGGATTGGCACACATTGACTGCCACCGTATCGATGAAACGGTAGAGAAAATGCCGTTGCTTCAAAGTGTCGTTTTTCAGCACATAGTTGTAAGTCTGCGCTTGCCCGTGGAACTCCTTCACATAATAGTCACGCTTCTCGTAGGCCGTGTTACGCAACAGGTAAGCATCGTTGAATTCAAACACGATTTTCCGGATCTTGTCGCGGAAGAGGTCTTTCGTGAATGTGGAAACGGGCAAGGCTTTCCCCGCCGCATCGAAACAAACCTGCAAGCAAGAGTCTTGACCCAAAAGGAGAAAATCTCCGAAAGCGTCGATATACAGTTCATCATAAAAGCCATCAAAATCCGTAACACCCATCTCATTGCCATTGAGGTCGAGTAGGCGCAACGAGGAGGTTTTTGCCCTGTTTTCAAGCACTAAAATCCTGTCATCGGCAAAGGCTATGTCGGCGATGTTGGTGCCACGCGGGCTTCGGTAGAAGTCGCTGTGTGCCGTAACGCCCACTTCCTGAAGGTCGTAGCTCATCTTCCTCATTCGGAAACTGATGTTGATGGAGTCGCGCTGCAACTGCTTCGGCGTAAGGCTCACGACGGTGTCTTGATAACCGATGCACGAATAATAAAGGTTGACGGCTTTGCTTCGGTCGTAAAGCGGCAGTTCGTAACGGCCTTTGGCATCGGAGCTGGTGCCGTATTGCGTGTTCGCGATGCTGATGTTCACGTTTTCCACGCCGAGATTGCCGTGGACGATGGTCTTGGTTTGCGCGAACAGCGAAGAAGCAAAGAATAGCAATAGCAAAGCAAGAATAGAGTTCTTTTTCATAACGCACTCATTCTACATTGATTGTAGCATATTTATACTCCTTTCCGTCATCAAACCGCAACAGATATTCGCCCATGTAAAGTGCCAACTTGAATTCCTTCTCATCTTTGCCGTACATATACTGGTCAATGGGAACGCATTGCTCGCCCTCTGATTTCAGGAACGCGCTCACACAACCTTCGGGGAAACCGTTCTTTTTGATAAAACGGCGGTCAATAGTATAAAGTACCTTGCCATTGTAGAGTTTCCAGTCAGGGATGTTTTCCTCGATGAAGCGTGTGCGCGGCAGGCAACAGGTGGCATCCATGCCTGAGTTGTTTGGATAAATGCGTTTCGCAGTATCATAACAGATAATCGACTCACGGATGGGCATGGCATCAATACGGTCAAAAAATGCGGTACGCAGCGAGTCCATACTTTCGTATTGTTCAGAGAAAGTCATGACACTGCAATCCATCGTGAACGGGTCAATGCCTGTCTTTTCCTTGAAAAACCCACCCATCATCGACCACCCTTTGCGGTCGGTTATGTGCCCCATGCCTCCAAAAAGCAAAAACTTTGCTTCGGGATCTTTGTCAAGAATGTTCTTGATCAGGTTATCTGCTTCATTCCTCTCGCGGTCAACGCCCCAACCATCGGCTTCATATGGCACCAGCGTATAGCCTATATTGAGCGCCGTCCTCAATAGGTCGCCAAAAACAGGTTCATCGCAATAGAATCCCGTCTCGCCAAGTAGGACGGTGCGCCGCTCGTTCATCAAGGAGTCTTTCGCAAATAAGGTTTCAGCGGCAAAGTAACGGTATCCGTTTTGGTAACATTTTTCCAACCAAGTGATAACGAAAGCCCTGCTATGGGGATTAAAATGCATCTCGTTAAGCATGATGACACGGTTGTTTTCGATGATGCTATCCATCACTTTCGATAAGGGTATTGCTATCACATTTTCATAGTTCTTGGCTAAACGCGTCTTGTCTGAAAACAAATGGCCTTTTTCGGCCATACGCATGGCATCCTTGTAATGCCCTACTCGGGAATACAGAATGCTAAGCAGGTCATGATAGGGGGACTCAAATTGTGACCCGACATAAAGGCTGTCCATATTGATGAGTTTCTTCAACGAACGATAGCTGAATCCATCTTCCTTGGCTACTGCGTATGGATTTTGGAGTTCGTTTTGCGCCACGGCGCATTGGAATGAGAGTGCTGACAAAAGCAATAGAAAGTAAATTTTCTTCATAGAATGTGTTTTTTGAGGATTTAACTGGGTATAATATGGTTTAAATACTACAAAAATCGTGCCCGTTTATTCTGCATCCTGATTGTCATTCTCCAAATCCTCCAAAACCATCTCCAACTTCAGTTCGACTTCAGGCGAAACATACACGTTTCTGATAAAATAGGCCACCAACAAAATTAGGGCAATCATTGAACACACAAAGAAAATGGGGAGCACTATTTTTAGGTTAGATGGCCAATTTAAAACAAGTACGTATGTTGCCCAAGCCATTATGAGCAAAATGGTTAAAATCCACAGAAACCTGTTCCCTATTTTGTAGATTTTCAGGGCTTTGCGGAGCCGCCGTGCGTATTCCGTCACAGGCATAGAGGCGGAATTGCCTTGGCGAACCACAAGATATGTGTAAATGCTTATTACGAGAAGACCCACGCACCAAAGTAGAAATATACCAAGTTCAAGTTTCCAATAAAAGTAAGCTGCCCACAGGGTAATTATGACGATTCTGCCAATCAGTTTCCGC
>CACZNA010000024.1:0-63260 GCA_902782455.1 uncultured Bacteroidia bacterium | reverse complement strand
TTTGATGAAGTGTGTGTAGAGATTCGCAAACGGATGGGATGGGAATAATTAATGGATTGAAATTGTAGATTTCTTTTTTCCCAAAAATCCCAACAAAAAATTCCCACCATCAATCTTTTTTCTACATTACCCCGTTAAATTCCTTTTGTTAAAAGCAATGAAAAATCATAATACATTCAATATGAAGAAATTCCTACTGTTAGTGGTCTCGGCGATGCTGATGGCAAAGGCTCAAGTCCAATTCATCGACAAGTCCTTTGCATTATGATTAGGCGGCAAAAGTGGTTTTGTCTTTCTTTGTGTCAAAACACAACCTCAAAGTCTGCTGATTTCTTCAACCGTTAGTCCTGTCCCTTTTGCGATAACCTCCAAATCCACGCCTATGGCTTTCAACTTGCGGGCAGTTTCGAGGTTGGCTTCGGCTCTGCCTTCTGCTATGCCTTCTGCTCTACCTTTGGCCATTCCTTCTGCTCTACCTTTGGCCATTCCTTCTGCTCTGCCTTTGGCCATACCTTCCTCTAATCCTGCCGCCACGCCTTGCGCTTTGCCTTCTGTCCAGCCATCCAAATGTGCAGCAGCAAAGACGCTGTCTTGGTACATGTAATTCTCCATCTGACGCTGATAGGCTTTCCGCTCCTCGCTGTCCATTTTCAGATACTGCAACTTCTTCCGAGCTTCCTGCAATCCTGGTGCCGTGGTGTCCTCCTTGATGTGGGCGTTCTTTAGGTAGTCGAGCCACTCCTCAAGTGGGGTCTTGGCAACGGCGTTGAACTCGTTCACTCGGATAAGGAAATATTCGGGGAAAATCTCTTCGGGTGTCCTCATTCGCAGTACATTCTCGTCTTTGGTCGTGATTTCCAAGATATCGTTGGTGTGTACTCCTCGGAACGTAGTGGTGCCGTGGTAGAGGTAATCCTTGCCTTTGCCGAGGTCGAAATAGAGGATGTTGATGGAATAGACTTTCTTCACGTGGTCGTATTCCTTGCCTAATTCGATGTGCTCGGTGATGGTGCGCGCCACGCCATAGAGGATGCGCTCAAGGTAGTACAACTCGCGCGTCTGCTGTATCTCGACGATGATGATTTCACCCTTGCTGTTCTTGGCTTTGATGTCAACGCGGTTGAACTTGTCCTGCGGGTCGTCTTGGTTGCTCTCGCTTTCCAACAGCTCCACAATGTGGATAGGCTCGTTGAGGAGCACGGTAACCAAGCCTTCGAGCACGCCGAAGTTGGCCTTGTCGCGCAACATACGTTTCGCGGCCCAGTCGAATCTGATGAGTCTGTTGTCGTCCATCTTGGGGTTGTTTTAGGATTTATACGGCAAAAATACAAAGTTTTTTGTTTTGTCGCCTGTATTCTGACATTTTTTGGACTAAATCTTTTACCTGTAAATCATTGTTTGGGCGTGTCTTTGGCTTGAAAAGAAGATTTCTTTCGGCTTTTCCCAAAAATTCCAACAAAAAATTCCCAACCCATCAATCTTTTTCCTACATTTGCCCGTTAATTTCACTTTTGTAACGACGAAAATCATAACAAGTTCAATATGAAGAAATTTCTATTTTTAACGGTCGCAGTGTTGCTGGTTGGGCGAATGACGGCTCAAACCATCGACACGACCGACCTCAACCAGAACGAAGTGCCGACGGTGATCCTGATGGATTCCGACTTCGAGGAGACATCCACCTCGGTCAACGATGCTTCAACTTTGCTCAACTCGTCGCGTGATGTGTTCAACAGCATCGCGGCCTACAACTTCGGTTCGCTGCGCTATCGCGTGCGCGGCAACGACTCGAAGTACAGCGACGTGATGATCAACGGCATCCTGATGAATGACCCCGAGACGGGACGCCCCGTCTTCTCCAATTGGGGCGGACTGAACGACGCTTTCCGCAACTCGGTTCTCGTCGAAGGCCTCGGCAGGACGGGTGCGGGCTTTGGCGGTCTCGGTGGCCTCACAGCTTATTCAACACGCGCCTCGCAGTATCGCAAGCAGGTTTCGCTGAGTTATGCCTTCAGCAACCGTTCCTACAACCACCGCGTCATGGCCTCCATCGGCACAGGCGAGATGGGCAACGGCTGGTACATGATGGCAGCCGCAAGCGGTCGCTATGCGGGCAAAGGCTATACCGAGGGCACTTTCTATCAGGCCTACAGTTACTTCCTCTCCGTGGAGAAGAAAATCAACGACAAGCACAGCCTCGACCTCACCGTGTTCGGCGCACCTTCGCAACGTGGCGGTTCGGCTCCCGTGGTGCAAGAGATTTACGACCTCGTCGGCACGAACTATTATAACCCCAATTGGGGCTATCAGACGGTGGACGCCAACGGCAAGCAGGTCATACGCAACTCGCGCGTGAGCACCTATCATCAGCCCATGGCGCAACTCACTTGGTATTGGACGCCCAACAAACGCACCGAGTTCAACACTTCGTTGTACTACTTCAGCGGTCCGGGCAGCCAGACTTCGCTCGAATGGGGTGAGGCCAAAGACCCGCGTCCCGACTATTACAAGAACCTGCCAAGTTATTATGAAACCAACGCCCACAGCACGGCGGAAATAGAAAACCAGTTTGCCATTTGGATGAACCGCGACCCCAAGGTCACGCAAATCGACTGGGATGCCTTGTACAACGCTAATCGTAACCACCTCTTCACCGTGCAGAACGCCAATGGTCAAGAAGGCAATACGGTTACAGGAGCAGCCTCCAAGTACATCCTTGCCGAGCGTCACTACGACAAACGCCAAATGGGCAACGCCACCTATTTCAAGCATGAGTTCCTGCCCAACTTGATCATGACGGGCGGCTTCTCGGTGAGTGCATCGCGGACGCATTACTACGAAAGCATCAACGACCTGCTTGGCGGCGATTACTACTATGATATTAATAAGTATGCCGAAAACCTCGAATCCGACGAGTGCCAAACCAACCTGTTCAATCCCAACCATGTGGCCAAGGTGGGCGACATCATTGGCTACAACTACTACGCCAACCGCAACTATGGCCGCATTTGGGACCAAGTCGATTGGCTTGTCGGCAACTTCGACCTTTATTTGGGCTTGCAGGCCGAGTTCACCCAGATTTGGCGCGAAGGTCTTTGGAAGAGTGGTTCCTTCGCCGACAATTCCTACGGCAAGGACAAGATGCACAACTTCTTCGACCCAAGTTTGAAGGCTGGTGTGACCTATGCCATCAACGGGCGTAACCATATTGTGGCCAACATGGCTTTAATGACCCAAGCCCCGCAGTTTAGGGACATTTACGTTTCGCCCCGCACCCGCCACACCGTTGTGGAAGGCGATCTCAAGAGCGAGCGCATTTTGGCTATGGATTTGAGTTACCTCTATCGCTCGCCCGAGTTCAAGTTCCGTTTGACGGGTTATCACTACGCATACAGAAACCTCATCTGGAACCGCAGTTTCTATTGCGAAAACGTGTTTCAGAACACCACCACCAGCGCCAACTCTTACACCAGCGAATTCATCAACTTCATTATGACCGACATCAACCAAAAGAGCATCGGCGTGGAAATGGGTGCGGAGTGGAACGTCACCCCGACCATCACCTTGCAGGCGGCAGCGGCCAATGGCATCCATACCTATGACAACAACCCGATTTTCTCGGTCTATGACGACAACAACACCACGGCTTACATCCAAAACAGCGTGGCTTACCTGAAAGACTACCATGTTTCCGCTGGACCTGAAACCGTGGCCTCGTTGGGCATCAAGTACAACTCGCCGAAATACTGGTGGGTGAGCCTCAACGGAAACTATATGGCCAATATGTACTTTGACGTGAACCCCTATAACCACACCGAGGAAGGCATGTTGCACTACGCCCAAGGCGACATCCGCATTCCTATTGTCCTGGACGAAGCCCCGCTGAAGCCCGCCTTCACGCTCGACTTCTACGGCGGTTTCTCGAAACGTTACAAAGGATATTATTTCCTCTTCAACTTGAGCGTCAACAATTTGCTCAACAACAAGAGCACCATCCTTTATGGCTATGAGCAACTCCGCTTCAACGCCAACAACCCCGACATGTTCCCCGACAAGTACTCTTACATGTACGGAACGAATTTCTTTGTCAGTATAACGGTTAGGAAATAAATTCAAAATTCAATATTCAAAATTTAAAATTGCGCGAAGCGATGACATCTTTTGAATTTAAATATTAAATCTTAAATCTTGAATCATTAAACACACAACGATATGAAAAACAGAGTATTCAACGCATTTCTGCTTCTTGCCTTGGTGGGCACATTGTTCACCGCTTGCAAGAAAGAGTATCCGCAACCGCCTATCCAAGACCTGCCGATAGGAAGGGTTTACACGATCAGTGAAATTCTTGCCTTGGAGCCGGGCACCGTTTTCAATGAAGACGCTTCGGTGTATGGCATCATCACTGCCGACGAGGTGTCGGGCAACCTTTACAAGGCCGCTTTCATGCAAGACCGCGCCACGGGTGCCGCCATCGAGCTTTACCTGAATGCCGTCAGTGGCGTGCGCATCGGCGACTCAGTTCGCATCTATCTGAAGGATGTGACTTACGCGATGTACAATAACCTGCCCCAGTTGAGCAATTTCGAGGCCGACGGACACATTATCATTTTGGCCAACAACAAGCCGATTGAGCCTGCTTTGGCCACCATCGATGAGATTACCCAAGGCAAATACCTCGCGGGTTTGGTGCGTTTGGAGAATGTGAAGTTCACCGAGCAGAACACCTTTGCCGACCCCACCACATACGGCAATCGTACCTTGATTGATCCTATGAATCCTTCAAGCAATGTCATCGTGCGCACGAGCAACTACGCCAACTTTGCCAACGACTCACTGCCGCAGGGTATTGGCAATTTGACGGCCATTGCCACGGTTTACAACAGCACTTGGCAACTCATCATCCGCTCGGCCCGCGAGTTGGAGTTTGACGGCTATGTGCCAGGCGGTGCCAATGACTTGCCGTATTGTGAGTTTTTTGCCTCTTCGTTTGGATCCTACACGACATACGATGTAAAGGGTGCCCAACATTGGGAGATTGACTACAGCACTGCCAAGATGACGGGTTACGAAAACAGCACGAACAATGAAAATGAAGACTGGCTGATTTCCGCAAAGTTCTCTTTGGAGAACGTTTCGAGTGCCAGTATGACGGTATCCTATATCGCTCGCTATTTCAACAATGTGAATGAAGATGTTACGGTTTGGGTTTCCTCTGACTACACCTCTGGCGACCCGAATTCGGCCAATTGGGAACAAATTCCTGCTACATGGGTTGAAGGCTCTAACTGGAACGACTTCGCTACCACCACACTCGACCTCTCCCAATTCGTTGGTAAGAAGGTTTGTGTGGCCGTGAAATATCGTTCCGATAATAACAAGGCTGGCACTATTGAGGTGCAGAGCATCTGTATCCAAGAAGGTAGTGGCCCAACGCCTCCTCCCGGACCTGGCACGGGCGGTGAGCTGCAAACTATGCCTTACACGCAATCGTTTACGGAGGAGTTTGGAACCTATATGACTTACGATGTGTTAGGCCCTCAGTCGTGGATGATTGATTATCATACGGCCAAGATGACGGGTTACGCTGGTGGCTCCAATGCCAATGAAGACTGGCTCATTTCTTCGCCTGTGGCTGTTACAAATGTGAGCGAGGCTAAGGTTTCGGTGACCTATTCCGCTCAGTATCAGAATGCCGACAATGGCGATGTGTCTTTGCAAGTCTCCACGGATTATGTCTATGGCAATGACCCGACTACGGCCAATTGGATAAATATGCAGACGACTTATCCGAACACATCGAATTTCAATGATTTCCAAACCGTTGAAACGAGTTTGAATGAATTTATCGGTCAGAATGTGACGGTGGCCATTAAATACACTTCAACCGCTTCACAATCGAGAACGATTGAAATCCAGAGCATCACGGTTCAAGAAGGGGCAGGTGTGACACCTCCGACACCGCCCACACCGGGAACAGGCGAGGGCAGTGGTACTGCCGACGACCCGTATAATGTGGCCGCTGGTATCGGTTTGCAAAGTGAAGAGCCTATTGCATGGGTGCATGGCTATATCGTGGGTGCTGTGAAGTCGGGTTTGAGCTCGGTCACAAGCAATGCCGACATCAATTGGAGCGCACCTTTCGACTTGGCCACTAACGTGGTGATTGCCGACGATGCCGCTTGCCGCGAAATCAGCCAGTGCATCATTGTCAACCTGCCTGCGGGCAAGCCTCTGCGCACACAAGTCAATTTGATGGACAACCCGGGCAACTTGGGCAAACATCTCGCCGTGAACGGGAAACTTCGCAAATATTTCGGACAAGCTGGACTGCGCGACAGCGGCGGTACCGAGAGCGACTTCGTGCTTGAAGGCGGTGATACGCCACCCACGCCTCCCACCCCGGGAACGGGCATCTTCTCTGAATCTTTCGCCAATGGGCAAGGCCAGTTTACAATCCATGATGTATTGCTTCCTTCTGAGCTTACCTACGTTTGGACGCATGACGCTTCCCGCAAGCACATGAAAGCAAGTTCATTTAAGAGTAACACTCCATACAAGGCTGAAAGTTGGTTGGTTTCTCCGAAAATTGACCTGTCCAATGTTGGTTCAGCGGTATTGACATTCGAGCAAGCAATCAATTACGCCAATCCTGAAGGTAGAATCCATGTCATGGTGTCTAATAACTTTGAAGGAGAAATTGCGAGTTCCGATTGGTCAGAGTTGGTATTTGACCAATGGCCAGTCAACGATGGCAGTTGGTCATTCGTTACCACAACGATTGATTTGACAGCCTTTGTCAACCATGCTGTGACCATTGCTTTCAAGTACACAAGTGAGGCATCGCAAGATAAGTGCCCGACTTGGGAAGTGAAGAATGTTGTCGTGGAATAAACGAAGCAACAAACTAAAACAAAAAGCCTGCCTTCGGGTGGGCTTTTTTTGTTTTGCGTTGCGGCAGATGATGGGTCGCATTGCGGAATGGCATGGTTTTACCGAAAAAATTCTGGAGCAAACTGTAACTTTTTCGGCATAAGTCCGTCAAACTAAAGGTGTTGCGGGATTGAGTGAAAAAAAATCACTTTTTCTCTTGACAGTATTTAATTTTGTTGTACTTTTGCAGTGTCCTAATTAACTAATGCACTAAAATATTATAGAGCAATTGTCAAACATTAAAACTTTAGCGTTATGAAAAGATTTTTCGCTTTCGCCTGTTGTATGTCCTTCGTTTGGGGTATTCAGGCACAGAATTTCAACGGCAAGGTCGTTGACGAAACCAACCAATCCGTTCCTTACGCCAATGTGGTGCAGATGAGCCAAGACTCGGCTTTTATTACTGGCTGCGTCACTGATGAAAACGGAACCTTTAAAATGGAGAAGGCGCAAAACGCGGCCTTGCTGAAAGTGTCGTTTATCGGCTACAAGGACAAATGGCTTCCGCTTTCGGGAACGCAAACCAACTTGGGCACCATCCAACTTGAAATGGATGCCGTCAGCCTCAATGAAGTGACGGTCAGTGCGGGTCTGCCCGATGTTTACATTAAAGGTGACGCGCAAGTGACCACGGTCGAGAACAGCATCCTTGCCGAGGTGGGCGCGGCTGACGATGTGTTGGGCAAGATTCCGGGCATTGCCAAAAACGACGACAAACTGACGGTGTTCGGGAAAGGCGAGCCGTTGGTTTACATCAACGGGCGGCAGGTGCGCGACTTCAGCGAATTGGAGCAACTCAACGCCAAGGACATCCAGCGTGTGGAGTTGGTCACCAATCCGGGGGCGAAGTATGATGCCACGGTCGGGGCAGTGGTGCGCATCGTCACCAAGAAAAACCCCAATGAGGGCTTGGGCGTGGATGTGCGCTCATCGGTCTATCAATCGGCGGCTAACACCGATTTGCGCGACATCGTGAGTCTCAACTACCGCAAGAACGGCTGGCAACTGTTGGCCACCGTCGATTACCGCGATATGAAATCTTTGCAGCAGTCCAGCATCATCCAAGAGAACAAGGTGGAAAACGACTGGCTCCAGCAAAACACCTTGAAGGAAGACACGCGGGACGCCCGCCTTTCCAGCGTGTTTGAGGCCAACTATTCCTTCAATCCCGACCACATCGTTGGCGTGCGCTACAGCCCTACTTTCTGGGCGGTGATGAACGATTCCGCCTACATCAACAGCGCGGTCAAGATGGACGGAGCCTATTACGACCAACTTGAAAGCCGCCAACTGCTGCGTTACGACTATGACATGGGGCATCGCATCAATGCCTTTTATCTTGGCAAGTTGGGAAACACCTCCATCGACTTCAACGCCGACTTTCTCAGCAATGGTCACACCGTTTATAATAATGGCATTGAGCATAGCAGCGAGTGGGACGACCGTATCATCCAATCGGAAAACCCGGTCAAGAACAGGCTTTTGGCTGGCAAACTGACTTTCAGCACACCTCTTTTCGGGGGTGAGATTTCGTATGGCGGTCAGGCTTCGTTCACCTCGCGCCGCGATGATTACATCAGCCATTCAGAGTATGCCGAGACTTCGTTCACACAAATCAAGGACAGAAACCTTGCCGCTTTTGTGGAATACAGCCGCATGGTGCCTTTCAGCGAGACGGTGACAGGAATGTTCAGCGTGGGTTGCCGCTACGAACACGCCGCCTACGACTATTACGAGCAAGACCAGCCTATCGACGGCCAAAGCCGCAAGTTCGATCATGTTTTCCCAAGTGCCTCGTTTTCAATGCAAATCGACAAGGTTCAACTAATGGCGAGTTATTCCGCGAAGACCAGCCGCCCGTCTTACCGCGACCTGCGCAACGCCGTGGAATACATCAACCGCTTCACGTTGCAGACGGGCAATCCGCTGTTGGAGCCTTGGCTGATCCATGACTTTTCGCTCACGGCCTCATGGAAGTTCATGCAATTTTCCGCAGGTTTTCAGGATGCCCGCAATGCCATCATGGAATGGGCCGAGCCTTTGGACACCGCCCCGAGCATTTCGGTATTGAAGCCTCAAAACTTCGAGAGGATACCGAGGATGAATTTCATGCTGTCTGCGGCTCCAGAAATTGGGGTCTGGCACCCACAGTTGTCCCTTGGTTTCAACAAGCAATGGTTTTCCGTCAGCAGCCAAACCGAAACGATTCCGTTGGACAAGATTTCCCCGTTTGGCGTCATCGACAACACTTTCGTTTTCTCAAAAGGTTGGAAGGCCAATCTTGAATTTGGCTGTGCGGGCAAGGGCTACATGGACAACTATTTCAGGTCCAAGAACATGTGGATTTGCAACATGTATGTGCAGAAATCCTTGTTGGACAATGCCATGACGATTACTTTGGGTGTCAATGACCTGTTCAACCAGTCGGGTTATTATTATGACACTTATTATCCGACTTTGCGGATTTACAAAAGCGGCACCTACGATTCCCGCGAAGTCTACCTGACTTTGCGTTACCGCCTGAAGGCCAAGACCAGCAAGTATCGTGGAAGTTTGGCGGGAGATGAAGAACGGCAGAGGCTGTGATTCATGAACCAAAATCCCACATTTATAAAGTCTGAGATGTCGAAAACTACAAAAAACTAAAAGATTTGGAGCAAGTATAGCCTATACTTGCTCCAAATCTATGAAAAAATCGGAGATTTGGAGCGAGTATAAGGGTGTCGTTCTGAAAAAAGATTTATCTTTGCGGCGTGAACCAAGGAGATAAAGCCATGAACGACAACAAAATCATAGGACGGAAGTATGAGCAGCAACTGCTTGAATCGGTTTGCGAACAGCGCGAGGCACGAATGGTGGCGGTGTATGGCCGCCGCAGGGTGGGGAAGACCTTCCTCATCAGGGAGTTTTTCCACAACGAGTTCGACTTCATGTTCACCGGCAGTTACGAAACCCCGATGGCGGTGCAGTTGTCGCTGTTTCAGAGGGAGTTGCAAAAGCGGTCGGGGCAAGACTTGCGGCGGCCTGCCAACTGGTTTGAGGCTTTCGAGCAACTTCAAGCCTATTTGGGCAGCCTCAGAAAAGAGCGCATCGTCGTGTTTTTCGACGAGTTGCCTTGGATGGACACACCCAAATCCAAGTTCCTGACGGCCTTCAGCTATTTCTGGAACACATGGGCATCCACCCGCGACGGACTGAAACTCTTCATCTGCGGCAGTTCCACCTCGTGGATGATGAACAAGGTCATTGGCGACAAGGGCGGACTTTACAACCGCTGTTCGCGCACCATCTATCTTGCGCCGTTCACCTTGGGCGAGATGGAGGCGCAGTTGGAGCAGAAAGGCATCGTTTGGACGCGCTACCAAATCACCGAGGCCTACATGATTTTCGGCGGCATACCTTATTATATAGACATGCTCGACAAAAACCTCACCTTCGCCCAAAACATCGACAGGCTTTTTTTCGCCGATGGCGCACCGCTGCGCACGGAATACAATTTCCTGTTCCGCTCGCTGTTCAAGGACTCCACGATGGCCCGACAGGTGGTTGAGGAATTGGTCGGCAACGGGAAAGGCATGACGCAACAAGAGTTGAAGGAAGCGCTCAAACTGCCTTCGGGCGGCGCATTGACCAAGACCTTGAAGGACTTGCAACTCTGCGATTTCATCCGCTCCTATTCCTCGATGGGCAGGAAGTCGAAGGGCATGTTGTATCAACTCACCGACTTGTTCACGCTGTTCCATCTTCGCTTCGTGGCCAAACATTCAGGGCAAGACGGCCAATATTGGAGCAACCTCGACGAACACACCCACGACGCTTGGGCGGGCTATGCTTTTGAGCGGGTTTGCCTGCATCATATTCCGCAGATTAAGAAGAAGTTAGGAATTTCTGGCGTTTTGACCAATACCTACGGCTGGAGTACGAAACCTTTGGTGGACGAGGACGAAACCGAGTGGGAAGGCGCACAAATCGACCTGCTTTTGAGCCGCGCCGACGATGTGATTAACATTTGCGAGATGAAATACAGCAAACATTCCTACACCATCACCGACGACTACAGCAAACGCCTGAGAACCAAGATGTCAGTCTTTCGACACCATACGAAAACCAAGGCTGCGCTACACCTGACGTTCATCACCACCTTTGGGCTAACGCACAACAAATATTGGGGCATGGCGCAAAGCGAAGTCATGATGGACGACCTGTTCAAGTTGCCATAAGGTGCTTATACTTGCTCCAAATCATACAAATAATTCAAGATTTGGAGCGACTATAGCCTATACTTGCTCCAAATCTATGAAAAAATCGGAGAATTGGAGCAAGTATAGAAACAAGATTATCGAGATTGTTTCGGTGTGCGGATGTCTCGGTGTGACAGCCCTACAATCTGGGGCTGTAGGACCGTCAATAAACACACGACGTATTACGCTCTTTTTCGAAAAATTTCTCACTCTCAAAAGATAGTTTGGAACGGTTTTTGCAATAAAAACACCGTTTTCCAAACCCTATAATACCAAATACACAATGAAAAAAAGCTTATTATTTGGCATGTTGGCTGCTTTCGCCATCAGTGCCTTGAGCGTCCAAAACCTTGACGCCCAAAACCCTGTGAAGAAACCTACCACTACTGAGAAGAAAGTGGAAAAGAAAGACGACTGCTGCGCCGACAAGAAAAAGGCCGACAACTGCTGCGAAAGCAAGAAAGTGGCCGCCGACCAAAAGAAGGCCGACTGCTGCGCCAACAAGAAAGTGTCAGGCAGCGAAAAGCAGATGAAGGCCGACTGCAAGAAAGATTGCAAGCATGGCGACAAGAAGTGCGACGGCACGAAACCTGAAATCAAGAAGAGCGAGAAGTCGGAAGCGAAGGAAACCGCTACGGACAAATAAACTTGCAAACGCTTGAATAACAAAGAACAAGGAGGCTTCCCAAGCGGGAGGCCTCCTTGTCTGTTATGTGGCGACAAAACCTATTTTTTCCGACCCGAAAGCAGTTCGGCGTAGGTTTTCAGGTGGATTTTACGCTCCTCGGGCAAGTCGATGTCATCAAGTTCGGTCAAGGCCTTGCGGTCGTAGTCGAGCATGACCTGTTCGGAGGCTTCTTTCACTTTCAAACGGTCGTAAATGGCCTGCACTTCTTCAATCTTTTCTTCCTCGTCGTGGTCCATGCGGAGGGTGAAAAGGTGTTCGAGGCGTTTGCGGTCGTTTTCGGAAGCCAATTCAAGGGCTTTCAGGTAAAGGTAAGTCTTCTTGTTGTCGGCAATGTCGCCGCCATGACGCTTGCCGAAAGTGGCCACGTCGCTGTAAAGGTCGAGGATGTCGTCTTGCAATTGGAAACTCATCCCAATATTGATACCGAAATTGTAAAGATGCTGGATGTCAGCCTGTTTTGCGCCTGCAACGGTGGCACCCATCTGCAAGGCCGTGGCCAAAAGCACCGCCGTTTTCAGCCGGATCATCTCCAAATAATCCTCAATGCTGACCTCTTTTTGGGTCTCGAAATTGAGGTCCATTTGCTGGCCTTCGCAAATCTCGATGGCCACACGGCCCAATTGTTGCGCAAGTTCGGCACCCTTTTTGGGCTTCAGGGCAAACTGGAAAGCCATTGCCAACATGGCGTCGCCCGAGAGGATGGCAATGTCGGAGTTCCATTTTTGGTAAACAGTCGGCTTACCTCGGCGCATGGGAGCCTTGTCCATGATGTCGTCGTGGATGAGGGTGAAGTTGTGGAAGGTTTCCAGTGCCAAGGCTGGCCAAAGGGCTTGTTGCTCGTCGCCGCCAAACATCTCGTTGGCCAAGAGGCAGAGCATCGGGCGGAGGCGTTTGCCGCTTTGGAGGATGGTGTAGGCAATGGGTTCGTATAATTCGGTCGGCTGACCGTTGAAGTCGCGTTGCGCCATAAAATCGGCGAAATCCTGTTGCAGTTGCTTGATTTTTTCCATGAAATGCAGATTTGATGGCACAAAAGTAAAGTTTTTTACCCAATCGCACAATTTTGGAGCGAATTTTGCGGTTTTTATTCCGTTTTATTTCAAATGAAAATGCCATGAAATACCTCAGAATGATTCCCGTTTTGTTGCTCGGCGCGGTGCTTACCGCATGTAACACGACCAAGAAACTCTATGAAGCCCAACAGTATGACCAAGTGATTCAGCGCGTTGCGCCCGATGTGTGCAAAGGCAAGATGAACGACAAAGACATCAATTATGTGGCTGCTTCGTACCACAAAGCCAACCAAGCCGACCATGAGCGCATCCAAGCCTTGAAAGCCACCGGCCAGCCCGATGTGTGGCCAGAAATCTACCAACGCTATTGCAGCATGAAAGGCCGCAACGATGCCCTGAAATGCTTCCCGAGCAAAGTGAAAAAGGGCATAAATTATGTGAAACTCGACCTTGACGAGGACATGATGGCTGCACGCAACCACGCCGAGGCTTTCTTGGTAGCGAAGACGAATCAATTGTTGAGTACAGGATCGAAAGTGGATGCAGAAGAGGCGGAGAAATATGTCAAGCAGTTGAGACTTACCAATAAGGAGAATAGCAATCTGCCATTATTGCAAAAGAAAAAACTCCTGCTTTCGTGTGACCATGTAGAAATTGTTGTTGTGGGTACGGATGAACGTTCTTTGTTGGAGGGGTTTGTCGATGCCGTTATGGCATTCGACGAAGGTGAGATTCCTGAAAATGTGGTTTGTTCCTCAAAGTGGAAGAAACCAAGAAAGGGTGATGCTCAAATGCTCGTTGTTGTAAATGACATTCAAATTACCCCTAACCGTCTTGATGAAGTTGCTTTTAAGGAAATTAATGACGGAAAGACCGTAGAAGTAACTGACCATTCACAGAACAAGAGCGTGACGGTTTCAGGAACGATAAAATACATAGATTGTGATGGTTACCGTACATTTGAGAAGGCGACAGTCCCTTTCGAGGTGAAATCCACCTTCAAGAACGACTACACCACCATCAAGGGCGACCGCGAGGCCTGCTCCGCAGAAACACTTAAACGCCTAAACACCAATCCTGTGCCCGTGCCGACAGACGAGAGCATGTTGATTGATGCCGCACGGAAACTGAATGATTTGATTGCGGCCGAGTTGAAGAAATAACGGAACCCCGAAGGGGTGGCAGCAACGTAGGCAGGCGGTGTGAACCCCTGCCGAAAAAAGCGGAAAATACCCCCCCCGCCGAAAAATCAATCCCCAAACGCATACCGTTCATCATATTCCACATGGTATGCATCCAAAAATTGTTTGTATTCATCGATGAATGTCCGGTCGCGGTGACGCGCCTTTTGGTTTTTGATGTATTTGGTGGTTTTGTCCAACACCGATGCGCTGACACTGAATGCGCCATAGCCTTCCTGCCACATAAACAGTTCGTAATAACCGTCCAACGTTTTGATCCATTTGCTGCTGTTGGATTTGATGGTGCGGACAAATTCTGCGAGGCTCATTGTTTTGGGCATGGATGCCAATATATGGATGTGGTCAGGACGACCGCCTACTTGGATGGAAACCCCGTTAATGTTTCGGATGACACCGCCAATATAATCGAAAACACGCGGCAAATCCTCTTCCCGCATTGCAATACTTGTGCTTTTCGTGTGGAACACGATGTGCATATATTGTTGCACCAATGTGCTGGCCATTTTGTTGCGTTTTGGTTTAACGAATGGCAGAGGTTTACACCGTCTGCCTAATGGCTGTCGTCCCTTTGGGACTCCGATTGAACCTTCGTCAGCCGCTGCACCACCGAGTCCATGATTTTTTCCATCATGGCGGGCTTGTGTGTGTAATAGCGCATGTTCTCGGCGAAGATGCTGTCGGTAATGCCGTAATGCTCAAAAAGTTGGCGGTAGTATTCCTTTGGCATGTCGCCAATCGTCTTTCCGATGGATTTGCGATAATTCATGTCGGCCTCAAGGATTTGCACATCGGTCATAATGTCGATCATTTCCTGCTCGGTGAGGAGGCGCGAGGGCATAATGGCATTGCTCTTGTTTCCGCAAGCCGAAAACAAGAGCAAAACCAAAACTATTGTAAATAATCGTTTCATTCTTAATTAGTTGCCAACATCAGAGAGGAACTTGATGCGCATCAGGCGGACTTCCTCTTCCTCGTATTCGTCTTCGCCCAATTCACGCAAGGCAGTTTGGATGTCGTCGGTCTCGGCCTCATGGAAGTAGTCGAGGATGTCCTCCTGATGGTAGATGTCAATATTGTCCTCAATGTAATAGTTGATGTCCAAGTGGGTGCCCGACGAGACGATGCTTTCGATTTCCGACAGCAACTCGTCGAATTCCAATCCCTTGCCGTAGGCGATGTCCTCCAACGGAATTTTCTTGTCGATGTTTTGGATGATGCCGATTTTCAGCGCGGAATTGTTCACCACCGACTTGACTACCATGTCGTTGGGGCGAGTGATGTCGTTCTCCTCAACGTATTCCTTGATGAGCTTGATGAACGGCTCGCCGAACTTCTCGGCCTTGCCCAAGCCCACACCCGCGATTTGTGTCATCTCCTCCTTCGTGATGGGGTATTGGATGGCCATGTCTTCAAGCGAGGTGTCCTGGAAGATGACGAAAGGCGGCAGTCCGTTCTGCTTGGCGATGGTCTTGCGCAGGTCTTTCAGCAAGGCGAAGAGTGTCTTGTCGGCACCACCGTCCTTGCCGCCACCCATAGCCAGAGCCTCGGCGTCTTCGTCGTCGGAGTTCTCATAGTCATGGTCTTTGACGAGGAAGATGGTGTAAGGCTTCTTGATGAAGTTCTTGCCCTCCTTGGTGATTTTCAGGATGCCGTAGTTCTCTATATCCTTGGATAACAGTTTGTTGACTAATGCTTGGCGGATAACGGCAGTCCAATACTTTTCATCGTGCTCGTCGCCAGCACCGAAGAACTCGTTGTTTTCCTGCTTGGCCGCCTTGATGTCGCCAGTGAGTTTACCGGCCAGCAGTTCGGCGATATGTTTCGTCTTGAAGAGCTGTTTGGTCTCTTCCACGGCTTCGAGGACGAGTTTGAGGTCTTCCTTGCCGTCGAATTTCTCCTTGGGATAGCGGCAGTTGTCGCACGAGCCGCAGTTTTCCTTGTTGTATTCCTCACCGAAATAATGCAAAAGTAGTCTGTGACGGCAAACTGCTGATTCAGCGTAAGTTACTGTTTCGTTAAGCAGCTCGCGGGCAATCTCCTGTTCGGCCACGTTCTTGCCTTTGTTGAACTTTTCGAGTTTATGGATGTCCTCGTAGTCGTAGAAGGCGATGCAGTTGCCTTCGCCACCGTCGCGACCGGCGCGGCCTGTCTCTTGGTAATAACCTTCGAGGCTCTTCGGTATGTCGTGGTGGATGACGAAACGCACGTCGGGCTTGTCGATGCCCATGCCGAAGGCGATGGTGGCCACGATGACGTCGGCTTCCTCCATGAGGAACTTGTCTTGGTTCTCCTTACGGGTCTGGCTGTCAAGGCCGGCGTGGTAGGGCAGGGCGCGGATGCCGTTGACGGCAAGCGTCTCGGCCAATTCTTCCACTTTCTTGCGGCTCAAGCAATACACGATACCCGACTTGCCCGAGTTCTGCTTGATGTATTTGATGATGTCTTTGACGACGTCTTTGGTCTTAGGACGCACCTCATAATATAGGTTCGGACGGTCAAACGACGACTTGAACACCTTGGCATCCATGATTTCAAGGTTCTTCATGATGTCGTTCTGCACCTTCACCGTGGCTGTTGCAGTCAGGGCGATGACGGGCAGGTGGTCGCTGATGGCGTTGATGATGGGACGCAGACGGCGATACTCCGGACGGAAGTCATGACCCCACTCCGAGATGCAGTGCGCCTCGTCGATGGCGACGAAGGAAATCTTCAAGGTGCGTAGAAACTCCACCGTCTCTTCCTTGGTGAGTGACTCGGGTGCCACATAAAGCAGCTTGGTCTTGCCGTTCTTCAAGTCTTCCTTCACGTCGAGCAGCTCGGCTTTCGACAGCGATGAGTTCATAACGTGCGCTATGCCGAGGTCGGTGCCGAAGTTGCGGATCATGTCGACTTGGTTCTTCATCAGTGCGATGAGTGGTGAAACGACGATAGCCGTGCCTTTCGACATCAGTGCGGGCAGTTGGTAGCACAGCGACTTGCCGCCACCTGTGGGCATCAGTACGAAGGTGTTGTTGCCTGCAAGGATGCTCTTGATGATCTCTTCCTGGTTTCCCTTGAATTGGTCGAAACCGAAAACATCCTTCAGTAGTTTGTGGATTTCAGGGTCAGTTTTTTTTGCCATGGTTCCTCCTTTTGGTATTGTCCGAATTTTTGCGTTATTTTGCAATCTGTTTTGAAAAACTGCGTTATTGCCAAAGAGAGTTTCTCTCCAAATCAGCAAAGACAAAGTTATAGCATTTCAATCATACGGCGCAAGAAAATCTTGAAAAAAATGAGAAAAAATGAAGAAATTATTCAATTGGTAACTCAAATCATTGATAATGAATTAAATGCAATTAATGGTTTGAAGGCACGATTGAATGACGATTTTGTGAGAACGGTCGATTTGATGCTCGAAAACAAGGGAAATCTGGTGTTCTCGGGCATTGGGAAGAGTGCTATTATTGCCCAAAAGATCGTGGCAACGATGAATTCGACGGGTACCACGGCGGTTTTCATGCATGCCGCCGACGCCATCCACGGCGACTTGGGCATCGTCCGTGAGGGCGACATCGTAGTGATTCTCTCGAAAAGTGGCGAAACGCCCGAAATCAAGATGCTTGTGCCGCTCATCAAACTGCGTGGAAACAAAATCGTGGCTATGGTCGGCAATCGGCAGTCCTATCTGGCTTTGCAGGCCGACTTTGTCCTCGACGTGACCGTCGACGAGGAAGCCATTCCAGGTAGCCTTGCCCCGACGAGCAGCACCACTGCACAACTCGTCATGGGCGATGCACTGGCCCTTATATTAATGAGGTGTCGTGGCTTCTCCACTTCTGACTTCGCCAAGTTCCATCCTGGCGGTGCCTTGGGTAAACAACTTTATCTGCGCGTTAAAGACCTGTATGTCAGGAATGAACGCCCCGAAGTTGGCCCAAACGATAGTCTGACGCAAGTCATCATTGAAATGACTGGCAAACGCCTTGGCGCAACGGTAGTGACCGAAAATGGGCAACTCCTCGGTATCATCACCGATGGCGACTTGCGCCGCATGTTGCTGAAATACCCCGACATTGAGCAAGTGAAGGCCGCCCAAATCATGACCTCCAACCCTAAGACCATTGACGAAGAGGCCTTGGTGGTGGATGCCCTGCACAAGATGCGGGAAAACAGCATCACTCAACTGCCCGTCGTTCACGAAGGCAAATACCTCGGAATCATTCATTTACACGACATACTTAAGGAAGGGATATTCTGATTCCAAATTCATAATTCTGCATTCTTCATTCATAATTCCGCATTCCGCATTCATAATTCCGCATTAAAATGAAGCTTTGGACACAAGACTTAATCAAGAAATACAAGCAGCGCACGGTCGTGAAGGGCGTGAGCGTTGAGGTCAATCAAGGTGAAATCGTGGGTTTGCTTGGCCCTAACGGTGCAGGCAAGACGACGACATTCTATATGGTAGTGGGTCTCATCAAGCCCTATTCCGGCAAGGTGTTTCTCGATGAGCAGGACATCTCGTCGCAGCCCATGTTCAAGCGCGCCCAGATGGGTATCGGCTATCTCGCACAGGAGGCTTCGGTGTTCCGCCAGATGAGCGTGGAGGACAACATCGCTTCGGTGATGCAGTTTAAGCAAGGCATGACGAAGCAGGTGCAACGCGAGAAGTTGGAGTCGCTTTTGGACGAGTTTGGTTTGCAACATGTCCGCAAGAGCAAGGGCATTCAGCTTTCGGGTGGTGAGCGTCGTCGCACCGAGATTGCCCGTGCCTTGGCCGTCGACCCGAACTTCATCCTCTTGGACGAACCTTTCGCCGGTGTCGATCCCATTGCAGTGGAGGATATTCAACGTATCATTTTCAAGCTGAAACGCAAGAATATAGGTGTCCTCATCACCGACCACAACGTACACGAAACCCTATCCATCACCGACCGCGCCTATCTGCTTTTCGACGGACAAGTGCTGATGTCAGGCACCCCCGAAACCTTAGCTGAAGACGAGCACGTCCGCGAGGTTTACTTGGGACATAATTTCATTTTGCATAAGAAGGAGATGTGAGCTTTTTATTCCATTTTTTGCGCGAAAAATATCGACATCAAAACGTATAGAATCATCACAAAAGGCAAGGCCAAAAACCTAAAAATGGCAAAGCTCACAACAGCGACAATCAGGAAAATCCACCTGACCTCGTTGCCTTTCCATTTGGCGGACTTCATCTTGAACGAGAAGAACCGAAAATTGCTGACCATCATAAGAGAAAAGATGATTGTGATGCCGAGGCAGACCCAATAACTTAATGCGCCGTCGGAGAGGCGCCCCGCTTGAGCGAGAGCCAAAGGCAAAGAGGCGATGAAGATAGCCATGCCTGGTGCAGGGATGCCACGGAAGGTGGTCGTTTGCGTATCGTCTACATTGAACTTGGCAAGACGGATAGCCGAGAACACGGGCAGCAGAAAGGCTATGAAAGGCAATAGGTTGAACCCTCCAACGGACCACCACCATTCATAAAGCCATAGCCGTGAAACGAAAAACTGGCTCATCAGCCAATACATGATGAAACCGGGTGCCACGCCAAACGAGACCACATCTGACAAAGAGTCCAGGTCGGCACCGATGGGAGAGTGGGCGTGGAGCAATCGGGCGGCGAAACCGTCAAAAAAGTCGAAGAGTCCGGCCACGAAAATCATGATTGCCGCCTTGACGGGCATGTCGGAAGTGATGAAAAGGATAGACAGGCAGCCCGAGAGCAGGTTGCCGCAAGTGATGGCGTTGGGGATATGTTGCTTGAGGTGCATTTCAGTACTTTTTTCTGGTCTGCAAAGATAAGTGTTTTTCGGAAAAGCCGTATTTTTGCGGAAAATTTCGCGCATTTTATGCAACACCAGTTTTATTCTTTGAAGCAGATTTCAGAAATCGTTGGCGGACAGTTGGTTGGTTTCTCGGATGGACAACAAATCTGTGACCTCCTCATCGACAGCCGTCACTTGATGAACCCGTACCAAACTTTGTTTTTTGCCTTGACAAGCTCCCGCAACGACGGTCATAAGTACATCGGCGAGCTGTATGATAAAGGTGTTCGAGCCTTCGTTGTGAACCACCAACCTGAAAATGCTTGTCCAGAGGCTGCCTTTATCGTAGTCCCCGACACATTGAAGGCCTTACAGGCCTTGACCGCATATCATCGCCAGCAGTTCACTTTCCCCGTTATCGGCATTACGGGTAGCAATGGCAAGACCATCGTAAAGGAGTGGCTGTTTCAGATGCTCAACGCCGACTATAACATTGTTCGCAGCCCGAAGAGCTACAACTCGCAAGTGGGTGTGCCGCTCTCGGTGTGGCAGATGAACGAGAACAACACCATGGGCATATTCGAGGCAGGCATCTCCGAACCTGAAGAGATGATGGCTTTGCAGGAAATCATCCGCCCGACCATAGGCGTGTTTACCAACATCGGACAGGCGCACGAGGAGAATTTCATCAGCCATGCGCAAAAGGCAGGGGAGAAGCTTAACTTGTTTACCAAGGCAGAGCAATTAGTGTATTGTATGGATTATTCTGAAATACAACAGGTTATTATTCGTTCCAACCTTGCCGAAAAGGTTAAGCTCTTTACTTGGAGCCGCAAGTTCGAGGAAGCCGACCTGTTCGTGAAGCAGGTGACGAAAACCGAGAAATCCGCGACGATGGTGTGCTTGTATCAAGGCGAGGAGTTGTCGTTTTCCATTCCTTTTGCCGATGATGCTTCCATCGAAAACGCCCTTCATTGTGTCGCAGTGGGACTGTTGTTGAAGATAGAGCCTGCCATTATCGCCGAGCGGCTGAAAAACCTCACTTCCATCGCCATGCGTCTCGAAATCAAGGCGGGCGTGAACAACTGCACCATCATCAACGACTATTACAACTCCGATGTCAACTCTTTGGCCATCGCCCTCGACGTGATGAACCAGCAGCACCAGCATCGCCATCATGCGGTTATTTTGTCCGACATTCTGCAAAGTGGGCGCAACGAAATTGACCTCTACACCGAAATCGGGCAGATGCTCAAGAACAAGGACGTCGACCTGCTCATTGGCATTGGCGAAGCTATCTCGCGCCAAGCCAACAAGTTTGAGATGGAGGCGTATTTCTACAAGAATGTTACGGATTTCCTCGCGCAGTTCCCGCTTTCGAAGTTCAGTAGCCAGACCATTTTGCTCAAGGGTGCCCGCGCTTTCGAGTTTGAGCAAATCGGCATGGAGTTGCAGGAAAAGGCGCATGAGACGGTGCTTGAAATCAACTTCAACCACTTGGTCAACAACTTGAATTATTTCCGCTCGAAAATCAAGCCTGAGACCAAACTGATGGCTATGGTGAAGGCCTTTGGCTACGGTAGCGGCAATCTTGAGGTTTCCAATGTGCTTCAGTTCCATAATGTTGATTATCTGACTGTTGCCTTCGCCGACGAGGGCGTGGACTTGCGCCGAGCGGGCATTAACCTGCCCATTATGGTGATGAGTCCCGAGGTGAACAGCTACGACAATATCATCAAATACCACCTTGAGCCGGAGGTGTTCAGTTTCCGTAACTTAGGGTTCATCGAGAAGGCGATGGAGAACCTCGCCTTGCCCGAAGCACATCCTTTGAATATCCACATCAAGCTCGACACGGGTATGCACCGCTTGGGTTTCTCCATCGACGAGTTACCCGAGCTTATCCGTCGTATCAAAGCCAATCCCATGCTGAACGTGAAGAGCGTATTTTCCCATTTGGCCACTGCCGACAATCCCGCCGAGGACGAGTTCACCATGCACCAGATACATTGTTTTGAAGAAGGCAGCCAAATGATTGTTGAGGCCTTCCCGCAGGCCTTGCGCCACATCCTCAACACTGCGGGCATCTCGCGTTTCACGAAGTACCAGTTCGACATGGTGCGTTTGGGCATTGGCTTGTATGGTGTGGCCACTTGTGAATCCGACAGGAGCGTTTTGCAACCAGTGGTGTCACTCAAGACGACCATCACCCAAATCAAGCACATCCCCAAGGGCGATAGCATCGGTTACAACCGTCACGGTCGAGCCGAGCGCGACATGCGTATCGGTATCGTGCCCATCGGTTATGCCGACGGCCTCTCACGTTTGTTGGGCAATGGCAACGGCGTTTTCTATGTACATGACAACCCAGTGAGAATCGTTGGTGATGTCTGCATGGACATGTGCATGTTGGATTTGACTGACATTGAGGCTTCTGAAGGCGACACGGTGGTTATTTTCGATGCCGAGCACGATGTCAACGACATTGCCAAGGCCAGCCAAACGATACCCTACGAAATAATGACACGCGTCTCACAAAGGGTGAAACGCGTGTATTATCAGGAATAAAGTCTAATTTCTTACCCGTTCAAAGCCTCAGCACCGCCCACAATGTCAATCAGTTCGTTAGTGATGACGTTTTGGCGTGCCTTGTTGTACTGGATTCTCAATTCTTGTGAGAGTTGGTCGGCGTTGTCGGAGGCGATGTGCATGGCGGTCATGCGGGCACCGTGCTCGGCAGTGAGCGTGTCGAGCATGATGGAGTAGAAATTGGTGCGGATAACCTTGGGAATCAGTTCGTTGACGAAGGTTTCCTTGTCGGGTTCAACGATGTAGTCAAAGGTTTGGGCATTGCCCGAAATTTCGGCTTTTAGGGGTAATACTACCTCACGGGTAGGCACTTGCACACCAGCGTTCTTGAAGTGGTTAAAGACCAATTCCACGCGATCCACCTTGTGGCTGAGGAAGAGTTCGACCATCATGTCACTGATTTCCATGGCCAAGTCGAAGGACATGCTTTCGGCCAAAGGCGCGTATTGCTTTTCTACCTTAATGCCGAATTTTTTGGCGTAGTCGTTGATTTTCTTTCCGACCAAGTAGACGACAACATTCTCTGCGCCAAGGCTTTCCGTGTATTCGTCATACACCTGCTTGAACAGTTTGCAGACATTGGAGTTGTAAACACCGCACAATCCGCTACTCGACGAGAAGGCCATGAGTGCCACTTTTTTCACCTCGCGTTTCTCAGCCAAAGGTGTGTTGACCTCGCCTTCAAGAGAGCCGAGATAGTTCGACAGAGCCTCGCTCAACTTGTTCTTGTAGGGCAAAAACCGCGTCGTGATGCCTTCGGTCTTTTTCAGTTTGGCCGCCGACACCATCTTCATCGCGCTCGTGATTTTCTGCGTCGAGGCGACGGAAACGATTCTGGCCCGTATTTCTTTCAGTGATGCCATAATTTTCTTTTTCGTTGCTGGACTTGCCTTCTCGCGGTAGCGACAGCGGGGCATGCCCCGCTGTTGGCAAAGCCCAGAAAATAGTTATACGAAATGTTCGCTCAAATTCAACGCCTCTTCCTTCAGCACGGCCTTGATGTCGTCGTCAATCTTGCCGGCTTTCAGTTGGGCCATCACGTCCTTGTGTTTCACTTCCATGATGTCCAAGAACTGTTTTTCAAACTCAAGCACCTTGTTTTCAGGCACTTTGCTCAACAATCCATTAGTGCCGCAGAAGATGATGGCGACTTGTTTTTCGACGGGCATAGGCGTGTATTGCGGCTGTTTCAGCAGTTCCACGTTCTTGCGGCCCTTGTCGAGGATGGCCAAGGTTGCGGCATCGAGTTCGGCACCGAATTTCGAGAAAGCCTCCATCTCGCGGAATTGGGCTTGGTCGAGTTTCAGGGTGCCGGCCACCTTCTTCATCGACTTGATTTGGGCATTGCCACCCACACGCGACACCGAAATGCCCACGTTGATGGCGGGACGGATACCCGCATTGAACAAGCTGGTTTCCAAGAAGATTTGTCCGTCGGTGATGGAAATCACGTTGGTCGGGATGTAGGCCGAAACGTCGCCCGCCTGCGTCTCGATGATGGGCAGTGCGGTGATGCTGCCGCCGCCTTTCACGATGTCCTTGAGGCTGTCGGGAAGGTCGTTCATCTGGCGTGCCACATTATCATTCTTGATGATTTTGGCGGCGCGTTCCAACAAACGGCTGTGGAGGTAGAAAATGTCGCCCGGATAGGCCTCACGTCCCGGAGGACGGCGCAAAATCAGGGAAACTTCACGGTAGGCCACGGCCTGCTTCGAGAGGTCGTCGTAGATGACCAAGGCGTGACGACCCGTGTCGCGGAAGTATTCGGCGATGGCCACGCCCGCGTATGGCGCATAAAACTGCATGGCGGCAGGGTCGGAGGCCGTCGCGCTGACCACGATGGTATAATCCAAAGCACCATATTTTTCGAGGGTGTTCACAAGGTTTCGCACGGTGGAACCTTTCTGTCCGATAGCGACATAGATGCAGTAAATCGGTTCGCCGTTCTTGAAGTTGTCCTTCTGATTAATAATGGTGTCGATGGCGATGGCAGTCTTACCCGTCTGGCGGTCGCCGATGATCAGCTCACGCTGGCCGCGCCCGATGGGAATCATGGCATCGATGGCCTTGAGTCCGGTTTGCAGCGGCTGGTTCACGGGTTGGCGGAAGATGACGCCCGGAGCCTTGCGTTCCAAAGGCATTTCGTAGGTCTTGCCTTGGATGGGGCCCTTGCCGTCGATGGGGCGACCGAGGCCGTCCACCACGCGGCCCAACATGCCCTCGCCCGCCATGACGGAGGCGATGCGTTGGGTGCGCTTCACCGTTTCGCCTTCCTTGATGCCCTCGGTGGGGCCGAGCAGCACCACGCCCACGTTGTCTTCCTCAAGGTTGAGCACCACGCCCATCGTGCCGTTCTCAAACTCGACAAGCTCGTTGCTCTGCACCTTATCAAGGCCATAGACGTGCGCCACGCCGTCGCTCACTTGCAGCACCTTGCCAATCTCCTCAAACTGAACCTTGTTGCTCATGTTTTGGAGTTGCATTTGCAGGATGCTCGATATTTCACTTGGTTTGATGTTTGCCATATATGTTGTTGTTTATTGTTGACTGTTTAATTGTTGGGCTCTTAGCTTTTAGCTGTTAGCCATTAGCTTGGTCGAAGCTGAGCTAATAGCTAATGGCTAATAGCTAATTGCCTTTTAACTTGTTTTTCAGTGCGTTAAGTTGTCCAGCCACGCTCGCGTCCATGCGGTTGTTTTCTATGTCGAGAATGAATCCGCCAATGAGCGAAGGGTCAATCCTGACATCCATTTCGGCCTCGGCATCAAAGGTCTGCTTGACGAAGGCCTTGATGCGGTCGTAGGTCGCCTCGGGCAGTTCGGTGGCCGTGGTCACTTGCGTACTTAGGATGTTATGCTTGGCGCGATACATCTCCATGTATTTCATGGCGATAAAGAACATCTTGTTCTCGCGTTTTTGGTCGACCACAAAGGCGATGAACTGCTTCAGTGTGTCATGCAATGGCTCGCCCACGGACATTTCCATCAACTTCACTTTCTCCTCACGCGCCACGATGGGGTTGGCCAACACCTCATTGAACTGGCTGATAGCCAAAAGGTAATTGTGGGCAAAACGCATCAGGCCGTTGTAGACAGCCTCTTCGCAGCCTTGCTCTTGGGCCAACTGGAACAAAGCCCGCGCATATCTCACCGATATTCTTCCGTTGTCCATAACTTAGGCTTCAATGCGGGGTTGGTTGTTTCTGAGCAGTTGCTCAATGTAGGCACTTTGCGACTGCTTGTCGTGCAGTTCGCGTTGCAGCAGTTTCTCGGCGATGTCGACGCTGAGGGCGATGACCTCGTTCTTGATTTGCGCCATAGCCTCGGCCTGCTCTTTTTCAATTTTCAGGCGGGCGTCGGTCACGATTTTCTCGGCTTCCATGCGGGCTTGCGTCTTCGCCTCCTCAATGAGTTGGGTCTTCAGGTCCTGGCTCTCCTTCATGATCTTGATTTGCTCCGCCTGAGCAGCCGCCATGGTCTCTTGCCGTTTCTGCTCGATGCCGGCAAGGGCGTTGTTGGCTTCTTCGGCGGCCAACAGCGAGTCGGCGATGTGCGTGTTGCGTTGCTCCACAGCACCCATAATCATCGGCCAGCCCACCTTCGCCAAGATGAAGAGGACGATGAGGAAGGCGATGAGCATCCATATCATTAATCCGCTTTCGGGAAGAAATAGATCCATTGTATTATGGTTTAAGTGTCTGGTTAATTCAATTGTTTGACTTAAAACTTCGGGACTTCGAGACTACGGGGCTTCGAGAAATTGGGACAGTTTTAATGTCTCATGGTCTCGTAGTCTCGCAGTCTCGCGTCTCGCGAAGCAATTAGCCTTGTCCGGCCAAAAGGCAAACGACAATGGCGAACAGCGTCACACCTTCAACGAAGGCGCCGACAATAATCATGCTGGTGAAGATTCTGCCACCGGCTTCGGGCTGACGGGCAATGGCTTCCATGGCCGACTGTCCAATCTTACCAAGGCCTAAAGCGGCTCCAATCACTGCAATGGCGGCTGCGACCGCTGCGATAGCAGGTCCGTACGACGCTGCCTCAAGGATAGTTGATAATAACATGATGATTAAATTTAGATGTTGAATTGTTGGTTGTTTATTTGTTTAATTGATTATTCGTGTTCGGGCTCCTGTTGCGCCATGCCGATGAAGATGGACGACAACATGGTAAATACGTATGCCTGGATGTAGGCCACTAAAAGTTCCATAGCGGTCATAAAGACGGTCATGAAGATGGAGACGATGCTCATCACGCCACCCATGCCCGCGCCATACATGCCACCGATAATGAAAATCAGTGCCATCAACACCATGATGATGATGTGGCCGGCAAGGATATTGGCGAACAGACGGACCATCAATGCGAAGGGCTTGGTGATGGTGGAGATGAGTTCGATGATGGGCATAATCGGGATGGCCTTCAGGAAAATGGGTACATCGGGCCAAAGGATGTCTTTCCAATAGTGTTTGTTGCCGAAGATGTTCACGAAGAAATAGGTCAGCAAGGCCAATACCAAGGTGATGGACAAGTTGCCCGTTACGTTGGCACTGAATGGGAAGAACGGAATCAGGCCGAACAGATTGGCGAAGAAGATGAAGAAGAACACCGTCAGCAGGTAAGGCGCGAACTTTTTCACCTTTTCCTTGCGGATGTTGGGGCTGATGATGCCGTCGAGCACCATGTAGGTAAGCCATTCCACCACGCCTTGATACTTGGTGGGCTGGGCCATCGGGTCTTTCTTGTATTTCCGCGCAGCGGGCAGGAAGAAGGCCAACATGAAGGCACAAACCAAGAAGATGCCGAAAGCGTTCTTGGTGAATGAGATGTCGAACGGACGGGCAATCTCGCCTTGACTGTTGATTTCCACCAACTTGCCAGGGTATTTGTCGGCTTTGATAGGCTCGATGAAGAACTGGCTACCTTTGTGCTCAAATGTCTCGTCGTCTTTCAGTTCGCAAACGTGCTTCGACGAGAAGCAGTGCCATCCCGTTTCCTTGCACTTCACGATGACGGGCAGCCAAACGCATATCGGCTCGCCGTTGATTTCGGTGATGTGGTAGCAATAGGAGTCGCCCGTGTGACCGAAAATGAATGACTTGGAGTCGAATTTCTCCGGCTTTTCCGACTGGGTTTCTTGTGCAAAACTTTGGCCTGAGGCAAAAAGTGCGCAAGCGAGGGCGAACCATAACGTTATATGTTTCAGAACAGTTTTCATGCTTTCGTTTTGTCCTGTTTTTTCATAAAATGGGCATAAATCGAGGTTTCAACGGCCAAGGCCACAAGATACGAAACGGCCGTGACGACGATGAAAGCCTTGCTGTTGTCTTTGACAAACACTATGTAAAGCACCATCGCCGCCACAGTGAGCAGCAACTTGATGCTTTTGTAAACCAAAAGCCAGGTGAGCTTGTTGGGATGGGCTTCCACGTTTTTTTGCATCAGGTGGCAATAGAAGGCACCGAGAATCATAAAGAGGTTGGGAGCCATGATCATCCATTTGTTCCACCAAGGCTTGTCGGCAAAGAAGCAGAGCAGAATGCCATCAAAAACGATGCAGAGCAGCAGAAAAACAGCCAAATATTTTGTCAGCACATTCTTTTTCATAACTCAACGCAGATGGTCAGTTGGTTGTCGTGGTTCTCGGTGAAGCCGCCCTTGATGTCGAACTCCCTGTGTTCGCCCTTGCCGTCGGTGAGGCTCACTTTGCCGGCCTCAAGGATGGCGACGATGGCGGCATGGTGCTCAAGCAGGGTGAATGGTCCCATCTGGCTCGGCACCGTGACGCTGGTGGCTTCGCCTGCAAACAGCGTTGCGCTCGGTGAAATGATTTCGATTTTCATCACACCTTATATTAATTGTTGGCAGCGTTTTTCATCAGTTCCTCACCCTTGGCGATGGCCTCGTCGATGGTGCCCACGAGGTTGAAGGCCGCTTCGGGATATTGGTCGACTTCGCCGTCCATGATCATGTTGAAGCCACGGATGGTTTCCTCAATCGGCACCATCACGCCCTTCAAGCCGGTGAATTGTTCGGCGACATGGAACGGCTGCGACAGGAAACGTTGCACACGGCGGGCGCGATGCACGACAATCTTGTCCTCCTCAGAAAGTTCTTCCATGCCGAGGATGGCGATGATGTCTTGCAGTTCCTTGTTGCGTTGCAGCAGTTGGATGACGCGCTGTGCGGTGTTGTAGTGCTTCTCGCCGATGATGTTCGGGTCGAGGATGCGCGAGGTGGAATCAAGCGGGTCAACGGCGGGATAGATGCCCAACTCGGCAATCTTACGGCTTAACACCGTTGTTGCGTCCAAGTGTGAGAAGGTTGTGGCCGGAGCGGGGTCGGTCAAGTCGTCGGCAGGCACATAGATGGCTTGCACCGAGGTGATTGACCCGTTCTTGGTTGAAGTGATGCGTTCCTGCATTTGGCCCATTTCCGTGGCCAAGGTGGGCTGGTAACCTACAGCCGAAGGCATACGGCCCAGCAAGGCCGACACCTCCGAACCTGCCTGCGTGAAACGGAAGATGTTGTCGATGAAGAGCAGGATGTCGCTTTGGTCGTCGTTGGTGTCGTCGCGGAACGACTCGGCCACGGTCAGCCCTGAAAGGGCGACACTCACACGCGCCCCGGGCGGCTCGTTCATCTGGCCGAATACCAATGTAGCCTGCGAGGTGGCAAGGGCTTTCTTGTCGATTTTCGAGAGGTCCCAGTCGCCTTCTTCCATCGCCTTGACGAACTCGTCGCCGTATTTGATGATGCCCGACTCGATCATTTCGCGGAGCAGGTCGTTGCCCTCGCGGGTGCGCTCGCCTACGCCGGTGAACACCGAGTAGCCGTTGTAGCCCTTGGCGATGTTGTTAATGAGTTCCATGATGAGCACGGTCTTGCCTACGCCTGCACCACCGAAGAGGCCAATTTTGCCGCCTTTCAGGTAAGGCTCAAGCAGGTCGATGACCTTGATGCCCGTGAACAGCACTTCTTTCGATGTGGCCAAGTCCTCATACTTGGGTGGTTCGCGGTGGATGGGATATTCGGTTTTGCGGTCAAGCTGGCCGATGCCGTCGATGGCGTCGCCCGTCACGTTGAGCAGTCGGCCCTTGATTTGGTTGCCGATGGGGATGGAGATGGGCTTGCCCGACAGGGTGACTTCCATGCCGCGCATGAGGCCGTCGGTCGAGTCCATTGCGATGGTGCGCACCGAATCCTCGCCGATGTGCTGCTGACATTCAAGCACCACACGCTTCCCGTTGGGGCGAACCACTTCCAAAGCATCGTGAATCTTCGGGAGGTTGGTCTCGCCGTCGGCAAAATAGACGTCAACCACTGGGCCGATAATCTGAGTGATGTGTCCTTTGATTTCCTTTGACATGATATTGAATTTATTCTTTTCCGAAACAAAGCGCAAATATATCAATTATTGTTTTTCGTTCAGCTTTTTTTCTCAAAATAATCTAAAAAAGCCGCCGACATGACGCCGACGGCTTTCAATCAATAAAATGAAAAGAAAATTGTTTTCAGTAGGATATTACTCCTCGCGCTTGCGTTTGCCTACAAGGTAAGCCGCGCCGAGGGCTGTCAGCAGGGCGATGCCACTGCCAAGGGGAGCAGCAGGCTGGTTGGTGTCATGGCCGTGGCCGGGCAGCATGGGGTTGCCGTCGCGGTTCTGGCCATAGATGGTACCGCCGTTGTTTTCAATTGCTTCACCGCGTTGGAACAAGCCGCCATTGGTGGGGTTAGCGAAAGAGGTCATACCTAATCCGAGAACGATTGCGATTGTTACTAATGTCTTCTTCATTGTATTTTTAGGTTTGATCGTTTATTGTTATTCATTATCTGACAACCACCTTCTGAACCTTGACGTTGTTGCCGTTCACAAGACGCATCATATAGATGCCAGCACTGAGGTTGTCGGTGCTGATGGTAGTGCTGCCACTGATGGCTTCATTGCTCAAGATGCGGCCAGTCATGTCAACCACTTGCAGAGTGGCCTTGCCCATGTTGCTGACGACCCATTCGCTGCCGTTGAAATAGGCGAAGGTCTCGGCACTCTCGTTGATGCCATTGGTAGCTGCAAAGACGAGGCGGAAGCGTTGTGCGTAGTCGCTCGTGTTGGCCTCGAAGCTGTAGCTCGGAGTGTCTAAGAGGTCGATGTCGGCACCGGTCATGTTGTCAATGAGGTGGAGGTAGTCGACTTCCATGTTCTCAGCATTGACGCTGAAGGTGTAGATGCCATTTGTTGCAGCCTTAAAGCTGACGGGCATTTCGTTTTCGTTGCTGCTACGCACGACGGCAAACTCTTCGCTGTCTTGTGTGAAGTAGAGCTTGGTGTTGTTTGCGTTAAACATGAACTTGCCCAAAGTGCTGCCTTCACCGAAGCGAATGCGAGCGAAGTCGCTGCTACCATTGTTACCGTTCACTCTGAGATTCAATTTCATTTCAGTGTCTCCAAAAGTGCCCATTCCCTCATCAAACAATACCACTTCATTTTCGGTTTGTGCTTCTACGAAAATACCTTGCATCTTATTGACTTCAGAAGTTTCAGAGAGTTCAAGCTCACTGCCGTCGGCATTCAATCTATAGAAGTCACGATTTACAGTGACAGAGGTGTAGTACGGGTTGCCAATGAGGTTCCATCCTGCTTGATCTAAAACGATTTCACCATTGCCATTGTAAGGAGCACCTGTAAAGGTGAGAGTAGTGTTTTCTTGGCTGGCATAGAGGTAACCCTTGCCCGAAGCGATGTTGAAATGCTTGGCCTCGTAGTTGCGCCATTCTTCACCTTCTTGTGCCTGATCGAAGTAATAGAGGTCGTATGTTTCGGTGAGGAAGCCGTTTTCGGCAGTAGGTCTAATCATTGAGACAGGTGAAGCAATCAGGTAGTAGCCACCATCGCTATTGCCGTAGCCTTCGATATCCAAGGTATAAGTCATAAGGCTACCTTCATCAACTCTCTTGTAGAATGCAAAGGTTTGATCCTTGATGTTATTGTTGATGGTGGTATAGCATCTCCAGTTTTGTCCATTGTAGATACCGATATAGCGACTGGTGGCATTGTTGTACAGATAACCTTCAGCTGTCATGGTGAAGACATTGTTTTCGTTGGTTCCCACACGGACGCCATTGTTGCTGTTGTTGCAGTACAGCCAAGACTCGGTTTCGCCATTTGGATAGAAGGTGTAGCCATCCTCGCCGATGCTGAGGTTCCATTTGAGGTTTTCGGCGATGTCGCCCGACAAGGTGTTGCCAACCATTGTGACGGCAACTGCTGATGGAGCACTGCTTCCGCCATTGTTGGTCGCCATAGCGAAGGAAGACTCATCTTCATCATAGACACCAACGATGACAAACACATCATTCTCGGTGAGGTCGTTGAGTCTGACCATCACCCATTCGCCAGAAGTGGGAGGAACGTCTTCCACAGCAGTAGCGCTGATGGTGACATTTTCGGAAGGCATTTCGAAGGTGTAGGTGAAGTCGTCGGCAATGTCATTGACATGGTTCACTCCGTTCACCATCAAGGTTTCCATGACATAACCCTCGTTGGCGACAATGCTCAGCATGACTTGATTGCCTTCAGTCACTGTAATCTCACCGTCGCCTTCCATGACCATTTCGTCATTCACGAAGGTGATGAGTTCGAGGTTCTCGAAAGGCTCAACCGTCAGGGTGTACTGCTGAGGAGCACCGGCCTGGTTGATGGTGACAAGGTTGGAATAGACCACGTTTTCATCTGCATCAAGAGCAGATACTTTAAAGTAAGCGGAACGGGCAACGCCGGTATTTCCCTCAATAAAGAGCATCACCATATAACCCTCATCATTTCCACCCGCTACATAAGCAGGATTCGGCGTAATCCAAGTGGGTTGTTCTTGCTCTTCGCCTTCGGCATCATAGAACTGAACAGTAAAATCACTGTGACCTTCAATATCCAGGTTATGGTAAGTGACAACAAATTGTTGCATCTGCACACCGTTTTGCCCCGATCCAGTAGCTTCCAAATTGAGGGTGGCTGGAGTAACGGTGATGGATGAAGCAGAACCCGATGCAATGGTGATAGGACCAACGCCGACATTTGAGCCCTTGGTGAAGAGCATTCTCACGTAGCGGTCGGCATCAGCAAAAGCGTTGGTGGTTTCAAGAGTCAAAGTATCGTTTTGAGCACCGCTGATGGTCAAAACTTCGATATCGGTGAAGGTTTCGCCGTCGGCTGAACCTTGGATAGTGATGGTGGAGGTGTTGGAACCGCCAATCATTTTCACACCAATGGTGACCGTCCCAGGCTGGCTGTCGGTCTTCACTTGGATGTAGTCGCCAGTTCCGTCAAGTTTAATGAGGTAAGGAGCGTGATTGCTGTTATAGTCCGAACCATTGCCCGATAAAGTGACACCGTTCAAAGCTGCAAAATCAGCGCTTGAACCACCTTCCCATACAAACGGCAGCACAGCGTAGTCAATCACAGGAGCGGCTTGGGTGACGGTGACGAGGTTGGAATAAACCAGGTTGCTATCTGCATCGTGGGCAGACAGTTTGAAGTAAGCTGTGCGGGCTTCATTACCTTCGTTGACTCCTGCAACAATTATCAGATTAAAATCAGTGTCACCATTAGCAGCCGCACCAACAGAACACCACGTTTGCTCAATTTCATGGCCTTCGGCATCATAGTACTGAACGTCGAAAGACTCAGTGCCGCTTCCGCTTACAACTACGATATTTTGGTAAGTGATTGGCGTCAGGACTTCACCCATGTGTGAATTGGCATCCAACTCGAAGCTATCGGGAGTGATAGTGATGGAAGGAACAATAACAGGCTCGACATATTCGGCAAGGGCGATGTTGCCTAAACCGACATTGCCAGCGTCTTTATTGGTATAGATCCACTTGATGTAACGGACGTTTTCGCCCAAGTCGGTGAACTCTTCGTTTTGGACATTTGATCCAAATTCGGAATATGTGGCCAGGTCGGTATAAGTTGTGCCGTCCTCGGAGGTTTGAACTTTGAAGGTGCCGCCGCTGAAGCTGTTTCCTTTGATGGCGAAAGTAAGCGTGCCAGGACGCTCGTTGAATTGGAGCAGCAGCCAGTCGTCAGTGCCGTCGAATTTCAGTTGGGTATTAGGATTAGTCGATGCGTTATAATCCGTGCCGAGACCTTCCTGAGAGAGACCCTCTGTCTCTTCAATGGCAGCTCTACCGCTGTTGAATGCGAAGGGAAGTTCAGCATAGGAGGGAGCCACATATTCCTCTTGGTTGACAGTGACGATGTCATAAACTTCTTCCGTTTCATCATCAAAGGTATATACCTTGATGTAAGCCGTGCGGGCTTCGCCTTGGTTGGCATCGATGATGTAATCGAGTGTGTAAACATCATTTTCATCATTAATTTCAGCATAAATCCAGTCACCAGGATAATCAGGATCAGTATCTTCGAGTTCGTTGCCATTGGCATCGCAGAAATAGTAATCGAAGCTGATGAATTCTTCGATGTTTTCGTATGTTAATGCAAGCGTTCCGTCAGCACCTTCAGCAGGAGCATTGATTGTGTTGGGAGTGACAGTGACAACTGGAGTGGTAATGACAGGATGCGTCAGAGAAACCAGTTGGCAACCTTGACCGAATTCATAAGTAGAATTGTATTTGATCAAATTGCCATAAACCACAACGACATCACCAACGGCAACCTGAGAGGCGTCAACGCCAGTGCCACTAACGCAGCGATAGGCTTGCAGGAAGTCATTATCGCCCTCGTTGTCAACAAAGTTGAAGGTGATATTGTTAAAATCGTTGCTCCATGCTGTCGGGATAGCGGAAACGATACCCGTGGCATACACTTCTTGTGTTCCAACGCCTGCATCGATGGCAGCGCGGGCTTGGGCCACGGTGTAAGGATTGGCCTCAGTGCCAGGAGCGTTGGGGTTAGTAGTTTGCGTCACCGTAACGTTCTTGGTAACGGTTTGGTCAGTGTTGTAGGTGTAGGTAAGGGTAACTGTAGCCGTGCGCTCTCCATCTGGATTAACTGAGCAGGTGAAAGGAACAGTACTGCCAACCGTGCCAAGGGTAAGCCATTCGGCTTCAGTGGCAGCAGTAAGCACGCCACCTTCAACGCCATTGTTGATGGTGTATTCGATAGCACCATCAGTGGCATCATAGGCGATTTCCACGTTACCGGCAGTAATGGAAGGATTGGGCGTGCCTCCACTCACCCAGGTGATTTGGATTTCATCAAGATACAAGGCTCCACTTGCTGAACGGATTCCAATAAAGGCATAATCGTCTGTGATTTCAAGATCAGTGGTTCCTTTCGCAATGGTCCCAATCAGAGTGCCAGCATTGCTGCCGTACAAATCCGAAGCAGCACTGTAAGCTGCATTCTTACCGTAGACATTCAATGTGCGGCCAGCAGTAGTGTTTTCATTCCAAACAACAGTAATGTTGGTCACCACACCACCAGAAGCGGTAGTGATGATACCAGAATTGTTGTTGTTGCTTCTCATCTGGATGGCGTTATTGCCACCAGCGGTGTTACCTGCATAAACAGCATCAGAATTGCTGGTTATGCCAGTCCAAGTTGAATACGATGTACCATTCACGCCAATAACGTCGTGATTCAGCACATCCGTTGTTTGCGCCCACGAGAGGCCGCAAGCCAGCAGCAAAGCTGCCAATAGACATGTAATTTTCCGTTTCATTTGAATTTGAATGTTAAGTTTGTTATTGAGTTTAGTTAGTTGTTATTCAGAGGTTTGTTTTTGTTTCCTTCTTTTATGTGTACAATATGAGGCCACAAAGATAGTGAATATATAAATAAGGTGTTTGGCAATGGCAAAAAAACTTCGGAAAAAAGTTTTCAACAAACGTTGTTGATTTTTTGGGGAGATTGAGGCCAAATTTCGAATAACTTGATTCCAACTGCCGAAAAAGCGTCGAATAATTGACAAAATCGCCCTTTACGATGAAATGTTTTTTCAAATTGCTCTCGGTGAATTACTTTTGCACAAATTTTACGTGTGCGTAACTAATTAATTTAAGGTGTCAAGGCCCATGTCTGGTTGTCCGGGCCGAAAGCAGAAAACCATTCTTGAGACGCGAAACGTTCAACGTAGTTAAATCTTGAAATCTATTGATATGACTGTCACCATCAAAGAAGTCACGACGAAAAAAGACCTGAAAGCCTTTGTGCATTTTCCCAACAAGCTTTACAAAGGCAACCCGTACTATGTGCCGCAGATTGAATCGATGGATCGCGACACGCTCTCGCCCGACAAGAACCATGCTTTCGAAGTGTGTGTGGCTCGCTATTGGTTGGCCTACAACAATTGCAACGAGATTGTGGGTCGCGTGGCAGCCATCATTAATCAGCGTTATAATGAGAAGGCGGGCGAGAAAATCTGTCGTTTTGGCTTCATCGACTTCATCGACGACCGTGAGGTGTCGGCAGCCTTGATGCACGCTGTTGAGAGGTATGCCCATGAGCAAGGCATGATTGTCGTCAACGGTCCGATGGGCTTCCTTGAGTTTGACGCGTCGGGCATCCTTGTTGAAGGCTTCGACCATCTGCCCACGGCTTACGGAAAATACAATGCACCATATTATGATGCTCACCTCTCTGCCCTCGGTTATGTCAAGGATGCCGATTATGTGGAGTATCTCATCAAAGTGCCGGAGATTATCCCTGAGCGTTATGCCCGCATGGCACAGTTGGTGTCGGTCAAGAACAGTCTTCATCAGGCTCCGCTGAAGCGTCACAGCGACATTACGCCTTATTTGGACGGAGTGTATAGCTGCATGAACGCCGCCTATGCGCCCCTGCATGGATACTCGCAACTTACTGAAGGACAGTGGGAAGACTTGAAGAAACAGTTTTTGGGCAATGTCAACGTTGATTATCTCTCCATCATTCTCGACGCTGATGAGCATGTAGTGGCTTTCGGCGTTGGTATGCCATCTTTGGCCAAGGCCATGCAGAAAGCCAAGGGCAAACTGTTTCCTTTGGGCTGGTGTCATATTATGAACGCCTTGAAACAAAACGACACCCTCGACTTGTTGCTCATCGCCATCCGGCCCGATTACCAAAACAAGGGCGTCAACGCCATGATTTTCGACAAGTTCGCCCAAGGTATCACCAAGAACGGAATCAAATTCATCGAGTCGACGCGCGAATTGGAAGATAACGTAAGTGTGCAGAATTTGTGGCATTATTTGGAACATAATCTTACCAAACGTGCTCGGACGTATTTGAAAACTATGTGATAATAGTTTTTTTTCTTTTTTCTTTTCGTTTTGTGAGGGGGATTTCCTAATTTTGCAGGCAATTCCAAAAGCAACAACAAAACGAAAAATATATGCAAGACAAACTGCAACAATTGACCGACAGGCTCTATAACGAGGGCTTGTCGAAAGGAAAACACGACGGCGAGGAACTGCTGCAAAAGGCTCAGGCTGAGGCCGAAGGCATCATAGCCCAAGCCAAGGCCGAAGCGGAGCGCATCATTACCCAGGCTAACAAGGAAGCCGAGGAACTGAAAACCAAGGTGACCGCCGACGTGAAGATGGCCGCCACGCAAAGCGTCGCCGTGACGAAGCAAGAGATTGAAAAGATGTTGGTGACCAAGGCCGCCCAAGAAGGCGTGAAAGCCAACATGGGTAACGCTGCCTTCGTCAAGGAGTTGATTGCCAGTGTGGTGAAGGCCTTCAACCCGCAAAACGCATCGCCCGTCGATTTGAGCCTCATCCTGCCCGAAGCCTTGAAGGCAGAGGTAGAGCCTTTCGTGAAGAACGAAATCGCCAACCAGTTCAAGGGTGAGGTGAAAGTGGATTACTCCAAGAAGATGAACGGCGGCTTCAAGATTTCGCCCAAGGAAGGTGGCTACATGCTTAACTTCACCGACGAGGAGTTCACCCAACTCATTGCCAACTACCTGCGTCCCGCCACCAAGAAAATCCTCTTCGGCTGATGGATAACTACGTCTATATCGTGGCCGGCTTGCCGGAACTGACTTCGGGTTTCGAAAACGCGGGGTTCGACTATGCCAGTGTGAAAGAGTCCATCATGGAACTGCTTTCCGAGAAAGACCAACAGTTGGTCGAACTGATGGAGGATGGCTTTGATGAGAACACTTTAAACGCCGACTTCTACGCCAAGGCCGCCGAAAGCAAGAACCGCTTCATCCGCGAGTATTTCGACTTCGACGGTCGCCTGCGCAACATGAAGGTGAACTACTTGGCCAAACGCCTTGGCAAGGAAAGCGACCCTTATTTGGTGAACCTTGAAGAGGCTGATTTCGAGGAGGAAACGCAAATCCGCGAGATTCTCAACGATGCCGACTTCGTGGAGCGCGAGCAGAAGATGGACGAGCTGAAATGGGAAAAGGCCAGCGACATCGCCCGCATGGACTATTTCAACATGAATGCCATCCTTGCCTTTTTGGTGAAAGCCAAGACCGTCCAACGTTGGGCCGAACTCGATGCGGCCAAAGGACAGGAGATGTTCAAGAAACTGGTTCAAGAAATTAGAGGCACGAGCGCGAATTTGGATTTGAGCGGAGGAGGGAAAGTATAGGTAAAAATACCGATAATTTGATAATATCGGTAAAAAAGCCGATAATTAGTGAATATCGGTTCTAAAACCGATAAACGGACAATAAAAAACGCCAAAATGGGTTATACACATAAAATATCAGTAAAAAAACTGATAAAAATAAAATATCAGCAATAATACTGATAAAACAAATTGGATAGAGAAAGCATATAACAATGGTACAAGCAACAATTTCGGCAGACATCGTTTCTTCAACCTCGTTGAGCGTTGAGGAACTGACACTTTTGCAATCGGAGATTCGCCGATTCCTTGAAAGCCTTTCGGAAAAGTCGCAAGGTGAGAATTGGGGTCGATTGTTCAAAGGCGATTCGGTCGAGATTTTTATGCGTGACCCACATGAGGCACTTCGAACGGCATTGTTGTTGAAGACTTTGGTGAAAAAGACATTTTCATGGAAGAAAGATACAAATGCCAAGCGTGAATTGTTCAGAAAATATGGTGTACGGCTGGCCATTGGCATCGGTGAAATGCGTACAGCAGACCAAAAACAAGATGTTTTGGACGGAGAGGCAATTTACTATTCAGGAAGGTTGTTGGAAAATCAAAAACATACTGGTAAAGAAAGGATTGTCATGAAGAGAAGTATGTTTCTTGGTCATAAAAACTCTTCTTTTACTGAGCAAATGGATGTCGTGTTGGAATTTTTGGATGTTTTGTTGAAAAATGCAACATCAAGACAAAGCGAAGTCGCTTATTATAAGTTGCTCGGAAAAAAGGAAATAGAAATAGCCAATTTGTTGAATATAAGGCAGCACGCTGTAAATCAACTTAGTAATGCTATCGGTTGGAACGCCATCGAATCTGCCGTAAAATACTTTGAAAAACTGAACTTCGAACAATGATGTGCAAACTCCTCATATTGCAACTTTTGGCGCACCTTGTCAGCGACTTTTATTTGCAGACAGAAAAGTCCTGCAAGAGCAAGGCCGACAATGCGTTCAAGTCGAGGCATTTGTACATTCATGCGTTGATTACTTTTGGCTGCGCTTGGCTGTTCTCGTTGAGTTTTCATTTTTTGTGGGCAGCGTTGCTGATTGCTGTGCTGCATCTCGTCATCGACGGCCTGAAATCGGTTTGTAAGAACCTGAAAGGCGCGTTCTTCATTGACCAGTTGCTGCATTTGGCGGTCATTGTCGCGGTGGTGATTACCTTTAATAATATAGGTGAAATTTCGCTCCCGATATGGTTGCCCGAAACAAAGGTTTTGCTGTGGATTATGGCTCTCGTGTTTTGCTTGCGCCCAGCCAATTTCATCATTCAGAACATCTTCAAGGAAGCAAAAATTACCATTCCTGACAGCGGAAAAGAGCAAAGTTTGCCCAATGCGGGTCGTGTGATTGGCAATGTTGAAAGGATGCTTACGTTAGTCTTTGTCATGCTTGGGCAATACGAAGCCATAGGCTTTTTGTTGGCTGCCAAGTCGCTGTTGAGATTTAGGGAAACGGATACGGTGAAGTCGGAATATGTTTTGGTCGGCACTTTGTTGAGTTTTGGCATCGCGATTCTATCGGGGGTTGCCGTTGTATTAATTTTGAAATCTTGAAATTTTGAAATTTGAAATAAGAAATATAGAAATTAGAAATCTTGAAATAAATGATGAAAACAACAGGAAAAGTTACAGGAATCATTGCAAACCTCGTCACTGTGGAGGTGGACGGCCCTGTGGCACAGAATGAAATCTGCTTCATCGACTTGGCGGGTACCAAGCTGATGGCGGAGGTCATCAAGGTGAACGGGAACAAGGCCTCCGTGCAGGTGTTTGAGAGCACGCGCGGCCTCCAAATCGGCGACAAGGTGGAATTCCAAGGCTATATGCTTGAAGTGTCCTTGGGCCCCGGTTTGCTTTCGAGCAACTTCGACGGCCTGCAGAACAATCTCGCCACCATGACGGACGTGTTTCTGAAACGCGGTGAATACACCAAGGCCTTGGACGAAGAGAAACTTTGGGACTTCACGCCCCTCGCGAAGGCTGGCGACCAAGTGTTGGCCGCCGACTGGTTGGGCGAAGTCAAGGAAGGCTGGCTGCCCCACAAAATCATGGTGCCGTTCAACTTCAAGGGCACTTACACCGTGAAGTCGGTAGCTGCTGCCGGACAATACAAGATCACCGACACCATCGCCACGCTGACCAACGCGGAAGGTGAGGAAGTGAAGGTGAACATGATGCAGAAATGGCCCGTCAAAGTGGCCGTGGGCGGCTATGCGGAGAAACCTCGTCCCTTCAAGGTGATGGAAACGGGTGTGCGCACCATCGACACGCTCAATCCCATCGCTGAAGGCGGCACGGGCTTCATCCCCGGACCTTTCGGCTGCGGCAAGACCGTGCTGCAACACGCCCTCGCCGAGCAAGCCGACGCCGACATCATCATCATGGCGGCCTGTGGTGAGCGTGCCAACGAGGTCGTGGAAATCTTCACCGAGTTCCCCGAACTGAAGGACAAACACACGGGTCGCAGCCTGATGGAGCGTACCATCATCATCTGCAACACGTCCAATATGCCAGTCGCGGCTCGTGAGGCTTCGGTCTATACCGCCATGACCCTCGGCGAATACTACCGCGCTATGGGTATGAAAGTCTTGCTGCTCGCCGACTCCACCTCGCGTTGGGCGCAGGCCTTGCGTGAGATGAGTAACCGCTTGGAGGAACTGCCCGGCCAAGACGGTTTCCCTGTCGATTTGTCGGCCATCATCTCCAATTTCTACGCTCGTGCGGGTTATGTGAAACTGAACAACGGCCAATCCGGCTCCATCACCTTCATCGGAACGGTGTCGCCTGCCGGCGGTAACCTGAAGGAACCTGTTACCGAATCCACAAAGAAGGCTGCACGTTGCTTCTACGGACTTTCGCAAAACCGCGCTGACAAGAAGCGCTATCCCGCCGTCGATCCCGTGGATTCCTACTCGAAATACCTCGAATATCCCGAAATCATCGAATATCTTGACAACAAGATTGAAAAGGGTTGGGTCGATAAGGTGACGAAGACGAAATACATCATCCGTAAGGGTAAGGATGCCTACGAGCAAATCAACATCTTGGGTGATGACGGCGTGCCGATGTCGTACCACGAGCAATATTGGAAGTCGGAACTCATTGACTTTGTGATACTTCAACAAGACGCTTTCGACGAAATCGACGGCTCAACGCCGCTTGAACGCCAAAAGTTCATGCTCGACCTTGTGCTCGAAATCTGCGACCGTAGCTTCAAGTTCGACAACTTCGAGGAGTGTACGACCTACTTCAAGGGCTTGATTAACATCTGCCGACAGATGAACTACTCGGAATTCAAGTCGGAAAACTTTGAAAAATATCTTGGACAGTTAAAGGAGGAACTGAAACATGAGTGAGAAAGCCTTTCAACGCATCTATACGAAGCTGACCGCCATCACCAAGGCCACCGTGACCCTTGAGGCGCAAGGCGTGGCCAACGACGAACTCGCTGTCGTGGCGGGTCGTTTGGCGCAGGTGGTGAAAATCAAGGACAACGCCGTCACCTTGCAGGTGTTTGGCGGCACGGAAGACATCCCGACCAACGCCGAAGTGACCTTCTTTGGCGAGCCGCCCACCTTGAACGTGAGCGACGAACTGGCTGGCCGTTTCTTCAACGCTTACGGCGAGCCTATCGACGGCGGTCCGGCTGTGGAGGGCGAGAAACGCCAGATTGGCGGCCCCTCCGTGAACCCCTACAAGCGTCGTATGCCTTCCGAACTGATTCCTACGGGTATCGCCGGCATCGACTTGAACAACACTTTGGTTTCGGGACAGAAGATTCCTTTCTTCGCCGACCCCGACCAGCCTTACAATAAGGTGATGAGCATGGTGGCCCTCCGCGCCGATGTCGATAAGATTATCCTCGGCGGCATGGGCCTTTCTAACGACGACTACCTGTTTTTCAAAAACGAGTTTGAGAGCGCGGGTGCCTTGCACAAGATCATCAGTTTCGTGAACACCACCGACCAGCCTCCTGTCGAGCGTCTGCTGATTCCCGACATGGCCTTGACCGCTGCGGAATATTTCGCTGTTGACAAGAACGAGAAGGTGTTGGTGCTGCTCACTGATATGACCTTGTATGCCGACGCTTTGAGTATCGTGAGCAACCGTATGGATCAAATCCCGTCAAAGGACTCCATGCCTGGCTCGCTTTATTCCGACCTCGCGAAGATTTACGAAAAGGCCGTGCAGTTGCCTGATGGCGGTTCCATCACCATCATCGCCGTGACGACCTTGAATGACGGAGACATCACTCACGCCATTCCTGACAATACGGGTTATATCACCGAGGGACAGTTGTTCCTCCGTGCCGATGCTGATTCGGGCAAGGTCATCGTGGATCCGTTCCGCTCGTTGTCGCGTCTGAAACAGCACGTGCAGAACAAGAAGACCCGCGAGGACCACAGTGCGGTGATGAACACCTCGGTGCGACTCTACGCCGATGCTTCCAACGCCAAGACGAAGTTGGAGAACGGCTTCGACCTGAGCGACTACGACCTGCGCTGCCTCGACTATGCCAAGGAATACGCCACACGCCTGCTCGCCATCGACGTCAACATTCCGATTACAGAGATGCTCGACACCGCTTGGGAGTTGTTCGGCAAGTATTTCACGAAGGCGGAAACAGGTCTGAAGGAAAAACTCATTGAAAAATACTGGAAAGAATGAATATTTGGTATGTTATAGGAATAGTATTGCTCCTAATATCATTAATTTTGGGTGGGTATATAGAGCTTTCTGAAAATTCAAAAAGAATAAAGGAAATAATAGAAATAAGAAAAGAACTTGCTAAAGAATAATCATGGCCATCAAATTTCAATATAACAAGACCTCGCTGAATGAGATGAACAAGCAGCTCAAGACGCGAACCCGTGCCCTGCCCACGCTAAAGAGCAAGGAGAGTGCGCTGCGCCTTGAGGTGAAGAAAGCCAAACAACATTCGGAGAGCCTTGTCGCACAGTTAGAGGCCGAACTCAAGTCGTATGAGTATATGGCCCGGCTTTGGAATGAATTTGAGCCAGGACTGATTTCCGTGACCGATGTCAAGCTGAAGACCGTCAAGATTGCGGGCGTGCCCGTGCCGTCGTTAGAGGAGGTGCTGTTCGACGTGAAGGACATCAACCTCTTCACCAAGCCGATGTGGTATGCCGATGGCGTTCAAATCTTGAAAAACTTGGCGCAGTTGGGCATCGAGTCGGAGGTCTATACCGAGGTGAGCCGCGTTTTGGACTACCAACGGAAAAAGACCACACAGAAAGTCAACCTTTACGAGAAGGTGCAAATTCCTGGCTACAACGAAGCCATACGTAAGATCAAGCGATATATGGAAGATGCGGAGAACCTCGACAAGGCTTCGCAGAAGATCGTGAAAAACAAACACATAGAAGAGGAGGAGGCAGAATATGGTAACTGAAATGACGAAATATGATTTCATCCTCATGAGCGGCGACATGGATGCTTTCCTTGAAAAACTCCAGTCGATTGGCGTGGTTGACATCACCCGTTCCACGAAACCTGTCGACGACCATTCGGAAAAACTGTCGTCAAGAGCGGGTGTTTTGCGTAAGGCTCTGGCTTTGCTGAAGAACGTGACTCCTGCCGAGTTTGCCGAAAAAGGCAATGCGGATTATGCCTCCGATGTTATTGAGACCGTTTCGGAGATGGAGACTTTGCAAGCCCGCCTCCCCGTGCTGCAAAAGGAAGCAGACGACTTGGTGCCGTGGGGCCGCTTCGACAAGTCGAGTTTCGACAAACTGAAGGAACAAGGCCTGAAGCTGCATTTCTACAAGGCAAAAGCCATCGATCCGGATTGGAAGGAACAATACGCTTTGAGTGAAATCTCGAATTTGGGCGGCTACAGCTATTTCGTGGTCGTCTCTGATTCAGACGATTACGATTTTCCGTTGAAGGAGCTTCCTGCTCCCGAAAAGGATTATGTTGCCTTGGAGAAGGAAATCGCTGCGTTGCAAGATGACATTGCCAAAAAGGAAGCACACCTTGCCGAACTGAAATGCCGCGAGGCTGCGATTCAGAAGGAATTGGACAAGACTTTATCCAAACTTGACCTGCATTTGGCACATGTTTCGGGCGAGAAGGCTGCCGAGGACTATATCACGGTCTTTGAGGGTTTTGCGCCTAAGGAGAACGAGGCGGCTTTGCGTGACATGCTTGAACAAGAAAACGTTTTCTGTTTGGTTGATAAGGCCCAAGTGGACGATAACCCGCCCATTAAACTGAAAAACAACAAATTCGTATCGATGTTCGAATTGCTGACCGACATGTACGGCAGGCCCAAATACGACGAGTTCGACCCGACGGTGTTCATCTCCATCTTTTTCATGCTGTTCTTCGCCTTCTGCATGGGCGACGCGGGCTATGGCCTCGTGCTCATCTTGGCGAGCCTCGGTTTGAAGAAAGTTCTCGGCAAGATTGCGCCCTTGGGCATCACCTTGGGCATTGCCACCACTGTGGTGGGATTCCTGTTCCACACCTTCTTCTCCGTCGACATGCTCACTTGGAGTTGGCTACCAGAAGGGGTGAAACGCATCATGCTGCCTTCGCAGATTGCAGGCTATGACGGCACGATGGTGTTGGCCTTGCTTGTCGGTATTGTCCACATTTGTCTCGCCTTGATTGTGAAGACCTATCAGACCACTAAGGTGAAGGGCTTCGCCAATTCCTTAGGCACTTGGGGCTGGACTTTGCTTATCGTGGGCGGCGTCATCGTGGGCGGTCTCGCCTTGATGGGCGTGATGGACAAGGCCCTGACGAAGTGGATTGTCATCGTATTAGGCAGCCTCTCCGCCTTGGGCATTTTCTTCCTCAACGACCTGAAACGCAATCCTTTGCTTAACTTCGGTTCGGGCTTGTGGGATACCTACAATACGGCCACGGGTTTGCTCGGCGACGTGTTAAGTTATTTGCGTCTGTATGCCTTGGGCTTGGCCGGTGCTAAACTCGGCGAGGCCTTCAATGCCATTGGCTTGCAAGCCCTTGGCGATGGCGGTTTCGGCTGGGTGGCTTTCATTCTCATCGTAGTCGTCGGACATGTCCTTAATGTCGCCATGTGTGTTTTGGGTGCTTTCGTGCATCCTTTGCGACTCAACTTTCTTGAGTTCTTCAAAAACTCCGGTTACGAAGGCTCTGGAAGGCGTTATAATCCTTTACAATCATAAAGACATGTGACTGCGAGACTGCGGGACAACCAAACCTCGAAGTCTCGGAGTCCCGAAGTCAAAACAATTTTAGGTTATCTCGGTTTAGGCCTCGTGTTGGCCTTGGCAGGTATCGGAAGTTCAATCGGCACTTCGACGGCGGGCAACGCTGCCGAAGGCGGCCTCAAGAAACGTCCCGAGGCATCGGGCAATTTCATGGTGCTGTCAGCACTGCCGGCCACGCAGGGTATTTATGGCTTCGTGGCCTTCTTCATGCTGCTGAGCAAGATGCAAGCCGACCCGTCGAATGGTCTCGTCATCTTTGGCGTGGGCCTTTGCGTGGGCTTGGTCTGCATGATCTCGGCCATGCGTCAGGGACAGGTTTGCGCCAACGGTATCGTCGGCGTGAGCCAAGGTCACGATGTGTTCACCAACACCTTGATTTACGCTGCTCTTCCCGAGTTCTACGCTATCTTGGGTCTTGTTGGAGCACTGATGGTGTGATTGGGAATGCGGAATGCGGAATGCGGAATGAATATTCCGATTCGACATTGTAGAGACGTGCCACGGCGCGTCTCTACTTTTTTACCATTTCCAAAGGTTCGCCCCTACGGTCCATTCGATGTAGTCGATGCAATCCCGATGGACTTTCATTCCTGCGCCGGCGAAAAAGCGTTTTTGAGGGCCGAAATGGTAATGAAAGGCAATACGCTCATAGTATTTTTGATAGCCTTTGGGCAGGTATTCCGCTGGTTGCCAAAGGTAATAGGCAAAGGAAAAATGCAACACGAAATTGCCATAAAGGATGTCGAATGATGCAAATGGCGCCATGCTGAAATAATCGACGGTCCTGAAACGCTCCGACTCATTGTTGACGGCATACATGGCTTTGTTTTCCCCGCTATACAAAAAGTCGATGCCGGCTCCATAGCGGAAGCAGGGGTGAAAAGTGCGCGTGTAACCCACTTGGAACGTGTTGCCTATGCAAAAAAGGTCATCAATGGCGGTCGACTCGTAGACACCAATTCCATTGAGGACATAAATGGTGTTCGACTTGTGAAAAATGCTATCATGGCTTTGGTCAACCAACGTAGCCCTTCCTTTGGGAAAATACCTTGTCCCAATTTGGCCGCCCAACACATTGATGCCTTTGTTTGGTACTATGACAGCCCCGTTGGAGGCGTGGGAAAACACTACTCGCATAAGCAAGTCCCAATGGTCGTTGAGGCGGAACACAGGCCCGAAATCTAAGTTGAGATGGACGGTCACGGGTGTGCTGATGAGCCGATTGCCGTAGTTGGGCCAAAAGGAGAGACCGCCACCCCAAGTGTAGTCGAACTGAAACTTCGGACGATTGATGATGTGGCCATTGCAATACCCGAAAATGGAATAGCTGTTGCCCAAATTGATGGTGGTTTGGTTGTCGATGTCGAAAAAGCCGTTCAAGCCGTGATGCTCGAAACGAAAGTCAAAACCTATGTTGGGATAGTTGAAATAGGACTCCCAAACTTTTTCTCCTTTGGTTTGACGACCTAAACGTATGTCGACACCATACACGGGACAGTCGGCATTGAAAGGGATATGATGGCCATAACGCAGTGCGGGCTCTATATAGAGGCTTTGGGCAGACAGCCGCAAGGCCGCAAAGAGAAAAAACACTATTACCCAACCTTTTCTCATGGTTTGTGTAAAGGTCAGAACTCGTCTTTCATCCGCTCAATCATCCGTCGTTCCTTCTTCGTTGGACGGCCGGCGCCACGGTCGCGCCACTCTGCTTTGTAGGCGTGCATGAACTCGATGCGCTCGTATTCCTCCTTGGGCGTGAGGTCGTTGTAGACTTCGGGCACTTGCTTGGCTGAAACGCGGTTCTTGATGACCGTTTTCACCTCCACCACTTTGTGTAACTGCTCAATCTGCACTTGGATAATGTCGCCTACCTTCACCTCGCGTGAGGGTTTGACAGGTTTGTCGTCCACCTTCACCTTGCCACCCTTGATGGCATCGGCAGCCAACGAGCGTGTCTTAAACAGGCGCGCCGCCCACAGCCATTTGTCCATCCGGACGATGTTTTCTTCGTTTTCCATTATTAGTAATTGGCTTTTGGCTTTTAACCGTTAGCTATTAGCTTTTGGATTCGTTGGCTAACGGCTAATAGCTAATTGCTAACAGCCACCTGACAAAATTTACTTCTCCTTGAAAATCAATTGAATCGGCACTCCGTTGAAGTCCCATGTCTCGCGCAACTTGTTTTCCAAGAAGCGTTTGTAGGAATCCTTCACGTCTTTGGGCAGGTTGCAGAAGAACACGAATTGTGGTGTACGGCCTTTCAGTTGGGTGATGTATTTGATGCGCAGGAAACGTCCGCGCGAAGCGGTTGGAAGTGGCACGGAGTTGATGATTTCCAGCATCTTGTCGTTCAGCTCGCGGACGGGAATGCGGCGCTCGCGGTTTTCATAGACCTTGTGCGCGGTTTCCAACACCTTATATATACGTTGTTTGTTGATGGCCGAAGTAAAGATGATGGGGTAGTCGGTGAAGGGCGCGGTCTTGGCGCGGATGAATTCCTCGTAGCTTTTGTGCGTATTGGAGTCCTTCTCGACCAAATCCCACTTGTTGACGACCATCACCAAACCTTTTTTGTTTCGCTCGATGAGACGCAGGATGTTCATGTCCTGGGCCTCAAAGCCTTGTGTCGCGTCAAGCATAAGGATGGCCACGTCACAGTCTTCGATGGCGCGGACGGAGCGCAACACACTGTAAAACTCAATGTCTTCCTCTACCTTGCTCTTCTTGCGCAGTCCGGCCGTGTCGACGAGCATAAACTCCATGCCGAAGGCGTTGTAGCGTGTGTAGTTGGCATCGCGGGTGGTGCCTGCGATGTCGGTGACGATATGTCTGTCCGTGCCAAGGAAGGCGTTGATCAATGAGGACTTGCCTACATTCGGACGGCCCACCACGGTAAACTTGGGCAGGTCGGTGTTGAAATCAGTGGTGTCGGAGGGCAGCAGCTCGCAGATTTTGTCCAATAGCTCGCCCGTTCCCGTGCCCGTCATGGCAGAGAAGGGGTAGGGGTCATCCAAGCCTAAGGCATAGAACTCCGAAATCAGAGTCTCTTTGTTGGGCTCGTCTATCTTGTTGACGGCCAGAACGACAGGCTTTTTCTGTTGTCTCAGGATGTTGGCCACATCTTCGTCGAGGACGTGCAATCCCTCGCGACCGTCGACGATGAAGACAATGACGTCGGCCTCGTCGATGGCCAAGTCCACCTGCTTGCGGATTTCTTCTTCAAAGATGTCGTCCGACCCCACCACATAGCCGCCGGTGTCGATGACGGTGAATTCCTTTCCGTTCCAGTCGCTCTTGCCGTAGTGCCGGTCGCGCGTCACGCCACTCGTTTCTTCCACAATGGCCATGCGCTGTTTCAGCAGACGGTTGAACAGCGTCGATTTTCCCACATTGGGTCGTCCCACAATTGCTACAATGTTTGACATTTTTCTTTGAGTTTAAAATCGGGTGCAAAAATAAGCAATTTTTTAATGCGGAATGCGGAATGCAGAATGAGCGAAGCAGGTCGTCGCTTTGCGTCATTCAGCATTCTTAATTCATAATTCCGCATTTTTACGCTTCATATCCAAACCGTTTCAATTCGGCCTCGTTGTCGCGCCAGTCTTTGTCGACTTTCACGAAAAGTTCGAGGAAAATCTTCTTTCCCGTAAACTCCTCGATGTCGGCGCGGGCCTGCATTCCGAGTTTCTTGATGGCGCTGCCGCCCTTGCCGATGATGATGCCTTTCTGCGAGTCGCGGGCAACGTAAATGACGCTGCGGATGTGGATGCGGTGCTCGGTTTCCTCGTAGCTTTCCACCTCAACCTGAACGGAATACGGGATTTCCTGCTGGTAGTTGAGCAAAACCTTCTCGCGGATGATTTCGGTGATGAAGAAACGCATCGAGCGGTCGGTGAGTTCGTCCTTAGGGAAATAGGGCGGACACTCGGGCAGTTTCTCTAAGATTTGCTTGAAGATGAACTCCACATTGGCATTGTATTGCGCCGAAAGCGGAAAAATGGTGGCGTTGGGCAAGGTCTCTCTCCAAAAACCAACAGCTTGTTCGACTTGTTCCTGTGTGGAAAGGTCGATTTTGTTGATGAGGACGAAAACGGGTATCTCTGTGGTTTTCAGTCGCTCCACGGTCTTTTCCTCAATCTTTTTGTCGGTAATGTCGACCACAAAAAGAATGAGGTCGGCATCGATGAGGGCCACGTTGACAAACTGGTTCATCACCTCGTGCATCTTGTAGGCCGGATCTTTGATGATGCCGGGCGTGTCGGAAAAGACGATTTGGAAGTCATCGCCGTTCACAATGCCGAGGATGCGATGGCGCGTGGTTTGCGCTTTCGAGGTAATGATGGAGATTTTCTCCCCAACTAATTGATTCATAAGGGTTGACTTGCCCACGTTGGGGCGACCTATAATGTTGACATAGCCTGCTTTATGCGTCATAGTGAAATTTTTTCTTGATTTTTTACCCTGCAAAGAAACAAAATTATTATTTTTGCAGCCGATTTCAGGAGCGAAAAATTTTCGTTGACCAGAATTTTGACACGATGCGGGGTAGAGCAGAGGCAGCTCGTCGGGCTCATAACCCGGAGGTCGGAGGTTCGAATCCTCCCCCCGCTACAAACGAAAAGGAGTCTCATTTGAGAGGCTCCTTTTTCGATTAATGTTGTGTCAATCAGTTAATTGTCGGTTTTGTTCACTTCTACGGCCTTTTCCTTGCTTTTTTTGACTTCAGCCTTCACATTGCTGTTTGCCTTTTTGTTGGCTTGGCGGGCGGTACTCAACTGTTTCTTGCATTTGTTGTCGGAGGCACAGCAGTCGTGAGAAGCGGCTTGCTTTGTGCTGGCTGTCTTGTCCACGGTGGCTTTGTCGGACTTTACGGTAACAGTCGGAGTAGCGGCATCAGTGCTGTTTTGGCTCTTCTTGACCTCGGTCTTGACGTTTTGTTTCTTTACAGGATTTTGAGCCTCAACACTTTGGATGCTCATAGCACTGATGGCGAAAATGGCCAAAGCGCCTAAAAGAATGGATTTTTTCATCGTGATGTTATTTTAGGTTGATAATTTTCAGGCGTTTTTTTTATCAAAAACTGTTCCAGAATTATTCTGGTAGGAACAGGCAACTGTCCCCATAGCTTAAGAAACGGAATCCGTTGTCCAAGGCGAAACGGTAGCAGTCTTTCCAACGGTCACCGATGAGCGCGGACACCAATAATAATAAGGTGCTTTTAGGCTGGTGGAAGTTGGTGATGAGTCCAGTGATGACGCGCATCTTGTAGCTTGGCGCAATCATCAAACTGGTGTTGGCTTCAAGTCGGGTGAGGTGGTGACGGTCGAGGTAATCCACGATGTATTGCAAGGCTTTGGCGGTTGAAATGGGTGCGTGGCTCTCGTAGGGGAACCATTGTTCTATGTGCAAAGGTCGTAATTCCATGCCTTGCTCAGCGAGCATGACACCAATCCAATAAAGACTCTCCAAAGTGCGTGTGCTTGTCGTCCCAACGGGGATGATAGGTTTGCCGATGTGATGTATCAGGTTTTCAATCAATGACTTGCGTACAACGATGGTCTCGGAGTGCATGGCGTGTTCACCAATGGTTTCGGTGCTAACGGGACGGAAAGTGCCTGCACCGACGTGTAGCGTCACCTCGTCGAAAGAGAAGCCTTGTTCGCGCAAATGGGCGATAAGTGGCTGGGTGAAATGCAGTCCGGCGGTGGGTGCGGCTACTGAACCGTCGTAACGGGCGAAGACGGTTTGGTAACGGTCGCGGTCGGAAGGCTCTGCGTCGCGATGCAGGTAGGGAGGGAGTGGTATCTCACCAGCGGCCTCTATGACAGATGCAAAGGGCAAGGTCTCCGGCGACCAAGAAAACTCGATTTCGGAATATTGGTCGTTATGTGCAAGGCGTTCCGCATAAAGCATGGTTTCTTGGCTGTTGACGCTCAATGGCATAGAAAGTTTGCCTTCCTTCCAGCGTTTGGCGTTGCCCACCAAACACTTCCACTTGACGGGAGAGGTAGCCGCAAAAGCAACCTGATAATCTTGCTCGGGTTCGAGACAAAACACCTCAATTCGAGAACCCGTGGATTTGTGAAACTGCAAACGGGCGCGAATGACCTTGGTCTCGTTGAACACCAACAAGGCGTTTTCGGGGAGAAAATCGCCGAGGTTTCGGAATTGTGATTTCTGTATCTGGTTGTCTTTCAGTACTAAAAGATTTGATGCATCCCGTTCCGCCAAAGGGTATTTTGCAATGCGTTCCTCGGGCAAAGGATAATCGTAGTCGTCGATGGTGATATGCTTTACGTCAATCATGTTTCAATTCATTTCATTTTGAACACCCAAGCCGCAGTGCTTTTCAAGTCGCTGTATTTCAGGCTGCTTGTGTCGATGATGAGCTGGCCGTTCTCGTATTTCCAAGGCAAGGTTTTCGGGCAGCCTAACAGCGTGATTTTCGTGTCTTTTTCGGGTTTTTCGATGTTCAAAACCAACTGGTCTTCAGGATAGTCCAAAGCGATGGCATAAAGTGCATCCTTGCCTTGCGTGTAGCAAACGCTGGGTTGCTCGCAGGTATAGGTACCCATTAGACCCTCTATGGGTAGCGCGGATTCCGCTTTATAGAAACCTCGTGCCACTTGTTTCTCCATCTGTTTCGACGACACGAACAGGGTTATGGTGGCTTCCAATTCGTCTTCCTCGTAGAAAACATCAATGCTGTGGTCACCTTCGGAGAGTTTTATTTGCCCTGTGGGCGATTTCCTCGTGTCTTCGATGACGGTTTGCCCGTCAATAACAAGTTTTGCGTAATCATCGGTTTGGATTTCAAAGGTATAGGTGCCCTTTCCGCATCCGAAATAACCTTCCCAATGGACTTGGAAGTGGTCGCAGCTGATAGAGGGAGCAGGAGAGTTGCGTTTCCAGTCGAAGTCAATTACCGAGTCATTGAGCACTTGCAGGACGGGCCTCATCTCGTAGAATTTCTTGTAAGGCCTTGTGCCGTAAATCGCTTCACCATTGATATGGAGCCAACGACCGAGGTCTAATAACCTTTCCTGTTGCAGCAATGGGATCTTGCCGTCAGCGGCAGGCCCTACATTGAGCGTCATGCCGCCACCCGCAGCTACGAGGATGCAGAAATGGCGGATGAGTTCGTCGGAAGTCATATAGTTCTCCAAAGGTTCATTGCGGTTGAGGCCGAAGCTGCGCCCCAAGCCGCGACATTCCGCCCATGGCCTGTCGGTGAGCGTGATGCCCGCGCTGTATTCGGGAGTGCGGAAGCCGTGCTGCTGTCCGTCGCCCCAGCGGTCGTTGACGATGGCTTCGCTGCCCACGGTGTTGTAGTACCACGAAATCAGTTCGGTGGCGTGCCATTGTTCCGCGCTGTTGCGCCATTCGCCATCGGTGAAAAGGACGGTAGGTTTGTATTTGGTAATCAATTCCTTGAACTGCGGAATCATGTGCGTATCGACGTATGTGCCAATGTTTTCGTCGGGGTCAACGTACCAGCGGTGAATGTCGCTTTTCCATTCGGGCAGGGAGTAGTAGAAACCCATTTTGAGACCTTTTTTGCGGACGGCTTCGGTCAGTTCGCCGCAAATATCGCGTTTTGGCCCCACTTCCACGGAGTTCCAATTTGGCGCATATTGGCTCGGCCAAAGGCAAAAACCGTCGTGGTGTTTTGAGACCAGAAGCACGTATTTCGCCCCCGATTTTTGGAACAAATCCGCCCATTCGTCGGGATTCCAAAGTTCGGCTTTCCACATCGGCGCAAAGTCTTCATACAGAAAGTCTTTGCCATAAATTCGCTCTTGGAAAGCCTTGCGGTCGTCGTTGGTCATCAGGCCGCGATAGTACCATTCGGCGTAGCCTTCGAGGCTTGCGTAGGCTGGCACGGAATACACGCCCCAATGGATGAAAATGCCCAATTTGGCATCGGAAAACCATTGCGGATAGCCCCGCTCGTTGATGGACTCCCAAGTGGGCTGGACTTGGGCGGAAAGTAAGTTGCTGAACAGCAACACTGCGATGAGATAGAGAGTTTTCTTTGCTTTCATAATTGGCAAAAGTAGTACATTTTTCAATTAATGATGAATTTGAGTGGAATTTTTCTAATTTTGCGGTATGAATATCTATCAACTCTTTCCACGACTTTTCGGAAACAAGCAAACCGCGTTCCGAATGAACGGCAGCAAGATTGAAAACGGCTGCGGCACTTTTAACGACATCGATGAAACCGCCCTCAACGCGATTAAGGATTTGGGGTTCACCCACATTTGGCTGACGGGCATTCTGGAACACGCTTCCGAATCGACGGGCACGCATCCCGACATTACCAAGGGCCGCGCAGGCTCGCCATACGCCGTCACTAATTATCATTCCGTTGATCCCGATTTGGGCACAATGGCCGATTTTGAACAATTGGTCAATCGAATCCATGAAAAAGGAATGAAAGTAATTATCGACTTCATTCCCAATCATTTGGCGCGACAAAACAAAGGTTTTGACCCCTGTAATTTCTACTATTGCGAAGGACAAGCGTTTGTTTCGCCAAGGCAAATCGGCGAGCAACCTTACGAGGAGTTTCCCGCCAAAGCAACGGGAAACAATGTGTTTGCGCCCAATCCGAGCATCAATGATTGGTACGACACGGTGAAACTGAACTACGACAATCACGACACTTGGGAGAAAATGCTTGACATTCTGCGTTTTTGGTGCGCCAAGCAGGTGGACGGTTTTCGTGTGGATATGGCCGAGATGGTGCCGGTGGCCTTCTGGCAGTGGGTGATTGCCGAATTGCGCAAAGATTACCACCCAATGATGATTGCAGAAATCTATCAACCAGCACTTTATAAGCCTTTTCTTGAAGCGGGTTTTGATTATTTGTACGATAAAGTTGGATTGTACAACACTTTGGAAAACATCCTTTGTCACGGTCACGAGGCCAAAGAGATTAGCCAAGTTTGGAAAGGTTTGGACGAGATGGATTCGCAAATGCTACGCTTTATGGAGAACCACGACGAGAAGCGTTTGGCCTCGCCGCAGTTTGTGGGCGACGCTTTTGCCGCATTGCCCGCCGTGTCACTTTCTGCCTTGATGAACACGGGGCCGTTTATGGTCTATAATGGCCAAGAGATTGGTGAGAACGCTATCGGCGAAATTGGCTACAGCGGCGACGACGGTCGCACTTCCATTTTCGATTATTGCAATATGCCCGAACATCTGAAGTGGATGAACGGCGGCCAATTTGATGGTGGCCTGTTTGACGAAAAGCAAAGGAAATTGTTCGGTTGTTATCGTAATCTGCTGCATTTTAGGAAAGAACATCCCGCCATCAGCGAGGGCAAGTTCTACGATTTGATGTGGTGCAACCCGTGGTATATGAACTTCGACCCGCAGTTTGTGTATGCTTTTTTGCGCTATTCCGAAACGGAACGCTTGCTGGTCGTTGTGAATTTCAATCGCAACGAGCCTCGCGATATGGAAGTGAAAATCCCGCACGATGCCCTCGTTTTGATGGGCAAACGCAAAGCCAACGAGTTCGATATGAACGACTTTGCAAATGAAGTGGTTCCTGTGCATTTGGATGCTTCGGAGACGAAGGTCGTTGATTTGGATTCGGGGGAGGTTATGTTTCATTGAGGAGATTTTGGTATTTTTGCGGTGCTATAGACGATGAAAATGACGGAATCCAATAGAATAGAATTCAAGCGCGAATTGACCGACGAACTCGACATTGAGAAGGAAGTCGTCGCTTTCCTCAATTATCGAGAGGGCGGCATCATTTATATTGGTGTTGATGATGGCGGCAAAGCCATAGGCGTATCTGACATTGACGGCGATATGCTGAAAATCAAGGACCGTATCCGAAAGAATGTTATGCCTTCTCCGATGGGCCTGTTTGATGTCACTGCTGAACTGGTTGATGGAGTGAAAGTTATCAAAGTGTTTGTGGCTTCGGGCAGCGAAAAGCCTTATTACAAAGCCAAATATGGTATGAGTACGCGAGGTTGTTTCATAAGGGTTGGGACGGCTGCCGAACCGATGACTACCACGATGATTGAGGACTTGTTCGCCCATCGAGTCAGGAACTCGTTGGGGCGTATTAGATCGCCACGACAGGATTTGACTTTCAGCCAGTTGCGGATTTATTACGAAGAAAAGAAGCATCCGCTTAATGAGAACTATTTGCGCAATTTGGAACTTCTGACTGAAGATGGGGCGTTGAATTATGTCGCCTATTTATTGGCCGACGAAAACGGGAATTCCATCAAAGTGGCAAAATATTCAGGCAAGGATAGGGTTGACCTCATTTCGAATAATGAATACGGATATTGTTGCTTGCTGACCGCGACAAGGCGTGTGTTGGAGAAACTGAAAGTTGAGAATACCATTTCGACGGAATTGACCTATATGAGCCGCATCGACACGCCACTTTGGGACGAGCGGGCGATTCATGAGGCGGTCATCAATTTCATCGTGCATAACGACTACAGCCGCGAAGTGCCTCCGAAGTTCGAGATTTTCTCTGACAGACTTGAAATCACCTCATACGGTCGTTTGCCTGAAAATATGTCGGAAGATGAGTTTTTCAATGGCGTTTCCATTCCGCGTAACAAAGAATTGATGCGGATTTTCAGGGACGTTGAAATGGTGGAGTCGTTAGGCTCTGGAATGCCGAGAATCATGCAAGTTTATGGTCGCGAATGTTTTACGTTTATGGAGCATTTCATTCGGTTTACTGTGCCGTTTTATAAGGATGTCACCGATAGTGTCACTGATAATGTCACCGAAGGAAATACAGACTCACAAAAACACGTGGAGAAAGACCGAAAACACGTGGAAATGGATATAGAATATGTGGAAAAAGATGAAAAACACGTGGAGAAAAGACGAGAATACGTGGGGAAAGACGAAAAACACGTGGAGAAAACTTCGGAGAAAATAATTACGTTAATCAAAGAAAGACCCGAAATATCAATAGCGGAGATGGGAATAATACTGGGTTTGAATCGGAGAAGTATTGAAGATCAAATCAAAAGAATGAAACAGAAGTGTCTTATTCGCCGTATTGGTCCCGATAAAGGCGGCCACTGGGAAATCATCGAAAACAAAACAAAAAAAGAATAATATGCTCCTTTTAGTACAAAACGACCCTTGGCTCACCCCCGTCAGCAATGCCGTTGACGACCGCCACAACCGCTATGAATGGCGGTTGAACGATATTAAAAACCGCTATGGTAGCCTCAAAAATTTTGCTTCGGCGCATCAGTTTTTGGGCTTCAATTATGACAAACGCCGCCACGGTTGGTGGTACCGCGAATGGGCCCCGGCGGCGCATTATCTCTCACTTATGGGCGACTTCAACAACTGGAACCGCTATGAGTTTCCTTTGGAGTTAGCAGGCAGCGGCTTTTGGGAAATATTTCTGCCTGACAGCGAGTTTGCCGACCGCCTTGTGCATGGCAGCAAACTGAAAGTGTTAGTGCAGTCGCAAATCGGGGAGCATGAGCGTATTCCCGTGTATATCAAGCGGGTGATTCAGGACGAGGGTAACAAGGATTTTGCGGGTCAGTTCTGGAATCCGCCGACACCTTATATATATAAGCACACCGCACCGCAACTGAAAAACGAGCCGCTGCTGATTTACGAGGCACATGTCGGCATGGCGCAAGAGGAGGAAAAAGTCGGGACTTACAAGGAATTCGCAGAAAAGATTCTGCCACGCATCAAGGCGGACGGCTACAACGCCATTCAACTTATGGCTATTGCCGAGCATCCCTATTATGGCTCGTTTGGCTACCATGTCTCCAATTTCTTCGCGCCGAGTTCGCGTTTTGGTACGCCCGAGGAGCTGAAGGAACTGATTGACACGGCGCACGGTATGGGTTTGTTGGTCATTATGGATCTCGTACATTCCCACACTGTGAAGAACATCCGCGAAGGCATCAATTTGTTTGATGGCTCTGATGGTCAATACCTTCATGCGGGCGAGCGCGGCAACCACAATCTTTGGGATTCCAAACTTTTCAACTACGGCAAGGAGGAAACGTTGCAATTCCTGCTCTCCAACGTGCGCTATTGGTTGGAGGACTTCCATTTCGATGGTTTCCGTTTCGATGGCGTGACCTCGATGCTCTATCTCGACCACGGCAACGGTCTCGTCATCGACAATCCGTGGAAATATTTCAATGATAATGTGGATAAAGACGCAGTGACTTATTTGCAGTTGGCCAACACGCTTTGTCACGAAATGAATCCAAACGCCATCACAATTGCGGAGGATGTGAGCGGTATGGCGGGTATTTGTCACCAGATTGAGGACGGCGGCATAGGTTTCGACTATCGTCTCGGCATGGGCTTGCCTGATTTTTGGATTAAAGTACTGAAAGACCAACCCGAGGAACAGTGGAGCATGAATGACTTCTTCTTCACCATGACCAACCATCTGCCGCAGACCAAGACAGTGGCCTACGCCGAGAGCCACGACCAAGCCTTGGTGGGTGACAAAACCATCGCTTTCCGCCTGATGGACAAGGAGATGTACTATGCCATGAGTGTCGATGCGCCTTCCATGACCGTCGACCGAGGCATTGCCCTCCACAAGATGATTCGCCTTTTTACGCTTACTTTGGGCGGTGAGGCTTGGCTCAATTTCATGGGTAACGAGTTCGGTCACCCCGAATGGATTGATTTTCCGCGCCTTGACAACGGCTGGAGTTATAAACACGCCCGCCGCCAGTGGTCGTTGGTGGACAACCCCAACCTGAAATACCGCTTTATGGGTGCCTTCGACAAGGCCATGCTGGAGTTCGCCAAAACGCATATCGTGATGAATGCCTTGCCCGCTTGGCTGCTTAACGCCGATGAGGGCAACAAAACCATCGTCTATGAGCGCGGCAACCTGATTTTTGTCTTTAACTGGGGGCCGCATTCCATTCCCGATTACGAAATTCCCGTCAGGCAAACAGGTGATTATCAAATTATTCTCACCACCGACGATAGGGCTTTCGGCGGATTTGGAAACATTGATACAAACGTGAGATTCCCATCGGAAAAGAAAGGCGATGCCATTACAATGAAAGTCTATAATGTTAGCCGTGTGGCGACGGTTTATCAACGCGTGCCATAAACGAAAAAAGCCACCTTCGGGTGGCTTTTTTCGTTCTGATTCTTATGCTTTTAGAAATTGTAGTAAAGTCCAAAACGAGGGGCTGCGGTCTCGAAATCGAGGGTGAAAGCACCATGCTCGTAATTCATTTTGTCGTAGCCGAGGAAACCGACCGAAAATGCGGCAGTCCAATGCTTTGTGGCCATCCAAGCGACGATAGGTCTGAGACCAACTCTGTAACCTTCAGCATCCATGAGGCCAAATTGACCCATTGCATCCAAAGCGACACTGAATTTTTCAACGCTTGCTATCGTGTAACGGATATAAGGTGTCAGCATTAAGCCCGTGCCCTCTCTGAAAGGAGTCTCAGACTTTATATAAACAAAGTCGGCGGCACAAGCGAAGGTCAACGGAACACTGGTGAGGCTGTAACCAATTTCGGGAGCAATTTCAAAAGACTTGGTGTCTTTTGACATGACAGTGCTGACGGAACCGCCCAACCAAACTTGAGCGTTTGCAGTGAAGATGCCTACGAAGGCAAGGGCTAAAGTTAAAAACAACTTTTTCATTTTTTTAATGATTTTAATTAAACATTTAGTGAATTGATTTCGTTTTAAAGAACCGCACGGCCATTATCAAAATCCGTGCCAGAATCATTTCTCAATAAAAGCAATCGTTTCGCCTTTCGCGACGCGCTTGCCTTGGTCCGCTGTGGCCTCCACGATCTTGCCGGACCAGAGCGCATAAACAGGCTCCATGCCATGCTCGCTGTTGATGGCGCAAAGCAGGTCGCCTTCCTTGTAAACCTTTCCGGGGGCAGGAGCAATGCTCTTGTCGTCGAAGTCGACTTCCCACATCACGATGCCGCTCACGGGCGCGATGACGGGTTCGGCGTTGGGATGACGCAAGGCGCGGAGGTCAGGCAACTTGGCAGTGCCACCAGCCTTCTCGAACTTCTCCTTCATCTTGGCCTCCAACTCTTGGTTGAAACGACGCTTGGCCTCGCCTGATTTGTACTCACGATATTGCTTCTCGTGCATGGCAAACTCGAACAGTTCCTCGTCGTCCTGGCCGCGGTCCCAGCCGTTTTTCTTCATCTCCTCGATGAAATGCGGCAGTGCGTTGGGATAATTGTCCTGCGGGTTGCCGGTGAAGAACTCGAAGCCTTTCTTCTTGGCGAGTTCCACGATTTCGGGTGCCAAAGTGCCGGGCAATTTGCCGGCCTTGCCGAGAATCATGTCCCATGCGGCAGGGTCGATGGAGGTTTCGTAACGAGGCTCGCCCTTGCTCAATGCAAAGAGGTTCATCAGGGCGATGTTCTTGGTGTATTGGCTGAACGGGGTTACCAAAGGCGGGTTGCCGAGTTTGGGCCAAATATCTTGCACCTCTTGGAACATCTCGACGAGCATCTCGTCTTCGCTGAGTTCAGGCAGTCCGTCTTTCTTGCGGTTCATGTTGATGGCGGCGTGTACCGGCTTAAGGTCGGCCATCAGCGAGCCCATCATGCCTCCGGGCAGACCGCAACCCAGCAGCAACGAGTTGATGTAACGGTTGCGCGGGTCAATCCAATAGCCGAGGAAGTCGTCGATGAAACTCTGTGTCATGCTGCGGGCAGCCATGTAGGTCTTCATGTCGATGTCTTTCACGAGGAAACCGGCGTCTTTCAGCATGGCTTGCACACTGATGACGTCGGGATGGACGGTGCCCCATGACAGCGGCTCCATGGCCACATCAACGTAATCGCAGCCAGCCTTGCAAACTTCGAGCATCGAAGCCATCGAAAGGCCGGGGGTGGTGTGGCCGTGATATTGCACTTTGATGTTGGGGTGCTGCGTCTTGATGTGGTTCACAATCTTGCCCAAAGAGGCAGGACGACCCACGCCAGCCATATCCTTCAGGGCAATTTCCTTGGCACCAGCCTCGATGAGTTGGTCGGCGATGTGCATATAATACTCGGCGGTATGCACCTGCGAGTAGGTGATGCTCATGGCGGCTTGCGAAACCATGCCCGCTTCGTTGGCCCATTGGATGGACGGGATGATGTTGCGCACGTCGTTGAGGCCGCAGAAGATACGGGTGATGTCCACGCCTTGTGCCTTCTTCACCTTGTACATCAATTGGCGCACGTCGGCGGGCACGGGGTTCATCCTCAATGCGTTGAGGGCGCGGTCGAGCATGTGGCACTCGATGCCGCCTTTGTGCAATGCAGCGGTGAAAGCACGGACAGAGGGATTCGGGTTCTCACCGTAAAGCAGGTTCACTTGTTCGGCGGCGCCGCCGTTGGTCTCAACGCGGTCGAAGCAGCCCATTTCGATAATCAAGGGGGCGATTTGCTCCAATTGGTCCTTGCGTGGCACGTATTTGCCTGACGACTGCCACATGTCGCGATATACGAGGCTGAATTTTACTTCTTTTTTCATTATATTAGTGTGTTTTATGCGATTTTGTTTGGGGCTGCAAAGGTACAAACTTTATTTGGATTGTTTCCCTTGTTGCATTGCAAAGATTTCCTTTTGCCGCTCTATTTCAAGCAATAATTGCTCCTTGTCAGGGAGATAAGTCAGATATTTTGCCGCAAATAGTTGTTGGTTGTCCTTCAATATACTGTATCTTGCCAGGTCTTTGCTGGTTTCGGCACAGAGTAGCAGGCCAATGGTGGGATTGTCGCCTTCGGTGCACTTGAGTTCGTCATACATTCTGATATACATATCCATCTGGCCGATGTCTTGGTGCGTTATCTCATTCGTTTTCAAGTCAATGAGAAGAAAGCACTTCAGAATATAATTGTAGAAAACCAAATCGATGTAGTAGTCTTTCAAATCCGTGCGAATGAGTTGCTGGCGGCCAACGAATGCATAGCCTTTGCCCAATTCCAGAATGAATTTCTGCAAATGGTCGATGATGGCTGTTTCCAATTTGGTTTCGCTGAAAGCCGTGTTTTGTGACAGTCCAAGGAATTCGGCAATGACCGGGTTCTTGATGAAAGCGTATTTGTCTTTTTGATAGTCAGCAGTCAAGGTTTTCATCTCGTCAATTACTTCATGCTTCAGATTGTCAGGAGTTTGCAGCAGTCGGTAGTAGTATTGTGAGTTGATGTTGCGGTTCAAGGTTCGCACATCCCAACTTTGTTCCGCAGCCTCTTTCAAATACCAATTTCGAGCTTTTTCATCGTCTATGCGCATAAGCCGCTCGTAATGAGACCAACTCAATCGAGTAGACAGTGTCTGACCTTTTTGAGATTCAGCAGATTTTGTCTGCTGAATCATCGTGTTTAATTCAGCAGGCATTGTCTGCTGAATTGATAAATTACTGAATGTCAAGTAAAACTTTCTGAAATTCCTAAGGTTCGTTTCTGAATATCCCTTGCCAAATTCCGCTGTCAAGACTTCTGATGCCAGTTTGATGATATATGCACCGTATTCAGCGCGAGCTTTTCCTTGTTGTTCCTGTTCCACGATGCGCCAACCCAAAAGCCAGTTGCTGGCAACTTGCATCAGGTTCACAGCCCGATAGGCTTGTGTTTTGGCTGTAACCACAATCTGCTTGATGTCCTCAACGAATCTTGTTTCTTCCGAGGGGACTTGTTTTTCGTTGTTGTTTGATTTCAATTCCATAGGCGCAAAATTACAAAAAAACACTTTGCAATGCTTGTCCAACCAAAAAAGTTGTATCTTTGTGGCGGTTCTTATGGCGGAATTTTGCCGCCGACATATAGAAACACGAAGCGTTATGCTCGTCTTGTGGTTGGAAATGTGAGAGTTTTCAAGAGTCGCAAGAAAAGTGTAATGGTTCACGCAATTTGCGTGGGCTGTTGTTACACCTTCTTGACTCAAGGTATCTCTCACAACCTCCAATCAAAGAAGTGGTATATCAGTGCCACGCTTCTTTTGTATCAATTTTCCTTTGGGGTGCTGAAAAGGAAAATAAAGGTTGCTCCCGTCACGGATTTAGGGATAAGAAAATGAGAAAAATGACTTTAACATTTATTGTCGCGATGATGTTTATGACCATATCTGGTTGTAAACGTGATGTTTATGGAGATTTGTTCATTAAAAGAGCTCCTGTGACTTTTCGTGTGACGAATGAAAGTGGTCAAGCGTTGTCTAATGTGAGCGTGAAAGCCGAAGAACGTGACGGTTTCGATGGAGACCTTATTATGAATGGGGAACGTTATACCTATACGAATGCCGAAGGTATGGCCACTATTTCGGATGCTGCCTGTTATGATCCATCCCAATTTGGAGGCCGCACTAATGGGTTCGTCTTTACGACCACAGGGTATGCCGTTTTCGACACCATCTTCAACACTTGGGAAGGCACTGTTGATATTGTTCTACACAGAGAATGATGCGAAATAAAGAAAAGCCAAAAAGAGGGCGCGGCGAGAAGAGGACTTTTATGAAAACAAACAAAAATAGGGGTAATAATGCCTTATTGATAATGCTTGTAACAAGTCCTATCTGGATTATTCCGTTAGCGTTGCTTATGGATTATTTAGATGAAAAATACTCAGCTCCAAAAGTGGAGAAGGTGTATAATTATCCAAGGTATGAATATCCAGATGATACCGTTTTAGCTCACCCGGAAAGAATCCCTAAAAAAGGAGAATCTATTATGCCAAGGGTAAATGGCTATGCTGGGAACAATGGAGTAGTCTTAACTTTACCTGGTGGTAACAAGATAAATACCGGCCTGTCTTCAGAGGAAATCTTAGAACAATTAGACTTGGATTATCAAGATGTCTACGATTACTATGGAGGGGCCGAGGAGTTATACTAATCTGTCTTATCTTCATTAAAATTTAACTGACATGAAAAAGAATGATTCAACTATTGTAGAAGGTTTTCCTCCACTAATGTGTCATGAGCCTCGAGTATTGATTTTGGGAACAATACCAGGGAAGAATTCTATTAGTGCC
>CACZNA010000023.1:67021-76963 GCA_902782455.1 uncultured Bacteroidia bacterium | reverse complement strand
TCGGCTTTTCCTTTGCCTTTCACCATACCCATTGACTTTTTTCCCTAACTTTCTGTGGCCGCCGCGTCACCGACTGTCCGAAAATTCACTATCTTTGCATATTGTTATTAATGGTTATGGCAAAGAAACCTTCGTTGGGAAAGATTGGAGAAGACTTGGCTGCCCAATTTCTTATGGATATGGGTTATCAGATTCTTGAGCGGAATTGGCGCGCCTATCGTAAGGAAATTGATATTATCGCCATTGATGGAAAGGACCTTGTGTTTGTTGAGGTGAAAACTCGTCAGGGTGATGATTATGGTGCTCCAGAAATGGCCGTCAATCGACGGAAAAGAGCTCATATCTACGCCGTCGCTACTTCCTATTATTATGAACACAAAATCGACCTTGATGTGAGATTTGATGTCATCTCCATCCTATACCATCATGGGAAACCTGAAATTAACCACATTGTGGATGCTTTTCATTCGATTGAATAGTATCATTTTGCCTTTGACATAATCTTCAACATCTGCTCACCCAAGCCGATTGTGTAGCCTTGCTTCACAAACACCACTTCGCTGTTGGCGTTGGCGATGATGAAAATTGGGCGGCTGACGTTGCTCAAGTGAAGGCTTTCTACAAGTTCGTCGCGGATGGTCCCGTCATCGACACCGTAGGTGATGCCATCGGGCAACTTGCTGAAATTCTTTAATTTGAACTTGTCGTATTCCTCTTTACTGTTGAAGACGAAAATCATGGGCAGGCCACTTTGCTCGAAGTCTTTGCGGAATGCGGCAATGTCTTGCATGGCATGGGTGGTCGGCTCACTGCCTTGGTCTAAAAGGCCGAGGATGAAGTAGTCGCCTTGAATGAGTTGTTTTGGATTGCATTCCTCACCCGTTTCGGGATCGGTGAATTTGCTGTCGGCATAGAAACTTCCGATGACACGGAGATTGTCGTCAGGCTCGCGCAGCACGAGGTCGATGGTGGTGGTTTCCTTTGCCTTGATGGTGAAGAACTGGCTGTGAGTCAGGGCAGTACCGTCGTGGAGACGGTTGCCCGAAGTGAGGATGTAATAGCCTGCCTCCAAAGGTGTTGGGTGTTCGAAACTCGACAGGGTCATGCCGTCATCGATGCCTGGGTCTTGGGCATCGTAGGCCAAGAGGCGGAAACTGTTGCCGTCAAACTTCTTAATGCTGAAATGTGTATAATATTTCGGGTCGGGCATGGAGGCGATGGGGTTGTAGCGGATGTCCAAATACCCGATTTCCGCAATTTTAGGCTGCTCGGCCTCGAAGTCCACGTCAATCCATTCATTGTCAAAATATTGCACCTTGCCCGTCACGGGATGTATTTGTGCGGCAATGCCCAAACTGCGGGCCATGGCCACGAAGAAGATGTCTCGGGAATGGCGGTCGGCCTTGTGGACTTTCAGCACACCGATGGGCGAAATCGGGATGCGTTGCAAGGCTAACTCGTCGTCAACGAAGATGTTATGTTTTACCCAATCGACCAGCAGAGCGGGATTGTCGTGGTATTTTTGGGCTTCATCCTTTGGGAAAAACTCGGTGAGGGTTTTTCTCCAGGGCACAATCATTTCGTTGCTTACACGCGGACTGAGGATGTATTGCGCGTAAAGGTCGGGCGGCATGGAAATAATTGAAGATGTGAGGTCGGGCGTGTGGTCGAAGTGGTCTTTCAGGACTTCAATGCTGATGTCGCGCAAGTCCTTGTCGGAAATGTTGGAAAGCAATTCCACAGCCTTGATTTCCTGATTTTTGCTTTGGGAGTATTTCACGAAGTCGGCAATGGTTTGGTAGTTGCCCCAAGTTTTTTCATAGATGCGACACAAAGTCTTGTTGCCCGTGTTCATAATCAGTTCTTGCTGTGCTTTCTTGCAGTCGGCGATATAGTCGTTGCGCAACGAGTCCTCGTATGCGAAGCGGCGGTCGTTCTCGGTGCGCATTTCGGGCGTGACTTCAGGCAAAATGCCACTTGAAGCGGGTGGTACCATGTCAAACTCAAAACTTTCCATCGTGCCTTCTTTGTGGTCGAGGGTGATGGTAACGCTCTCATTTTCACCCGATTTAAAGACTTGGTAGCCAAACTTACCGTCTTTGGCAGCGTAGGCCATCATGCAGCCCAAGCCAGAGGTAAGCCAAGTCTGGCCGTTCTCGTCAGTCGTTTTGGTGACCACGGTGCAAAACTCGGCATAGTTGTAAATCTTGAATTCCACGGGCAGATTGGCTTGAGGCGTTCCGTTCTCGTCCACGACGGTGAAAGTGGTTTTGGCGGTCTTGCCATAATTATCCACCACGTTGATTTCCGTATAGTTGCGGTTGCGGCTGATGACTTCCTCTGGACCATTGTAATCACCGAAAACGCGGGTGTGTAATAATAAGGTGCGCGAAGCCGGCTCGTTGAACCAACCCAAATCAAGCACAGGCTCAGGCTCGCAGGCACCAAGGAAATGCCATTGGCCGTCGACCCAAGCCTCTACCCAAGCGTGGTTGTCATCGCAGTGCGCCCAACGGGGTGTATAGACTTGCCTTGCAGGGATGCCAACGGTGCGCAAGGCCGTCACCAACAGCGTCGATTCCTCGCCGCAGCGTCCCCACGAGGTCTTGATGGTGGCCATCGGGGCACTGGTGCGGCTGTCGCTGCCTTTGTAGTTCACATGCTCGTGGCACCAATGGTTTACTTCAAGAACGGCATCGTATAAAGAAAGGTTTTCCACGCGGCCTTTCAGTTCCTCGTAATAGGTTTTGCGGAAGGCATCGAGGTTCTCGTTATTGACGCGCACAGGCACCACGAAATGCTTGAACTCGCGCTCGGGGATGCTCTTACCCCAAGGCATTTCCTCCTTGGCGCGGAAGGCATAGTGAATGCACTCGCGGTAGTATTCTTCCGAATAGTCCACGCTATCGCCGAGGGGCATGTAGGTGTAGAGGAATTCGAGGGCTTCCTTTTCGGTGAATTGCTTGCTTTGTTTTGTTTCTCCATTTCCCGAGCAGGCCGAAAACAGCAGGGCGGAGGCGGTGATGAGTATTAATAAGGTATTGCGCATGATAATGGATTATTTTCGGCAAAGATAGTAATCTTAGCGATGGTTTCCCGAAAAAATGTGTTTTACCATCAAAAAAAGGTGGTAAGCCTACCACCTTTTAGCCAATTTTTTGTCTGGATTGCTTCGCTTTGCTCGAAATGACGCGATGCGACAACAAGTCTCGCGTCCCGAAGTCCCATGTCCACTATACCATAAACTCCTCCAAAGTGGAGTGCAGAATTTCATGCAACTCCTCTTTGTGCTCGGGCGTGGTCTGCGTGAATAGGAATCCCCAAATGCTCATGGCGGGGTTCATAATGTCGCGTGTTTCGAGTACGCCGTGGAAGTGCCGCTTGATGCGCTCGAAGTCGAGCTTGCGGTTGGTTTCGTAAGGCTTGTCCAAAACGACGAAACTGAACACGTCGTTCTCGATGCCGTTCCACATGGTGGCGTAGTCGGGATGGGTGCCTTCAAAGTAGGCCTGCACGGGCAGCAGGTGACAAGTGTGGCGCGTCAGGTCGTTGAGGCACATGCCGGCGAAACGCAGCGGGTTCACCTCAATCGGGATGGCGCGGCCTGTGTTTTTGTCCACGCGAAACTCCACGTGCATCGGGAAGTTACGCAGCCCCAAGGCACCATTCAAATCGATGCAGAACTGGTTGAAAGCGGGGTAGTTGCTTTCGAAAATCTGCTTGCTCATGCAATAAAGCCTGTCGCTGACGTCAGTTTCGCTCTTGAAGATGTGGTGGAAAATGTTGATGATGTTGGGTTTGCCCTCGGCATCGTAGTAGGCATCCACTGCATATTCCTCGCCTTCAATAAACTGCTCAAGCACAAACTTTTCACTGCGCACAACCGTGTCGGGGAAGACGGCGCATTGCTTGGCGAAGTTGCGGTCGATGTCGTCCAAGGCGGCCTGCCATTCCTCTTTGTTGCGGACGATGTACACGCCCACGCTAAGGAAGCCCACGGCGGGTTTCAGCACAAGCGGCAAAGGCAATTCGTTAGGATTGAGGCTGCGCAAAGCCTTCATCTCCACCTCTTTATAATAGAATTCGGGATAAATCTGCTGGCAGATGCGGCGGAAGGCGACTTTGTCCTTCAGAATCTTGACCTTTTTCACCAATTCCGACTCGGGCAGTTGGGCATAGAGCCACACCAAGGCGTTTTCCGACACGGCGTAAAGTTGCTCATTTTGCAGATATTGCTCTTTGAACTGATTGTCGTCCAATAAATTAAGGTGATGCCCTTCGGCGGTGAGTTGTGCTGCCATGTCGTTGCGCAGCACAGGGATTTGTTTCTCTTCAAGGTAAGCCACTAACGGGGCTGAAACGTATGGTTTTTCTAAAATGATCATGGTTAGAAAGTGAACGTAAAGCCTAATGTCGGCATGATGGGCAACTGGTAGACGTTTTCGCCAGTGATCATGTTGACGTAGAAAATGTTTTTGCGGTTATAGACATTGGTGACGCTGAGGTCGACCTCAAGGTTGATGTTTTCGCTGAAGAAGAACTTGCGCTTCAAGTCGATGTCGAGGCGGTGGTAGGTGGGCAGACGGCCCGTGTTCAGGTCGCTGTAAAGCACACCAATTTCGCCGTTGGTGGTGGTATAGTCGAAATTGATGCCGTTTTGGAACGAGAAGTATTCGTAGTAGCCCTGAATCTGGGTGAAGGGGAAGCCGCTACCGAAGTTCCATCTGCCGCTGAACTCCCACTGGCGTTTGGCTCCGGCGGTGTAGGTCAGGATGACGTTGACGTTGTGGCGGCGGTCGAAGTGGGGTGCATACGTTGTCATGACGGCCTCATCCTCAACCACTTTCTCATACTCTCTTGACACGAAACCGAGCGCGTAGACAGCCCACAGATACCAGTGCTTGTCCTCATATTTCAGCGAGATGTCGGCACCGTAGGCTTTGCCTGTCTCCACGGTGAAGTCTTTCTTCAGCAGGTCGGGGACGGTGGCGTTTTCGGGCGAGTCGGTGTAAATCTTGTTGCGGTTGATGTTGGTCAGTTGGTTGAAGTCTTTCCAATAGCCTTCGATGTTCATGGTCATGTTGCTGGTGAGGTCGTATTCAACGCCGACGATGGCATGGTAGGCCTTTTGCAAGTAACTGGTAACGGGTTTGCCGTTGTAGGTCTTGGGCAGGTTGTCGATGCCGGAAAGGAAGCCGTAGAAAAGGTTCACCACGTCGCGGTCGCTGGTGGCGGCGACGAAGTTTTGCGAGTATTTGCCACCGGCGGCCTTCAGGCGCAAGCGGTCGTTGACGTTGTATTTCACGGCCAAGCGCGGCTCGATGGAGATGTCGGGCAGCGAGGCGTACCATTGGACGCGCAGGCTGGGCTCAAGCAACACATTGCCCAAAACGGCCTTGTATTTGGCGTAGGCTCCAATCTCAGTGGAGTTCACTTTTTGCGAGATGCGTGTGTGGCCGTAAACGCTATAGGTAGTGTAATCGGTGGTGTAGCCGAGCATCTCAAAACCGTATTTCAGGGTGTTTTTGCCCATGAATTGGCTGAAGTCGAAGCTGGCGTTGAAGCCGTTGATGGTGCTGTTGCGGTCGGGGCTGTTCTCTTCTTTCATGGTTGAGGCGTAGCTTGAATAGGCCACGTTACCCTCAATCATCACGGGAGCCTTGCCGGGGATGACGAGGAAGTTGGTGCCGCCGCCAAACGAGTGCCAGCCAAAGTCGGAAAGCGACAAGTAGTTGTTCACTTGGTCGTTGAACGAGAATCCGAAGAAGTTGACTTTACTGCCGTTGGGCGCATTGAGCGACACTTTGCCGTAAACGTCCTGGAAGTTGAACGGCAAGCCTGTTTCGGAGGCGTAGGGATAAAGGAGTTTACTGGTGTATTCGAGGTAAGAGTTCTTGGCCGAAATGACGAAGGAAGCCGTGGCCTCTTCGGGGGTCTTGGCTTTCTTGAGCGGGCCTTCCAGCATCACTTTGGCGCCAAACACACTGGCTCCTATCTTGCCCGAAATGCGTTTCTTGTTGCCGTCGCGGGTGGCGATGTCCATGATGGAGGAGATACGGCCGCTGTATTCGGCTCCGAAGCCACCAGTGTAGACGTCGGCGTTGCGGATGATGTCGGTGTCGAACACCGAGAAGAGTCCGATGGAGTGGAAGGGATTGTAGACTACCATGCCATCGAGAAGCACCTTGTTTTGGATGGGCGAGCCGCCACGGATGTAGAGCTGACCGCCTTGGTCGCCGGTGAAGATGACACCTGGCACAACCTGCAAGTATTGCGCGAAGTCAGCCTGACCGCCCACGCTCGGAATCTTGGTGATGGTCTTGGGTGTGACGCTGATGACCGAAGTCTTGGTCTCGGTGCGGGCCTCAATCTTATCGGCACTAATGGTCACTACATCAAGTTTTTGGCTGGTTTCCTTGAGGTAATACTTGCGGCTGACGGTCTCACCTTTGGAGAGGGTGAAACGCTCAGAGATGGTGTCGTAGCCCACAGAGGTAATCAGTAGGGTGTAGGTTCCATCGGGGATGCGGGTGATGTTGAAGAAACCGTTTTCACTGGTCGCGCCGCCAAAGGTGGTGCCTTTCAGGTAGACGTTGGTGAACATCATCGGCTCGCCTGTCGATTCCTCATAAACGAAACCTTTGATGCTGTTGTCTTGGGCAAATACTCCTATAGTAGACAATAGAATAAGTGAAACGGTCAAAAATGCCTTTGAAAGTAAATTTCTATTCATTGTAGTGGTATTTTATCAGTTTGAACGTGCAAAGAAAAGAAAAATAATTGAATTTGGGATAGTATTTCTCAAAAAAGTTGTTTCTTTGCAGAAAAAAGAAGTATGGAAGAATACACCAAAGAGGAGCAAAAGGCGATAGCCAGTGTGTTGTGTAACTTGGTTGATGCTGATTATCAAGACCATAAAGGGGAAAAGGAGTGTCTCGAAAACTGCTTGAAGGAGTTGAAATTTGATGCCAAGGGTTTTGTCCCTGTTCCGAAAAACGAGTTGCAAAAGCAAACCTACACAACATTGAAACGGATGTCGAAAGAGAAAAAACGTTCTTTTTCGCTCATGATGACACGCCTTTCGCGTTCCGACAACCATTTTGGCCCCAGCGAGCGGGCTTTCGTGAAGGAGGTATTAATAATGTGCGACGTGCCGTTTGTTCACAAATGAATGTAGGGTTGTCGTATCATGGCTTTTCATCGGCTGGGGTGTGAACCCACGCCAACACAAACTCGCAAATTTGCATCGGCGAATAAGGATATACAACGGCGAATTACGCGAATTAAACGAATTTTCGGCTGCCGCCGACTACCCCTGCGTCTGAAAGACGCAACTACCCCTAACCGTAGGTCGCGACCTACGGCTGCGTCGCGACCTACGGCAGCGTCGTGACCTACGGCAGTGTCGCGACCTGCGGCAGCACACCGACAGGCAAAAAAAGCAGAGGCACCACAACGTGGCGCCTCTACAATGATGTGGGAATTGAAAATTCCCTCCTCACCGCTTGCGAATTGCAAATTCGCAAGAACGGGTTTTATTTCATTCCAGCATTGCAAATGCCGATATTTACCGCTTCCGAATTGCAGATTTGGAAGAACGGGGAGCATACGTGTCCATCTTGGCGGTCATCTTGGTATCGCCGATGGTGATTACGATGTTGTCTATGGCGGTGCCGAGGCCGCAATCGTCGGTGCTCACGATGGCAATGTAGCAATCGCCGTACACGTCACTCAGGTCTACAGCAACCTCCGTCCATTCCTCACTGGACTCTTCCACGAAGTCAGTGTTTTGCCAGGAGCCTCCGATGTCGGTGGTGTATGCAACCGAGATGTTGTTCATGCCGCCTCCTTCAAATTCAGGAGTGACATAGGCAAAGCTTATAGAAGCAGGACTGCCGTCAAACGGGAGTTGGGCAGAGACAAAATAGTCTAAACCATATTCGCAGTTGTTATTGATGTAAAGCGAATAGTTGCCTTCATAGGCAGGAGCATAGTCATAGTCTCCATAGTATTCAATGTATACATGGCCTATATTAGCAACATACCAGTCAACGTCATGTTCGCCATCGCTAACGAACGTCCAACCTATAGGCTGCACGTTGCCATCCTCGAAGTCGGGCGAGAGGTCGGGTTGAGGGGGGGGCGTGAAGTTCTTCACCTCGCCATAGCCATAGCCACCCACATTCTTGGCATAGGCGCAATAGTAGTAGGTGGTGCCAAATGTCACACGGAAGGGGGCTGAGAAGATGCCGTCGTTCCAGTCATCACCTACCGCATAGTTCACCTGTGTTTCATTCGGGTTGAAAAATTCCGTGCTCCAGCAGATGCCGTATTCTTCGATGCCGGTGAGGCTCTCTAATGCGCCGTAGCAATAGGCCTGACCTATCACGAATTCCGGTTCAGTGTAGTGCGGGGGGGGGCGTGGCTACCGTGGGAGGATTCAAGGTTATGGTGGCATCGGTCAGGAAGGCGTTGGTGTAGGCCGCCGTGGGGATGCTGAACGTGCCCGTGCAGCCTGAGCAGCTGATGGAGCCATTGGTCACTGTGGCTTGGTCGCTGAGCACCACGGCATAGCGTGTCGAGCCTGTGCCGTAGGGCACGATGTTGCCCGTCGTCGTGCCGTTGGTCACCGTGCCGCCGAAGCCGATGGTAGCCTCGGTCTTCACGCCCGCAATCGTAATCGCGGCGTCGGTGCTCACCGAACCCAAGTCGAACTTCACCAAGGCGCATTGGTTGCGCAGGTAGGCGGTGTAGCTCAGGTTGGAGAGGCTGAAATCCTCATTCGAAGGAGCGCACGAAATCACGGCCAGGCCATTGCTCTGGTTGCCGATGTTGAAGACACATTCAGTCGAGCTGGCCTCGGTCAAGCCGTCGATGGTTTGGCCGCCCATGAAGATAAATTGAAGAGGCTCGCCCTCGGTGGCCGCATCGTTGATGCTGCCCGCGAACACGCTGCCGTCGTAGGTCAGGCAGCCCATGTATTTGCCGTTGCTGCCCACATACACCACGTCGCCGTTGTCGTAAACCACGTTGGCCACCCCGTTTTCCTCTTCGGGATGCACCCTTTGTCCGCCTTTGTCGAGCGTCAGGGTGATGCTCACGCGGTTGCCGTTGTCGGCAGTGTTATTGGCTGATGGTTCGTTTTTCTTGCATTGCGTCAGGCCCAGCACCATCAGGCAGGCCATGACGATGAAACTCAATTTCTTCATTTTTCTTGGTTGTTTAATTCTGTTTGTTTTTCTTCGATTGGATAAGGGCATAGCCCATGCCAGCGGCAAGCAGTATGCCAATGCCGCCGCCTATCGGGGCACCAAACGACTCGTTGCTCAAAGTAGAGCCTACACTACGGTTGCCTCCACGCTGCATCAGTCCATCATTTTGACAGTTCTCTTGGAATAAACCGTTGGGGCGCCCGCCACGCTGGTCAACCATCTGGGCCTGCACCGAGGTGGACGTAAGCATCGCCACCCCCAATCCCATCGAAAGCACGATGGCTTTCAGTTTTTTGTTGTTGTTCATTTTTTAGTGATTTAAAGATTTGAAGATTTAAAATTTCAGATTTCAAGATTTAGGCAAAAAAATCCAAGACAAAGCCCTGTAGCCCTGCCTTGGATAGTGGATATGCAAAAGTTTGGAAAGGAGATTTAGTCTAATTCAATTGCTTGATAATCAATATTTTACATAAATTTTCCATCAATTTTCGGTTTGAGGCTACAAAATTACAAAAATATCTTTTACCTATTTTATTTTTACACGAATTTCCATCAATTGAACACAAATTTTCAAAAACAAGAATTTATGAACCAATTTATGGATAATTTATGGCCATTCGTGTTTTTCCTATTTTCTTCCACACGAATTTCCACCAATTGAACACAAATTATCAAAAATTTCAATTTATGTATCAATTCGTGGATAATATATGGCCATTCGTGTTTTTCC